>JBBFLA010000054.1:0-20149 GCA_037481795.1 Spirochaetota bacterium
CATTTTTAAAAATTAAGACTTTTTATTTTAAAGAATTACTAAATTTTTTTGTTTTGACTTTTGTTCAGAGGTCTCAAATATATTTTTATCAATACAAGAGGGATACTATGAGCCATATTGTTGCTCTGACTCAATACGATACTAAGGGAAGTGTTAAAAAAGCCATAGAACTATCCCGAGCATTTCAAAATTTAAAACCATTTAATTCTTCCTGTTTTGAAAACTCATGCTCAAACTGTTGTAAGCCTGGGACTTAAAAATTTAAAAGGATTATTGAATATCCCATCACGGAAAATATTTAATAATTGAGTTTGAAGAAAAATTTTATAGAATAGACATATAATATTAAAATATAGCTACGAAGGTTAAAATGTTAAATAATATCCAAAATAACCCCTTTACTAAAACGTTTCAAAATTATTACCAGGAACTATTATCCAACAGTCAAAGAAAAGAAATTGAAACATGTTTAAAGGATTTCTTATATATTGATGATAATGAAATTGTCCATACCATGACAAATGATCTTGCTAACACACTCAAATTATATACTCGTAAGTTAAAGCATGAACAAATTCAGGCAATTACACTCTTAATTGATGCTCCGGAACAAGAATATTTTATTCCTTCTATAATTTTAGCATCAGCATATGATGGTTATATCATTAAAAAGACTTATTCTGACCCAATCCATCCATTGCTTCCAAAAGCAGAGAATATTTATAATGTTCTGGATTTTAATAAAACTATCTTTTCGCAATTTGGTGGGTGTGATATTGACATGATTTCAGATATTTTATTTGATGTTATTTCACTGCCAGATATTTCACAATCAAACCTTGTACAAGTGCAAACATTAGTAATAATAAAAATTTTAGAACTTTTATATAATTCATGTTTACTCTTAATGCAAGAGGAAACATTTATACAATTACCTAAAAAATATCCATTTGCTTTTTTTGCACATCTTGATAATCAAGAATATATATACATAACAGCATATGATTGACAGTTTAGTATAGGTTCATTGATTTTACTGTTTATCATGAATATATCATTTACCATCATCATATTTGGAGCAATTTTCACCTTACTACATGGCATTGAACAGATTACTGGAAAGACTCGCCGCACAAAACTTGACTACCTTACATCCATCGTCATGGCTGATGTAGCCCTTATTTTGTATAACCATGCAGTCATGGCAACAGACGGCCTTCAAAAACAACTATCGCTCATATTTTATTTAACATCTATTTATACAATTGGACCACTAAATTACTTATATTATTATTCTTTATTACATAATACCCTGACAATATCCATTCGTTTCTTGAGTCATTTCTTGCCGTCTATTCTTGTATTTTGTCTTGAATGTATGTATTATCTTTTACCTGCACATGTTAAAGATAACATCATTTACTCAATTTATTTCCATAGTATTAATGTTTTCAGTATCCTTCTTTTTTTTGGCGGAACATTGTTTATACTCTATCAACTTTACTTTATCTATCAATGCAGTAAAGTTTTTAATGATGTCAAAATACGTAAAGGCTTATATTTAACATTAATTCTTGAATCAATTAACATTACAACCCCCATACCCATACTGCTATGGCTTATCACAAAAAAGAATCATTACTATGCAATTGCTGGATATATGACTATAGCTGTCATAGTAATTCTTTTTCTAACTAACAGACGATTCCCATTGTTATTTCACAGAATAGCTGATGCAATACGAAATAAAAAATATGAAAGAAATTATTTATCAAATATTAACAAAGAATATCTGCACCAGCAGCTTTTGAATATAATGAAGAATGAAAAAATATATTTAGACCCGGAGATTAATCTTGAAAGCCTGTCCTACAAACTTAATATAACCCCACATCAATTATCACAATTTTTAAATGAATACTGCCATATGCGTTTCAATCATTTTGTAAACAAATATAGAATTGAAGAAGCCAAGTATATACTTGCAAAGCATCCTGATGCTAACATCATATCAGTTGCATATCATGTTGGTTTCAATTCAAAATCAACCTTCAACAAAATATTTAAGCAATACACAGGAAAAACACCTTCTTCTTATAAAGAGGGTTTTAAAAACTTGCACCCTTGATTGTAATAAAGTAATATTGTCATACCATGTCCATTGTTATAACACAAGTCGACAACAGTAGCTTGTTATGGTATTATCACAGTGGAAAATAATTAAAAAATTAACACCCTATTTGGAGAAAAGTATACCATGAGTACACTGCCGCAGGCTACCACTGATGAATTTGAACAATTAACTGCAAGTTTCTGTAAAAAGAGTTTATTGCACTTCATTGACGAACATCATCCCGATGGCAATTTCACACTATTACCTTCCCTGATAGATGAAGCGTGCGCTATTGGAATTATTGCAAAAGCAAACAAAAGTGCACCAGGCTATGATTACGGTGTATGGGGTAAACAAACTATCGATTCAAAAGATGCTATACTAAGCTCACTCATAATGCTTGCTACATTGGCCAAAACATGCGCCTCATTTGCATTTCTGGTGCACATACAGGGAATAACAGCTCATATCCTGATACGTAATACCATAGAAAACGATTATCACTATCCATTGCTAATACTGTACAATGGATTTTTCCCACCATATTACTCTTCATTGTATAATCCATCACAGATACCCATCAACTATACAATAGAAAATGACTTCTTCATTCATACAAGCACTGGATATGGCTATAACCCTCAATACGCAATAGTTTGCATACCCCAATCATCAGAATGGCAATATATCTACTTTAACAGCACTGAAACTATACTTTTTCAACCTATTAAAACACATGGTATCAGAGGATTAACCTACTGTGCCCGCTTTAACTCAAAAATTACACATAGCATTTCTAGTAATATAAAAACAATTGAATTGCTGCTTGCATATTTCTGGCTTGGATTAGCAGCCATTGCAACAGGCATTGCACAGAGTGCATATCAAAAAGCTCTTGAATACGCTGGGGAGCGTTACCAGCGTGGAACTTTGATAAAAAACATTGAATCAGTACAGATGCTTCTTGGAAATGCTAAAGCTAATATTGAAGTTTCCAAAAGAGCCCTCTTTACATTTGAATTGGGCGATAGTTCATCCCTATTGAAACATGCTGCCCAAATCAAGCTTACTGCAACAACCCTTTGCAGTCAGGCTATAACCGATTGCCTTCAGGTATTTGGTGGTTACGGTTACATGGAAGACTTTGGTATAGAGAAAAAATTCAGAGATTGTAATACCCTGTTAACCATTGGTGGTTCACCATTCTTTATGAAACAATATATAGCACAGATGGAGATGGAGGAATAGTATGTATACCGATAACTATCTGTCATTGCGATATTCTAAGGAATCATTACCTCTTTTAGGAAAACTGCTGGTTGATGGCAAATATCAGAGCCTGTGGGATTATGATACAATATTATTGCCGCGGAAAGTGCAAAAATGGCGCAAAAAAGCAAAAACATTTTCCAGGCTATATTTACGACCACTTGCACCTGCAGTTGATAATAACCCGTATGACTTTAATCCACAACCTCTAATAAAAGAAGCAACACGCTGGGGATTCCAGACCATCATCATGCCTTTTCCGTTTGGCAGTGCAGCACTGCTACCTTATTTACACAGTACAACCTTACAGATAGCCGTTATTGCTGAAGAATTTGCAACTGAATGCGGTGGGCTTGCACTCTTGCTTTTAGCTCATCATTTAGGTGTTGCGCCACTTCTTTTAAGTGGACATATACCTACATGGATAAAATTTCTGCTTCCTATGTATATCAAGGGAGCATGGTTTGGTAAACCCACAACCATGGCTTTTGCAATCACAGAGCCTGAAGCAGGGAGCGATGTTGAAGACAGTATTGGGGCCAAGGATGCTCATATCCAGGTAACGGCAACACAAGTTAAAGGCGGCTATATTCTCAATGGCACAAAAGTCTTTATATCTGATGGTGCAATTGCTGACCAGGTGACCGTATTTGCAAAGATAAAAGGTGAAGGGGTAGATTCATGGACATGTTTTTTAGTAAAAAAAGGTATGAAAGGTTTTAGTGTTGGCAGGCATGAAAAGAAGATGGGGCAGAGAGCTGCTGATGCAAGCGAACTCATATTTGACAATGTCTTTGTCCCTAATAGAAATATTGTTGGCAAACTAAGGGGCGGATGGGCCTTGAATCAGAATGTATTAAACTACTCACGCCCTGTTGTTGCTGCAATGGCACTGGGTCATGCCCGTGGAGCTTTTGAAAGAGCATTACATTTTTGCAATTACAATTTCTATATGGGCAAAAAACTCATAGACTATAAAGAAATTCAATTTGAACTTGCTGATATGCTCATAAAGCTTGAATCAGTGAGAATGACGATATGGCGTAGCTGCGCTCATTTCAGAGCATGCCAATCACTTTCATCTATTGCCAAGGTATATGCTTCAGATATGGCCGTTGAAATTTGCAAGCAGGCTATGGCAATCATGGGCGATAGTGGTATACACCATGATTATGGGGTTGAAAAAGCCCTGCGCGATGCGCGCTTAACCCAGATTTATGAAGGTACCAATCAGATTAACCGCTATGCAATCATTGAACATCAGTATACTACTGATTTAACAATAGACAATGTATAAACGTAAAGGAGGTTTGCATGAAAACATTATCACGTGAACAATTTTTTACCATCCCTACAGAGACATTTAAAATGTCAAAGGGTACTGTTGAGCTACCCATTAATTACTATGACTACGGATACGCTCACTTTATATTCCGTGTGGATTATGAAGCAGCAAAAAAGAAATTATCTGAAACTGCATTTGTTCCCTGCACGTTTTTTGGAAAAGCAATAGCGTTACTAAACTTTTTTGAATATCGTGATACGGCTATTGGACCCTACAATGAAGTTGGCCTATCTATTTTGTGTTATCCAAAGAACAAAAAGCAGCCATCAGTGGTACCGCTCCACATATTGAAGGATGCAAAGAAATGGCAGGTTGGAGCATATGTAATTAATCTGCCAGTAACAACTGAGATTGCATACCTTGCAGGCAAAGAAGTATGGAACTATCCAAAGTTTGTAACACGAATAGATTTTACACTTGTTAATCGTTATTTTAAGGGTGTTGTGTATGACCCCAATCTCAATGAACCTCTGCTAACACTGGCAGGAAACATAGGTTTTATTGCAACGCCAAAGTTAAAAAATGCCTCTTTTATTTCTCATACAACGCATAAAGGCGTTCCTTTGAGAACGCTCACAGTGGTTGACACACGTTTTAAAATTGCATACGGCTTTGGGGGAAAATGCGCTGTTAATACAAAGAGCAATCATAGTATGGCGCAAAATCTGCGCGACCTGGGTATTGATGGTAAAAAACCACTGGGATGCATGTATTCACCACAGGCACAGATGATGCTCTGTAAGGGTGAACCAATTTCATGACAGCATACATATTTGGGCGATAGTTACCGTTGAAAAAATTTTTTCAATGTAATTAATGTTACGCTGAAATGTTTTTTTACAGTAACTATCGCCAAACAAAAACAACCGCAGATATTTATTAGCCGCACAATTTATCTTGACCGTACACTCATAAAAAAAGAAAATGAGATAGTTACTAAAAAACCTAAAAGACAAGAAGGTATGCATGAAATTACTGTTACCATTTATAACTGTCAGTGTGCTGTTATTTGTTGGCCACTATCTTAGACTGCACGGTAAACTTTTCCAGAAGCTGTATCTGCCATCATCGTTACTGGGTGGCATCGTTGGACTTATACTGTATCAGACAGCCAAAGCACTATCTATCAACACGCTTACCATCTGGTTTGATGGACTTACCATGCTGCCTGCTTTCCTTATTAACATAGTCTTTGCCTGCCTTTTTATAGGTGTTACATTGCCATCGTTTAAAACAGTTTCAAAAAAAGCTATCTCTCAACTTTCGTATGGCCAGATAGTTGCCTGGGGGCAATATATGGTTGGCTTAGGGCTATTTATTTTTATTATCAGCAAACTATGGAACATTCCTGCCATGTTTGGTGCTGTTATTGAAGTGGGCTTTGAAGGCGGGCATGGCACTGCAAGCGGGCTTGCCCCAACATTTGAAATGATGAAGTGGCCTGAAGGTAAAGATTTTGCACTGGCAAGTGCAACAGTTGGCATCATAAGCGCAGTACTATGCGGAATAGTGCTCATTAACTGGGCAAATCAAAAAGGACATACGCACCGTTCGCTGCAGATAGAAAATATTCCCGAAGATGAAACAATTGGCATAATCCCCGTCGACCGCAGGCCTGTTGCAGGATATCTCTCTATCCATACCGATTCCCTTGATGCCATGTCGTATCATGTAGCAATTGTTGGCATTGCTGTTGGTATTGGCTATCTTCTTAAAGAAGGATTAGTAACAATTACCTATTTTTTTCAGGCAGTTTTGTCAACTGAAACATATACATCCATCATAACTATAGTAAACAGTTTTCCACTTTTCCCCCTCTGTATGATTGGCGGCCTTATAGTACAGCTTTTTGCACAGCGTTTTGACAAACATGAAACTATTGATATTGGACTGGTGCGGCGAATTCAGAATATGGCGCTGGATATTCTCATTGTAAGCGCAGTTGCTATGATTCAGGTTGTTATTGTTATTCAGGGGATAGTGCCTTTTACTATAATGGTGATTGGGGGAATTCTGTGGAATATTTTTTGCCTGTTAGTTTTAGCAAAACGGTTACTTCCCGATAGCTGGTTTGAACGAGCCATTGCTGAGCTGGGACAATCAATGGGAGTGACTGCTACGGGACTTATGCTGCTTAGAATTGTTGACCCCGATTATAAAACGAACGCACTGGAAGCATTTGCCTATAAACAACTTTTGCATGAACCATTTATGGGAGGAGGAATCATCACCAGCATGTTCGTTCCTCTCCTTGGGATTGGTGGGATAGCTATGGCATATAATCTTTTTTGCATATCGATTGGAGCAGTACTGGTATGGTTGACTGTTTTAATAGTTTTTAAAAAATTCAGATATAGAAGCAATTAATCAAAACTATCTCCATATTTTTTACATAATACTCATTATACCTTTATCAATTCTTAATAGTGTATTGGCTAATTTAACCACGCAGATGCAGTGGTAATATCCATTGTACCTCATTTATTTTACAATACTCAGATGCATGTATAGATACTGACGCTTATGGGAAATTAAAAAAACAAAATGATATGAAAGACAAGAATATGGTAACAGGCATTATACGATTAATCTTATTATTTACAATTACCATCATTCATATTCTGCGCTTTATTGTAGTTGGAATTTTTTGCGGTTTTACCGTTAACCATGCTGCTTGTAGTACAATGGCCTGGTGTAGGGCACTGGTAAAATATCTCAATATAACTGTAAATATGCATGGAGCTTTACCATCACAGGGTGCACTTTTTGTAAGCAATCACCGTTCATACATTGATATCGCAGTAATAGGACAATATTTCCCCTGTACATTTCTGGCAAAAAAAGAACTGGCAAACTGGCCACTATTAGGGCTTGCTGCAAAATTAGCAAAAGTAATTTTTGTAGACCGGGAAAACACTGAAAGCAGGAAAAAATCCCGTTTAGCAATATCTCATACTTTAAAACAGGGAATATCGGTTGTAGTGTTTCCTGAAGGCACGTCATATGCTGGACCCGGAATACTTCCATTTAAACCAGGAACATTTGAACTGGCAGCAAATAATACTATTCCTGTGGTCCCGGTAGCAATTAACTACGATGAGAATAATGATGCATGGGTTGGGGACGATACATTTATCCGGCACTTTGTACAGACATTTAGCAAGAAAACAGTCAGTGTAACCATTTCTTTTGGACCTATAATACAGGATACCACCCCACAAACCATACTGTATTCTTCTCAAGAATGGATTGAACACACATTACCACGAAAAGATAAATTCTTAATTCAAGAAGCAATTGGAGGTACGCTATGAATCAGCAAATTCCATTTCCAATACCTAAATCATTTAAATTTAAAAATGAAAATACTATACTACTGTTTCAAAGAAGAAGGATAATTAAAGATAGAGATACTAAGATAAGAAAAAAAATCCCATATAGGTTTGAGGTTCTTCATAAACCGGGCACCTATATGACAGATTATGAAATCAAAAAGCTGGTAGATAATATACGCCAAGTTGCAGCAACTGCATTTGACCCTATTCCGGAATACCAGTCTATGCGAGGTACCAGAGAAGATCTGAGCGACAAAATAATTGCATTGGCCTGGGACAAAAATATATTAGCAGGTTTTGCTTCTACCGTTGAATTGTATATTCCAACCATAGGTAATATTCTTCATCTTGGACTAACAGTTGTTAGACCTGAATATAGAAGCAAAAGTTTAACACATTATCTTATGCAAAAAGCTATTACATCATATATAATTACCAATGCTATTTTTTTTGATAAGCTCTGGATAACGAACTGTGCTGCCGTTTTATCCAGTCTTGTAAACGTAGCACTTCATTTTGAAAATGTATACCCATCTCCACAAAAGGTTAAGTATACAGATCAACATAAAATTATTGCTGAAACAATAAATGTACTGTATAGAGATAAACTATATATAAATCCTGATAGCATTTTTGATAAACAATATCATATTTTTAAAGGCAGTGTAAAAGGTACTGTATTCCAGAAAAATGCACATGATACTTCTTATTATCATAGAAATCAATTGTTTAATGACTACTATAAGAATATTATTGATTTTGACAATGGTGATGAGATTCTACAGGTTGGATATGCCAGTATACCTGCTGCTATACGGCATGCTTTATTTACTAACAAAAAAAAACAGCACTGCAATAATTAATTTGAATTAGCTATTTTAAACTATTTCTTATTCTTAAATACTATTTCACTTTTATAAAAGTGGAATTATTGCCTTTACTCTTACCACCACTGAAGTTACATACGCTGAAAAAACCTATCCTGAATAGTGAGTATTAACCTCAATTTTTTTTTATTAACCCATATTACAATTGACAATAAAATTCAATATTTTATGTATGTCATTATTATTGTCTTAATATATTTTTTAATCTTAAAACCATGAATTGGAGGTATTCTATGATGCGAAATCCTCTTGTAGATCAGCGCGACGTACAATTTACACTTTTTGAATTACTAAAAATAGACGAATTAAAAAATTTCCCAAAATTTGCGGATCAGGACAAAGATATGTATGAAGCCACCATCGATCTGGCTTTAAAGATGGCGGTTGAAGAAGTGTATGCAGTAAATAAGGAAGCTGACAAGACCGGTGTTAAATATGATCCTGATACAAAAAAGGTCATGATTCCTGAAGGGTACAAGAAGGCTCTCAGAAAGTATAATGAAGCCGGTTTTGTTGGGATGATCGAAGACCCTGAAATTGGTGGCATGGGAATGCCTGGTGCAGTTGCAATGGCATGTAGTGAAATTTTTACATCAGCAAGTTTATCGTTCACAACATATCCGGGCCTATCACATGGTGCAGCAGCACTCATCAAGAATTTTGGCACTGAAGAACAGAAAAAAATGTATCTGGAAAAGATGCTCACCGGACAGTGGGGTGGTACCATGTGCCTTACCGAACCTGAAGCTGGCTCTGATGTAGGCAATCTGAAAACAAAAGCAATCCCTCAGCCTGATGGCACATACCTCATTCAGGGGCAGAAGATATTTATAACATCAGGAGATAATGATTTCTATGAAAATATTATTCATCCGGTACTTGCTCGCATTGAAGGAGACCCACCCGGAACAAAAGGCATTTCAATATTCATTGTTCCAAAATATAGAGTGAATCCTGATGGAAGTTTAGGCGAATTCAATGATGTTATCTGTTCGGGTATTGAGCATAAGATGGGAATACATGCTTCTGCTACCTGTACACTTAATTTTGGGGATAACGGAAAATGTGTTGGCCATCTTTTAGGTCAGCCGCGACAGGGCATGAAAATCATGTTCCACATGATGAATGAGGCACGATTGGGTGTTGCCTGCCAGGGCCTTGCACTATCAACCACAGCGTACATGCATGCCGTCACCTATGCACGAAACCGTATTCAGGGTGTTCACGTTACCCAGATGCTCAATCCTGAAGCTCCCAAAGTAGCCATTATTGAACATCCTGATGTGAAGCGTATGCTCCTGTGGATGAAAGGCTACGTTGAAGGCATGCGTATGCTTGATTACTACCTTGCACATAATGCAACGCTAATCGAAGTGCTTGATGGGGACGCAAAGAAAGAAGCTCAGGGTATGGTAGAGATACTCATCCCCATAGCAAAAGCTGGCTGTACCGATACTGCAGTACAGGTTACTTCTGAGGCAATACAGGTATACGGCGGGTATGGCTACACTGCCGACTACCCCGTTGAACAATACATGCGCGATGCCAAGATTACTCAGATTTATGAAGGCACCAACGGCATCCAATCCATGGACCTGGTTTTCAGGAAAATATTAATGAATCCAGAACAGTATAATTACAGTGTGCTAAAAAAACGCGTTGCCGAAACTATAGCTAAAGCAAAAGGTATCGTTGAGGATAAATACATAGATCTTGTTGAAAAAGGAATGCAAAAGATTGATGAAGTCATCAACATGCTGAAAGAGAACATGGCAGCAGGAAAATTTTTGCACATCTTTAGTTCATGTACTCCTGTCCAGCAGGCAATGTTTATGCTGACTTTAGCATGGCTACACCTGTGGTCACTTACCATTACAATTCCCAAAATGAAAGAACTTGTTGGTGACAAAAAGGGAGAGGAACGTGATAAATTTCTTGCTGACAATGAGGAAGCTGCATACTATTCAGGAAGAGTTTTGTCATCGCAGTTTTATTTAGGCGCTGAATTTCCAAAATTCTTTGGCCGTGTTGATGCGCTTCTGTTTAATGAAACTGCTGTCATTAAGGCAAGTAAAGACATCTTTACCGGTGCGCTGTTGGAGTAATCACAGCATTATTACACTAAAAAAAAGGGGGCAAAAAACCCCCTTTTTTTATTGTAGCAATTCTTAGTAGCAATTCTTACTCGGTTACTATCGCAAAAAATTTACCTAACTTTTTTATAGCACAACCACCAATCATAGCATTCAAACTCCCCTTTCTTAGCTTTTTCTAATCGTTCTTGTGCTGTTTTTACATCTTTAGCCGGGGGAATAATAACTTTATCGCCAATTAATTCATTATTTGGCCAACCTGCGGGCATTGCAACCCCATTTTTGTCGGAAAACTGCATTGCTTCTACTGCACGTACAATCTCATCGATGTTTCTTCCCAATTCCTGAGGATAGTAAAGTATAATCCTGATTTTTCCTCTGTCATCTACAATGAAGACTGCACGCACAGTATTTGTTCCCTTACCGGGATGAATTAATCCTAATTTTTGAGCCACAGCACCCGTGTCAGCAATAATAGGGAAGTGGATTTCAACACCTAATTTTTCTTTAATCCACTCTTCCCATTTTATGTGCGAAAACACCTGATCAACGCTTAATCCAATAAGTTCGCAATTTAAGGATTTAAACTTTTCATAACGTTTTTGAAATGCAACAAACTCAGTTGTACATACGGGGGTAAAATCAGCCGGGTGGCTGAACAGAACAAACCATTTCCCTGCATAGTGCTGTGGCAATTCAATCTCCCCATGAGTGGTAAGTACTTTCATTAATGGAAAATCATCACCTAACAATGGCATTGAACCTGCGTCTGACATACACAGCCTCCTTATAATAATTTAATTTTTGTAACTATTACTAATATTAAATATATCTAACTTTACTTTGAATGTCAACTTTTTTTGAAAAAAAATAAATTTTCATTTTATTACTCATAATCAGGAAGGAATATAAAATTTATTTTTTTATACGATAATTACTTTTTTAGTAATAGTTGAATACCAGCCAGTAATCAACTGTATAAAACGATTATTTTTAAAGAAAGGACTCTATAAATTCCCGTACTTCATCTTTACCATAGTACACACCAAAATGACCTTCACACAGAATATCAGCATCAAGTGAAAGTAAAAATTCCAGTGATTGTATGTAATCATCCCTATTAGATTTTAGCATATCATTCAAAGGTCCATGGACATCCTGCCCAAAAAGGACCAACTTACCTTCAGATTCAACTGTTAAAACCGCAGAACCGGGTGAATGTCCGGGAATGTGGTACATGGTAACTTTCAGGTTTCCAATCTCAAAAGTTTTTTGTTTTTCATTTACCTTTATATCGACTGTGCATGGGGTTAGAAAGCTGCCATACCAGCTTGCTGCCGTTACATACTGGTCGCCTGTTTCAATATAGTGTGCATCAAGCTCGTGAGCTACTACCTTACAATTAAATGTTCCCCGCACTTTATGCGCACCGCCAACATGGTCAAAGTGGCAATGCGTTAAGAATAAATATTTTATTGATGATGCAGGAATATGTTCACGGTCTAAATTTTTTAAAAGCCTGTCATGTCCATCACCGGTACCAGCATCTATCAGTGCACTGACCTTGCCATCAGTAATACAGTAAATAGCTGCATCTGATGGATGCGTAAGGCTTGAACCGCCCACCTGATACACATGCTGTGTTATTTTCATATCAACCATCCCAAATATAGTTAATACTTTAACGTGTTTCTTTTATCCAGTTCTTTAAATAACACCTCGCGAACAACATCTGCATTGGCTTCAAGTTCAATAGGCCTGTTAGCGTATTTACAGTTAACACCTTCAAGTGTACCTTCGTGATAACCAACCTTAAACTCACTAAACTTCAATCCATGGGCTGTTGATATAACGACAGTCCTGTCTTTTTTAGATATAACCTGTTTTTCAACAAGCTTAAGCAGAACCGCCAGTGCTACACCAGTATGCGGACATGTATACATGCCTGTTCGGTCGGCAATTGCTGCTGCATTAGAAAGCTCCTCTTCACTTGCCTGCTCAACAATACCATCAAATTTCTGTAATGCTCGTATTGCTTTTTTTACTGAAACCGGGTCACCAATCTGGATTGCTGACGCAAGAGTCTTTTGCGGTGTTATTGGTTTAAATTCCTTAAATCCATTAAGGTACGATAGATACAGAGGATTGGCATTTTGCGCTTGAGCCAGCACAATGCGTGGTTTTTTGCTGATAAGACCCAGCTGCAGCATCATCTCAAATCCGTTGCCAAGTGCCGACACGTTCCCTAAATTCCCGCCAGGAATGATGATGACATCAGGCACTTCCCAGTCAAACTGCTGTACAATTTCAATTGAGATTGACTTTTGTCCTTCAATACGAAGCGAGTTCATTGAATTTGCCAGATAAATGCTGTTATCCTTTGTTATTTCCTGGACAATCTTCATGCAGCCATCAAAGTTAGTATCAAGTGACATGACAATGGAACCATTGCTCATGGGCTGCACCAGCTGAGCTGTTGAAATTTTGTTACGCGGCAAAAACACAATAGATGGGATACCTGCATATGCGCAGTACGCTGCCAGCGCTGCTGATGTATCACCTGTTGAAGCACAGGCAACCGCTTTGATGGGCTTACCGCGCTGTATCATCTCATTTACCATTGACACAAGCACCGTCATCCCCAAGTCCTTGAATGAGCCCGTATGACTGTTGCCGCACATCTTAACCCACAGATCATTCATCCCAATCATTGCTCCAAAACGCTTTGCCCAGAACAAATTGGTGTTACCTTCAAACATTGACACTATATTTTCGTTATTAACTTCAGGACATACCCATTCTTTTTTGCTCCACACGCCGCTTCCGTATGGCCACTTCGTGGTTCCTACACGACTGTCAAAAAGCTCTCGCCACTTTTTGGGCGATAGTTCCTGTAATCGGTCCATGTCGTGATGCACTTCTAACAGTTCACCACACTTTTTGCACCTGTAGACAATCTCATCAAGAGGATATTCTTCATTACAACCTGCAATACATCGGAAGACTGCTTTATAGTTACTATCGCTCATAATTATTCACCTGTACTATTAAAATCTTCAATAGGAATGACCATTACCTGACCATTGACAAAAGTAAACTGCTCAATATCCTGTTTTGCTTTGTGCATTGCGGCTTCACTTGCTGCGTGCGTGGTAATGACAAGCGGAACATACGCCGCATTAACCTCTTTCTGTATGACAGAAGCAATACTGATGTTATATGAAGCAAACACGCCAGAAATTTTTGACAGGATACCTGCCCTATCTTCAGTATGCAAGCGCACATAATAGCGAAGCATTCTATCATCCGATGAAAGATACTGTGCATCCTTTGCTATATACACAGTGTCTTTTATGCCATTCTGTTTTTGTGCAATGGAAACAATATCGCTTACAACTGCTGAGGCTGTAGGGAAACTTCCTGCCCCCTTACCATACAGGGTCACTGCGCCCGTCATATCGCCATTATACATAACGGCGTTAAATTCATTGCGCACTGAAGCCAGTGGATGGGTAAACGGAATCATTACTGGCTGAAGGCGAATGTCAAGCTTATCATCTATCATGCGGCTGACACCTAAAAGCTTGATAGTATAGCCCATTTGTTGGGCATACTTTATATCTAAACGTGTGATTTTTGTAATGCCTTCTATATAAATATTTTGCATGGAAACGCGGACATTATATGCTAACATTGACAATAGCGCAATCTTGTGTGCCGCATCAAAGCCTTCAATATCAAAGGTTGGGTCAGCTTCAGCATATCCTTTTGCCTGCGCCAATTTCAGCGCCTCATCAAAGGACATGCCATCCTCAGCCATTCGTGTTAAAATATAGTTGGTAGTACCGTTAAGTATACCAACAACCGATTGTATGGTATTGCCAACAAGCCCATTTCGCAACGCAGCAACACACGGGATTCCACCACCAATGGCCGCTTCAAATGCCAGTGCCCCTTTTGCGCTTTGTGAGGTAGTAAATATCTCGTCACCATTCTCGGCTAACAGTTTCTTGTTTGCAGTTACAACATTTTTGCCTGCCTTCATTGATGCAATAATAATTGATTTTGCCGGCTCAATGCCACCTATGAGTTCTATAACAGTATTAATAGAATCATCATTAACAATGTCTTCCCATGTTTTAGTAACCGGTACAGTGATTTTTGAACTGATATCTCGTACATCGCACACCTTTGTTATTTCAACATCAATCCCTGTTTTTTTTACAATATCAGCACGATGCTTTTGTAAAAGATGGTATACACCACTTCCAACTGTTCCAAAACCAATAAGCCCGCAGTTGACCTTCATAGACTATCCTCTTCTAGTTATCAATTAATTCCATTAATTCATACCGCAACAGAGGATTTCCTGTCAACTTTATTTATATGATACTGCTTATGTTGTTTGATTCAAGGATTTATCTTTTATTTAGTATTTCTGGCGGTGGTCCCCAATAGAATTTGAGGCAGTGTATGCCTTTTTCTCTGTGAAAATCAAACGTGTACGACCTGTTTTCGTAGTAACTGGGCAGATTATATGGATAGTTATCGGTATTAATCTCTCTCCATCGCTTTTCAAAATACAAAAAAAATTCTTCAAGAACGTTATCCACACAAAACGCAATAATATTAGCCAAAGACATCTTCCACAGCTTCTTCACATCAAGCAAAAACTCATACTCCGATTGATACAAAACTATATGCACCCTCCTCCAGGGATTATCTTTATCCCGCTTTCTGTATGATATACGTTTAAAAGCAGCAAATTTTCTTTTTTCTTTCTTGGCAGCATACATCACCATATAGGCTACAAGTGTTCGCAAGGGTACCGATAGTTTGTGTGCGTATTCATTTAAGAGTGCAAGGTGCTGCAATGATATGCAGGTTGTGGTTTCAAAATACATTGTTTCCCCCAAAGTATTTACTGTTTTTTTGATACAATAATTTGTTTAATATTTGTTATTACTTTTAAGTGGTATTAACGTATATACTCTAAAGTATCATCGTTTAATTCAACAAAAATTTTAGTTACCTTTTATCAATTTTCAATACTGTTATTAAGGAAATATCATTCATATATTAACCGTATGTACCATGTTTAAGAAATACACGTGAAATTGTGTACACATACATCAATTCCTTGACATATAGATTGCCGTATTTACTATATAAATATAATTGTGCTAAATCTACAATAGATATCCAGTATATTCATGAATGAAAAAATTATAATTACAAACCTTTATAAATCATTTGGTACACAATTAATTTTCACGGGCCTTAACCTGTCAGTATATAAAGGCGAAATTCTCTGTATTATTGGCAAAAGCGGTACAGGCAAATCAGTATTACTCAAACATTGCATAGGTATTTTAAAACCCGACAGCGGAAGCATCGTAATAGACGGCACTCCCCTTGCCTACAATGACAGCGATGCTAGAGTACTAAAAAAATTTGGCGTGCTTTTTCAGGGTGGTGCGCTGTTTGACTCAATGAGTGTGTATGACAACATTGCGTTTCCACTACGCAGGCAGGGCCTCAGTGAGGAAATCATTGCACAGAAAGTGCCCGAACTTTTAGCACATGTAGGTTGTACAGGCATTGAGGCAAAGATGCCCTCTGAGCTTTCAGGCGGTATACAAAAACGTGTTGCCCTTGCCAGAGCTATCGCCAAAAATCCGGAAATCATGCTGTACGATGAGCCTACCACTGGCGTTGACCCAATCACTGCCGGTTCAATAAACCGACTCATTGTGTATATGCGAAATACATTTTCAATGACATCGGTAGTGGTGACTCATGATATGCGTTTAGCACTGAACATAGCCGACCGTATTGCTATGCTGCATAATGGCACAATTATATTTGAAGGAACACCACAGCAAATAGTAGAATGTCAGGACAGTATTGTGCGACAGTTCATAGCAGGAAAAGCTTCGGCGTGAAATTATCTGTTAATTTTATTTTTTATTCTGTTCTGATACTCAATAATCTCATTTTTCAATATCTCAAGGTCCTTAATCCTGTCATCAATTCTCCCTACGTGCGAATCTAAAATTTCAAGCAGGCGGCGCAATACAATATCATTGGTTTTGTGTATCTGCCATATTGATTCCAGCTCATGCATTTCAGACAGGGTGAGCCCTAAGATTTTCAGGCGCTTGATAAGCTTCAAGCGCCTGACATCATCATCAGTATAAATACGGCGGCCGTTTTCAACACGCTTTACTGAGTTGAGCAAACCCAGTTCCTCATAATAGCGGATGGTACGGGTGCTCATCTCAAGAAGTTTTGCCAGCTCACCTATTGAATATGTTGTAACCTTTTCTTCTATCACCTGTAATACCTTTACTGTTTCTGCATTACTTCAAACACCGATTTTACTTTACCATACTTTTGTGCAAATATATCTCTTAGTTTATACTTCTGTACTTTGCCGCTAGCAGTCATTGGGAACGAATCTACAAATTCCCAGTATCGGGGAATCTTGTGCCGCGCTATTTTACCCGTGCAAAAGGTTACCATCTCTTCGGCTGTTGCGGTTTGACCATCTTTTAACTGAATAACGGCAAGAACCTGTTCCCCGTATTTCTCATCGGGTATACCTACTACCTGTACATCCTTTATCTTTGGATTAGTCAACAAAAATTCTTCAATTTCCCGTGGATAAATATTCTCACCACCACGTATGATCATGTCCTTAATGCGACCAGTAACCTTGAAATAGCCATTTTCATCAACTGAACCCAAATCACCGGTATGCAGCCATCCATCATTATCGATTGCATTGGCTGTTGCCTCTGGCATCTTGTAGTACCCCTTC
The DNA here is from genome assembly GCA_037481795.1 of Spirochaetota bacterium. Lineage (GTDB taxonomy): Bacteria > Spirochaetota > UBA4802 > UBA4802 > UB4802 > UBA4802. The sequence goes on from JBBFLA010000054.1 coordinate 17,866, forward strand.
ATGACACATGCGCTGCGTGTTACAATTTCGCCCTGTGTGTTGGGTGGCAAATCCTCACCTGTTTCAGGATCAACAATCTTTCCTTCAATGCCAGGCAATAATCTTCCCACTGTTGAGACGCGAAGGTCTACCGGGTCATCACGGCGTGTCATGGTCATAACCGGCGAGCATTCGGTTTGTCCAAAAGCAATGACTACTTCAGGACAGTGCATAAGAGTACGCACCTGATTCATGGTTTCAACAGGACACGGCGCACCTGCCATAATACCGGTTCTCAGTGATGACATATCGTATTTGCTGAAATCCGGATGATTGAGCATCGCAATAAACATTGTTGGAACTCCATTTATGGCAGTGCACTTTTCATCCTGAATTGCCTTAAGCGATTTCAACGGGTCAAATGATTCCATAACCACCATTGTGGACCCGTGTGTTACACAGTTTAATGTACTCATGACACATCCAAAACAATGGAACAGTGGCACATGGATGAGCAATCTATCATTGGCTGTCATGCCCATAACATCACCAACCATAATCGCATTATTGACAATATTATAATGAGTAAGCATAACCCCTTTGGGGAAACCGGTAGTCCCTGACGTATATTGCATATTAATGACATCGTGAATATGGCATTCCTGAATTCGTTTGTCTAATTCAGCATCACTTAAAGAACTGCCCATAAGCAAAACATCATCAAAGGTAAACATGCCGGGAGTGGAATCCCGTTTCCCAATAAATACAATATTTTTGAGCATAGGAAGATTTTCCGCATTAATATTACCCGGCTTAGTTTCATCTAAATCGGGAATAATCTGGCGTACAATCTCATAATAATTGCTGTCGCGATAGCCTTCAATCATAAACAGCGTGGTAGAATCTGACTGTTTGAGCAGATACTCAAGCTCATGCGATTTATAATTGGTATTGACAGTTACCATTACACCACCAATCATGCCCAGAGCAAATTGCAGATACACCCACTCCGGTACGTTGGTTGCCCACAACGATACATGATCGCCCTTTTGTATACCTACGGCAATCAACCCCTTTGCAACCTCACGGCATTTCTGATAAAATTCAGTATAATTCATCCTGATACCAAACTCAGGGCACACAAGTGCTTCATGATTGGGATATTTTTCCACTGTATCATGAAGTGCCTGCCACATGGTTAATTCTTTAAACGCTCCCATACCGATCTCTCCTTTCATATATAAAAATGAATATGTTAATAATAGTATAATAAATACCTGGTTTTGAATCCAGTTTACGTAAACTGTAATAATGGTGCATTGTATGTCAACACTATATCAAAAAAATTTTATCATTTTATGCCCTCTTTAAGATTAATACCACATACTATGTAACCCATTCAATAATTGCACATATTATGGGCGATAGTTACTGTTTATGACACTATTGGCATGTATTGTTCATTTTGTCAATAATTAATTGGTTGTCCAACCATTTTTTTATAGATTCAAACAACAATATCAATAATAAAGATTATTGACAGTTGTCTTTTTTTACTCTCATTGCAAAAAAATGGTGCCCGCCTCTATATGGCACCTTTTTGATAGGATTGATGATTTACGGTTGATCTTCGATCTTAAAATAATAAAAAAGTTATAAAAAAATTATTATTACCAGATTAACGTTTTACCGCACGTGCTACATTTACTGCCTTTTTTACTATCGTCAGCGTGTTTGACATTTGATTCCTTAACTCCACTACCGTATCGTATTACCACATCAGAATCATCATTTTTATTGCCCGCCTCAAGAACAGTAATAGTAACAAAACCTCCAGAACACACTTTTGTTACCCAGCCTTCAGCATTTGTGACAGTTATTGTCTCTCCGCATCCTGGTCCTGTATAAAAAATTCGCGACTTGTTGCTAATGCTATAAATTTGAAATTCAACAGGATCACCCATAGTATTTTGAAGAGTTATACTATCATTATTATGAAGAAACAAATGATCAACCGCAAATGCTAAAATCCCTACGCTTATAAAAAGAAGAGAAGTAACAAAAACAAAAATTTTTTTCATTTTTGCACCTCCTGTTCTTATTATTATGCCTTTGGAATTAAAAACTATATAAATTAAAAGAAAAATTATAAGTCAAGAAAAAAATGAGAACAGATACATTTTTAAAGCAAGTTCAAGTTTGAAGTGCACCGTTTAAATACTCTTGTAGCACTTCATAAGAAGTTTTCCATTTTAGTGATTTCCTTGGTTTTGAATTTATTGCTTTTTCTATTTCTTCTACCTCT
>JBBFLA010000055.1:0-19989 GCA_037481795.1 Spirochaetota bacterium
CACTTCAGGGTCTTTTTGAAAACAAATATTTTATGCCTGCAAGTGCTGAATAGTTACAAAAAATGTGCGTGCTCAGAATATTTCAAATTTACAGAAAGAGCTTTTGCTGGTTGAACAAACAAAGCACTATCCACGCCATGCGCGTTTCAAACTTTTTACTGAGGTTAGCTGGCCTGTTATTGAATTCTTGAATAGTTCTGCAATATCTCAACAGGAAAAATCAAAACTCATAGCTGCCTTACATAAAAAAGATTTTGAATTGGGAGCATTTGTTATTTCCCACCAGAATAGATTCATGAGTCCGTATGCCTTAATTGCATCATTGTATCATACCCTGCGCATTGCACAGCAACATTCCATTACTGTAAAAACAGCATGTATTCATGATGTCATGGATTTTTCAAAGATTACAAAGATCTTACATGCAAATAATATCCCCTATTGTTTGGTTGGACCAAACGATTCACGATATAGAGTACCGCCTCTATTTTATCTTGTTTCGCCTGATGCAAGCGCAAAGGTTTTGGTATGGCATACTGTTGGTTTGAATGGGTATGGTGAAAATTTTGATTTGAATATGCGCCTGTCCTTCCCTTTCAAAGATGAAGAATTTGTCAGCATGGAAAATAGTATTGCATTTCATCTAGCCCAACTTGAAAAAGGTTATCCAACACAAGAAATACAGCGCTACTATGACTATAAAAATAAACACTGGGAGTATCCTTATGATGCGTACCTTTTGCCGTATTATCCTGCACAGGGTGGTGATAATCAGCCACAAAATATAGTCCCGTCAGAAATAGCTAAAACATGGAACAATAAATTTGTTAATCCAACGATTATCATTGCAACACCTCTGGAATTCTTTGATTACATTTCACAAAAGTATGCAAACAATATACCTGTATTTAAAGGGGAAATGCCACCATTCTGGGGCGAACAGATATACTTAGATTTTATACAGGTAGATCCTGAGCGCCTGATTATTAATAATTTATATGATAGAGAGCTATATGCGCGTGGGAAAGATCTTGTTGGTGCATTGCTGCAAAACAACGTGGTTGATGTAAACACGTATACCCTGCAAAGTCTTGAAGGGTATATGGCAATTATACTCAACAATGATCATAATCCACGCCCTGTACCTTTTGGGAAAACCCATTATACAAAACAGGATGTTAAAGACTGGATGAATACGCGCAATGAATGGGTATATACCCCCATGAATATAATTAAAGATTTCAAGCTTTTGCAAAAAAACAAAGAAAACAAACAATGGGAACAAATAAACTATGATGCAAACAAACCAATCATTATAGAAAATCAATTTTACAGAATATCATTTGATGCAGGCAAAGGATGTATTAATAGTATACTTGATAAACAATTACATAGGGAGTGGGTTAGTAAAAAACATATATACGGATTCAATCAGTATGTTATTGGTGTTCGTGGGGAAAATGCTGCCAGGCGCAATTACTTTGAAACAGCTGCGGGCTTTGAAAAGGTAACAACAACCCTCTATAATAACGGGGATGATTATCGCATAGTTGTGGAGGGGTCAGAGTATTCGTATTACGGGGGCATGGACATACTTTCTGAATTTTTTAAAAAGGCTTTTGGCATACACGTACCACCTATTTTGTTAAAGATAGCATACTTTTTCTATCAGCTTTTCACACAGTCGCTATCGATTACTCAGGAAATTATTATACCTTCCAGTGAAAAGCGTATTAATTTCACCCAGCATGTTGCAGGTCAAGCACCTCAGATTGCTGAACACTACTTTGCTTATCCTGTAAAGTCACAGGAAATACTGTATGATTCAGCATGTTCTGTATTGCGATGGGGAGCAATAGATACTGGTGGCAATCTTATACCTGCTGCAAAAAATATTGCGCCATTTAAAAGTATAAACGATACACTGTATCCTTTTCAATGGATGCATGAATTGCCTTCATCAGTATATTTTGACTGGTTTGTTTTACATAAAGAAGGTTCTCAGTATGCAGTATTTGTGTCACACGATAGCAAGGCGATAGTTCCTGTTAAACATGATGACATGGCAGGATTTTATCACTGCTGTATTGGATGGACATTGTGGGGGAAATTGGGATTGGGTAGAGATTTGAAAGATACCATGGCCTTTAAAAGTACATTCACTAGTTTTACTGCACAGACACACAATGAAGCGATAGCAACTGCGTATAGGTTTAGTTTTGATGAATTGGGTTTTACTCAACCATCATTTATACAAACAAACAATGCACATGTAGCTATAATCTACAATCAACCCATTTCAAAAAACACCATAATCATTGGTATGTTTGAGCTTGCAGGCAAGAAACAACAAGCACGATGTACAATGAATACAAAAAGAAAAATACAAAAAGCCTATTGTTCAGATGTTTCTGGCAAAAAAATAAAACCTGTGGCAGTGATAAACAATAGTATAGAAACAGCTCTGAATCCTCATGAGCTATCGTTTATAACATTAGAATTATTTTAAATGGAGGTTAATGTATGGCACCAGTATATTCATATGAAGAAACCATTGAGTTATGCACGCGGTTGGAAAAGACATATACGCCAGCGGTTTGTGACACACTTGATGAAATGGGATTTATGCATCAGGCAATGTGTTCTGGGTTTGTTCCAATACTGCCAAAAGCTGCTGTTGCAGGGCCTGCGTTTACCATGGAAGAAGCAAAAACACGCAAAAGCACACGGTTAAAAGAATATGATCCAGAGTTTGTTGCAAAAGTACTGGAGGACTTATTTGGAAGCATGCAGAAGGGACAGGTTGTGGCGGTTAATGCAAATGAATTTTATGGTGCGGGTGCATGGGGTGAGCTTATGTCAACAACCTGTAAATACTTTGGTGGCGTAAAGGGTGCAGTAGTGGATGGCCCAATCCGTGATATTAATCGTATTCTGGAAATTGAATTTCCTGTCTGGGCCCGGGGCAATATCCCTACTGACTCTATAGGCAGGGTTGATTTAGTTGGTATTGGTGCACCTATATGGTGTGGTGGTGTGCGGGTAAATCCAGGTGATATAATTTTTGCTGACTGCGATGGCGTTGTGGTCATACCGGTAAAGGATGTAGATCTAAAAGAGGTGGTTGAAAAAGCAGAAGAGGTTGTTCAGGCAGAACGCCGTTCACGGCAGGAAATACGGCAGGGCAAATCACTGGTTGATGTGTACCGCAAGTATGGAAAGCTGTGAAAAGGGTTATTAATATGAAAACAGTGGTTGTTACTGGTTGTTCAGGATATTTAGGACAGCATGTTGTGCAAAGGCTTGTTGATGAAAACTATAAAGTTACTGGCATTGATGTAAAAGATTTTCCTGGTAAGGACTCAGGCAATGTTACATTCTTCAAGGGGGATATTGTTGATAGGGATTTTGTGGCAAGAGCATGTAACAGTGCCGATGCCGTGGTGCATTGTGCTGCAGCACTGGCTCAATTTGTAAAAGATACAGATAGAATGTATGCAATAAATGTCACGGGTACACAGAATGTTATTGAGGCGTGTAAAGAGCGAAATATACAACAATTGGTGTTTGTATCATCTGTAGAGGTGTATGGCATTAATGTGCCGGTACCCTGTCCTGAGGATGTCCCTCTGCGTCCCGTATGCCCTTATGGTGAACATAAGGTTGAAGGTGAGCGAATGTGTATTCAATTGGCTGAGAAAGGGCATGGTGTTGCCATTTTAAGACCACCAACAATTAATGGTCCGGGACAAAATGAACCTTTCCTTGTTGAGCAGATGAAGGCTATAAAAGAAGGTAAACCTGTTATTCTTCCTGGTGGAGGGAAAACACGGTTACAGATGGTAGATGTACGGGATGTTGTACAGGCCATTGTGCTATCGCTGCAGAAAATAACAAAAGGGTTGCTTGTTGCAAATATTTCAAGCGATAATGTCCCAACCATTCGCCAGATGGTAAAGGCGTTATTTGAGCATGCAGGAAAAAAGGAGAAGATTCTTTCGGTGCCTGCACCAGTTGCACGCGGTATTGTACATATTCTTTCATTCTTTGGTGTTTCGCCACTTGAACCACAGCACCTTGAGATAGCATTGCGCGATTATGTGTTTGATAATACCAGAGCAAAACAGGTATTGGGCTGGTATCCCGTAAAAAATGATATAGAAAGTGCGATTGATGCATATGAATGGCTTATAAATAATAGGGTGAGATACTAAAATAGAGTAACGTATGTTCTAAGGAGGTTTGCCCATGAGCATTGCATTAACATTAGTTGGGCAAAGTACAGTATGTATAGAGATTGATGGATTAGTGTTCATGACTGATCCCTGGTGGGGATCCTTTGAATTCTTGCGAGCTGTTCCTTTACCCGTGGATCCTGAAAAAATTGCCCCTATTCATTATATGCTTGTTTCACATAATCATATTGACCACTGGTGTAACAGAGCAATCAGGCTGGCAAAGAAAAGGGATTGTGAGGTTATTGGATCAATCAGTGCAATCAAACGGGCACAAAAGAAAGGAGTAAAAAAAATTCATGCTCTGACCCCGGGAGATCATATTAATTGTAATGGTATTAAGGTGACTGCAGTGCCTGCGTTTCACCCATTTGCAAAGGACTCAATAGGATTTATCATACGAAAAGGCACTACTACCATATATTTTTCCGGTGATACGCGATACAATGAGCTTTTATATAAGGCTCTGACCCCTTACGCAGTAACTATCGCCATGATACAGGTTGCCTGTTCCACCTATCCCCTGGTAGGCAAAGATGGCATGGATATGGAAGCAGCCGCCCGTTTTGTTGATGAAGTTAAACCGCAGATTGTTGTGCCCATTCATTATCAGGTTAAGGGGAAGCATTTAACAAAACAGGATTTAGAAAACTGGAGTATACGGGCAAAAAAAATTATACTGGAACATGGCGTCAAAACGGTAATATCGCTTTAGTTTTACTAAAAAACAAAGGGGGAACGTATGGTATCACAGCCACCAAAAGGGTTTAACCTGTTGAAAGTTCTGGGTCCTGGTCTGGTATGGTCGGCAAGTGCAATTGGGGTGTCAGAGCTTGTGTTTGCAACGCGTTCAGGAGCACTCTTTGGGTATTTGCTTCTGTGGGCTCCTCTTGTGTCTCTTGGTATGAAATATGCTATCTTTGAGCTTGTTGGACGGTACACCATTGCAACCGGTGAAAATGTCTTAATTGCTTTTGCTCAGGTTGAAATAGATTGCAAACTTTTTAAACTGAAAACTGGTTGGGTTATTACTCTTTTCTGGATAGTATTTATTGCCAGTGTTTCGGGGATGACGGGAATAGCATTATCGGTTGGAAGCTGTATATATGGGTTAGCGCCAGCAATTTCCATGGAAATGGCAACGGTGTGTTCGATAGTAACTGTTGGAATAATATTATATTTAGGAAGCTATCATACTCTGGAAAAGATATCCAGGGTGCTGGTTTTCATTATGATAGTGTTTCTGGTGTATGCATTAATAGAGACAGCACCTGATCCTGTGGCAATGGCAGATGGTCTTATTCCACGGGTTCCATTCCATACATTGCGTGAACTTGTTCCGCTTTTGGGATGGACGGGTGCTGGTGCTATTGGAGTTGTGTGGTATTCGCTATGGATAGAAGGTAGTAAAAGAGGAAAGGCTGATGGGTCAATAGATACCGATGAAGATAAAAGCAGGATTAAAAAATGGATAAAAATTAATCAGATAGATTTGACCATAAATACTGTTATTACTGCGCTTTTAACAGTATTATTTCTGGTTGCAGGAGCGGTCATATTGTATCCCAAAGGAATAGTACCTAAAGGAGAGCAATTGGGGTTGCAGATATCACACATTGCAGGAGAAAGCTTTGGTAAAATAGGTGAGATAGTTTTTCTTGTTGGGATATTTGGGACACTGTTCAGCACGCTGCTTGCAAATATTGATGGATTATGCCGGGTTGCTTCCAACTCAGTGTGGTACCAGCGGAAGAAGGATGGTGACGAGAAATTGCGCTATTATCGATTATTTGTCTTTATTTACGTTGTATTTACTGCACTGTTTGCTGTGGTGTTCCCTGCACCTGTAATCTTATTGCAGGTTTCTGCAATCATTGATACGGTTTTTCTTCCGCTTGTTATTGGTTTAGGAATATATATTTGCCACAGGCATCTACCCGATATATTCAGGCCTGGTAAAACATTAACCATAACTGCAATAGCATCAGCACTTTTTTTTACATTTTTTATTGGACTATTTATCTGGGCTGTGATAATGAAAGTTAATTTTTCAATGTAAACTATGGATAATAACATTTTATTTGATTGTTCAAATTATTTTACCGGCTGGGGTGAGGTTCTTTTGCGTTTATCGCCACCTGATACTCAGCAATTAATGCATACAAATATGTTGCTTTCATATTTTGGTGGTGCTGAAGCTAACTGTGCAGTGTTACTATCGCAGCTGGGCATAAAGACACAATTGGTGACTGTATTGCCTGATAATGAATTAGGAAAAGCTGTACTACGGTATTTCAGGGGTTTTGGCATTAATATGGATTGTGTAATCGTTAAAAACGATTCACGATTGGGTCTGTATTTTTATGAAAAGGGTGTTGATTTGCGCCCACCACGATTAATTTATGATAGAGCTCACAGTGCGCTTGCTTCATTGCAAAAAGATGAAATCAAATGGGATGAAGTATTACATGATTGCGGATGGTTCCATACCACAGGGATAACACTTTCACTATCGCACATTCTAACTGAAGAAACGGTAAAAGCATATGATGCTGTAAAACGAAATAATGGCATTGTATCATTTGATATTAACTATCGTTCAACATTATGGAAGAATATAAGCCATGCTAAAACAGTAATGCGTGAGTTTGTCAAAAAAGTAGATGTATTAATTGGAAATGAAGACCATATCAAAAAACTTTTATTGCCGGAATATATCACAAACTATAACGATATCATAGACTATCTTTTTACAGAGTATTCAAACGTAAAACTTATACTGATTACACATCGATTTACCACCAATGCATCTGAAACTGAAATAGGAGCTTTAGCATCAACACGGCAAGCTTTGACAGAATTAAAAGTTAGAAAATTAAAAGATGTGGTTGATCGTATTGGTTCAGGTGATGCAATGGCTGCAGCTTTCATATATTCCTTTATTAAGGGTAATGATCTGAATTATTGTGTGGATTTTGCCCTGGCAGCAGGAGCTTTAGCTCATACCGTAGATGGAGATAATTTTATTGTCAATGAAAGTGATATTATCACAGTTATGGAAAATAAAAGCTGGCAATTAATCAGATAATAGTGTAAATAACAGGGTACATGCTTTTATATTTTTTATTTTACAATATCTTTACAATGGCTTTATAATTTCTTTATAATTAGGGGCTATTTAACTAAAAGTATCTTTGTGATTTGTGTAGTGTATATGCGTAAACTTTTTTGTTACGTATATGGTATTTCTTGTTAAAAACTAATCATGATAGTATTGAAATAAATTATGCTAAAACAAACAAAACAAACAAAACAAACATTACAATCTGCACTTAATATTCACAACGTAAGCGACAGGATGGTGAAGTATATTTTTGCTGTTGTTGGCTTTATTTCAGTTTCATTCTTATTTTTAATCATGATTTTTCTTTTTAAAGAAGGTTTACCGGTTTTCAAGGTTGTCAGTGTAAAAGACTTCCTTTTTGGAACAAGCTGGTATCCAACATCGGAACCACCAAAATTTGGGACACTGCCACTTATTATAGCTTCTTTGTCTGTTACGTTTATTGGAGCAATTATTGCCGTGCCATTCAGTTTGGGAGTTGCAATTTATCTTTCAGAATTAGCCCCATCTATAGTTCGTGAAGTTGTAAAACCGGGAATTGAGCTTATTGCATCCATCCCATCGGTTATCATTGGCTTTTTTGGCATGGTGGTCATTGCACCATTTTTACAGGACCACTTTGATATAGACACTGGCCTTAACCTTTTCAATGCATCAATCATGTTAGCGTTTATGGCAATACCAACTATTGCCAGTATATCCGAAGATGCATTGTCTTCGGTGCCGGTATCGCTGAAAGAAGCATCGTATGCGCTGGGAGCAAACCGCTGGCAGACGATTATCCACATTACCATGCCGGCAGCGCTTTCTGGTATATGGACGGCTATCATCTTGGGCATTGCGCGTGTTCTTGGCGAAACCATGGTGGTGCTGATGGTTGCTGGGGGAGCAACCACGTTCCCCACATCGCTGTTTGATCCTGTACGGCCGTTAACTGCCAATATTGCAGCCGAGATGGCTGAAGCATCATACCGCAGTGATCATTATTTTGCTCTGTTTGCAATAGGCATCATTTTATTCATACTTACTATGCTTTTTAATGTTATTGCTAACTATCTTTCAATGAAATATAAATTCAAGTATCATTAAAAAAGGGAAATATGGCATCATTACAGGCAAAAGCAAAAGCAATTGAAAAAACATCTTTTATTATCATCACTGCTCTGTCATATACCATAATAGCATTTTTATTGTTTGTGTTAGGATATATATTTTTGCAGGGCTACCGTGCATTAAACTGGGAATTTTTAACTGCATTCCCCAAAAACGAAATGCGTGAGGGGGGGATATTCCCGGCACTTCTGGGTACATTGTATCTCATGATTGGTTCATCGGTTATATCAGTTCCAATTGGCGTTATGACTGCAATCTATTTAACCGAGTATGTAGAAAATATTAAAGTGCTGCAATTTATTCGTTTGGGTATTAATAATCTGGCTGGTGTTCCGTCGGTTGTATTTGGGCTTTTTGGATTGAGTGTATTTGTCATATTCTTAGATTTTGGTTCATCCATTATTGCCGGATCACTTACACTGGGAATTTTGAACCTGCCGCTGGTTATACGATCAACTGAGGAAGCCCTACTAACTGTCCCCACATCGTACCGGGAGGCGTCGCTTTCCTTAGGGGCAACCAAATGGCAAACTATTTATAAAATAGTGCTACCTACTGCACTGCCGGGCATATTGACCGGTATCATGCTGTCACTGGGAAGAGCAGCAGGGGAGACAGCCCCTATAATGTTCACCTGCGCAACATTCTATACACCACATATACCTGATTCACTCTTCAGTGAAGTGATGGCATTGCCATACCATATATATGTATTAGCAACAGCGGGAACTCATATTGAAGCAACACGGCATATACAATACGGAACAGCAATTGTGCTCATAGTATTAGTACTGGGCTTAAATTTTACCGGTATGATTTTGCGGTATAAATACAGAAAGAAATTTAAGCAATAGTTATTATTAATATAAATTCAATTAGCAATTATTATATACAATGAAACCTACCGAATATTCTGAATATCCGCTTATTTTAGTTATAGCAAGAGTTTTTATGCTCAGTGCTATTGTAATAACTGGATTAATTATTACATATAATTCTATTATTTTAGTTTATAGCTATTTATTTTTAGTGATTTTTATTTTGTTTTTTACAGTATTATTTGTGTGTAGGTTTTGTTGCTATTTTGGAAAATTATGTGATAAGGGATTTGGAAAATTAGCCAAACTGATTTTCAAATATCACTTGGTTGATTATAAAAAATTTCAATTTTATGGGAATATTTGCACAGTATTAATTATTATTTTTTTGTTATTCCCTGTAATATATGGAGTTGTTTTATCCGTTACTACATTTGATAAAATGAATATAGGATTGACAGTTCTTAGTTTACTATTGGGAACAGTATATATAGCAACTCAGCAATTCATTTCATGTCCTCATTGTGCAATGAATAAATATTGTGGTATTTATGTAAAATGAGTGTTCAGTGAGAAAATAGTTTATATCTTGGAATATAAAAAATATACTAATATGGTATTGTAATTGTAAATGTTGAGCCGCTGGATGACGATGTTACATCTACTGTCCATCCCAGGATAATTGCTGCATGTTTTACAATGGATAAGCCTAAACCGGTACCACCAGTTTCGCGTGATCGGCTTTTGTCAACACGGTAAAAGCGTTCAAAAATCCTTGGTATTTCATCGGGTGGTATGCCAATGCCGGTATCGGCTATACTAATTAATAATAATTTTGATTCTTTATTTGCAGTGATAGTTATCGATCCACCTGGATTATTATAGTTAATGGCATTGTCTATTAAATTGAAAAAAATCTCTTCAGCCAGGAATGCATTACCAGTAATGGTTTGTGGCAGGGATTGTATATCCATAACTATCGATAGATTCTTCTTTTGTATTTTTGGTGTTAACAGCTCTACACACTGTGTGATGATTTTTTTTAGGTCAATAGATTCACTGGTAATGAAAGATGAAGTCTCTAATTGATTGAGTTTCAACATATCGTTGATGATTGCATTCTGGCGTTCAACGTTTATAAGTGCATTTTCAATGAATTGCTCTGCTGTTTTCTGGTCGCAGATGTTGTCTTTAATGGTTTCTAAGTATCCACGGATGATACTAACTGGCGTTTTTAATTCATGTGATAGATTCCCAACCAGATCCGACTTCAGTTGCTGTATGCGCTTTTGTTCAGTTACATCGTGCATAAGTAGCAGGATGCCTGTAGAAGGTTCAGCAAACGGGTAGATAAATATCTGAAAAATTTTACTGGCAATTGTTTCTTCAAAAGATATTTTTTGCTTTTGTGAAAATGCAATATATATTTTTGCATTAAGCTCACTGTGGCGGATAACAGTAAAATAGTATTTGCCAGTTAAACTTTCAGGATACTCAAAACAGTTTGCAAATGCTCTGTTATAAATAACAATTTTTTTATCTTCATCAATGAGTGCTATGGGGTCATGGATGCTTTCAATAATCATGAAGAGCTTATTTTTTTCATTGGTCAGTTCAATAATGCGCTGCTGGATATTGTCTGCTAACTGGTTCATTGCTTTTTGTAAGTAGCCCATTTCATCATCTTTGTAATTGAGAATACGCGCATTTAAGTTGCCGTTAAAAAATGTATTAATAAAGTGTAATGATTCTTTTATAGGTCGTGTAAAAGCAGTAGCAAAAATTGCTGTGACGGTAATACTGATAATAAGGATGATAATTCCAGCTATAACAATATTTCTGGTTATAGAATCAATGAGTGCATTAATAGTGGACATTGATTTTGCAGTACGAATATAGTAGTAGTTATAATATGATGCAACATACAGCATATCGGCACCAACTGTATTGCTGAATCGGGTTGCCATACCTGTACCGTTCTTTCTTGCTTCCAGAATCTCCGGGTGGTACAGATGGTTTTCCATTATCTCAGGGTTTGCGTCGGTGTCAAACAGTACGGTGCCATCATTCTGAAGAATGGTGATGCGCAGGGAACTTTTATGTGATAGATTTTTTAAAGCAGTTACTATCTCATAGGTAAAAAATTGTTTGTTAATGGGTTTGTGAAATGACAGGCAATAGGTATTTATATAATCAATACTTTGCTGTAATTCGTTTTTTAAGAATACAGTAAATTCTTTGCGAATATGGCGACTGCTGTAAATAAGAAGAAAAGAAATAAAACATACCAGTGCTACAGAATATACAACAATTAATTTTGTTTTAAGACTTTTAAACATTATACTTAACCTTTTAATCCATACCCAACGCCCGAATAGGTTTTAATTGCATCCTTGTAATGTCCTAATTTTTTCCGGAGATTCATGATATGCACGTCAACGGTTCTGTCAATGACATATACATTGTCGCCGCGAATGCTGTCGATGATGTTGTCCCGGGAAAAAATCTTACCAGGGTATTGCATAAAAAGCTTAAGGATAAGAAATTCAGTCTTTGTAAGGTCTATGGGGTTTTTGTCGATAGTTATTGAAAATTTTTCCGGATACAGTACAATGCCTTTGTAGGTTAAAACTTCTTTCGGTGTTTCTTCCTTTACCTGGAGACGCCGTAGTATTGCTTTAACACGGGCAATGAGTTCATGGATGCTGAATGGCTTGGTTATGTAATCATCGGCCCCTAACTCAAGTCCCAGCACCTTGTCAAGTTCCGCTGATTTTGCTGAAAGAAATAAAATAGGTATATCTTTAAGCGTATTGGATGCCCTGATGTGTTTGCACAAATCCAATCCATCCATGCCACTCATCATGATATCAAGTATCAACAGATCGGGTTTGGTTATAGCTAATTGTTTAATGACCTCTTCTGCTGAAGCAAATGTAGCAACGTCGTAGCCATTTTTCTGAAGATTGACTTTCAGTATTTCGCGGATGTCCTTTTCGTCGTCAACTACATATATTTTTGGCATGTATTACTCCTGATGACGAATGTCTTCACCTTCTATGTAGTATATTGCCCGTTCAGCGATGTTGGTTGCATGATCGCCAATGCGTTCCAATGCTTTTGCTACCATGATAAGGCCAAATGCCGGTGAAATGGTTGCTGGATTTTCTACCATAAAGCTGAATAGCTCACGGTTTATCTGCATATTGAGTTCATCAACATCTTTGTCCAGGCCAATACACTGCCGTGCATATTCAATATTTTTCTCGGTGATTGCCTGAAATGCCAGTTTTATCATTTTAATACAGATTTCCATCATACGCGGAATATCAATAAGTGGCTTTAAAAGCGATTTTCCTTCAAGCCGTATTGTTTCCTTGGCAATGTTGGTTGCAAGATCGCCAATGCGCTCTAAGTCAGTGTTGGATTTGAGGATTGCTAATATTAACCTGAGGTCACCTGCTGCTGGTTGTTTGGTTACTAAAATCCTGCCACATTCTTCATCAATAGCTATCTCCAATTTATCAAGTGCTGAATCTTTTTGTATCACTTTTTCAGCCAGCTTTACGTCTATAGTTTTAAGTGACTGTACTGCATCAGTAACTGCCTCTATGGCAATATCAGCCATTTCAAGTATTTTGCGCAGTAAGTCATTGAGTTCCTGTTCTAAGTGGGTTGGCATTGTTATCTCCTTTCAATAATCAATGATTATCCAAATTTTCCAGTTATATAATTTTCAGTCATCTGCTTTTCAGGTTTTGTAAAAATAATTTCAGTTTTATTTACTTCAATAAGTTTTCCCATATAAAAGAATGCGGTATAGTCACTGACACGTGCTGCCTGCTGCATGTTGTGGGTTACAATTATTATGGTATATTGTTTTTTTAAGTCCTGAATAAGCTCTTCAATTTTTTGAGTAGATATGGGGTCAAGTGCTGAAGCTGGCTCATCCATTAAAATAATCTCGGGTTGCACTGCAATGGTTCGCGCAATGCATAAGCGCTGCTGCTGTCCGCCGGAAAGACTCATGGCTGAAGTTTGTAGCCTGTCTTTTACTTCATCCCACAATGCCGTTCGTTTTAGTGAGTCTTCCACGATGCGCTCAATGGTATATCTATCTTTTATACCATTTATTTTTAAACCGTACGCTATATTGTCAAAAATTGATTTTGGGAATGGGTTGGATTTCTGGAAAACCATGCCAACGCGTCGACGAAGCTGCGTGACATCATATTTAGTATGGTATATGGATTCCCCATCTATGGTTAATTCGCCTTCAATTCTTGTATAAGGTATTATATCATTCATCCTGTTGATACAGCGAAGGAATGTTGATTTACCACAACCAGAAGGGCCAATCAGTGCCATAACTGTGTTTGCCTGTACTGATAAATTAATATCAAATAGTGCCTGATTATCCCCATAGAAAAAAGAAAGGTTTTGGGCTTTAACTTTTATTGTGTTTTCCAGCATATATCACCGTTATTTCTTTTACTATTACATTTATTTATAATTTTTAAATTACTAAACCACTGAAATGTTAAGGATTTATAATAATAATGTAAAGAAAATATAAAGTTTTTATAATATAGCATTGCTTTTTGCTGCATGGACTGGTTGCTATATATGATTAAAAGATCAATCAGGTCAAATCAAATAGAAAATTAATCTAATCTTTATAAAAATTTCATAATAACGGTGTACTTAGTTTGTTGTGAAAATGCATATTGCGTTTTAAATAAAAGTTACCAAAATTATAACAGGAGGCCATAATGAAGGTCAAGAGTTTTTTAATTTTCATGATAATAGCGATTGTAAGCTCATTATCAATTGGTTTTTCACAAACAAAAGGATCTAAGGTAGTCATTAAAGGCTCAACTACCGTATTGCCCATTGCCCAGAAAGCACTGGAAGCTTTTTATGAAAAAACAAAAATTGTGATAAGTCTTTCAGGTACAGGTTCTGGTGATGGTATTAAATCACTCATTGATGGTAGCTGTGATATTGCAAATTCTTCAAGGGAAATGAAGAAGGAAGAATGGGAAATGGCAAAATCAAAAGGTGAAAAGATTAAAGAAGTTGCTATTGCTTATGATATGATAGTTCCTATTGTTCATCCTTCAAACCCTGTAAAAAATTTGTCAATGGCTCAGCTTAAAGCCATCTATGAAGGTGCCATAAATAACTGGAGCCAGGTGGGTGGCAACAATGAAAGGATAGTTGTAATATCCCGTGATTCAAGTTCTGGAACTTTTGAAGTGTGGGAATCAAAGGTTATGAAGAAAGCTGAAGTGCGCAAGGATGCGTTATTGCAGGCTTCCAATGGAGCAATTGTATCTGTTGTATCAAAGAATAAACGTGCAATTGGATACGTTGGATATGGATACTTAGATGACAAAGTAAAAGCAATTACCGTCAATGGAGTAGAACCAACCATACCTAACGGAAAATCAGGGGCATACCCAATAGCACGTAAGTTATATATGTATGTCAATGAGGTAAAAATAAAACCTGAAGCACAGCAGTTTATTGATTTTGTACTTTCAAAAGAAGGGCAGCAGATTGTAAAAGCAGCAGGTTTTATACCGCTAACTGATTAATGTGAATATAAAACACTGATTGAAATAACGCTACAGCAATGTAGCGTTTTTTTTATAAAAAAAGTGTTGAACATATTAAGAATGCCAGGATAAGATTAAATCATATTTTTTGATGGAGGTTTAAAGATGAAAATAAAAAGCGTAGTAGTACTATTCATAACATTTGTGATAGCAACAACACTCATTGTATCATGTTCAAAAGAGCCCAGAGAAAAAATAGTTGTTAAAGGTTCAACAACGGTGTTGCCCATTACTCAGAAAGCTGCTGAAGCATTCTATGAAAAGAGTAAAATTGTAATAAGCCTTTCGGGCACTGGCTCTGGTGATGGCATTAAATCGCTCATTGATGGAAGCTGCGATATTGCAAACTCTTCACGTGAAATGCATACGGAAGAGATAGCTCTTGCAAAACGGAAAGGTGAAATTATCAAAGAAATTGCCATTGCATTTGATATGATAGTGCCTATTGTTCATCCTTCAAATCCCGTTTCAAACCTGACTTTACATCAGCTTAAAGCAATTTACGAAGGTTCAGTGAAAAACTGGAAGGATGTTGGTGGCAATGATGAAACCATTGTGGTTATATCCCGTGATTCAAGCTCAGGGACATTTGAAGTGTGGGAATCCAAAGTAATGAAACAGGTTGAGGTGCGCAAAGATGCATTGCTGCAGGCTTCCAATGGGGCAATTTTACAGACGGTATCACAAAATCCAAAGGCTATTGGATATGTGGGATATGGCTATTGTAATGATAGAGTCAAGATGCTGTATGTAAATAATATAGAGCCAACCATAGAAAATGGAAAAAGCGGAAAATACCCAATTGCACGTAAACTCTATATGTATGTCAATGAAGTAAAGATAAAGCCTGCTGCTAAAGAATTTATAGACTTTATGTTGTCTGAAGAAGGGCAGGCTATAGTTAAAGAAGCGGGGTTTATTACTATTAAATAAATCTATAAAATTTTCTACTGGCACTTTCTTTTGTACGGGCAACAGAGGGAAGTGCCAGTAAAAAGAAATACATCAGTTCTTTGAAGTAATATGAAAAAGTACAAGCAGTTCAAGTAAAATTAAGATTATTATACCAGGAGAAAATCTATACATAAATATTGCATCAAATGGGGTTAGTTAGAATGTTTGGTAGCTACAAAGTTTGAGCCACAATAAATTCCGCATTTAAAAATATATGCTGCTACTCAAAATCTATAATCCAAAATACCATTCCAGCTATATAAAAAATCCTTGCTTTTTTCCATACCATAACACTGTTATTTAAATATACTGTAATAAAAATTTGAGGCTACTATGAAACGTTTGTGTACAATTAAAGCTGGACCACGTGCCTACGGTATCATTAAAGATGAAGGCCTGAAAAAAGAAAGAATTCACTGTGTACTTGGCGCTGCTGGTGGCCCCAAGTGGCTCATTCTATACGGGCTTGATAAGCTTGTATATTCACATTTTTTGCAAAAACGAAAAACGCCAGTGTATTTCATTGGTTCATCCATCGCAACATGGCGCTTTGCTGCTCTGGCGCAAAAGAATGGTGCAAAAGCGCTGGATACATTTAAACAGCGCTACATGGCGCAAAAATATTCGCTTAATCCTGACAGGGAAGAGATAACCGCCGAAACCGTTGCCATTATGGAAACCTACCTGCCTGATAGCAGAGTAGAAGAAATCATACATCATCCTGTGATACGCCTGTGCATCATCACGGCACGCTCAAAACATCTGCTTACAAATGAACGTAAGCTGCCGCTTGCGGCGGGGCTTGCTACAGCGGCGA
This sequence comes from Spirochaetota bacterium, assembly GCA_037481795.1. GTDB lineage: Bacteria > Spirochaetota > UBA4802 > UBA4802 > UB4802 > UBA4802. Next base: position 16,683 of record JBBFLA010000055.1, read on the forward strand.
TTTCCAATGCTGTAAGTAGAAAGCTTTTGGCATTACATTTTGACCGCTATGTGTTTTATGATAAGCGACAATTTCCGTCATTCATACAATGGGAAAATTTCAGCACCCAATTTATCCCGCTTGATGCGTCAAATGTAAAAAAGGCCATCATGGCTTCAGGTGCTATTCCACTGGTTATGAAAGGAGTACCATATTCCCATAATGGTACTGTTACAATGCTACGCGATGGCGGGCTTGTTGATTATCAGATGGACCTGCCACTTATGCTTGATGGCGGTATTGCGCTGTATCCGCATTACTCTGAGCGCATTGTGCCAGGATGGTTTGATAAGGCCCTGCCGCACCGCAAACCGCAGAATAGCCTGGCTGATATATGCATGGTAAGCCCGTCGCCTGATGCGCTTGATTTGCTTCCCTACAAAAGAATTCCTGACAGACATGATTTTTATACATTTGCAGGCAATGACGCTGAAAGGCTTTTATTCTGGGAAAAAGCAATTGAGGTGGGACAAAAGATGGCAGATGAATTTGCAGAATTAGTGGAAAGCGGAAAGATTAAAGACAGGGTAGTTTTATTTTAGGGCGATAGTTCCTGCGTGAGGGATGCGCAGGGTGCGCATGCAGCCACGGGCGCCGGCAATAAATATGAAAAGATACATTGCTGTGCGTCTTTTTTTGTGGATGGATACAATCGTGCGCACGTTGCACTTGCCGCGCTCGTGGCCGAAGGCGAAAGCCGAAGCCCGAAGCAGCCCGACCCCGCCGTACATTGAACAAGGTAGATGCATTGCTCTGTGTCTTAATGCTTCTTTAAATTATAATAACTATACTGGACGGCGGGGGCACGCCCACAATTCACATTGACAAATATAAAAAATAGTTGATTGAAAAAATACATAACACTGTAATTTTTTCTTTATAAATCAGCGTGAATATGATATACTCAAATTTGTTACTATAATTTGAATAGGGGTGGGATATGATTCTTTTAAATCCAAAAAAGTACAATGTCAAATTCCCCGACAAAGAGTCGGAAGACATTATGAAAAAAACCATACAGTTTTTTGAGAACAAAGGATTAAAAAAGGTTCTGGATGATGATCACAACTGTGTGTGGTACGATGATTTCTTGCAGTTTCAAAAGGAAAATCAGATTTTTTCTAAGCTCTTTACACCAAAAGGATATGGTGATAAGGGCAGCCACTGGAATACCTGGCGCATTGTCAACTTTGCTGAAATTTTAGGTTTTTACGGGCTTGCATACTGGTATACATTCCAGGTTTCGCAACTGGGTCTTGGGCCAATATGGATTGGCAAAAACGAAGAGGTGAAGCAGAAAGCTGCAAAACTTTTGAAAGAGGGTGCAATCTTTGCATTTGGATTGTCCGAAAAGGAACATGGCGCTGACATCTACTCAAGCGATATGATGCTGTATCCCAATGGCGATGGCACTTACCGCGCAAATGGCGACAAGTACTACATTGGCAATGCCAACAAAGCTGCACTGGTATCAACATTTGGTAAAATTGCTGATACGGGAGACTATGTGTTCTTTGTGGTTGATTCTCAGCATCCAAAATTTGAATGCATTAAAAACGTTATTCACAGCCAGTCGTATGTTGCTGAGTATGCGCTGCACGATTATCCTATTACTGAAGCTGATATCCTTGATAAAGGCAGAGATGCCTGGGATGCATCGCTCAATACTATTAATATCTGTAAATTCAATTTGGGATGGGGTTCAATTGGTATTGCAACACATTGTTTTTATGAAGCATTAAATCACGCTGCACACCGCAACCTATACGGCAAGTACGTTACCGAATTCCCGCACATCAAGCAGTTCTTTGTTGATGCATACACAAGGCTTGTGGCAATGAAATTGTTTGCTTTGCGTGCAACTGATTATATGCGAAGCGCCAATGAAAATGACAAGCGGTATTTGCTCTACAATCCAATGGTTAAGATGAAAGTCACCACTCAGGGTGAAGAGGTTATCAACTTACTGTGGGATATCATTGCTGCTAAAGGTTTTGAAAAGGATACCTACTTCCACATGGCTGCCAGGGACATCAGGGCATTGCCAAAATTAGAGGGAACAGTTCATGTTAACATGGCGCTGATTATTAAGTTCATGTTTAACTACTTCTTTAATCCAAAAGAATTCCCTGAAATACCGCAGCGGTTAGATGCTACCAACGATGATTTTCTGTTCAATCAGGGACCAACAAAGGGGCTGGGCAAGATTCAGTTCCACGATTACAACATTGCGTACAACAGCGTTAACCTGCCTAACGTTGAGATTTTCAAGAAGCAGACCAACGCATTCAAGGATTTCATGATGGGTGCAACGCCTGACCAGAAACAGGCTGAAGACATTGACTTTTTATTGTCAATTGGTGAGCTGTTTACTCTGGTTGCGTATGGTCAGCTTATTTTAGAGAACAAGAAAATCTATAATGTTGAAGACGATTTGATTGATCAGATCTTTGATTTCATGATCAGGGATTTTTCAAAATTTGCTTTGCAGATTTACTCAAAGACAAGCAGTACTGCCAAGCAGCAGGAGCTTTGCTTAAAGATGATACAAAAGCCTGTAGTTGATCATGACAGGTATAACCGCGTGCTTGATAAATATGTGTATTCACTGGTTGATGCATATCATATGAACGAATAATAAAGTACCATCAAAAAAGCACCTTCCATGCTTTTGTTCTTATTAAGCAGGGGAAGGTGCTTTTTTATTTGGTGTTGGTTATTTTTGTGGTTTCTTACAAGGTTTTTGCCACTATTTCTGGGGGTAATCCCCATATACAGCGATATGAAGGCATCCCATAAACACTACTGAAGTCAAATGTATAGTGCATAAACCGATAACTATATGGATGTTCTTCTTTTAACAAAGCTTCAACAAATTCTTCTAAAACATTTTCAATACAAAATTCAATAAGCAATGCAACACTCATCTTCCACAACTTTTTCATATCAAGCAAAAATTCATACTCATGAAATGAAAGGCAAAGATGCATTCGCTCCCACTCTTTCCCGCTCCGTTTCCTGTACCGGATATTTTTAAACGGCTTTTTCTTTTTCTTTTCTAAAGATGCAGCATAGTTAATTAATGAGATTACAAATTTACTAACCGGCAAATCACAACGCTTTGCGTAAGTTAGTAACAGTTCATGGTATTCCGGTACAATACAGGTAGTGGTTTCAAATTCCATTGTATTCCTCCTATAAAAAGTCAAAATATTTTCAAGACCCTATTCAAATAATATAAAAATATTATTTATAGAATAATCAGGTT
>JBBFLA010000056.1:0-19863 GCA_037481795.1 Spirochaetota bacterium
CGAAAAAGATTGGGTTTTTTTACTCCCAATGAATTATTTTTTACAGAAAAGGGTTGCACTTAATTGTTGAATCTAGCTTTTACTAATCTATTTATAATCTTTATTTTAGGCTCATGCTATACGCTTCATATAATATGTCAAATATTTTTACAATATTTATAGTATATCAACTTTCACACTGTTGCAATGCGTTATTAATTAAAATACACATAAATAACCCATTATTAGAATTTCTAAAGTATTAATCTAAAAAATAATTTTTATAATTGTGATAAACCACATACAAACCGATTATTATATGAGAACTCTTTAAAAAACGTAACTTACAATATTCATCGATTACAATTTTATGAAGACAAGAAACCTATTTATACCTATATTATTTATTTTATATTTATTATCCTGCAGTACAAAATTAACAACAAAATCTGAAGTACAGCTTATATCAGCTTTATTTTCCCCCTATATTCATGACATGAGTAATGCAGTAACTATCATACAAAAACATGAACTTATTGCAAATCTTACACATCTTATGAATATGGATAATGGTGGTCGGAAGTATTATCTGCTTGAATATGAGCATATAAGCGAGATGATTGGTAATGTCACAGAACAACTATATGAAGATTTGCTCATCATCAATAGCTCGTATACAATACTTTATTCCATGAAAAGCATTGAGCTTTATGGCAGAAGATTATCGCAACTATCTCCCGTATTGCATTACTTTGTTTCAAATCTTCCCTACGATGATATAGCTATTTTTAAACCCTTTGAATATCCTCCTATGTCGGGCAATTACAGTTTCTGTATATGCTATCCCATACAAATAAATGACAGAAACAAGGGATTTTGTATTGGGCTTATCAATCAGAACAAGTTTTATGACATATTGTCCGCTGATTCAATAATTGCTGAAACCAATGGCGAGGTTATTTTTAATATACTACAAAGAGGGACATTGAAGCTTGATGAAGATAAATTAAAAAAATCGTCAATTACTATATCCGGAAAAAATTACTATATACATTTAATAACATATAAGAATATTAGCTGGTATATACTGTATCCGTAATTATACTATGATGCTTTTTGTACAGTTTCTGTGATGCTGTACATATTTTCTGCACTATCAATATCAAGATTTGCTTTATATAATGCTTTACTTATGGCAATCAATTGCTCATCATTTGGTGAATGAATCTGTTCTTTCATCATTTTTTCAGCAAGACCAGGTAGCAGCAAGTACGAATTTTCAGTAATGAGTAATTCATAATCTTTTACCCCCCTTTCCTGAAATACCAGCGTATCAAAATTTATAGCTGGATTAATTAACACAATCTGACCTTTCACCAACTTATAAAAATCTTCACTGGAACAGCAATCAGAAATAAAAATCACAACATCTGAATTTTCAAAAACATTATCAATGTTTGTGGCAATTCCCTTTTCTTTTTCAAAATGATACAGATTCACTTCACTGGTATCAAACCCCAAAACCTTGCTGCATCCAATGCCATATAACAATCGTGTTAAACGAAGGGCAGCGGTAGTAATCCCAACAACACCAATTACTGTATCAGCCAGTGATATATGATGGCGTTTTAAAATATTCATAACCTTAATAAGGCAATAAAGAGGAATTTCATCATATTCTCTGCTTAAAATATTAGTCTTAATTTCATCCATTTGGTGAAACAGTGAAATCTCCTGAAATGTATCAGGTATAGCAATCCGCATCAAAGCATAATTAGCGGAAACGGAATCTACAATTTTCAGTATATCCTCTTTTGTCCTGTATCGCATCAAAAGTGGCTGCGGATTCAGTGTACTGCAATGGCTCAGTACCAGTGAATCCCTTTCTATCAGAATATAATGATATATTTCCTTTGGCTGTATCTTTTGACTATCTTCTGTCAAAATAATCATACCACAATTGCTGGACATCCCTGTAAGTTTGCGTGTTTCTTCTGTAATGAGATTATCTTTAAGAATCTCTATATAGCCAAGAATTTTACCCTCAAATTCACCAGCTGAATCAAATGGTATCTTGCTGGATACCTTTATCAAACCGCCTTCAATGCCTTTTGACATAATATCACTACAGTCAATCAATGTTGTTTCCTTAGATACCCAGCTTAAAATTTTTTCCTTAAAAATTTTTCTGTCCGTATACATAAGATCAGCTTTATAAGTAGCATGATTCCCTTCTGAGGATAAATAATTAATATTGCGGATTGAACATCCCGATTCAACAACCTTTTTAACAAACAATGCTAGATCCTCGCTGGTGCAGGAAAAGGTCAATGTAACATATAATTTCATACTTCCCTCTTTTTTATAACAATTTTTTTATATAGCCAGCAGTCGTAGTAATCTTTTTAGTAATATCGTCATTTTTTATATCTTTTTTGTTATTTATATCTGGCAACAGCAAATACTTTTTTTCATCAAAGCGATAGTTAAGTGAATTAAAAAAATGTCGTAATGTAATCACCGATGGCACAAACATATTGCTATAGTTACCTGCGCCAAGAAGCAATGCAAAGCCATATTGTTGGTTGAGTGGTTTATTCCCCCGATTATAATATTCCCACAAAACCTGACAGCGGTCAATGATGGATTTTAGCGGTGAAGGAAGGTGTGAAAAATATAACGGTGAAGCAATGATGATGACATGAGCACGTTGCAGAGTATAATACAGTTCATTCATTGCATCGTCAAAAATACAACCATATTCCCTGCTGCAATACCCACACCCTATGCAGGGATGTACAGCCAGCTTATAGGCAAAATATATTTTTTTTGATATGCCCGATAGTTCATGAAACAGTAACCGCAATGCAGTAGCAGTATTGCCCTGTATATGCGGGCTTCCACACAACGCAACTATTGTTGCATCAGTCTTCTTTGATCCTGGCAAATATCATTCTCCCTGCAGTTGTCTGTAAAACTGATGTTACAATAACATCAACACTGGAATTAAGCCGTGATCTTCCGTTTTCAACAACAACCATTGTCCCATCATCTAAGTATCCAATAGCCTGATTGGGATCCTTGCCTTCTTTGATAAGGGAAACTGCCATTTCTTCACCAGGCAACACTATTGGTTTGAGTGCATTTGATAGCTGATTTATATTCAGTACTTTTACTCCGTGAAATTCAGCAACCTTATTAAGATTAAAATCATTGGTAATGATTTTGGCATTCATTAACTTAGCTAATTTCACCAATTTTGCATCAACTTCATTAACTTCTGGAAAATCCACGTCAGATATCTTCACAAGGATACGCTGGTCTTTTTGCATCTTATTTAAAATATCCAGGCCTCTTCTTCCTCTGTTACGCTTGATAGAATCAGCTGAATCAGCTATCATCTGCAATTCATTTAACACAAAGTTAGGAATAACCAGTATACCCTCTATAAACCCTGTATCACATATATCTGAAATCCTGCCATCTATGATAACACTGGTATCAAGTATTTTATATGAAGCCCCATCACGCCCTTCTTCCCGTTTCACAGGAACTATCGCATCAAAAATTGCAATATCATCACAATTAATAATAAAGAATAAAACGGTAGCATATCCCACCACATGGTATATGATAGCACTGATAAGTTTAACTGTTGATGGCTGTATGTTAAGTGGAATTGAAACAAATGCTATCACCACAAGGTGGGCAAAGATAAGCCCAACAAAAACACCAACAAGCGCAGCAATAACCATACGCGTTGAGATGGTATGTGAAATGTACTCAACAGCAATAATAAATACCAGTGCTGCTACCGAAGCAATAAGTGCAGCAATAACTGCTGCCTGTAGTGAATACTGGAAAAAAAATAAGCCTGAAAATAATGCTGAGGTGACAATAAATAACATCCGTATAATAGCTATCATAGCCTCAAAACTCCTTTATTTTTTTAAAATAATATTATACCCATCCTAGTATATTAATATAATAACACTATTAATGATGGAGGATACAATAAAACTAAATATTTCTGAGAATACAGGCTATAGTACTGCAGGCATATTATGAGGATAGCGCTTCGGAAACCAAATTGCCAGCTTCATCAACATCAATATCCTTTGCCAGGGCTATCTCATGTATCATAAGCTGGTAAGCATTTTCATACAGTTTTCGTTCCATTATAGAAAGCTCTTTGTCTTTCCCCCGCTTGTACAAATCCCGCGCAACTTCAGCAACTGCAAAAATTGACCCACTTTTAATCTTATCCACGTTATTCTGGTACCTGATCTTCCAGTCATCTTCGGTTTCAACATCTGATTTTTTCAGCAGGTTCAAAACTTTGGTTACATCTTTTTTGGCAATAACCTTGCGCAACCCTATTGATTCAGCTTTCTCAGTGGGAATCATTACCTTCATCCCACTATTAATAATGGTTATGATGTAAAATTCATTCCGTTTGCTTAATACTACTTTTTTTTCGATAGCTTCTATAATGCCAACCCCATGCAAAGGATAAACAATCTTATCACCAACTTTAAACATAGGATACCCTCATATGTAAATTAACCCGCAATAATATAACCTACAAGCTATTTATTGTAGCACATAAAAATTATAAAATCAAGAATAAAATATTATATTTTTGTGCGATAGGCAGGAGCATTGTTGCCTTTTTTAGAAAAACTATTCTTCGTATTTCAGGCCCTCTTTTTCCATATACCGTTCAAAAACTGATTTCATCTTGTAATGAACACCATTGCACACACACCTTGGAGTTCCACCTGGTATCATCAAATCGCCGATTAACTCATGACAATTTGGACCCGGTGCACATCCTGAATATTTACAGGTTGCCCCATAAAAGACATCCTTAGGCGCAGCAGGCCACTGGGGATCGGGCATGCCATTATATACTTCACGCATGTAATGGCCCCATATTGGCGCTGCTACGGCTGCACCTGCCTGATGCCTTCCCAATGACATAAAAGGTTTATCATACCCCACCCATACTACCGCGGCAATATCAGGTGTAAACCCACAAAACCATGCATCTGTCCAGTTTTGTGTTGTTCCTGTTTTCCCGGCAGATTTTTTATCAAATTTTGCCACAACACGCAAGGCTTCTGTAGGTGTACCGCTTTCAGCAACACTTTGCAGCAAAGAGGTCATGACATAGTTTACATTTTCTGGTACTATCTGTATAGATCCATCTGCTTCTTTAGCAGCAATGATGTTGCCAATATCCTCTTCAATATTTTCTATCTCATTACCATCTCTGTCAGTAATATACCGTATTGCAAATGGTATAACATCCCTTCCCCTATTTGCATATATTGCATATCCGGTCACCATTTCAAAGGGAGTCAGTTCCGAACTACCCAGCGCCAGTGAAGGCCCCGGATGAAATCGTGTTGGGGAAACCTTTAACACCTTTGAAGCAAAATCTATGATGGTATCAGCACCAATAATATCATAAATACGTACAGAGATAACATTAATAGATGCAGCAAGTGCTCTTCTAAGATGCACCATACCGGAAAACTCGCCTTCATAATTGTCAGGGCTCCAGGTGCTCCCCTGTGCATCAATATCCACGATTGGCGCATCAGGCAATGCCATGGCAGCATTAATCAGTTTTGACTCAATACCAGCACCATACACAAAAGGCTTAAATGCTGAACCAGGCTGGCGTCGTGCTTGAATTGCTCTGTTGTACTGATTACTTACTGCAAATTCAGAACCACCAATCATTGTGGTGATATAGCCGGTCTTTGGTTCCACTGCAATTAAAGCACCTTCAACCTTTAATGAAGTTGAAATGCCACTGGTCACTACATGAAATTTTTCTATATCACTATGCATAGCATCTGCATTGCATAATAACGATACAAGCTCCATTTCATCAAGTAGGTTATCTACCATAAATTTTTTAAATATTGTTTCTGTGTCACTTTTTACTATAACTCTTGGAAGGTTAAAAAGCAGGCCTAACTGCTGGTATACAGAAAATAAACCCCTATCAACGGCTCCCGACATGTACTGGTTTGCCCGTGCTGATACCTCATTTTGTTTTATTAAACCTTCTGTTAAATATTTTTCTCCTGCACGCTGGCGTTTCAAATTCAGCGTAGTATATACTTGAAGCCCTTCATTATATACCACATCTTTGCCATAACGGGAAATCAAAATCTGTCGTACATAATCAGTAAAAAAAGGTGCGTTATCAATTATTCTGGAATATGCCGTTTTTGTAGGAAATTCCGTTTTAATTGTATCTACATATTGGGGCCAGAATGAGGTATAGACAGCTTCTGCTTTCTGTTTTGTTAAAAAGCCACAATCAACCATCCTATTTAAAATATCCCAGTTTTTATGATAGGCATTGCGTGTATTCATGAAAGGGGAATACCTACCAGGTGCTGAGGGCAACGCAGCTAATACACTGCCTTCAGCTAAGCTTAAAAACATCACTTCTTTATTAAAAAATAATTCTGCCGCTGAGGCAATGCCATAACAGCCATGTCCTAAATATATCTGGTTAAAGTACATCTCTAAAATTTCATCTTTGGTGAACCGTTTTTCTATTTGCAGCGTTAATACAAGCTCCAGTGCTTTTCTTGTGAATGTTCGTTCTCCAGAAGTAAAAAGCCGTTTTGCTAGCTGCTGCGTAATGGTAGAACCACCCTGAACAATCTTTAAAGAGATAATATTTTTCACCATTGCCCTAGCCATGGCCATGGGGCTTATGCCAATATGCTCATAAAAGTCCTGGTCTTCAGTTGCCACAAATGCCTTGATAAGCGTTTTTGGAAGCTCATCAAAAGATACTAAATCTCTTTTTTCCTGGAAAAGCTCGGCAATGAGTTCACCATTAACATCATACAATTTTGTAGGAACACTTGGCTGGAACCGTTTCAGATTGTCTATCCCCAGACAATTCTGCACCTGAGCTACGATATATCCAAACAGCAGTCCTCCAATGATTGACACCACAATGATACCATAAAACCACGTACGTACATCATTAATATATATATTCAAAACTTTCCTGGTTTTATCCAGCCAGATTTTTATTTGCTCTTTCACTCTATATGCTCCACCTGAAACATGTTTTCATATATGTCATTTAAAAAACCGTAATCGCAATGTAGTGCCACATCACTGCCTTTAATTAAATTCAGTATGACTATCGCTATAGTATTTTGTAAGGTTTACTCACTGCTCTCTGATATCATCAACACCTGTTTCCTTAGCAATCAATAACACCCATGATATCTCTCTCCTTATTATCCTTCATACGTCAACTATTTTTACATAGTATGAGTTTTATAGATACGTACTACATACCCAATGATAAGTATTACAATTGCTATAGCTATCACTACAGCAATACTGTAAGCAATAAAACTTACAATTATACCCAATAATTTTAATAATAGCGGGATAATATAGCGAAATAGTATATACACTATCGCTACTATCCCTGCTATTATTACTATGTAACTATATTTTTTATCCATAATTCATGCAATTATATATCTCTTTTATTCTTAACCACACAAACTATAAAACATTTATGGCCTTTCTTTAACGGTTACAAACAAATATATTTTGGCTTTATTACGCCATACACCAACTTTTAAGGTTTTTCCAATTGGAGTTTTACTAACTATATCCACCAGATCTTCATACGATTTGATAGGTTTATCATCTACAGAAAGTATTACATCGCCAGGCTGTATTCCTGCCTTTTCTGCAGGGCTGTCTTCCATGATACCGCCCACAAGTGCACCCTCGGTATTCTGAAGTCCTAATTCTTTTGCATACTCTTCGGTTAATGGTACAATCTGAACACCAATGTAACCGGTTTTTACTTTCTTGTATTTTTTTAGCTGTTCAAGCACTGCTTTTGCTGTATTAATTGGAATGGCAAAACCAATTCCCATGTATCCACCACTTTGTGAATAGATCATCCTGTTAATTCCAATGACCTCACCATTTATGTTTACCAGAGGCCCACCGGAATTCCCCGGATTAATTGCTGCATCTGTTTGAATATGTGATTGCGACCCTCCCATCATATCAACATCTTTGCGGCTTGTTGCACTTATGACTCCAACCGTAAATGTTCTATCAAGACCAAATGGGTTCCCTATAGCAATAGCCCAGTCACCAACCTTTACCTGATCAGAATCGCCCAAAAATACAGGTTCCAGTTTTTCATCAGGATTAATTTTCAGCAATGCTAAATCGGTACGCTGGTCATAACCAACTACTATAGCTTTATAGTCCTTGTTCTTCACTTTAACTTTAACAGAGTCAACATTAGCTATCACATGATAATTTGTGCAAATATATCCATCACTGGAAAGTACAAATCCACTGCCCAAACCACTTCGTTTCTGCTTGCGTGACTTCTGCTCAGGTATACCAAAAAATTGCCTGAAAAACGGATCATCAAAGAATGGATTTGGCGGCAATTCAACAACCTGTTCCGTAGTAATAAACACCACTCTATCCTTGTATAGCTCATATATTTTTCTGAATGTATCCTGAATTTCAATAGCCCGTGCTGTTTCCTTGTCCCCTTTCAGGGGTGAACTGCTGCTATTGCCAAACACGGATGGGCCGCTATTGGAACAGGAAAAATTATTAAACACAAAAAGCACTACACCTGTCAGGATTAACAATGGAATAATCTGGAATGCTCTTCTTTTCATACTATACTCCTATTTTGAAGTAACTATCGCTAAAAACGCATAAATTTTTTACACCAGGATTTAGCTAATAAAATATTTATTACTACATTAGTATTCTTAATAATAAAAATGCTACAAAAAAGTACATATTTTTAATGATCATGTATTGTCAAACAACAAAAATTTCCTTTAAAAGGGTATAGTGTGCATTAATCTCTTTAATCATGGTTGTATCACCATGGTAATGATCGGGATGATACATCTTCACAAGTTCACGATAGCGTTTTTGTAGCAATGCTTTATTACAATGTTCAATCGCACTAAATGAAAAAAAAGATAGAGCCTGCTCAACCTTCCTGCGATTAATAATATATTTTGTAAAGCCACTATACACTTTTTTCAATTCATCCGAAAATTCGTAATTAATATTATACGGGTCACTGTAAAACTCATTCAGTGGATCATATATCATAGTACTTCTGAACGGAGCATGATAATTATAGTGAAATGCACAGTACGTTCCATCCACAGTTTGATTTTCACAAAAACTATCTGTCCAGGGATTATAGTCAATGCATTTATTATATACAGGATAGTTCCTGATAACTATATACATTGGATGGATATGTACCATATAGTTAAAATAAGCAGGATTATTTTTTATGCTGTACAATGCATGAAACAGCGAAAAATGCTTTTGATACAGTGTAGAATCACCATTGCATAAGGGATTCACGATTTCCCTGATTATAACTGATTCCATCACTGGCCGTGGTATATTCAGACAATAGGCAATCAAACTATCTTCAGGGATTTCAATGAGCTTATTCATCAAAAGGACCTTTTTTGTACCGTTGTTGTTCTCTTTTTTCTTTGTCAATGATATCTTTAAATATTAAAGAATAATCATGTGACCCATCAATCTGAATTTGCTCCTGGGGTATTCTGTTTTCTTCTTTTTTATTGCATGAAATGCTATATATCATAGATATACAACAGATTATAGTTACTAATTTTTTCATAAAACCTTTACTTTAATGTTTGCCCCTTTGCCACATACGGCAAGGATGTAGTACTATAATAAAAAAATTATTTTATCAATAATCACATACTACATAAATTAATGCAATAATATCATACCATCGCATAATTTTCAATATTGTTTTTTTATACGTTTTTCTTAATGATTAATTAAATTATGTGGATAAAGTCATTGCAATCCTACAGTCAATGGGGGGAAACAATCTCTTTACTGAAGCAGCGATTGTTACACTCTAGCAGGCCAGGCATCTTCATTTAAAGGACTCATGCTAATATTACCAAGGATGCTCTCGTTTTTCTTCATCCGTTGAAATATCTACAACAGAGGATATGGCTTACTCTAATGAAGCGGCAATTCATATATGGCTAAAATGTCCACAATAAATACTTGTTGACATTATTGTATACATACTATATTTATTATTTGATTGGGAGGAGTATTATGAAAATAACAAATAGTATCCCCGCAGTACCTCCAGCACAGCTGACTACTAACAATAAAGCCAGTGTGCAGATACAACAACCTGTGGAATCTGCAAGGGTTTATCCTTCACTGAAAAAAGCTATTTCAGCTTACACTATTATCAGCGAAGCCCATCAGCTTGTAACCATGGCTATAAACATATCCTATGAACTTATACAGAAAGCATTTACACCTCACGACCACAATGAAATCCTTGCCAGAATTGCAACTATAAATAATTATTTTACTCGTCTTTCACCAGGTTCGGCTTCTGTTCCAAATATTCCTCAATCTGACACATTACAGGAAACAACAACGATTATTGAACAATTGGGAACTGCAATAAAAAATAATGATACAGCATTAATGAATACAATATATGACAAGCTCATCTCTCATGCACAAATTCTTGACAATACACAAAAACAAATTTATATGGCACTAAGCCAGCCTTCAGGTACTCAAAAGCCAGACATTAATGCTATAAAAAGTGCTATAGAACAAAATCAGAACACTGTTTTTTATGCCCATGAACCATTACAGTATGAGCATATTCAAAAACTGTTGGCCTGAAAAAATATTACAGTAAAAGGTGATGTATGGAATTGTTTGACGGATTTATTGCAGCAATTGCTTCCGAATTTCAGTTGAAATTTCATAAAACAAAAGAGGGGGCATATACCACAACCATTGAATTTGAGAATGACAGATCTCAGGAAATATTAATTACTCTGAACAAAGATGAGTCGGGAGACAGGATTGTAAATTACTATTCAGTTATAGGAACTATAAAAAATGAATCATTTGAGCTGTATAAGTTTGCCCTGAAACTCAACAGTACACTGGATTATGGTGCACTGGCATTGCTCAATGACACGTTGATTCTGAGGAATTCCCTTTTGCTAAAAGATTGTGATCCACAGCGATTTATGAAATCACTGTTTTATATTGCAGCAAAAGCAGATGAATTAGAAGAGATGCTCATTACTAAAAATATTTATTAGTTAATCCTTTCCTGCAGTTTTTGGCCCAACTCTGCAATATATTTATAATTATCAACATCATCAGCAAAAAGCAATAATGCAATGTCGTCTTTTGTAATGAGAACTATCCTGTCTTTGTTGAATTGATAATAATCCTGAAGCTTTTTTATCTCAACTGAAGCTGCTTTGCTGTCCTTAAATACTAGCAGATAGTACACCAGATCATCCCCATATGGCCTTGATTCCGCAGCCATGATAGCAACATACATGCTCTTTATGTTTGCAGCATTACCATCAGGATATAGTCTGGAAGCAAGAAATCGTATCCCATCCGGGTTCACAATACATGGGTTTCCAGTGAACACCTTTTTTGCAAAATTAGGTATTTTTCCAAATATAAAACCCTGGGGTACATCTTCAGGAGCTATCGCTAAATTTGAAAAAAGTGAATTATCATCCGAATACACCTTTCCCATGGCTATTCCCAATGCCATAATGACACTTAAATAAATGACTATCGCTATAGTATGTACTCTCATAGCTTTACCTTTTATATATTAATGATTATTATCACTATATTATCGGAAATTAATCAAATTTTAAAATTCAATTTTTTCTTGACTTGAAAATACATACATAATTATACTAACATATGTATTGTAAATTATTTTTGTTATGTCACATAAATGTTATTGACTTTTTTGTTTCAGTATGCCATTGTTTTGTAAAAATACCAGTACCAAACAATCCATAACCATTGCATTATAGTTTTTTGTTCACCATTCATACTAATTCACCGTTTACGGAGTTTACATATGACCTATTCAAAAGCTAGCCCCCAGTTTATTAGAAAACGGGATGGCAGGATAGTTCCTTTTAATATAGAAAAGATAACAGATGCAATATTCAAGGCTGCCCGTGCTGTTGGTGGCACTGACAGAAATGCTGCAGCTCAAATTGCTGAATCGGTTGTTGATATATTGTCCTTATTATATAAAGGTGAGCATATTCCAACAGTTGAAAATGTTCAGGATTTAGTTGAGAAGATGCTCATAGAAAAAGGGCATGCAAAAGTTGCAAAAGCCTATATCCTGTACCGTGAGCAGCACCGCAAAATTCGTGAAGGGAAAAGCCTTTTAAATGAAGGTATTCAGCTTATTGAAGATTACCTTGACAGATCAGACTGGCGTGTAAACGAAAACAGCAATATGAGTTATTCTTTGCAGGGTTTAAACAATCATATTGCATCTGCAGTAACTGCTAAATACTGGCTTGAACGAATTTATCCTCCCGAAATCCGGGATGCACATGTTAACTGTGATCTCCATTTACATGATTTAGGACTGCTTTCTGCATACTGCGTTGGCTGGGATTTGCGTGATCTTTTGCTGACCGGTTTTGGTGGTGTCCCCGGCAAAGTTGAAAGTAAACCTGCAAAACATTTCAGAAGTGCATTGGGACAGATAGTCAATTTTTTCTATACCCTGCAGGGTGAATCGGCAGGTGCTCAGGCCTTTGCAAACTTTGACACATATCTGGCTCCCTTTATACGTTACGATAACTTAGATTATGCTGGTGTAAAACAGTGCCTGCAGGAATTTATTTTCAATATGAATATACCTACCCGTGTAGGATTCCAAACACCATTCACCAATGTCACACTTGACCTTACTGTTCCCCACTCTATAGCTGAAGAACATGTGATCATTGGTGGACAATTCATGGAAGAAACATACGCACAGTTTCAGAAAGAAATAGATATCTTCAATACCGCCTTTGCTGAATGCATGCTTGAAGGAGATGCCCGCCACAGAATTTTTACATTTCCCATACCCACATACAATATCACCAAAGATTTTGACTGGGAAAATCCTGCAATAAACCTGCTATGGGAAATTACTGCAAAATATGGCATACCCTATTTTGCAAACTTTGTTAATTCTGACATGGATCCGGATGATGCACGTTCCATGTGCTGCCGTCTGCGACTTGATAACAGGGAACTACGCAAGCGGGGTGGTGGCCTGTTTGGTGCAAATCCACTCACCGGAAGTATTGGTGTTGTAACTATTAATATGCCTCGTCTTGGATATCTTGCTAAAACAAAAGATGAATTTTTTGATAGATTGACTCATTTAATGGATTTAGCACGGGATTCATTAGAAATTAAACGTAAAGTTCTGGAAAACTTTACTGCTAATAATCTTTATCCTTATACCAAGTTCTATTTACGAGATGTATATAAGCGATTTAAAAAATACTGGGTTAATCATTTCTCAACTATTGGCCTTGTAGGGATGAACGAAGCCTGTCTTAATCTTTTAGGTCAGGACATAACAACTGACGAAGGTAAAGAGTTCACCGCCCAGGTACTGGATTTTATGCGGGATAAAATTACCACCTATCAGCATGAAACGGGTAATTTATATAATCTGGAAGCAACTCCTGCTGAGGGAGTAAGCTACCGCTTTGCACGCCATGATAAAAACAAATTCCCGGACATCATAACATCCGGCAAAAATGAGCCATATTACACCAACTCCATTCATCCACCGGTAGGATTTGCTCACGATATATTTGATTTGCTGGATCATCAGGATCAACTTCAGTCAAAATTCACCGGTGGCACGGTAGTTCATTGCTTTATAGGTGAAAAGATTGACGATCCACAGATGGTTAAACTTCTGGTTAAGACCATTGCCTACAACTACCATATACCATATTTTACCATTACGCCAACGTTCAGTATTTGCCCTGTTCATGGATATATACCGGGCAATCATAAATTCTGTCCATATGAGCATACAAAAGAAGAACTTGAGTTGTTTGGCATAGATGTCGAAATTGACGATAGTAAGCCATTGCAGATTGAAGCACAGGTACAGCAGTAAGCAATTTATAATTTTGTTACTAAAATTAAACGGGGGTTACATAATGCAAAAGAACCACGAAAAAAAAATACCTGTTGAAGTGTATTCAAGGGTTGTTGGGTATTTCAGGCCAGTTAACCAATGGAATAAAGGAAAACAGGAAGAATTTCACGAAAGAAAAGAGTTTATGAAAGATGAATTATTTAAGGTAGCCACACATGAATATTCGGGGTATTCAAAAAACCTCACTCATTGACTTCCCGCAGGTTATTAGCACTGTCCTTTTTACCGGTGGATGCAATTTACGCTGTCTTTACTGCCATAATGCATCACTGGCGTGCAATGACTGTAATTTACAACAGTATTCAAACCAGGATGTGCTGAAAATCTTACAAAAACGAAAGCACCTTATTGGTGGTGTTGTCATTACCGGTGGAGAACCAACTCTTGCTAAGGGTATAATTCCCTTTTTAGAAAAGGTAAAAGAAACTGGCTTAAAAGTAAAACTGGACACTAACGGTTTTCAGCCTCACGTGCTAAAAAAATTACTATCTCAAAATCTTGTCGACTATGTAGCAATAGATATTAAAACATCACCTGAAAAATATCCACTACTGACAAAAGCAAAACTCCCATTTAATTTAATCATGGAATCTATTGCACTCCTCAAAGAACACCATATAACATTTGAACTCAGGACAACCTGTGTACCGGAGTTTGTAACCATTAATGATCTTCAAAGTATAAAAGAGCATGTGGGTAACGTTAGGTATTATTATCTGCAGCAATTTGATAATCAGCACACATTGGATGAATCGCTCCATACAGTTAAACCTTATCCCAAAGATGTATTATATACATTTCAGCAGTTTGTAAAAACATTTGCTACCATTTGTGAAATCAGGGGAATATAAAAAAATCTGTTGACTTTACCTGATATCATTTTTTCTGTGTTATGTAATAACTTCAGGGAGGACAAATAATTTATGAGCAAGCAGTATAATCCACGCATTAAGCGTAAACGTGCAAAACGAAGACTCAAAAGAAAGAAAAAATTACTGGCAAAAAAGTTAGCTAAGTAGCATCACTTATTTTTAGATTTTAGAATAATCTCATCACCAACAATAAGTAGAATAGTATTAATATTAATTTTATCTAAAGAGGGATATGTGCCATCACAGGTAAGCCATATCCCTTTTTCAGTGGTAAGTGGTATATACAGTAGCACTGTATCAAAGTATAATCGATTATCCTTATTATGTTTATCAATAAATCTGTTTGAACTTGAACACCCAACCGCAATATATGACATGATCCCATTTTTTGCCAGTATGTAGCGTGAATACAGTATTGCATCAAGCTGTGTGCCCTTGCCTGAGCTGGTAAATTGCAGAAGCGATGTAGTTGTATAAGGATTGGGATTAATGGTATATTGTTTCAATTTTCCCATAAGATCTGATATCATTTCTTCAAATGTCTTTCCGCTTAATTCAGTTTCTGTTAATAAATAATCGCCAATTTTAAAATGCACACTCTCTTCATTAATCCATTCAATCAGGTTTTCAGATGTAAGTGCCATTACCATAAAATTTCTATTATGATGTGCCGATAGTTCACTGGCAGTAAATCTTATGTGCTTTATGCCATGCTCTTCTTTTGTAACATTACCCTGCATTACTGATACTATAAAAGGCTCAACCTGTGAATTCATAACAACAATATCCATATCAAATTGTGATAGATTGTAATTCTGCTGGATGTGCACTATCGGGATTTCCTTGCGTATAATAAATGATAGTTCAACCAGTGCATAGCTGTACAGGTTTTCTTCAAAACATGCCTTAATTCCCTTTTGCACTGAATTGTTTATATATTTTATTTTCTTTTTTTCAATCTTTCCGTTTTCACTAACCAGATATATTGTACATCCTGTTATTGTTACATCTTTACTAAAAGCATAATCATTTATCGGTAATGAACTACCAGCATAATACAGGTCATAAATAGAACAATATGCAGTAGTATTAATAATTCGTAATGCGTAACAAGAATACAGTAATCCGTTAGTCTTTTCTTGTAGAGTTTCAAAGGCTAATCGTGAAAAAACATTTTTATGCACATAATCATCAAATGCATTCTTCAAATAATCACTATGCCATGGTATGTCAGTAACTATCACCTCATGCTTCTGCCGGTACATACTTCCATCAGATTCTTCCAGATCAGCTATTGTTGCCAGTAATGCATATGCATGTGCATCAAAACCCTGAGCTATTCTTTTAAACAATACACTTTTTGCATCATTGTATCTCTTTAATGCTATGAGAGCTTGTATATAATTATCAAAATATCTATTTGTATTATTGTGCTCAATAATAGATACTATCGCTTCATACTGCTCATTCTGCTCATACCATGGTATTAATAAAGCTATCGCTTTATCATCTGGTTCTGGTATTAATTCTAATAAACTAATGGCTTTTATAATGTCATGGTGAGACGTAATTTTAGCAACAATATAGCCAAGATCATTACTGAAAGGATAGTTTTTAAGCAAAGGTTCAAGATTTGCTTTTTTATTAATCAGCACATCTTTTTCCCGATACAACAGGTGAATCAGTAAAGGAAGATAATGCACCTGAGTAGGATCAAAAGATTTCTTTTTGTATATATAATCATAATAGTTTTGCCATAATACTGATGTAAACTTTTCATTATTTTTCAGTATCCTTTGCATTACCAGCTTAAATCCCGGAATTTTGTTTTCATATTCCATTAATAAAGATAAAAATCTACAAGCTACAAACTCATTGTTTGATTGCAAAGCTTCTTTATAATATTTCAATGCTTCATGACTGTGCAGCGATTCATAAAAAAGTGCCAGCTCAAAAGCTGCTATATCAGAACGTTGTTTGTTATACTGTGTAAGCAATTGATTTTCATATTCATAATATGATTCATACCACTGGACATCGTGAAAAAATAAATTTTCTGTATCAGGTAGCTGTATAATCTGATTAACATCATTATAAAACTGTATTTTTAAAAACATGTTTTCCACTGGTTTATAATAGAGTGCAACAGTAAATCCACCTTCAGATTCTATATGAAACATCCTAACCAGCTTTTTCTTATCTGTCAGAGCATTAACACATATTTTTTTCCCGTTAATATAACAAACATAATCCATATTTGAATAAATCCTGAGTGTAACGGGTACACTGGCTTTAAAAGACGCACTGCAAAGTCCAATAGCGTTATAGTCC
Source organism: Spirochaetota bacterium (assembly GCA_037481795.1). Classification (GTDB taxonomy): domain Bacteria; phylum Spirochaetota; class UBA4802; order UBA4802; family UB4802; genus UBA4802. The sequence goes on from JBBFLA010000056.1 coordinate 17,302, forward strand.
TGGGTAAATTGCTCAACAGGGATAAAACCATTGTGATATTGGAATAGACGTATCTTATTTTTACCTGATAAAAAACAAGGGCTATTTGTGTATTGAAGTGCCGCAATGCTTCGTGGCATTTTTTCTTTGATATTATCGTATATATCCCATAGATTACTACCTTTTGTGGTATCTTTTTGATATACCTCACCAATTACGTTAACAATATCCTGAACATAAAACCTTTCAGCATCTGTATCAGCACTTCTGATTAATTCTTTGAGTAACACTAATGTCTTACTGATTCCTGCAACTTGTAGCATATGATGAATATCTGCCAGAATTAATGCAGGATAAACTTTCCCTGATACTATTTCTTTTTCATACAGTTCTATTATATCGAGTGAATTCCCGTTACAGTATATTTTTCTACTGTCTTCACTGATATCAGGCAGGGCTTTTACAGGAACTATCGCCACCAATACAATGGCGGTTACTATTAATAATTTATTCATAAAGTTTCAACATCATTTTCCAATGCAAAAGCGTGAAAAAATAGAATTCAGAACATCATCAACGGATATTTCACCAGTGACAGCTCCTATTGTATCAATAACAGTTTGTAGCGCTGATGCAATAATTTCATGGGGGCTGTTGATGGCTATCTGATCAAGCACTTCCTGTGCATATACCAGAGACTGTTCCAGTAACTGTATCATACGAATATCAGCAATAAATGAATTTTTATACTCAACATACTGTGATCTGATAAATTGATATACCGCATCCTCCAGTGAATGGACACCATAACCTGTTTTTGCAGAAAACACAACCCCTTTTTGCCCGATAGCATCCTGAATTATTGCTATTGATTCTTTTGTTGCAATATCAGTCTTATTAATGACTGGTATAAACGGTTTATTGCTAATTAATTGCATGATATATTCATCATCAGAAGTCAGGCCTGTTACTGCATCAATGATAAAAATTATCAGTGATACCTCATCTATCAGCCGGTAGCTGCGCTGTACACCCAAAAGTTCAATACCATCTGCATATTCATGTATTCCAGCAGTATCAAGCAGATTGCATTGAATACCCTTAATTGAAACCGATTCTTTTATCACATCGCGGGTTGTGCCTGGCGTATCCGATACAATTGCCCGTTCATGATTGAGTATACAGTTGAGAAAGCTGGATTTACCAGCGTTGGGTTTGCCTACAATTGCAATATCAATACCGTGTGAAAGATGCTGGCCAATCCTACATCTATCAAGTATATCCTGTATTTTATTAATTATAATGTGCATCCTTTGTTGTGCATTTTCAAACGATATAATCTCAATATCCTCATCCACAAAGTCAATAGCACATTCAATATCTGCCTTCAATTCAATTATGTCCTGTTTAATATCATTAATTGCATTTTTCAGTGATCCATGCTTTTGCTGTATTGCGGTTGCTATCTCCCATTCACTGCGAGCTTTGATAATATGGTTTATTGCTTCAGCTTCAGTCAGGTCCACCTTACCATGCAAAAATGCCCGCCGGGTAAACTCACCCGGTTCGGCTATCCGCACATTGAGTGCAACAATACAATTCATTATTTTATTTACTATGATTGGGTTGCCATGGCAGAATATTTCCACCATATCCTCACCTGTGTAACTTTGTGGGCGTTTATAATAAATCACAATACAATCATCTATTTCTTCATTGTTATCATGAATAATACCATAATATGCATATCGGGGAATAAATTCTTGTGTATGTCGTTGAGCCCTGAATATAGAAGAAGCGACCCGTAATGAATCAGGGCCGCTTATCCGTATAATGGCTATTGGTGAATGTACCGGCGGAGTTGCCGGAGCACATATTGTATCATCCATCTGCATTACCTTTTTTCTACAGGCATAATCTTTACCTTTCTATAAATGCCCTGTCCCTCACTCTTGGTGGTAACCTTTGAATCATTCTGCAATGTCAAATGTATAAGCCTGCGTTCAAATGGATTCATGGGCTCTAACGTCCATGGCTTGCCGGTTCGGGCAACTTTCAATGCAATTTCTCTGGATAATTTACGCAAAGCTTTTTCTCTTTTTGCCCTGTATGATTCAATATCAAGTATGATCTTTTTTTCTGAATTGGTCATTTTATTTACCAAAAGGTTAACCATAAACTGTAACGCCTCCAGTGTTTTCCCTTTTTTACCTATAATTAATCCCGAACTAGGGCTTTCCAGTTCAACATATACCTTATTTTCGCTTTCCTTATAATCTTTAACTCTGGATTCAACTTCCATCAAGCTTAAAATCTTTTCAATAATTTCCTTTGCCGTTTGGCCAATATCATCTTCCTGTTGATAATATACTCGTATTTTAGCAGGGCGTGATATGCCAAAACCAAAGATACCGCTTTTCCCTTCATCCAGCACTTCAATATTGATTTTGTTCATATCATTAATTTTTAATAACGATAAGGCTTTCTTCGTTGCTTCTTCAACAGTTTTCCCTTCAATATCTAACACCTTCATGTTCACGCCTCCTACGAAACTTTGATAATAATAGTTCAATGTTTTATATG
>JBBFLA010000057.1:0-19423 GCA_037481795.1 Spirochaetota bacterium
ATGTTTTTGTGCGATAGTTCCTGGTCATTGGCAATTGCAGCAGTAACTATCGCCCGCAAATCATCCTCCTGCAACGGATACAGCCGCAAAACGCGAGTACGTGACAATAACGGCGCTATGATGCTGAATGACGGATTTTCGGTTGTTGCTCCAATCAGTACAATGTCACCATTTTCCACGGCACCAAGGACAGCATCCTGCTGGGCTTTGTTAAAGCGGTGAATTTCATCAATAAAAAGGAGTGTTTGCATACCTGCAGTTCTATTGACCTTCCCCCTGTCAATAACCTTCCGTACCTCAGCAACTCCTGCCGAGATTGCGCTTATAAAATATGAATCCATATTACAGGCATTGGCAATGAGATGTGACAGTGTAGTTTTACCGGTACCAGGATCACCCCACAGGATGAGCGAAAGAGCTTTCTTTTGTTCAAAGATAGAATACAGTAGTTTCCCTTTTGAAAGCAGATGCTTTTGTCCCACAAACTCTTCAATTGTTTTGGGTCGCATCCGCTCAGCCAGTGGAATATATGTATTTTTATCAAATAAGTTCATTATCCATATCTTACATGCTGCGTCTATACATGCCACCAACGCTATACAGGGCACCGGTTAACTGGCCTAATGAACAATATTTTGCAACATCCATTAATGTTTCAAACACATTTTCATGCTGTTTAACAGCAGTTTTTAATTTTTCTAAAGCTATTGTTGATTCATGCTTCCATACAGCATGGAACACTTCCAGCGAAGTAAGCTGAGTATCTTTTTCCTCCGGGGTTGCCCGTACTACCTCATCAGGAACCTGAATAGGGCTTCCGTTTTTAGAAAGGAAAGTATTAACACCAATGATAGGCAATTCTCCTGACATCTTTTTGTTTTCATAATACAGGGATTCTTCCTGTATTTTGTTGCGCTGATACATTGTTTCCATAGCACCCAGCACACCACCACGAGCACTTATATTATCAAATTCAGCAATGACTGCTTCTTCAACTAAATTGGTTAATTCTTCAATGATAAACGAACCCTGCAGTGGATTTTGATTTTTTGCTAATCCATATTCCTGATTAATAATCATCTGTATTGCAAGTGCTCTTCGTACTGATTCCTCAGTAGGTGTGGTAATGGCTTCATCATACGAATTAGTATGCAGCGAGTTGCAGTTATCGTATATTGCATACAGAGCCTGCAATGTTGTGCGAATATCATTAAATTCAATCTCCTGTGAATGAAGGGACCGGCCGGAAGTCTGTATGTGGTATTTCAGCAATTGCGAGCGCTCATTAGCACCATATTTGTATTTCATGGCTTTTGCCCATATCCTGCGAGCAACCCTTCCAATAACGGAATACTCAGGATCAAGTCCATTGGAAAAGAAAAAGGATAAATTAGGCGCAAAGTCATCAATGTGCAAACCACGTGCCAGGTAGTATTCTACATAGGTAAATCCATTTGCCAGTGTGAACGCCAATTGCGTTATGGGATTTGCTCCTGCTTCGGCAATATGATATCCGGAAATAGAAACTGAATAAAAATTATTTATCTTATGTTTAACAAAATATTCTTGCATATCGCCCATAAGCTTCAATGCAAAGTCAACTGAAAATATGCAGGTATTCTGTGCCTGTTCCTCTTTTAGTATATCAGCCTGTACTGTGCCCCTTACTGTCCTGAATGTGTGATTCTTTATATTGTGATATACATCAGCAGGTAGTAGCATATCACCGGGAATACCCAGAAGAAGCAGTCCTAAACCATTGTGCCCATCGGGCAGTTGTGGTGCCCTATATATCGGGGGCGTAGCATTTCGCTTTTGATAAAATTCCTGTATTCTTCTTTTTACTTCATCTGTTAGACCATTTTGCTGTATATACAATTCACATTCCTGGTCTATTGCAGCATTGAAAAAATATGCAGCCATAATTGGTGCCGGCCCATTTATTGTCATACTCACCGATGTATTGGGACTGGTCAGCTTAAATCCTGAATATAAACGTTTTACATCATCAACCGTTGAAATTGATACACCTGAATTTCCAATTTTGCCATAGATATCCAGACGTTTATCAGGATTACAACCATATAATGTAACCGAATCAAACGCCGTTGAAAGACGCACCGCCGGCATATTATACGAAAGATAATGAAATCGTTTATTGGTACGTTCAGCAATGCCTTCGCCTGCAAACATACGTGTTGGATTTTCATCTTCACGTTTGAAAGGATATACGCCGGCAGTGTACGGAAATTCACCGGGCACATTTTCCTGCATACTCCATTCAATGATATCGCCCCAGTTTTTAAATTTAGGCATACACACTTTTGGAATCTTTGTGTGCGATAGTGACTGTGTAAAAGCCTTTACCTTAATTTCTCTCCCACGCACTTTGTATGTATAATATTCACCCTGATAATTTTTCTTTTTATCTTCCCACTGCTGTAATATCCTTTTGCTTTCCTCATCTAACGACGAATATGCTTCTTCATACTTCTGGTTTAAATCATTCAGAATTTTTGCATCACCATTATGCTGTCTATAGTATTCAATACTGTTCTTTAAACTGAAACAATATTGCGCTTTAAGCGATTCTTCTTTTGCTTTAGCATTATATTTTCTGATTGTTTCAGTTATTTCAGAAAGATACCGGCTGCGTTCGGGTGGTACAATATAGAGAATATCTTTTTTTTGTTTATCAGCAGTATATAATGCAAATTGTATTTTGCTCTTTTCATTAATTGTATTTATTAAATGATTGAATAATACATTAACCCCATCATCATTAAACCTGCTAGCTATGGTTCCAAACACTGGCATCTCATCTGGTGAAATATCAAAGGCTTCTTTGTTGCGCTGCACCTGTTTTTTTACATCACGCAATGCATCGAGCGCTCCCAATTTATCAAATTTATTAATAACAACAATATCGGCATAATCAAGCATATCAATTTTTTCAAGTTGTGTTGCGGCACCGTACTCTGGTGTCATAACATACATTGATATATCGCTGTATTCAAGCACATCAGTTTGTGCCTGACCAATACCGGATGTTTCAAGTAATATCAAATCATAGCCTGCCAGTTTTAAGATCTGAATCGCATCACTTATAGTATACGAAACCGAAGTCTTTGAGCCACGTGTTGCCAGAGAACGCATATAAACATTGGGGTGATAGATGGCATTCATTCGTATTCTATCGCCAAGAAGTGCTCCACCTGTTTTTTGCCGTGTTGGATCAACCGAAAGTATGGCTATCGTTTTATCACGATTTGACTGTTGAAATCGTAAAACCAGTTCATCAATAAGTGATGATTTTCCGCTGCCACCAGTTCCTGTTATACCCACAACAAGAGTGCCATCATCGGCAGTTAATTTTTGTACGGTAGCAATATCATCTTTTATAGTATCTCTGAAATTTTCACAGGCTGAGATTGCGGTTGCTATCGCCCGTATATTCTTTTTTTTAATTCCTTCTATATCTAAATTTTTTATGTTGCCAACGGGATAATCACTTTTTGAAAGCAGGTCATTAATCATCCCCTGAAGTCCCATTGCCCTGCCATCATCAGGCGAATAGATTTTGCAAATACCATATGCCTCAAGCTCATTAATTTCGTGAGGTAAAATGGTGCCTCCGCCACCTGCAAAGATTTTAATTGAATCTGCATTATGCTCTTTGAGCAAATCATACATATACTGTAAAAACTCAACATGACCACCCTGATATGAAGTAACGGCAATTGCCTGTACATCCTCTTCCAGTGCGCTTTTAACAATTTCCCATACTGAGCGGTTATGCCCAAGGTGAATAACCTCAGCACCAGTTGCAATCATGATACGCCTGAATATGTTAATAGAAGCGTCATGCCCATCAAAGAGCGATGCCGCGGTTACAATCCTCACATGATTTTTGAGCTTATATTTTTGCAACATTTCAGGATGTGTCATAGAACGGCAACCCCCAAATCATTTTTTTGCACTATTATAATATATATTACAATATTACAATATTTTTTTTACCGTGAGAAGCAAAATATGATAGTTTTTTTGTTTTAAATATTTTCAGATTCGGTTAGCCATTTCCAGAGAGGGATAAATTGAATAGATACCTGTTCACCATACCATTTAAATACTTCTTCTTTTTCAACATCATTATTGAGTATAATACATTTATTACAGTTGAGGTCTTTTGAAGCCTTAAGCAATGCTCTTTTTTCTCTTTCCAGGGTTTCTATATTTTGTGTATCATAGCATACTTGAATCAAACAGTCAATTGTATATCCTTTCTGAACAACAAAATCAACTTCTTCCTGCTGTTGATTCTTCCAAAAATAAAATTTAATATCCCCCAATAATTCCTTTTTCTTAAGAGCAATAGCTACTATATTTTCAAGTAAAAATCCTGTGTTCTTAGTAAAACTTGCATCTTTAGCATATATTAATCCATTATCAATACAATAGATTTTTTTATTATACGACAGTTGTTCTTTAATTTTAAACGAGAATCTTTTTACTCTGAAAAAAATAAAGGCTTCTTCCAGATACTCTATATATTTTTCTATTGTTTTTATATTCTTAATTTTAGTTATGTACGCTAATGTTTTAAATGAATATTCTTTGCCACAGTTTCCAATTAAGTATAATGACAGGTCATCAATAGCTGAAGGATAGCGTATATTATACCTTTTGATTATATCTTTATATATTATTGAATCAAACAACGTTCTAAGATAATCTTTTATATCAATTTTTTTTATTAATGGTTCGGGGAAACCTCCATATACACTATAATCTAGTAGTTTCATTTTTTTCTCAGATTCTGTCTGAATATGATTATTGAAATCAATAAATTCCATAAAAGAGAATGGAAACACTATTATTGGCAGATGTCTCCCGGTTAAATGAGTGGACAGCTCTTTACTCAAAAGCTTAGAATTGCTACCGGTAATAATAATATTTCTACCATTTCTGTGTAGTCTATTGACAAATAGTTCCCAGTTTTTTAAATTTTGAATTTCATCAAACAATAGAATTTCCGGGTTACCATATTCAGCATCAAGGGCATTTATAAAATCATCATAATTTTCAATTGATAATAGCCGCTCATCATCAAAATTTAGATATCCATAATTCTTACATTCATTTAAATAATGTATCCCTAAAAAAGATTTACCCGATCTTCGGGGACCTATTATAATCTTTATCATATCGTTTTTAAATCTATCATAATCAACTCTTCGGTTTACGTATTTTTCTTGCATTTTATTTTCTAACTCACGTCTTTGAGTTAAAATAATATCTCTTAGCATATTTTAACCTTTAAATATTTATTACATAATTTTTCAAACTTTTATATAATATAATACAATAAATGTCAATAGATAAAAAAATCCGGCATTTGCCGGATTTTTTTCTGGCTTCACGTATGTAGTTTGGCATTATTCGTCCTGTGAAGATCCGCCTCTGCCAGATGGTTTTGCAACAAAACGGCGTTGTTTGGTCTGCGTTTCAAATCTTCGGATCTTTTTCAAACGGCGTCTTTCGGCTTCTTCCTTTTTACGCTTCTTCTCTTCGCTTGGCTTTTCATAGTATCGTCGCCTTTTAAGCTCCTTAAAGATACCTTCAAAAGCCATGCGCTTCTTCAGATTTTTAAACGCACGCTCCAAATCACCATCTGTTACCTCAACTTCTAAAGGTACTGGCATTTTGTAATCACATCCCTTCTAATTATTATTAATGATTTTTATTGAGAGTTTAACAGTATTATTATAGCAATATAATTGTCAAGATAAAAAATATATTTCATTCAATACACGCTGGTCAAGTAACTTCCGTGCAGTTTCTTATACTTTTCAATACAGCTTTATTGTATTTTGATAATAAATATTTCTTTACATTATTTCTTCAACAGATTTATCCTTAAAAGTAATGTTACCAATATTAGTGTAAAAATCTTTAACTATATGGCAAAATATTTTATTCCATTAATTCTATTGACACAAATACTATTATGTAGTGCCTGCAGCAAACAGATACAAAAATCACCACCTCCTCTACAGTCACAAATCCCTGATATTACATCTACAAATATCATACTGGAATGCACACAGAAATCAAATAATGGCTATCCCTTTGTTGAGCTATTGCTTATTATTGACAATACTGGTAATCGTTATTTTGTAGCAACAGTGTATGGTCAAATTTACCAGATATACAGTACGCCACCGGTATTTGCACCACCTCATGCAACATGTGGTGTTTCCATAAAAAACAATAATACAATTCATTATTTTTTTGTATATGCCAATGCAACAACAGAAATTATTTCGGTACTATCAATGGTTGAAAAAGTGTTTGATAATTATAGTAACACTGGTGATTATCAAACAATTATAAAGATTCCCACACAATTGCATACTATTATTAAATCAACTGTTATTGTAAAATAATACTTCATCACGTGCTCGTATACTATGCAACACAAAAAATGATTGCCCTTACAGTATTTTGTGATACTATGCGGTTTAATTTCATGATGGATGTCATTCTATGGTTATTGGTCTTGATATTGGCGGAACAAATATTAAAGGCGTTATTGTCGATAGCGCCGGTGGTATACGTGCACAAACATCGGTTCCCACGGGAAAAGCTATTTCACAAACCCAAGAAAATATCTTACACTGTATTCATATTTTACAGGAACTATCGCACACAAATAAAAATGAAATCAAAGCCATAGGCATTGGCTCGGCAGGCGCTATTGACAAACACAAAGGGATTGTAGTTACAAGCCCTAATATTCCATGGTGGAAAAACTACCCCCTGGTGGAACAAATACAGAAATTATCAGGATGTAAAACGTTTCTTGAAAATGATGCTAACTGCGCAGTATTTGGCGAAATGTGGCTTGGTAATGGAAAACATTTTAAGAACTGGATAATGCTTACACTGGGTACCGGCATTGGCGGTGGAGCGGTTATTAATGGTGTGCCCTATACCGGTCGTGCTGGAAGTGCAATGGAATTTGGTCATACAACAATTGATTACAATGGGCTGTTGTGCAAATGTGGAAGAAAAGGCTGCCTTGAGTGCTATGGTTCAGCAACTGCAGTTGTCAATTTTACAAAAAGTCATATAAGCATGTATCCTGATTCAACAATAGTTAATCGTACCAAACAAGAATCATTAACAGCACAATTGGTGTTTGAAGAAGCACAAAAAGGTGATGCTCTGGCACTGTATATTTTTAATTTAATTGGACAATACCTTGGAATTGGGATTGCAAATTTAGTCAATATATTTAATCCTGAAGCAGTGATACTGGGCGGCGGGCTTTCCAATGCACATGAATTTTTTATGCCACAAATTATACAGTGTGTACAGACGCTTGCCTTAACCGGCATGAAAGAAGATATTCACTATTATGTGACGTCATATGGTGATTACACCGCAGCTATAGGTGCAGCAAAATATGCGCTGGATAATCTTTACAACTAATACATATTTTTGGAGGTGACAAATGTTCTTTACCAACCAGTTACTTTTCAGTGAACAAACATTAAACCAGATACACCTGTATGCCGGAAGATGGTTTGATTTTGTTATGGTAGCATTTACACAATTAGGCAATGAGATGTTTTACATTCTTGTAATACCATTTTTATTCTGGTGTGTCAACAAACGCGTTGCAACCATTGTTGGTATTGCATTTTTGTTATCTGCTGCAATTAACGATATTGCAAAATTTTTATTTGTAAATCCCCGGCCAGATGCTGCAAACCTTGCCCCACAAATAGCAGAGCTGAATCGTATATATTGCCCCGTTAAAAGCCCCGGATTTCCCAGCGGTCATGCTCAAAGCGCAGTAGTATTCTGGGGTACATTGGCCTATGTGTTAAAACATAGAGTTTTCACGTTATTTTCCCTTTTTTTAATTGTTGCCATCTCGTATTCTCGCCTGTATTTAGGTGTTCATTTTTTAGGTGATGTTGCAGGTGGTATAATATTAGGTACTGTTATTTTTCTTTCTGTTATTGCTCTTATCCCGCAGTATGACAGGTTATGGAATACCAGGATAATCCCTGCAATTATATTTTTTGTCATAATACCATTTATTATTGCAATTGTTTTAACCGGTAATGAAATTGCCAAATCATTGGGCGTACTATCTGGTTTTGCAATTGGGTTTATACTCAACAAAGATAACTCTGAAGAGATTACTTTTTCAATTTTACCTGCGCTTGGTAAATTCATCATCGGGATTATCATTCTCATTGTTATTAAAGAAGGTCTTAAAATAGTATTCCCCTCATCAAGTGTATTTGACTTTATTCGATACTGGTTTATGGGATTGTGGGTATCGTATGGCGCACCTGCACTATTTATGCAAATTCCATACCTGTCCAAAAAAGAATAACAGTGCTGGTTAAATGTATCTGTCGGCATCAGTTGTGGGATTGTGATATAGTTAATTTACATAAAAATTCATAGTAATATTGTTGACTTTTTTCAAGCAGTTCCTTTGTAATACAAATCTAAAAAATTATTTACCGGTAACTATCTCCTAAATAATATTTTTTTTGGGCGATAGTTCTTGGTAAATAACCTATAGACTTGTAATTACTCAGGTGATGTATATGAAAAAGCAGCTTCAGGACCTGTATGAACAAACAATGTCCGCAATTGAGAAAGCCACCACGATAGATGAATTGGAACAGTTGCGGGTTAAAGTGTTGGGCCGCAAAGGTGATTTGACACAGGTTTTACGATCGCTTGGCACTTTGCCACAGGAAGAGCGTATTGCAATTGGCAAACTATCCAACGAACTGAAAGAAAAAATTGAATCCACACTGGAAAATCGTAAAACCGTATTAACCGAACAGCAAATAAACAAACTTATTATGGAAGACTGGCTGGATGTTACGCTAACAATGCCCGGCACATTAAAACACTATGACAGAGGTCACCTGCACCCTATTTCGCAAATACAATATGAAATTGAGGATATATTTACCTCTATGGGTTTTGAAATTCTTGATGGCCCTGAGGTAGAAACTGATTACTATAACTTTGAAGCACTCAATATACCACCATACCACCCTGCCCGCGATATGCAGGATACATTCTGGACTGAAGATGGCAATCTGCTCAGGACACATACATCAGCAATTCAGATTAGGGGCATGGAAAGGCTTAAGCCGCCATTTAGAGTCATTGGTCCTGGAAGGGTCTTCCGTTATGAAAGTATTGATGCCTCACATGAAAATACATTTTACCAGGTTGAGGGCATGATGGTAGATAAGGATATCTCTGTAGCTCATCTAATTTATTTTATGAAAACATTGCTAAAAGAAATCTTCCATAAAGAAACAACCATACGCTTGCGCCCGGGATATTTCCCCTTTGTTGAACCTGGATTTGAGTTAGATATTCACTGTTTAATATGTGGTGGCAAGGGTTGTAGTGTATGTAAATATTCCGGCTGGGTTGAACTATTGCCATGTGGGCTGGTTCATCCTAATGTACTCAGGTATGGTAATATTGATCCGAATAAGTGGTCAGGATTTGCGTTTGGTTTGGGTTTAAACAGGCTTGTTATGATGCGCTATGGCATTAATGACATTCGCCATTTCTTAAGCGGCGACGTTCGTTTCCTCTATCAATTTTAAGTCTTTTGTGGAGTTATTATTATGTGGATTTCATTAAATATTATTCAGGATATGGTTGATATTAAAGACATTCCAGTGGCTGATATTGCCAATCGGCTTACCATGTCAACTGCTGAGATTGATTCTATTGAATATTCTCATGAGCTTTTAAAAAATATTTATACTGCAAAAATTTTAGAAGTTAACAAACATCCCAATGCTGATAAACTTACCGTCTGCAAAGTGGATACCGGCAAGGGTGTGTTACAGGTAGTGTGTGGTGCACCAAATCACAAAGCAGGTGATATTGTAGCGCTTGCACCGGTTGGTACTAAATTTACTGACACATTCACCGTTACAAAAGCAAAACTCAGAGGGGTTGAATCCGAAGGGATGCTGTGTTCGGAACGAGAACTGGGAATTTCTGATGACCACTCAGGTATAATGATATTTCCAGAAAATACTCCCATTGGCGTTACCTTAGCACAACTGTACCCAAACCTTATAGATGTTCGTTTTGAGATAGACAATAAATCAATTACCCACAGGCCAGATTTATGGAGCCATACAGGTTTTGCACGAGAAATAGCTGCTTTATTTAAAAAGCCTTTTAAATACCCTGTAAATTTTGATCTGGCAAAAGATTTTAAATCTAAAGAAACACTAAAAGTAACCATTAAAAATCCTGAAGGCGCACCCCGTTATTGCGGATTAATGGTAAATAACATTACTATAAAGGAATCACCCGACTGGCTTAAAGCACGGGTTGAAGCAATTGGCATGCGCCCCATAAACAACATTGTGGATATCACCAATTACGTTATGGCTGAATTGGGTGAGCCAATGCACGCCTTTGACCGTACAAAGCTACGTGGCAATGAAATTATCGTGCGGTTTGCAGAAGATGGTGAGCATTTAACCACACTGGATGGACAGGAACATATATTGACTTCTGAAGATGTTGTTATAGCCGATAGTGGTGGTGCTATTGCTCTGGCTGGTGTTATGGGTGGTGGAAACAGCGAAATTGAAGACAACACAACTTCAATTGTTCTTGAAGCTGCAAATTTTAACCCCATTTATATACGCCGTACTGCAAACAGATACAATCTGCGTACTGAAGCAGCTATCCGTTTTGAAAAATCACTGGATCCTGAACTTTGCCCTGCTGCAATTATCAGGTGCTATGAACTGATAAAGATGCTTTGTCCAGAAGCTGAAGCAGTAACACCAATTATTGACACCTATCCCGTGCCTGCAAAACCAATCATTATTTCAACCACAACGGATTTTATCCGAAGAAAATTAGGCCATTCAATTGATGACAACACAATAGTATCTATTCTTACATCCTTAGATTTTAAGGTAACCAAAAATAATAATAGTTTGATAATCAATGTCCCCAGTTATCGTGCAACAAAGGATATTTCAATACCTGATGATATAGTTGAAGAAATTGGCAGAATATACGGATTTGATAATATTCCTGAACAACCACCCTTTGTGCCCTGTGCTCCACCTTCACGCAACATTAAACGTACGTTTGAAAGGGAAATTAAATTCATTTTGGTTAATGATTTCCATATGACTGAAGTGAGCAATTATTCATTCGTTGGTGAAACTTTGCTTAATAAACTACAATTAAATGAAAACAAAGAATTACAATTAAAAAATCCATTGTCAAAAGAACAGGACCGTTTACGAAGAAGCCTTATTCCAAATTTAATTGTAAATATAACAACAAACCAGCGTTTCTTTGATGATTTCAAAATTTTTGAATTGGGAAGAATTTACCTTAAAGAAAATAGACTATCAAAAGATTTAGCTACTGAAAATACCAGAGTTACTGGTGTTATATATTCAAAAAAACCTGCTTATCCTGTTTTTTATGATGCAAAAGCATGTTGCATTGGCATTTTTGACAAAACATTACGTACTAATTATATTTTGAAACCAAAAAGTGATAATCTGCCACCATATGCACATCCAGCACGTTCACTTGAACTTTTAGTAAATAACAAGCCTGTAGCACTGGTATGTGAACTTCATCCTAAAATTGCCAACGAATTTGAAATTAAAGGACAGGTTGCACTTTTTGATATTGATGTTGATCTGCTGTTATCTTTGCCACAGCAGGATATTGTGTTTAAAGAACTACCAAAATTTCCTGATGTACCTTTTGATATTTCCATATTAACTGATGAAAAGGAATATGCTGCTACACTTGTGGATATGCTTTATAAAGCTGACAGGGAATATATTGCTGATATTGAAGTTATCTCAGTATACAATCAACCACCAATACCACAGGGTAAAAAATCTGTTTCATTTAGAATAACATTCAGGGCTAAAGACCACACATTAACACCAGAAGAAATTGACAAACTTCAGAAGAAGGTCGTTGCATATGTAGAAAAGAATGGATATAAATTGAGATAATCATAATTTAGGCTTATATGGATGTGGTACAAAAATCTTATACACATACGATAAGCCATTCTGTATCACATCTTCTATTTCACATTTTAAAACTTTATCATTCCAATCGTTATCATAAACAATTACTTCGATATAATCATGTATGTGAAGTATTTTATTTGATTTTACCGGGTAAAATTTCCCTATTCGCATAATTGTTATTAATGTATAAATTCTCTTTCCCATGGGTAATGGGCTCTATTTTGTTTCAATGCTGTTTCTTCCTTTTTAAACATGGTGAATTCATTCCACAAATCCTGATTAAAATATTTTGGCTTTATAAACAACTCAACCTCACCTTTTTTTAACTTATATTTATCATCAACATGTTGAAACAAATGGTTCCAGGATACAACTTTAAACCGCAATGGCAAAATTATATTTTGCGTTACTTCATTCGTTTTATGCTTAACGGAAAAATCATTGGGATTATAATTTTCAGGGCTTTCATAAATAACTTTTGTAATGATATTTTTTTTATCAATAACAAGACCAATAACTTCAATATCATGTTTGCCAAACATAATTTTTTGCAGTTTTAACCCTCCTGTGTAAATGTTCCGGCTTAACCATGGTATAAATCCTGGGGTATTATTAACTTCCCGTTTCCAAAAATAATGATATGCAATATATGTATTTCCTTTATCATCTATGCTTGCGCGGTAATATACAGCGTAAGGATATTCATATTCAGAATTTGAAATAATATATGGGCAATATTTATCTGCTATTTCATAATTTTTAATTGGTGTAAATCCAGGGATATCAGTTTCATTTACACGTACTGTCTTATTTGCAACATATGTTACAAATCCAATAAGTATAACTAGCAAAATCACTACAATTGATATTATAATTTTTTTCATGAAAAACTCCTTTTATCTGAAAAAATATTACTTGCTATTTCGTAAAGCTGTCAGTGTTTCCTTCAATTGTTTTAACTCTTCCCCATATTTGGCCCAGTTACCCTGTCGTTGATATTCCTCAGCCTGAATAAAATGCATATAAGCTTTATTAATGAGATCTTTTAACCCATAATCCGTCGAATAATCAAAACTTATTCCACCTCCTTCAGTAAATAGTCGTGAAAGTGCCATTGAAAGATTTTCTTCCATAACAATTTTATCTCTATATGAAACAATAACTCTTTTTAATTCCGGCATTTCGCTTGTTTCGGCTTTAAGGTATAATGGTTCAATAAAAAGAATTGAATCTTTAACTGGCAGTACTAACATGTTCCCACGTATTACCCGTGAACCACGTTGACTCCACAAAGTTAGCTGTTTTGAAATTTCTGCATCCTGATTTATTCTAGCTTCAATTTGCATAGGCCCAAAGTTAAGTTTATCCTTGGGCAACGTGTATAATAATAGTTGTCCATAAGAAGGCATATCACAGCGGGCAACCAGAAATCCTATCATATTGTCCTTCTTGGCGGGTGTAAAAGGCAATATTAAAAGAAATTCAGTTGTTTTTTCACCAGGCAAAGCTGTTACGAGATAGTAACTATGCATGTACTCTTTTTCGTTTTCATATATCTGCAATGGAATATCCCACAAATCCTCATTATTGTAAAAAACATTTATATTTGTCATGTGATACCGCAACAGTTGCTGTGCCTGTAGATTAAATAAGCCTTCAGGATAACGTAGGTGTACCTGTAATTCTAAAGGCATTTTATCAATAGGAAGAAATAAATTTTTAAAAATTTTGGAATATGCATTAATTACAGGATCATCTGGATCAGAGATATAATAGGCAATGCTACCATTATATGCATCAATGACAATTTTCACTGAATTGCGGATATAATTTATTGATTCACCATATTCTAATTGTACTGGTGTTGAATAAGGAAATGCATTTGAAGATGTGTATCCATCAATAATCCAGTATATTTTACCTCCCGCAACTACAACATAAGGGTCAGAATCATAATATAAAAATGGAGTGATGGCTTTTATCATTTCTGTTATATTTCTTCGGAAATGGATTCTGCTTGTACTGGTTATGACATTAGAAATTAAAATATTAAAGTCACCAAAGGCTATTGCATACATAGCTCGTTTTATAACCGAATCAAGTACATCACCTCCTGTTCCATTATACAGTGTATATTTGTTTTCATCACCATACGGATAATCAAATTCACCAGGAGTTACTCGTGTATTGGTAATAATGTAGGAATTAGTATGTTCACCATAATAAATTTGTGGCACTTCAACGGGTATCTGTATTTTGTATTTTGGTGGGATATCATACAGTACAAGTTCCGGAAGCCCTTCAGGTGTAATTCTATCTACTCTGCTAGCAACAATCCCATAACCATGAGTAAAAATCAAATGATTATTTAGCCATGAATTTTTTGAAACGGTTAATTTACTGTTATCCAATTCTCGTGCTGATATATTAAGTGCAACTTTCTGATTGTTTACAGAATACCGTACTATATCAACATCAATAAAATCATAATAAGGTTTTAAACCCTGTAATTGTTTATATGTTTGTTTTAAAGGGCGCCAGTCCCAAAGTCGTATGTTATTAACCACATCCTTGTTCTTTTCTAAATCACGCAATGTCAACGTAGGTGCGTTTTCAAAAGACATCTCTTTGATTGCATTGAGCCCAAAAGCTAACCGTGTAAATTCAATATTATATTTAATGTAGGGTGATTCTTTTTCCAATTCATTTGGATCAACAATGAAACGTTGCTGCAATGCAGGAAAGATAGTCCCAAATATAAAATAAACTGGCAATAAGGTTATTAAAATAATAACTGGCAATTTAAAGCTGCGTGTAATTATATTGGCAAAAAGCAAAATAGCAGCAATTACTGATATAACTATGCATATGTCATAAGCAAGCAATTTTGCATGAACATCTGTATAACCAGCACCAAAAAACTTTGCTCTATTATTAAACAATAAATCATATGATAGTAACCGGTATCCGGTTGCTATGAGTAATACAATTAAACCCAAAAGTGTGGACAGGTGCGCGCGTGCAAAACGGGAAAACTCTATCTTGCCATCTTGCGAAAAAATCCCATTATTCAATATATGAAAGAAAAAAGAGAATATAGTTATTATCGATAGTGAAACCAATAACCACCGAAACATGAATTTATAGAATGGAAGAGTGAATACATAAAATCCTATGTCTTTATTAAACAGGGGATCGTTTGGGAAGCCAGTAAATGAAACGGCATTTTTATACATTAAATATTCTTTCCAGTAAGCTGAAGCCCATAAACCCATGAAAAAACCTAAAACTATTACACCTGCAGCTAATAAAACAAACAACAGGTTGCGGGTTGTTCCAAATCCTGGAATTCGAATTCTATCCAGGATATTTTTTGTGAATATCCTACCTTTGCCACCCAAAACCCTTATAAGAATGAAATTAAGTATGAATAATCCTATGAACAAACCCCAAAATAACGTCTGTACATTGAACTTTGAAAAGAAGAGAATCCAGAATATATCCAGATGTTTATACATTGAAAACCAGCGATAATCAATATAAAAATTACCCACTGAATATACCAGTATATATACAACCATGAAAACAATCAGTGCTATTAAAAACTTTTTATTCATGGATTACTCCATTCATTTTTTTATTATCAATTTTTTTTCATCTGTGCAGCGCGTTCTTTTAATATTGCATTGAGTTTAGATTCATCTTCTGGGAATGTCCATATCATTACCAGTAATAATAATCCACACACAAGCCAGAAAAGATTTGCAACATTAAATGCCATAATCCTTCCAAACCATACAATGAGTGCACTTATAATAACCGGTCCAAACCCCTTACCAAGATCATCAGTAAGATTGTAAAGTGAAAATATTGAACCACGCGTTTCAGGAGTATTAACATTGAGTAAGATTGCTCTAACATTTGGCCCAGTTATGGTTACTGTAAAACCAGTTACAAACCCAAATATCAGAGGCCAGGTTGGATCTGGTTCAGGAATGATTATTTGTGGAGTATAATTAAGCAACAATGCCATGGGTATTATTCCCACAAGTGTAGAAGTTCCACAGAGCATTGGTAAATATTTTGGTTTAATATTATACAGTTTATTCCCAATAAGGCCACCAACAAAAGCACCAATGATTGCTGCAGCACCAACTGTCATAACAATGAGTGTAGCCATCTGAACAGAATATCCTTTATCCTGCGAATAAAAATCATTTAAAAATATAAAGAATACACCCCATGGAACAGTGCCCGGTATCCCCTGTAAAAAGACAAGAATATTAGTTTTAATCTTAAATAAATTTTTATATTCTTTCCAGTTAATGCGACCTGTATATGCTATGCCCGCTTCAATTAGTTCTCGTAAGCTTTCTTCTGTTTTACCACGTTGAGGTTCTTTTACAAACAATAAGTAAATAATTGCTAATATAAAATTAGGAATAGCAACCAGTATAAATGGCAATCTCCATCCATAGACTGGCCCAATGAAACCCGCCATAAGCTGCCCAACTGCAATTCCTAAACCCTGTGCCAATCCAATCCATGCTGCAGCAGCCGCCCTGTTTTTATGTGAAAAATAATCACCAATCATAGAAAATGTCAATGGCAACGCTCCACCAATACCAATACCAGTTAATGCTCTTAGCCAGAAAAGCTGATCGTAATTTTGTGCAAAACCTGTAAGCAAACAGGGAATTTCACCAACAAGAATAACAAATAAAAAAAGATTACGCCGTGATATTTTATCAGTAAGATAACCAATGGCAAGAGTCACAAGCCCACCCAGCACCCAGAATACAAACGATATGCGCCCGCCTAACATGACATCTCGCTGAACATCATTAAAAGCAAAATCACGAGCGATCTGTGTCAAATTAGGTGCCATCAAATTTTGATCAGCAAATAAAAATAAATTCATCAATGCAATAAGGAGTATTGCAAATATTTCATTTTTAGCAAATTTTTGCTGTGCCATTTTTATCCCCCTAAATTCTTATCCATTGAAAAGATAACAAAGTAAATTGTGATTATCATGATATAAAAATAAAATCAAGGATTTTTTAAAATGAAAATATATTATCTGATATCAAATTGGACCTTCAATTGCAGGCACCAATAGTATGCCATTTTCTGGATCACCAAATCTATAGCACTTTTTATGCATGCAATAGTATATTGTATATGCACATACTAACGCATCAAGATAATCTTCATATTTTTTTAATTGTTTTCCTTTAGCTTGTGCGATAGTTCCTGTAAATAAATAACCACATGTAACAACTCCTGCTAAATAATTATATAATTTTTCCATATTCTTCCTACGCACGGTAACACCGTATTTAGATTTATACTGTAAAAGTTGCATATGAGTAAAGCATGTCATAATCGTTGCATGAGGGTATACTTCATAAATGTTGTTTTTATTAAAACTGTAGCCCAGAGCACTCAATTCTTTGTATAACACTTCGGGGAAAAAATATGGATACCGTTTTTTATTTACAGCATGCAGTCCAAGACCAAATCGGGAAAATACTCTTAAGAATTCAGTTTCATGTCTGCGATGACCTGTTTCGTTTTTAATAATTAGAGGTGCATCAATACCTATAATTGCATCTTTAAAAGGAACTATCGCCAAAATTATTTTTTTAATATCATTTGTATAACAACTTTCAATGACCTGTAACGTATTATCACACACAACAACTGCTGTATTATTTTTGCCACTCCATGATGGGTCTATCCCAATATAATACATACTATAATCCTGATAAAAAGATAAGACGCACTGTGCGTGCGCCTTATCAAACATTTATATTAATGCTCTATATTCTATCCAGCCTGTTCTTTCTGCATTTTTTCAAGTTCCATCTTCCTGAGTTCTTTGCGTAATATTTTCCCTACATTGCTCTTTGGCAGACTATCAATAAATTCTACCATCTTTGGAACTTTGTAAGCAGCTAATTTTGTTTTGCAATAGTCTATAACTTCCTGTTCAGTCATTGTTTCACCGGGCTTCAATACCACAAACGCTTTGACGGTTTCACCACGATATTTATCAGGCACTCCTATTGCGCATGCTTCCATAATTTTTGGATGTTCAAAGAGTACTTCATCTATATCACGTGGGTAGATGTTATATCCACCTGCAATAATCATATCTTTCTTCCTATCAACAATATAGAAATAGCCGTTTTCATCCATTTTACCAATGTCACCTGTGTATAACCATCCATCTCGCAGTGTTTTTGCTGTTTCATCAGGCATCTTGTAATAACCACTCATAACCTGAGGTCCCCTGATACATACTTCACCTTCCTGTCCCAATGGCATTTCTTTTGTACCTTCTTCTAGATCAACAATCTTTATTTCTGTATCAGGAACTGGCAATCCAATAGAACCCTGTATTGTTTTTCCACCATATGGATTTATTGTTGCCACAGGCGAAGTTTCAGACAATCCATAGCCTTCACAAATCTGGGCACCCGTTTTTGCTTCAAATTCTTTTATAACATCAACAGGCAATGGTGCTGCACCTGAAAAGCATCCTCTAATACTTGATATATCCGTATCTTTGATTTTTGGATGATTTAATAATCCAACATACATTGTGGGAACAGCAGGGAAGAAATTTACTTTATATTTTACTATAGCTTCAAGGATGGCTCCAGGCTCAGGCCGAGGTATCAATACCTGTGTCCACCCCTGCCAGAGGCAAAGGTTCATTACCGTTGTCAATCCAAATGAATGGAAATACGGTAAAATACCCAAGCTTGTTAATTCACCGCGTTTAAATCCGGGAAACCATGCATTTATTTGTTGTAAATTGCATGATAAATTTTTGTGCGTAAGCATTACACCTTTACTTACACCGGTTGTTCCACCTGTATACTGTAAATTAGCTAGATCATTAAATTTTGCCATGGTACCCGGATCATTATCAGGATATTTCTTTAATAAATCAGTCCATTCATATACGTCCTGAGTAGGTGGTATGTCTTTGTGTTTATCTTTTGCCACTATTGGCAAAAGTTGTTTTTTAGGAAATCCTAAATGGTCACGGATATGAGCAATTATAATTTTTTTAACCGGCGTTTTTGGGCGTAATGCAATCATGCGTGGGCCTAACAAATCTAGTGTTATTAAAACAGTTGATTCTGAATTGTTTAACTGGTATTCCAACTCATGATCAGTATATAATGGATTATTCATTACCACAACTGCACCAACTTTCCATGCAGCATACGATCCAATGACTATCTGTGGCATATTTGGCATTAACATTGCAACCTTATCCCCAGGCTTTACCCCCATAT
>JBBFLA010000058.1:0-19196 GCA_037481795.1 Spirochaetota bacterium
AAAGATTGGGTTTTTTTACTCCCAATGAATTATTTTTTACAGAAAAGGGTTGCACTTAATTGTTGAATCTAGCATATAATATATTTTAAAGTATTTGAACAAATTGTTGGTTACATTACCCGGGCTTGTGAAAACTTTTTCAACAATATTCATCATGTATAATGATTGTATGGGGACATGCTGATTCAGGGCCACAATTTATAATTAACTCCTAATCAGAACCATAACGACAATGATTCACTTTTAGAGGAGAAAGTAATGTTACTGAGCATAGATAGAGTTTTACAGTTACTTGTAGAAGGAAAGAGTCTGGAAAAGATTGCGGAATTATCAAATGTTGATGTAAGTGAGATACAATCAGTAATTGAAGAAGCACGCAAAATTATCCTTGAATATGATAAACAACGTGCAAAAAGTAAAATCATAGTAAGAAAGAAAAGCGCTATAACACAAAATAAAGATATAGCTAAAGTATTTGACGATACATTGGATGGCCTTGAAGTTTTATCAACAATACCTACAGAATCAGTTCTAACAATGTATATTGATGGCGCTTCAAAAGGAAATCCGGGTCCAGCAGGTATTGGCATTGTTATATATGATGGCGATGACAGACTTGTAGGTAAAGTTTCAGCATATATTGGCAAAAAGACAAATAATCAGGCAGAATATATAGCATTATTACGGGCATTTCAGCTAGCACTATTCTTCAAAACCAAAATATTAAAAATAAGAAGCGATTCAGAGCTAGTAGTGCGCCAGCTCTCAGGAGAATATCAGGTAAACAATCCTAACATTAAAAAGCTTTATGAAAGAGTATTAGAATTAAAAAAACAGATACCAAATGTTAAAATTGAGCATGTAATGCGTAATTTCAATGAAAAAGCTGACTTTTTAGCCAAGAAGGCTGCTGATAAAAAAAAATAAAACACGATAAAGGTGGCATTTGTGTGTACTGGTGCATCATCCAATGTAAAAGAATTATTATTGTCTCATTTTAAAATTTCTCATCTTGCTGCAGATTTACTATTACTACGGGGTATAGATAGCCCCTATAGCGCATACACATTCCTCAATCCTGACCTTACATTATGTTACAGCCCATTTCTCATTAACCAGATGGATGAGGCAGTAAAGATTATTAAAAACGCTGTAAACAATAAGAAAAAAATTGGCATTTTTGCAGATTCAGATATTGACGGTCTTACTTCTTTAACCTTATTAACTCACCTGCTTGATCTTTTGAAGGTACACTACTATTACCGTTATCCTGTTGGGAATGAATTATATGGTCTAACAATACCTATCATTGACGAGTTTAAAAAAAATAATATCGATTGTATTATTACCCTCGATAGTGGTACACGTGATGTTAATGAAATTGCGTATGCCAAAAGTTTGGATATGGATGTCATTGTGTGCGACCATCATGAACCATCTGATACTCTTCCCGATGCTGTAATAATTAACCCAAAATTAATCACTTCACAATATCCCTTTAAGGAACTGGCTGGTGTTGGTGTTACCTATAAATTTTGTCTGGCAGTATTGCTAAGCTATACAAAGTATCATGATAAATACATTATAGTTATTGCGTTATCACATGATTCTATTTTATATAAAGTTATTAATAGGGGCAGGGCAATAGCTCATGGTTCAGTCAACAGCATACAGGAAATTAAACACCTTTTAAAACAATATACTGCTCCCATTCTTTTTAATTACGATGTGCCAGATGCAGCATTATTAAAACATGGGATGTATTATGATATAAAAGACTTTGTAGATGAACTATCGCCAATTCATGAAATGATAAAAGGTGATATTAAGGATTTATTTCCAACCCATGTTGATTATGCCACAATGTTACTTTTCAAGATACAATACCAGCAATCAAAAAAAATATCACAATTTATACAGGATATGCTTCCGCTGGTGGCACTGGGTACCATTGCCGATATGATGCCACTGATAGATGAAAACAGGATTATCGTGAGTAATGGGATATCGTACTTTGAAAAAACCAATCATTGTGGATTAAAGGTAATAAGAGAGTATATTGCAAAAACAATAAATTCCGATACAATTGGTTGGGATATATCACCGCTTCTGAACACACCCGGGAGATTTGGCAAAACAAAGCTGGCTGCCGATTTTCTACTTGAGAAAAAATCATCAAAAGTCAAAGAACTTTTACAGGAGATTATTCAACTTAACAGGGAACGTAAAAATATAATTCAAACGTTAGTTTCAAAATTTTCTAATGATGATTCAATTGAAAATAATGCATTACGTGTGATATGTTCTGATGAAATCCCTGATGGACTAACTGGCATTATTGCAAACAGGCTTGCCGATCAGTTATTACAACCCGTACTTGTAATTTCAGATAAACCTGATACCGAGATAATTAAAGGATCGGGGAGATCACGAAATAATTTTGATTTTTTTACAAGCGTATCAAAATATGAACATCTTTTTGAAAAATTAGGTGGGCACAACCATGCCTTTGGTTTTTCAATAAAAAAAGAAAATATTCCCATACTATTAACAGAATTAACTAAAACATTGGGCTGTGTAGCTACAGAAAATGATATTTCAGAATATGATTATGAACTGCCAATAGAATGCATAACCTTTGAATTACTTGAAGAACTGAAATTATTTGAACCTTATGGAATAGGGCATAAGCCTTTTATTTTCTTATCAAAAAATTGCACCATAAGCCAATATTTTATTATTAATGGCAAACATTGTAAGTTTATTATTAATGGTTCTATAAAATTAGAAGCTATGGCATGGAATTCTGCTGATAAATATAAAGATATTGTTACACAAAAAATTCCTGTTGATATAATTTTTACAGTAAAGGCCAATGAATATAATGGACTGATATCGCCGTTACTTATTATAGAAAATCTTTATCCTTCTCAGGATTTAAAATAAAATTCTGTTCTCCTATTTTTTTGTCTCCCTTCATTTGTGTCATTTGGTGCTATTGGCTTTGTTTCACCAAATCCTTTTGCGCTGATCCTTTCAGGGCTTATTCCATGCTTAATGATATAATTACATACAGCATCTGCACGTTTTTCAGATAATTTTTGATTATACGTATCATCGCCAATTGAGTCAGTATGTCCCCACACTTCAACTTTTAAGTGAGGATTTGCTTTCATCATGTCCACCAGTTTATCCAGTATATTAATAGAATCTTTTCTGATGTACCATTTATCAAAATCAAAGTGAATATTATCCACCACTACTGCTTTACCAGGTTGTATCATATCAAGAACTATTTTCAATTGACTATCGCTTTTATTGACAATAACCTTTTTTGGAACATGACCATCTGATTCAAAAATAACTTCAACATTATCTTTATCAGGAATAGTAATATCACCTTTACCATTAACAGCAGTTGACTGGTTATACTCACCATCTTCATCTTTATATTGAATGGTTATACGTGATTTTAATGGTAATTTATTATTATCTGTAATCTCCACGGGCAACTGGCGAGTTGGCATTTGTTTTGTAGCAGGTTGTGGTGTTGGCTTTGATTCTGGTGTAATTGTTTTATCGGCTAATTCTTTTTCAGATAGTTTTTGATCTGGTAATTTTGATGGTTCCTGTGGTTTTCCATTTTTGGTTTTTTCTGGTTTTGATGTTGCATAACTTTGGCTACCAATATACCCTGCACCAATTGCATACAGATAATTTCCAGCAGGTAAAAATAAAATTCCATCAGCAGCTACTGGTTGCGATACTCCTCCAGGGAAGGGGGCAGTGAATTCCCACCATATATTGCCAGAATTAATATATATTGCTTTAACTTTTGCCACTGGTTGATTTTTATCATTGTGCTGATTATAAGCAATGTATATGACATCGCGGATTGTGACAAAGTAAGGAGAGGATTGTTGTCCAACAAATATACTGGTAATTGTACTGCCATTTTCAGGATTTATACCAATAATTGATGCATTGTCCAATGAAAACAGTATTGACCTGTCTGTAAAACTTAACGGTGAGGTAATGGTGCCATTATATGACTTCTGCCATAATGTTTCACCATTTTTTATATCCAGGCAATATACAGCATTATTGATGGGCACGTATACATGTTTATTGACTACTGGTGGCAGTATTGCAACTGGTTGATTAAAATTTCTCTGCCAGACTGCTTTGCCTGTTTTTTGTTCTAAGCAAAAAACGGTGAATGTTTTTGTTTCATAATTCATTGATTGCGTTATGATATACTGATCATAGTAAACAGGAAATCCACTATAGGTAGCAATATCCTTGTTTTCCCACACTATATGGCCATTTTTAATGTCCCTCGATGCAAATATTTTCCGTGTCCCGTAATAAATAGTATCCTGATCTATAATAGGATCAGCATATATACCATCTATGGAAATTTGTGTTGTAATTCCTGTTAACCCTTGAGGTTTTGTTTCGTCAACACGCAGTCCAGTACGTGCCCATATAACGTTTCCGTTTCGTTTATCAAAAGCATATATAGCAATGGGATCGCTAACAATAACGGTATTTCCATATACAAGAGGATATTTTATTTTTCCAGCTGATTTTGAATATGCTTTGAACTGTGATGATATAGATCGCACATCGTTGAGCCAGATTATATTTCCTGAATCCTCATTGATGCAATAGAGAAATGCATTTTTATCTACAAAATAAATTCTTCCATCACTTACAACAGGATTAAATACTCGGTCTTTGGCTAAGAATAACCATTTTAACTGATTATTTGAAACAATAATTTCATCGTTATTTCCCGTAAAAAATAAGTTGCCTTTATAGATTGGCCAGTCACCTGCAAATGACATGGAAGCGATAGCTACTATAAAAAAAGAATATATTATAATTTTTTTCATATACTTTCCTCCTCAAAAATAACATTATGTCTGATTATCAGTGATGCTGGTAATAACTACAAGAAATAATTTATTTTTTATTTTTACAAATTGACAAATTTTAGCAGGTAAATTTTTGTTTCAAAGCATAGTGAATATGAAAACCGAATCAAAAGACAAAAGCTTATTTAACACCGTAATGGTTGCAACCGGCATATCTTTTAGCAGAATAGCCGGGCTCATACGCGACAGGGTGTTTGCACATTACTTTGGTAATTCTGATGCTGCCGATGCGTTCAGAGCAGCATTTCGTATTCCAAATTTTTTACAAAATCTTTTTGGCGAGGGTGTCCTTTCAGCTTCATTTATACCGGTATACGCTAAATTGCTTGCAGAAAACAAGTTTGATCAGGCCACAAAACTAGCTCAGACTATAGCTGGCATATTATCACTTGTAATTTCATCTCTTGTATTTATTGGGATTCTGATAACACCAATCCTTATAGATATCATTGCACCTGGTTTTCAGGGTGAAAAGCGAGAGCTTACCATTTTACTTGTACGGATATTTTTTCCCGGCGCAGGAATACTTGTATTTTCAGCATGGTGTTTAGGCATTTTAAACAGTCATGGTAAGTTCTTTTTATCGTATAGTGCACCGGTATTATGGAATATTATAATCATTATAACTTTATTATTTTTTGGCGATAGTTACCCGCAAAATGACTTAGCCACCTACACAGCAGCCGGATCAGTAGTTGGCAGTTTGTTACAGTTATTAATACAATTACCATTTGTTATAGTTATCATTAAACACCTCAAACTACGATTTGCATTTAGAACACGGGAAGTAACAACCGTTATTAATAATTTCATTCCAGTATTTTTTGGACGCGGAGTTGTTCAGGTAAGTGCATACATTGATTCGTTACTTGCCAGTTTGCTACCTACCGGAGCTGTCGCTGCCATATCCTATGCCCAAACATTGTATATGCTACCAATAAGCCTATTTGGCATGTCAGTTTCAGCTGCTGAATTACCAGCCATGTCAAAAGTTATTGGCCCACAGGAAGAAATTGCCAAAAAGCTTAAATCACGAATAAACAACGCAATAAAACGTATTGCATTTTATGTGATACCATCAACCATTGGATTTTTTATATTAGGCGATATCATTGTTGGAGCTATTTATCAAACAGGTGAATTTACTGCTCAAGATACCACATTTGTGTGGATGGTACTTGCCGGTTCAACAGTTGGTTTACTGGCAATAACGCAAAGCAGATTATATTCATCTGCATTTTATGCAATGAATGATACACGCACCCCTTTAAAATTTGCAATTTTACGTGTGATACTATCAAGTATTATTGGTTTTTTTGCTTCACAGTATGGACCTTTACTTTTAGGTATTAATAAACTCTATGGAACAGTAGGGATTACTGCAGCATCGGGATTTTCTGGGTGGATTGAATATAAATTGCTAAAATCAACTATTTCTAAAAAAATTGGCAAAGTAGGTTTACAAAAACAATATTTATTGTATTTATGGACAGGTTCTCTCATTGCAGCCATAATAGCATTCTTGATTAAGATCCATTTGCACTATCATCCTCTGATACTTGCAGTGACAGTGCTTCCGTTGTATGGTGTGTTGTATTTTATCTTTGCATTTATATTCAGGATTGAAGAAATTATGAATATACTAAGAATTGTAGGTTTAAAAAAATCATAAGTGATACATACACAGTATCTACAAGTAATGATGTAATTTTTTTACACCATAACACTTTTAATCCATTCAATCATTCGCTTTTGCTGTTCAATTCCACCGGCACTATGGCCTTCATCAGGATATACCTCAATAGTTTTATCACACTGCAAGTGATTAAAAACTGCAAAAACACATTCTGCAGGTGATAACGAATCTTTAAAGCCAACTGTTGTCAGTACCGGGCACGTCACAGCTTTGATAAATTGCAAAGCGTCAAAATAATTGAGATTTTTCTTTATTGTAGATTTTTTACTTCGATGTTCTTCAATAAAAGCATTAATTTCATTTGCTATCACGCTTTTTGCAATATTCTGCGCTTTATCCAGATAACAAAATGATGGTGTATCAAGAACCAGCGCTACAACCCTGTTAGAATTTGCTGTAGTGAATAAAGCTACAGCAGCTCCTAATCCCTTACCAATAATTGCTATTTTACTGCAATCAAGATTATTGTGCAAACGCAATGCATCAATAGTCCTGAGCCCGTCTAAGTAAAGCCCTTTAACATAATAATCATCCTTTTCAAGGATACCTTCAGTCATAAATCCCGGATATTTGTTTTGTTCCTGATCATAATGAATGATGTTTCGGTGTCCTCGTAATTCCACAAAACAGTATGCAAATGGTAAATCAATGGGGAACTGAGCATAACTTTCAAGGTCATCATAATCATGAAATAATATGACAACATGTGGTCGTGCGATTTTATCGGGAATATATAGTGTTGCAAAAAGTTGGATTTTTCCAAATCCACTATATGTCATATCGTAGGCAGAAAATTTTCCGGTAGATTTCCTTTTGTTATGCACATACTGGACATCAATTGGTGTTTTTTTTAATTCATTAATCGCATTTTGCCAAAATTTTTCAAAGTCATCTGGTTGGGATATTTTGGGTAGATGCAGGAAATATTTATCAAAATCGCTTACTAAAGCCATTGGTATATCACTGGTGAATTAATTTATAAAGAAAAATATAGTTTGTTTTAAGAATAAGATAAATTAATATTATTAATACAACTATAAAAATAATTATCAGCAAAATAAATAAAAAAATACGTAAAGGTGATATAATGGTATTTTTGATGCTCAATGTTACAGGTATACCTGCCTTACGCAAATTTACTATTCTGTAAATTAAGAAATAGCAAATCATAGATATAATGCCAAAATAGATGAAAATTTCAACAATCCTGGTAAATATTTTAGGATAGCTTTTGGATAAAAGTACAATCGGGAAAATAATAACATTTGAAATTAATATTATTAATACCAGGCTTATCATTATGGCAATAGATAGGGTTAAAGATTGCATCATGATATTTTTTATTGTATTATTTTGATTCATCAACATTTTCACCCATTTCTTTTAATGCTTCTTTAGCTGCTTTCTGTACTTTGGGACTTGGATCATACTGCATTTTATATTTCAAAATGTCAATAGTTCTTTTGTCCTTTAAATCTTTCATCAACTCAACAGCTCTAAGGCGTACAACTGGATTATTACTGCGTAATGCCTCCATTAAACGGGGAATTGCATTGCTGTCTCCCATTTTAACAAGTGCAGCAGTACAATACATTGAAAAAGAATAATAATCTTTTCTTTTATTAACGGGATAGCTGTCTATCTCTTTTATGATTTCCAAAAGATCAGCTGCCGTATCCTTTGCACCAATTTTTGCCAGTGCTACAGCTGCATACGAACGTATTATAGTTTCTTCATCTTTGTCTTTGACAATTCCAAGTAAAAAATCTTTAGAACTGATATCTTCCAGATCACCAAGAAATAATATAAGTAATTGCCGTAAATTGTCTGTAGTTTTTGTATCTTTAATATGTTCAATGGCAAAATCTTTTAGCTGAGTAGCTTTTAATTTACCTAATGTCCGTATAAGGGCTTCGGTAAAATTAGAATTTTCAGTAAATTTTTGTTCCTTAAGAATACTTTCTAATTGGGGAATGGCATCTGTAGCTTTTAATGTGTCAATTGCATAAACGGCAGCAATTTTTACATCCTCAGAGTTGTCGTTCAAAGAAGCAATAATCCATGACGATGATGAGCTGCTTTTAAGCTCGCTGACAACTGTAATAGCGGTGCGTTTAACTTCAGGATTTGTTTCCTGAGGCATAAGTTCATCCAATAGTTTTATAATTTCATTTTTTTGTGAAGGATCCTTTAAAGTTAATGTTGATTTTATTGCATCTATTCTGTCATCCTGAATTCCATATTGAATTGTTTTTTTTATCCATTCTGTTTTTTTCTTTCCAGCTTCAATTTGTTTATCCGGTGAAATTTCATTTTTCTTTTCATCAGATGCTTTCTTTTGCTCCTGTGATTTATTGCTGGCATCTTTCTTTTCATCTTTAGCTGATTCTGCAGTTAATGATGTATTTTCTTCAGTTGATTTTTTCTGGGAACTATCGCCCACCACATCTATATTTTTCTTTTCTAATTCCTGTGCATATATAAGCGATAGTGATACAAGTAAAATGATAAAAACAAGCAATATTTTTTTCATGATATTCTCTCAATAAATATATTTATACTATTACATAGTAACTATCGGCCTGATAAAGCAATTTTTTTGATGTTAACGTGTAAAAAGAGTAACTTTTGTGTTAAAAATAAAACATTATATTAATCATTTGTAATATTCTTATATTTAATATCTTGACTATTGTATTAAAATGCATATATTGTATATAATTGTGTTATATATGAAATTATAGTTGTGGTAGGATAATATGAAAGTCAAGATTGTAACAATACTATTGCTCATTATAGCTTTTTCCACAACAGTTTTTGCTGATAATAAATATGCACTGATCGAGCTTAACGGTTCGGTAAATCCTGTAATTGCAGATTACATTGTAAATTCAATTAAAAAAGCCAATCAGGATAATATGCAATTTGTTCTGATGATAATGGATACCCCCGGTGGGCTACTTAATTCAATGCGTGATATCATTAAATCCATACTGGATTCTGAAATTCCTGTTATTGTATATACCTATCCTAAAGGTGCTCAGGCCGCATCTGCTGGTGGATTTATTATGATATCTGCTCATATAGCAGCAATGTCACCGGGTACTGAGATAGGTGCCATGCATCCGGTAAGTCCATTTTTAAATTTCAGCCAGGACCAAAAGCAGAACGGAATAATGGAAAAGAAAATTTTAAATGATACTGTTGCTTATGCTAAAAGTTTGGCTGAACTACGAAAACGCAATATCACATGGGTAGAAAAAGCAGTACGTGAAGCTATATCAAGTACTAATAATGAAGCACTCCGACTGGGTGTGATAGATGTTGTTGCTAATGATATTAACGATCTTTTAGTAAAAATTGATGGTAAAAAGATTAAAACTAAAGATATATACGTTGTCTTAAAAACAAAAAATATTCAGCAACAGCAATATACAATGGACTGGAAGGAAAAGATTTTAAATTACTTTGCTGATCCACAGATGGTATTTTTTTTGTTTTTAATTGCCGTTGTTGGTATTGGTTTTGAATTAAAGAACCCGGGTATGATAGTTCCCGGCGTAATAGGCGCTATTGCATTATTTTTATTTTTACTGGCTGTCAAAGTATTACCAATAAATTTTGCTGGACTTACGTTTATTATTTTAGCTATAATATTGTTCATACTGGAATTAAAATTTACAAGTTATGGGTTATTAACTTTGGGTGGAATAATCTCCTTTATTATTGGGTCAATGATCTTATTTGATTCCCCTTTGCCAGGAGGGCAGATACCCTTAACATCAATTATTACTGTTCTTATTGTTCTGTTACTTTTTATATTTGTTGTTGTACGTGCTGTCATTAAAGTACATACACAAAAGGCTGTTACCGGTATTGAGGGTATGATTGGTGAAAAAGGTGAAGCCACAATGGATTTTATGGGGAAAGGAACCGTAGAAGTTCATGGAGAACTGTGGACTGCTATCTCAAATGAACCAATAAAAAAAGGTGATATGGTTGAGGTAATAAAAATGGAAGGCATGGTGTTGCATGTAAAGAAAATTTATCAATAACAGATAAGAAATTTAATACACAATCTAATTTTTTTAAAAGTCTTTTATTACAAATAAAATTTAAGGAGGAATATGATGTTTCAAGCATTACCTACATTAATCATACTGTTAGTTTTATTAGCTGTATCAGCAATTAAAATAATCAGGGAATATGAAAGGGCTGTAGTATTCCGATTAGGCCGTTTATTGCAACCGCCAACAGGTCCCAAAGGTCCAGGGCTGGTTATCATTATTCCATTCGTAGACAAGATGATCAGGGTTAGTCTTAGAACAGTTGCCATGGATGTACCGCCGCAGGATGTAATCACCCGTGATAACGTTTCTGTAAAAGTAAATGCTGTTATTTACTTCAGGGTTATAGAACCCAATAAAGCAATTACCGAAGTAGAAGATTACCTGTATGCTACATCTCAGCTGGCACAGACAACGTTACGAAGCATTTTAGGTATGGTTGAACTTGATGACCTTTTAGCTGACAGAGAAAGAATTAATCATGAATTGCAGAAAATCTTAGATAAGCAAACTGACCCATGGGGTATTAAGGTAACTGCTGTTGAAATAAAGCATGTTGACCTGCCACAGGAAATGCAACGTGCTATGGCAAAACAGGCTGAAGCAGAGCGAGAGCGAAGAGCCAAGGTTATAAACGCTGAAGGTGAATTCCAGGCAGCTTCAAAAATGGTAGATGCCGCAAAACTTATGGAACCACATCCTATTGCACTACAGCTTCGTTATTTGCAGACGCTACGTGAAGTTGCTACTGAAAAAAATTCCACCACATTATTCCCAATACCAATTGATCTGGTTAAACCATTTTTGGAAGGCCATAAGAAATAAATCATTCAACAAGCCGCTTGAGGCGTGCAATTTCATTGAGCGCTTCAAGCGGTGTTAAATTTTCAATATTTAGATCTTTGAGAGCCTGTGCCAATCTATGATGGGTTGCCTGAAATATTTCAAGTTGTTCTTCATTATCAGGAGCTTTAACTAAAGAATCAATCCGTGAAGATTTTTCAAGTTTTTCCAGGATTTTGTTTGCCTTTATAGTAACTGGTTTTGGGATACCAGCCAATTTAGCCACATGAATTCCATACGATTTGTCCGCCGCGCCAGAAACAACTTTATGTAAAAATTCAACCCCATTAATAGATTCTTTCACCATCACTGTATAATTGATTATACCTTTTTTATTTATTTTAGTTAATTCATGATAGTGAGTAGCAAATAATGTTTTTGCCTTGATATAATTTGCAATGTACTCAACAACTGCCCAGGCAATGGACATCCCATCATAGGTACTGGTACCACGTCCAATCTCATCCATTATAATTAAGCTTTTATCCGTTGCATTGTTTAAGATGATAGCAGTTTCATTCATTTCTACAAGAAATGTCGATTCACCGCGTGCAATATTGTCACTGGCACCAATACGTGTGAAGATTCTATCAACAATACACAGATTAGCTCTTTGGGCAGGAATGAATGATCCAATTTGAGCCATAAGCTGCAATATAGCAGCCATTCGTATGTACGTTGATTTTCCCGACATATTTGGACCAGTAATAATTGCAATAACGTTGTCACCTGTATCTAAAAAAATGTCATTTGGCACAAAAGGTTCTTTTACATAAAATTTTTCAACAACAGGGTGCCTTCCAGACTTTATGTCAATTATACTTTCATTGTTCAACATTGGCCTGACATAGTTATTGTGATATGCTGCCAGAGCCAGTGAACAGAACATGTCCAGTATGCCAATATTATATGCTAATTCCTGAATCTGTAGCTTGTTAGCAAGTATTGTCTCAACAATTGTCTCAAGTATCTCATTTTCAATCTTGATTATTGAATCGTTTGCTTGCAGCACATCTGTTTCAAACTTTTGCAGTGTTTCGGTTGTGTAGCGCTCAGCATTAATCAACGTTTGTTTTCTGAAATAATCCTGTGGTACTTTTGCAGTCTGACCTTTGCTCACTTCAATGTAATAGCCAATAACTTTGTTATACCGTACTTTTAACGTAGGAATATCTAATCGCTTTTTTTCTTCTTCCTGATAATTGAGAAGCCATTGCCGTGCATCAGTTTTTAACGTATACAGCCTGTCAAGTTCAGCATTGACACCTTCTTTTATAACACGTCCATGTTCTGAAGAAAGCGGTGGATTTTCAACAATAGTATTTTTAATTTTGAGCGATAGTTCCTGTAAAGAATCGCTGATAGTGCCCAGCATATTAAAAAGCTTATCAGGATGTTGTTGTAATAACGTATACACATCATGCGCTGCTTCAATGGATTGCTGCAGAGCAATGAAATCCCTGTTGTAATATTTCTTCAGAGCAAATCGAGAAACAAGCCGTTCCAGATCATGAATATGCGATAACGTATTATGGATTTCCTTTAAAAGATTAATATTGCCTGTAAGATATGATATAATGTCATAACGGCTTTCAAGAGCAGCAGCGTCAAGCAATGGATACAGAAGTGCCCGTTCTAACGTGCGTTTCCCCATTGCAGTCTGTGTGTGATTAAGCACACCAAAAAGCGAATGAAGTTTTGAACCATCCTGGCTTTTCAAAATTTCAAGATTGTGTATAGTTTGATGGTCTAAAACCATAAATTCACTACGGCTAACATTTTTAGGATATTTAAGGTGCACCAGTGCACTTTTGTGAGTATCCTTTAAATAGTGAAGTAGTGAACCAACAGTAAGAATTGCAGTATGCGTTAAACCCAACCCTTTAATATTGCTTAATCCATAGATACTACATATTATATTAGTGAGGTATTCAACATCATAATACCATTCATTAATGGAAGCTAAAGCAATATCATGCTGCTTTAAAAAGTTATATAAAAACTCAATTTCCTGCTGGGAAGCGTATAACAGCATCTCTTTTGGTGAAAAACGTGAAATTTCAGTTGCAATGAATTCGCGACTATAATCTGCAGATGAAAGGAAAAAATCACCTGTTGATACATCAACAAATCCGGTGCAAACCGTATTATTATGAATGACAACTGAACCAAGGTAATTATTTTCATCTGAGGCAATAAGATTACTTTCAACGACAGTACCTGGAGTAATGACGCGGATAACTTCGCGTTTAACAATGGAGCTTGAAGATGGTGGTTCCATCTGTTCACATATTGCCACTCGGTATCCTGCTTTGATAAGCCTTGCTATGTAGCTATCAGCAGCGTGGTATGGCACACCACACATGGGAATATCATTCTGGCGTGAAGTCAGTGCAATATCTAAAACTTTTGAAGCAATTTTTGCATCATCAAAGAACATTTCGTAAAAATCGCCAAGTCTGAAAAACAGTATCTCATCTTTGTAATTTTGCTTAATCTCAAGATACTGTCGCATCATAGGAGTTAATTCTTTATCATTGCCCATAGATATACTGCTTTTCATCCTGTTCAAATATTTCAATAATAAATCCGTTAATCCCTAACTCTTCAGCTAACTGAATTTTGATACTCATACCTTCATCAAGTGAAGTAAAATGCCCTGCATAAATGTCAAAAGATTTATTTTTCCTTACAATATGTACAGGCAACACATAGGTAACAATTAATTTTTGTAATTCTTTTGCTTTTTGCAAATTATAAAAAGGCCCAATGGTAATAGTATAGTATACGGATGGTTTTTGCAGTGTTTCTTTTTCTTCTAATTCAGGTTTAATATCAATAGTATCACTTAGTGCAATAATTTTTTCATCAGGCATAAACGCAACAGTTGTAGGATTAAATTTCTTTACATTTTGAGCATATATATACGCCTTTACTGCTTCTGGTGATTTTGGGAATTGAACCATCAAAAAATTATACGTTGACCACGCTTCGTTGTACATTTTGTTATATTCATAGTATTGTCCCAATTGCAGTAAACAGGTGGGATATATAGCCGCATCAGAATAGCCATGTAACAGTTCGGCAAGACCTTTAATGTATTGACGTGCATATCCGTACATCTGTCTGTCCATCTCTGATTTTAAGAACAAACTGTATGCCAGTGTATTTAGCTGGCGGGAGTACTCAGGAATTTTTTCACAATCGTTGACACCATCATCATAATGGTTGTGATTGTAATGAGCTATCGCCCGTAATTGTAAAAATATTGGGCGATAGTTACTGGTGCTACACTCTGCGATTGCCTGGTTGCAGATAGCAAGCAGGTTGCCCCAATCGCTTTTTATATAATAGAGCTGACATAATGATAAAAATGCTACATCACGTTTTTCAAAATAGCGATAGTTACTGATTATTTTATAGTACTCTGCAATACTTCCATCAACTGTTGAAGCTGAACCAGCTATAAGCATCCTGATATGAGGAATATAGTTGCTATTAGGATAAGTCTTGAAAAATTTTTTTACAAGTTCTTGTTTGTTGCTACTGTTTAATCGGAATGCTTTTTGAATTGCTTCAAAATCAGACTGCTCACCAGCTACTGCAACAGTGGTAAACAGTACTATAATGACAATTGTTTTAAGCACTACGCTCACCATAGAGCGTTGAACCTTTCAATGATACGATAGTTACTGTGTATTTTTTTCCAATATCTTCTTTTCCACCTTTGATAATAACGGGATGATTACAAATAGTTTTACCCATAACCTCATTTTCCGACTTTTTGCTGATACGTTCTACAATCATATCGGTAGTGGTGTGTATGTAATTCATCAACCTTTTTTGTGAAATCTCACGCACAGTTTGTATTAATATATCAAGTCTTTCCTGCTTGACTGTGTCTGGCACTGAATCAGGTAGTGTAAAAGCTTTTGTACCTTCACGGGGCGAATACTTATAGGTAAATGCTTCATCAAACTGTATGGTGCGCACAGCATTAATAGTATCTTCAAAATCTTTTTGTGTTTCACCAGGAAAGCCAACAATAAGGTCAGTAGATATGGAAGCCGTGGGTAATAGCTTATGTATTGCCTCTATTATTGCGTAATAGTGTTTCATGGTATAGTGGCGATTCATTGCCTGTAATATGGTATCAGAGCCACTTTGCAAAGGAAGATGTATGCTACGAGCAATGACAGGATTATCTTTTATAACATGAAGAATTTCAATATTAAAATCTTTGGGGTGTGAAGTTAAAAAGTTCAATTTATACAATCCGGGCAGCTTGGCAATATTTTCAAGCATTGTATAAAAAGGTATATCGCCTGAATCCTGACCATACTGGTTTACGTTTTGTCCTAACAGCGTAATCTCAGTTATTCCATTGTCAATGAGCAGTTTACAGTAATCTATAATCTGCTGTGAAGGGAAGGATATAAGCTTACCGCGTACATAAGGGACAATGCAGTATGCACAATAATTTTCACACCCATGTGATATTGTAACCCACTTATGCCATGGCAATTCATCTTTATGAGTAACCAGTGATGGATGAATTCGTGATGCAAAATCCTTTACATCCTGTGAAGTGTATTGACTGATACTTTGATTCTTGATGAAATTTTTGATAATTGAACCAATTGAAGGTGAGTGGTACGGGCCCACAACTAAATCAACGCCGTATTTACTTTGCAATTCCCGGCTTAAACGTTGTGCCATACAGCCAGCAACAACGATGATGGAATGCTTATAGGCATTACGGGCTTCAATAATATGAGCCAGTGCTCTGTCTTCCGCATGTTTGCGGACTGAACAGGTATTGAAAATAATAATATCACCATAAGTCGTGCTTTTTACAAAACCTTCCTGAGTCAGTGAAACTTCCATTAATTCAGAATCGCTTTTATTCATCTGACAGCCAAAGGTTACTATGGTAAATGTTTTTGGTGTTTTCATAGTATGCATTAATTAAATTTTGCTATTACGTTTTTAGCATATAATTGTTGAATTTTGTCTTTATTATAGCCAATAGTTTGTAAAATTTCATCATTATTATAACCAAGCGATACGCCTGCTGAATGAGCAATATAATTTTGTGACAAAAACTTAATTGGATTCCCAATCTGCCTAAAAACAGAACCCTTATCATTGGTAATTGAAACAATCATATCGCGTTCAGAAAGCGGAGGATTGTTTATGGCTTCTTCAAGTGTCCTTACTGGTTCTATACATGCATCAACCTTTAAAAATACTGTAATCCAGTGAGATAACGGTTGCTTTGCAATTATCTTAGCAATCTTTTTTTTGTGGCGATGTACAGCTTCAGGTGAAAAATCTACATTTTGCAGTATATCGGTATAGCCAATTACCTGGCAAAAACTATTGAAAAACTTTGGTTCAATTGGTCCAACTGACAAAAAACGCCCGTCGGATGTTCTATAATAATCATATATTCCACCACCATTGAGCATTTGTGTTTCAGGCTGTGGCAATGGTTCCCCCTCCAGGTATGCAGCTGTTGTAAATGCACTCATGGCAAACACACCATCAGTAATTGAAATATCTATATAATCTCCCTGGCCAGTAGCCTGTCGTTTGATATATGCTGCTAATATACCAATTACCATATTCTTGGCACCACTGGCTATGTCGGCAATCTGAATGCCGTGGAGGGAAGGGCCTGTAGTCTTCCTTCCTGAAAAGGAATCAACTCCTGAGAGTGCCATGTAGTTAATATCATGACCAGCTCTATGAGCGTAACTTCCTGTTTGTCCATAACCTGTCAATGAACAATATATTATTGAAGGATTAATTGTTTTTAAATCATTATACCCATAACCTAACTTTTCCAGAACTTTGGGCCTGAACTGTTCTACAATAATGTCATAGTCTTTTACAAGTGTATATATAATATCTTTTGCTTCAGGCGATTTTAAATCCAGTGCTAAAGACTTTTTGCCACGGTTAATATGCGCATAAACAGCTGAGATGCCATTAACAATGGGAGGAAGCATCCTTAGCATATCGGGATTGTTGGGATTTTCCACTTTGATTATATCAGCACCTAAATCAGCTAACATCATAGTACCATAAGGACCAGGTAGCAGGTATGTGAAATCTAATATTTTAAGATTTTGAAGTGGATAATTCATACTTACCTCTTGTTATAATACACTGTCAATGTCTATATGTATAAACAGATATTAGTCAAGTAAAAGTTTATAGGAATGTATCATCCCTTTATTTATATTTTTAATTGGTTGATTTTTATATAAATTTTGGATTTGTAAACAATGGCTATATCATGATTGTAATTGTTGGAAAAGCCTTAGTATGGCATTTCAGTGCTAAATTTGACATTTTGTTAAAATTATATATATTTTATATGTAAAATAATTAGTATATTTTAATAAACTAATTGATTTTTTTTATAATTACAAATTATGTTGCTTTTTTTTTAAACATTTCTAATTACTTTTTTTAGGATAAATGTATGCAACCTAAACAGCTTATCAAACAATTTCAGAAATATGGGAGTGGTGTTATCTTATTTAATGCATTACTATTTGTTATCATTATGAGCAACTCATTCCCATTATTTAAAGATATCAGGCTATTATTAGCATTTATTATTTTCTGGGTTATATCTTTTTCATCATTATTCACATACTACATGTGGATGGTTAAGAAAATAATAAGATTATTTGAAAGTGAAGAACCACAAAAGCATGAAAAGATCTTTAATAAATTTAAGTCATATGCAAAACAAACTATGTTACTTAATATGGGATATTTAATTATTGTATATATCCCTTTATTTTTCTTAATGTATTTTAAATTTGGGTACAATAACATATATTATCATTTTTATGTTTTCTTTATTTTAGTGTTCGTGTTCTTATTTATTGGGTTCAATTCAATGCAGGTATGGTATACCAGGACATATCCATTGGGACGTTTTGGGATACCAGTTGCAGTTCAAAGACTTCGTAGTAAAATTATAAGCATAGTCATACCCATAACACTTTTAACATCCGTATTCCTTTTGGTATTATTTTATCGTATAGATAAATCAAACGTTGATTCATTACTAACAGCCAGAATAAATGACAGTTTTACTTCAATTCAATTAGACACTAATGAAACATTTACTCAAAGCATACCAACTGTCATTAAAGAATACGGAGGTGTAATTCTTGTTACTGAAGATAATATTGTTATTATGAGTAATAGGGAGGAATTTTTATCATTACCCCTTACACAAACAATTAAAAAAGGAAACCAGCCACAATTTTTATATAATGATACCATTCAATTTATTCAAAATATAAAAGCTACCAGGTATTCAAAAGTATATGGTGTATTTGATGGGAATCAAGCTGTGTTATTTGGTTATCCTGTGCCTCAGAGTAATCGTATTGTAATTGCTGCATTTAATGAAAAGATATTGTACAAAACTGTATACAGAAGTTTATTTTTTATAATTCTTGGCATGATAATAGTTAATTTACTCATCAGATATATTATTAACCGACAGCTGATGAAACTTTCAAAAGCCATAGATATAGCTATGCCAGCCTTACAAAAGGCAACCAAAGGCGATCTGTCAGGTGAAATTACATTAGTAAAATCACGTGATATAATGGAGGA
>JBBFLA010000059.1:0-18985 GCA_037481795.1 Spirochaetota bacterium
CTGAGATACAATGACATCTATATCTTTGATAATAGTATTAATGGTACTGATAACCTGTATAACATTTTGCATTCCAGTCCTTATCTCACTATCATTATTCACTATAAGGGCACCAATTGTTTTGATACTGGTTGCAGTTTGGTCGGCTAACTTGGATATTTCATCAGCAACAACAGCAAAGCCTCTGCCATAATCACCTGCACGTGCTGCTTCAATGGCTGCATTAAGTGATAAAAGATTTATCTTATCAGAAATATCATTAATAATTGCAATAATTCCCGTTATCTCACCCGAACTTTTCCCTATGCTATTCATTGTTTCATTCATCAATGCAAGCGATTCTTCTCCGGATTTTGCATTAACCGAGATGTCCTGCATTTTTTGTAAAGCTTCCTGAGTAAGCGTTACCATTTCTTTCATAATGTCAGCTGTGGACTTCATCACTTTTGATAATGATTCTATGCCATCAAACTGATGGTCAGTACTTGATTTCACATGTTCAGTCCCTGCAGATATTTGTTCAACTGATGCAGATACTTCCTCTATTGCAGCAGCCTGATCCTGAGAATTTTGCATAAAGCCTGATAGTATTTGTAAAAGCTGTTCAGAAAACGAATACAGCTGTCCCGAATTTAACTTGAGTGTATTTTTTATAAAATCATTCTGCTTCCTATTTATCTCTGCCTCCTTTGCCATTTCTTTATGTAGCATTTCAGTTTCCTTTGCAATATCAAAATATTTCCTTAACACTGCCCCCATTGACAATAATATGAAAAGCGTTATCCCAACTATAAACCGTGCATAGCGAGTTTCAGGGGTAAAATCATAAAATTGGCCAGTATAAACACTTATAACATCTATCACTGCTCCATAAATTGCCAGTAACAATCCAATAAATGACATCAAAAGATATTTCAGGCGTTTGTGAATGATCATATCAATAATAAAGCTGGAAAACGCATATAAAATTAACAAAGCCAGTATACCATCACATACCATGTATAAAGGTCCTTCAACTCCACGTCCATGATCAGCCTGACGCAACAGCCAATCATGGCGATGATGTGTAACCGAAACAAATACATCAGGATATAGAAAGGCAACAATGATAATCAAAACAGCAATGCCCAACATTATTCTGTAAATAACAGTATTAACTTTTTTCCATGCAGGCGTTATCTCCAGCATCTGGTGTAAAAAGTAAGGGATGCCAAAAATGAGTAAAGTGGCTCCTACCTGTTCAAGACGATGAAACTGCATACCAGCATCAGGTTTAAGTAGCCATCCCATAATAAGAATGAGTGATTCACTCATTACAAATGTAAATCCTGCAATGCCTATAATTACCATGGATAAATGCAACGTATTTCTGGATTTGATATACATTAATAGATACAACAACAATCCAAAAAACAACACACCCGCACAGAAAATGGCTGGAAAAATCTGTGATGGCTCTATTAATTGTTGAAATTGTATCATTTTAACATTCCTTTTATAGTAATTTAAAGATTAAACAGTATTTTTATTGTTGCTTCTTTCACCAATATGATAATGTGTTGATTATACAGTATCAAGAACAATCATATATTTAATTGATAACTCGCATTAATGCAAGTAATTAATATTTAAAACATTATCTCTTCATTATCGTTCTGTTATTATGCGTATAATCAGGCTCCAGCATATTCATAGTACATTTTATATTGTATCGTATTCATAGAGAGCGTTATTATACTGATGCAACAAAAAGTAGTTGAATTTCAATCACATATAGCCATTTATGCATTGTATGGATGTACAGGAACAATCGTTAGAACTATCGCACAAATTATTATTACAGCCTCTTTTGCAAAAGGTAACCGTACCTATATCTGAGTATTCATTTGCAAATCTGTATCTTTTTCGTTCAGTACACCAGTTCAACCTTATAACCGGTGATATCACTGCAATCAAGGGAATAACATACGACGGTAAACGCTATATTATGCCTGTTATGCCACTTGACGAGGATTATGCTGAAAAACTGGTAGAATTATTGCTGCCCGATATGTGTCTTTTTCCTATTCACCATGACTGGTTGCATTTTTTTACTGAAAAAGGCTTTACATACCATTACAATGACGGCGACTCTGATTATGTCTATACAAAAGAAAAGTTAGCCACCTATTCCGGAAAAAAACTGCATGGAAAAAGAAATCTTCTGTATCAATTTACAGCAAAATATTCCGTGGAAGTGCTTCCATTAACCAGCCAGCGAGTTAACGATGCATTATATGTGCTTGACATGTGGAAAAAGGAATCCGCTGATGCAGATATTGCTGCGTGCTTGGAGGCGTGTATGTTGCTTCACGAATTAAATCTTTGCGGCAGCATATATTATGTTGACGGAAAACCTGCAGCCTTCATCATTGGCGAAGCTATAACTGACGATATGTTTGCAATTCACTTTGCAAAAGCTATAACAAGTTACAAGGGAATTTATCAATACATGTATAATCACTGTGCAAAAGCATTGCCTTCAAATTATAAATATTTTAACTTTGAACAGGATTTAGGCTTGGAACCGCTGCGCTTTGCAAAGCGATCATATCAGCCTGATATGATAGTGACTAAATATCGTGTAAGTGCTTTAAACCAATGACTATTGAACAACTTATTGAATACCTTAAAAACTACGAACCATTTATGAAACAGGTTGCTGCCTGGTATACGGTACCTGCCAGGCAGGCTGTCTATGCACCATACCCGGATGAAATAGATGAACGAATCCGCAATGTATATGTGCAGCGTGGTATAGAAAATCTCTACAGCCACCAGCGTTCAGCATATGATGCAGTGCAAAGAAAAGAAAACATAGTGGTTGTAACACCAACAGCTTCGGGTAAAACGCTTTGCTATAATCTTCCCGTACTTAATTTTATGGCCAGACATCCTGATGCACGGGCGCTGTACCTCTTCCCCACAAAAGCTCTGTCACAGGATCAACTTTCTGAACTTCAAGAGATTATGAAGATCACTGGTTTATCCATTAAAACATATACCTTTGACGGTGATACACCACAGTCAGCCCGTAAAGCTATTCGCACAGCAGGTAATATTGTCATCACCAATCCCGATATGCTGCATTCAGGTATTCTGCCACATCATACTATATGGGTTAAGCTTTTTGAAAATCTGCAGTACGTCGTTGTGGATGAAATCCATACCTATAAAGGTGTCTTTGGCAGCCATTTTGCTAATCTCATGCGAAGACTGAAACGTATATGCTCATTTTATGGCAGCCACCCGCAGTTTATCTGCTGCTCAGCAACTATCGCCAATCCACAAGAACTTGCTGAAAAGCTTTTTGAAATGCCATTTACTGTAATCGACAATAACGGTGCTCCCCGTGGCAAAAAGCATTTTGTAATATATAATCCCCCCGTGGTTGATCAGGCTTTAGGTATACGGGCTTCAGCCGTAAAGGAAGCTGCAAAGGTTGGCGCACTGTGTGTGAAGAATAATATCTCAACAATAGTTTTTTGTAGAAGCAGGCTGCGCGTTGA
Source organism: Spirochaetota bacterium (assembly GCA_037481795.1). GTDB lineage: Bacteria > Spirochaetota > UBA4802 > UBA4802 > UB4802 > UBA4802. The sequence continues at coordinate 3,549 of JBBFLA010000059.1, forward strand.
GATTATTGCAACATATTTAAAAGAACAGTGTAAAGGGTTTTTTGTTGCTGCGTATCGCGGCGGGTATTTGCCCAATGAACGTAGATCCATTGAAAAGGGTTTGCGTGAAAAAAAGATAAACGCGGTTGTTTCAACCAATGCCCTTGAGTTAGGTATTGATATTGGCATGCTTGATTGTTCCATCTCTGTGGGCTATCCTGGTTCAATAGCTTCACTGCAACAGCAGTCAGGGCGTGCTGGCAGGCGGGGAACTGATTCTCTTGCAATAATGGTTGCCACAAGCTCACCGCTTGATCAGTATATTGCAAACAATCCACACTTTGTGTTTGAAAACAATCCTGAGATGGCAAACATTAATCCTGATAACCTGCTCATTCTTATGGACCATATAAAATGTGCAGCATTTGAAATTCCTTTTGGCATTGATGAACTGTTTACGCCGCACCATAGCACCACACGTGAAATGCTTGAATACTTAGCGCAAAAGAATATCTTAAAAGAATCAGCAGGCAAGTTTCACTGGATGAGTGATATCTATCCTGCAAATGACATATCATTACGCAGCGCTTCACATGATAATGTGGTGATAGTTCATAAAGACAATCATGCACAGGTCATTGGTGAAATTGACCTCCCTTCAGCACCAACCATGATACACGATGATGCTATCTATCTTCATCAGGGGCAGCAGTACTATATTGACAAATTAGACTGGGAACGCAGGATTGCCTATTGTCATGAAGTAGAATCTGATTACTATACCGATGCTGAAGAAAAGACCGATATCCATGTGCTTGAAGAATTTGAATCAAAACCGCTGTCAATTGCAACGCTGTGCCTTGGCGAAGTGAACGTACGTACTAAAGCCATCATGTTTAAAAAGATAAAATTTGGAACCCATGAAAATGTTGGCTGGGGAAAGATTAATCTCCCTGAACTGGAAATGCATTCAACAGCAATGTGGTGTAGCTTCAGCGACGAAGTGATTAATAGTATGGAACGCGAAGAGGCTGGCGAGGTATTCCTGGGCCTATCATACATTTTACGTAACATTGCGCCACTATATACTCTGTCTGATTATGCTGATATACGTGTTGTGTTTGAAAACCGTTCACACTTCACCAATCAGCCAACAATCTTTATATATGATGCTATCCCTGGCGGTGTAGGAATATCCGAAAGAGTATATCATATATTTGGCCTGATAGCACAGGCATCACAAGAAGCAATAGCCGCCTGTACCTGTACTCATGGCTGCCCTGCCTGCATTGGTCCAATGACCACCAGAGAAGGCATTAAAGCAAAAGTAATAGCACTACTTAAAAACTTACACCATGAATCTGAAGGACAAACTCAACATATATTACACTGACACAGGAAAGTCTGTAACCGATAGTTCCTGGATACATGAGGCAGGCGGGAAAACTATCACCACACCGTTTGGCCAAACTATTACGTTTGTGCAGCACTATCCAATTTCGTCATTACACATCGATGATATCAACACTGACATTGCAGCCTACTGTGCTATGCATCGTATGGAAACTGTCACGCTTGATCAGTGTGTTTTTTTTGATATAGAAACAACCTCACTTTCCAGTGGAACGGGCAATTATGCATTCTTAATTGGCCTTGGCTATTTCAGTGGCAACAGATTCACGGTTGAACAAATTTTTATGCGTCAGTATGGTGAAGAGCCTGCAGTACTTTTTCACTGTGCCCAGCAGCTAAACAAATTCAAAACAATTGTAACCTTCAATGGTAAAACCTTTGATATCCCCATTATAAAAACGCGCTACAGGATTAACCGTATTCAGGGCTTCCCAGTTTCAATGCCCATCATTGATTTACTCAAACCTGCACGCTCTATCTTTAAATCAATCTACACAAGCTGTTCATTAAAATCACTTGAAGAGCTTCTGCTTGGAATTTACAGGACTGACGATATACCGGGCTACCAGATTCCTGATGTGTACTTTACGTTCCAGCAAACCGGCTATGACCCACGCCTTACTGCAGTCATTGAACACAACCGCATTGATATTACATCAATGGTTCTTCTGCTTGTTTTTTTTAACTCACTGTATGAACTCATTCATACAAAACAATTTGACCAGGTACCCACTCATCTGTACAAAAATATTGCAAAGCATCTGTATTCGCGAAACATTCAACTGTTCATTGAACTCATTGAGTATGCCGGTCATGCATTACTTGACAATGACCATTCCTTATTTAAAAAGTATTCCACAGCATTAAAGCGTTTGGGTCATGTTGAGCAAGCCCTTATATTCTGGGAAAAAAATATCAATCTGTTTTCACTAGAAGAGTTAGCAAAACACTATGAGCATAGAGTCAAAGATTATCACAAAGCACTGAGCTACTGTAATTGGGCAATAGCTCATAGTAAAAAGCTTTCAGACAACCAAAAGCTCATTGAACATTACACGGCGCGTTTTACCCACAGAATTAATCGATTGAGCAAAAAAATACAATGAAACCATACCATTACCTTGCACCCTATTACGACTATATGCTTAAACACGTTGATTATACAACGTGGTATCATTACCTTAGAATGATAATGTGCAGGTATATTAATAACCCACGAACGGTGCTGGAATTAGGATGTGGTACTGGTAAATTTGGTCCAAAGTTTTCTATGGATGATTATGAAATATATGGCATGGATAAATCACTTGAAATGTTAAAAATAGCAAATGTGCGCGCATATAAAAACTATCACGTTTTTTGCGGTGATATTACAAAGTTTGCGCTGTCAAAAACCATTGATTTTATTTTTTCTGTTCATGATACATTCAACTATATCCTTGATTATGATGATTTTGTCAGCGCATTACATTGTGTGCATAGCTGCATGAACAATGATAGTATCTTTTTGTTTGATCTTACAACAGAGTATAATATCAAAAAAAATTTTAACAATAAGCTATTAACATTTCAAATTAAAGGCACCGATATTCAGTGGTACAATGAATATGATGCTCACTCAAAAATATTATACTCAAAGTTGACATTTACCATGCATAACAATACACTGGAAGAAGAACATCTTCAGCGCTTATATACAGTTGATGAAGTACTACCTCTTATTGAACAATGCGGTTTTACAGTAGTTGATATTGTTGGAGATTATACCCTTAAACCACCGCATGAAGAAACAATTATGGTTAACTTTATTACAAAACGGACACAGCGATGATTGAGAGCATTCTTTATATTCTTTCATTTGGTGCAGGCATTGCAGTTTTTTTGTATCTGCTCTCACTGTATCATCATATTAAAGAACGGCCAAAACCTGACATCAAACAACCACAAAAAACAATACAGGACAAAATACAACTCAGGCCACAAGCAGTTGATGAACCCGTACATTTAAAAGAAAGGACATGCCCGGTATGCGGATCAAAACTCAGCAAGTATGAAGCATTATATGCTTCAAAGATTGTAAAGGATAGCACAAAGATATTAATTTATGGCTGTCGTTATTGTTATAAGCCACAGGAAGACCCAAATACCAAAAAGAAATCCGATATATAAACATAGCTATTAAAAAAAGCAACTTTTTATATAATCATTATGTTAGTCATCCATAAATACCAATGATAGGCATGAAACTACAGAATTCCTTGAAAACAACTGGATACAACCCCTCAACATTGTCATCCCTGTGATTAAGCATCAGCGCTATCTGCTGTTGATGTGCAGGGCCCATAGGAAATACAATCATGCTATCAGGTTTGGCAACATGGAGTAACAGCAATGGCCGTTTTTTGCAACCAGCAAGTACTATTACCGCATCAAAAAAACCCAGTGATTCATCAACATCTGTACCATTGCCATGAAAAATACGAATATTTGACAATCCTGTTTTTTTAAAGCGCTGCTTTGCACGTACAGCAAGTTCTTCATCTATTTCAATAGTGGTTACCGATTTTGCCAGCTGTGCCAGCAGTGCAGTTGAATAGCCTGAACCAGTACCAATCTCAAGAACATGGAAATCTTTTTTTATGCCACAATACTGAATCATGCGAGCAAGTGCAAGCGGTTCATCGCTGGTTTCGCCTCTGCCTATGGGAATTGGCAGTTGACCATATAACCTGTCCTCATATATTTCATCAAAAAAATCCTCTTGATTGACTGCTGCAAATGCATCGAGCACCTTTTTGGGAATCTTATTTTTTTGCAAAAACGTAATAAATTCCTCTTTTCTTTTTTTCAGCGATTTCATAAGCACAAAGTTTCCACTACTCAATAAATTGCAAAAGATAGGTAAGAAAATAGTCTGAAATAAGTATAGTCATGGATGAGGCAACAACAGCCCGTATTGTGGCTCTGCCAACACCTTCAGCCCCACCAGATGTATTAAACCCCTGATAGCAGGCAATAATGGCAATTTCAATCCCAAAAAAAACAGATTTAAAAATCCCTGTCAAAAAGTCCATGACACCTAAATAGTTAAAAACATTTTCAACATATTTGTCGATAGTTATCCCTAAATTAAAGTAGGCTATGAATGCTCCACCTAATGAACCAATAACATCCGTAACAACAACCAGTACCGGCGTCATAACCAGGCAGGCTAAAAAACGCGGTACCGACAGATATTGAATTGGATTAGCATCAAGTGTGATGAGTGCATCAATCTGCTCAGTAACACGCATGGTGCCAATTTCAGCAGCTATAGCTGAACCAACCCTTCCTGATAAAAGCAGAGCAGTAAGCACCGGACACAATTCTCTGAACATTGCAATTGACACTGCGCTTCCAATAAATACTGATGAGCCTGACATAAGGGAATCCATGGCTTTGCCTATCTGCAATGCCATGACCATACCAGTGAAAAAGAGCGTGATACAGGTTACCGGTAAGGACTTGTACCCTATTTCAAGCATCTGCGTTAAGATATTTTTTGCATCAAAAGGTGGCTTAAAAATCCATTTCACTGTTTGCGTAAAAAATAGTGAATGTTTGCCTACCGATTCAAAAAATTGAATAACCGTTCGTGGTATTGTTATCTCAGTGCCATTCATATCACTCTTCACGGAATTTTTCAACATTCCCAAATTTCATATACTTGTCCCAGAAGCGTAATTCAATTGTTCCGGTTGGACCATTACGCTGTTTTGCCACAATGATATCAGCTATACCAATACGTTCGGTTTCTTTTTTAACTTTTTCCTCACGGTATATGAATAACACAACGTCAGCATCCTGTTCAATTGCTCCTGATTCACGAAGGTCGGACAACTGAGGTTTCTGGTCGGTTCGTGATTCCACAGCACGTGATAGCTGTGACAGTGCAATAACCGGAACCGATAGTTCCCGGGCAAGCTGCTTCAAGGCATTACTGATTTCAGCTATCTGCTGATGGCGTTCCAGCCTGTTGTTAGACACAATAAGCTGAAGATAATCAACAACTATCAGTCCAACCTTCTGTTTCTGGGCAAAACGCCGTGCTTTTGCTCTGAGTTCAAAAATACTTAATCCCGGTGTGTCATCTATGAACATGGGGGATTTTTCCAGCCTGCCGGAAACATCAATAAGCTTTCGCAACTGTTCGCTGCTTATCTGGCCGGTTCGTACATGCTGCATATCAATCATTGATTCAATACACAATATTCGGGTTGCAAGCTGTGTTGCAGGCATTTCAAGAGAAAAGAATAATGTTGGTTGCTTTTCACGCAGGGCCACATGATTGGCAATATTCAGTGCAAGTGCTGTTTTACCCATTGATGGGCGTGCTGCAATGATAATAAGCTCTGATTCATGAAAACCTGTAAGCATGGCATCAAGATCGGTAAATCCACTTGCAATGCCGGTAACTGGCCTTTTTGTTTCGTACATGTGGCCAATATCTTCAAGAGTCTGTTTTAACACACTGGCCAGGCTTTCAAAATCGCTTGTTATGCGACGCTGAGTAATAAGGAATATATCCTTTTCGGCATCATCAAGAAGTATTTTTGTGTCCAGCGTGGTATCGTATGATTTTTCAGCTATAGTGGTACAGGTTTCTATGAGCTTTCGCCGTAGGCTTAATTCCTTAACTCTGTTGGCATAAAACTCAGCATTAGCTGCAGTGGAGACCGTACGGTATATATTAACCAGTGCAGGGTCGCCACCAGCCTTTTCAAATTGTTTCTTGTCAATCAGCCGCTGCTTGATTGTAATGAGGTCAATAGGTATGGCTTTTATCTCTAATTCCCTGATAGCCTCATAAATTAATCTGTGGGCATCAATGTAGAAATCCTCCACCTGGAGGATTTCAATAACCTTTAACAAAGCATCTTTGCTTAATAATATAGAAGATAAGCACGCAGCTTCGGCCTCAACATCATGAGGTGGCATGCCAGTATCAAGCATGCGGTTACTCCTTCACCACAGTAACCTTAATGGTTGCAGATAGCCCTTCATCCAATTTAATCTTTACTTCATGCTCACCTGCCTTCTTTATTGGCTCAGGCAACACAATTTTTCTTTTATCAATGGAGTAGCCCATCTGTGAAAGCTTCTGGGCTATATCAATTGCAGTAACTGAACCAAACAATTTATCCTCTTCCCCAACCTGTGCACCAATTGTCAGGGCAACACTGGATAATGCTTCTACTAGCTTCTGCCCTTCTTTTTTGCGTTTTTCCTTCTTTATTTTTACAAGCTTCTTCTGATGTTCTATTGCTTTTGCACTTGATTCATTATAAAGGATGACAAGTTTCTTGGGTAAAAGGTAATTGCGTGCATATCCTTCGGCAACCTCTTTTACATCACCTGCTTCACCCAGATTTGGAATATCCTTCTGCAATATGACCTTCATATTCAAACTCCTTTGTAAAAAATTAAACTATCTTTCTAAAATTCATCCAGAAATCAATGATGCCCAAACCCATAAGCATCGTTATTATAAAAAAGAGCACCTGAAACCCCAATAGTATGCCAACAAATAACAGCACTATACCGTACAGTTTAGGCCATTGCTTTTTCTCAAAATAGAAACTTACTATGGACAATCCCTGAATGGTGTACACCACACATAAAATGAGACCCACATTAAGAGCTATTGCCCATACTATAGTATCACTGCTGCTCAGCAGGACTGTTGCCCAGCTTACAATGAGCAAAAAAACAATCCACTCATTAATACGAAAGAAAGCAAATTTACTATCAGAAATTTTTAAAAATTTAAACCGTATAAAAAAGGCATACACAAGAACATATACAAAAAGTGAAATAACTATTGAACTGAAAAAATACGAAAATGGCATAAGTATGCGCATTGTTGGCATAAAGTTTTCAAGTTGTATCATCATAACTGACTTTTCTGCAGCATCTAACGATGATCCTTCAATCATCTCCTGTATCATTGTGTAGTTGTCTGTAACTACATCAATCCCTTTCAGGTAATACTGCAGATAGTAGACAACAAGAAGCGAAAACCATAATACCAGCACGCTGAAAATAAAATATTTCTGAAACGAAAACCGTTGTGCTGTATACCCAAAAATTGCACCGGCAATAATAAATTGAATACCAATCATTTCATTTATAAGGTACGATAGACCTATATAGCCGGCAGTTGCAATAATTATAAGAACTATCGCACCCAATTGTGATTGCAGTCTGTACACCAGCATAGCTATAACTACGCTTAAAGCTATACCAAGTATAAAATGAAGCAGCAGTTCCACAATGTCACATTAAAATATTATTTTACAACAAACGGCAACAATGCAATAATACGGGCACGCTTAATAGCACGTGCTAAATGGCGCTGATGCTTTGCACATGTTCCTGTAATCCGCCGTGGAAGTATCTTACCTCGGTCGGTAATAAACCTTACCAGTAAATCCGGATTTTTGTAATCGATAGCTAAATTTGGGTCTTCACAGAAACGGCATACTTTTTTCTTGAATTTTGGTATTCGCTGCACCTGAACAGCTGTTGCAAGCACCTTATCATCATCCTCAGGCGCTACAGCTTCCGGCTTAACTTCCTGAAGATTAATATTATCCTGTGACTCTATAGTTTCATCATGTTTAATTTCTTCACTCATTATAGTACTCCTTATACCTTAATGTGAATATTTTAAAATGGTATCTCATCATCAGCAAATGGCTGATCGTTAGTTATATCAACGGGTTCATCTTGTTCGATAGTAACCTGTGAATCAGGCTTCTGCCTGCCACCTAAAAGCTGTAACGATTCAGCAACTATTTCCACAGTTGAACGTTTGTTTCCTTCTTTATCCTGCCATGACCGCTGTTGCAGTCTTCCTTCAAGTGCCAGTTGCTGACCCTTTTTACAGTAATTGGTTACAGTTTCAGCCAGTTTACCCCACGCAACGCAATTAAAGAATGAAACAACTTCCTGCTTTTCGTTATTCTTTAAATAAATCCTGTTGTTGGCCACTGTAAAGGAAACAACAGCTGCCCCGCCCGGAGTATATCGCAACTCAGGGTCCCTTACAACTCTTCCTACCAGTATAACCTTGTTTAAATCACCGGCCATACACGTTACGCTGTTTTACTTAGTTTTGGGAGTTTAACAAAAAGATATCGAAGGATATCCGGCTGCAATCTGAATTCGGCAATGATGCTACTAACCGATGTTGGATTTATCTGGGCAATAAAATATTCATAGTAACCGTCATTTGCCTTATCAATAGTATACGCTAAACTACGTATACCCCATGGTTCATCAGACTCAATAACAACCTGATTTTTCTTTAAAATTTCACGGACTTTTTCTTTAAGCGATTCCAGCTTGTCCGAAGGCCGCAATATGACTATTAATTCGTATTTGTTCATTGTTACCCCCTATGGATAATAGTAGCTGCACTGCATACGCGTGCAGCAGAAGGACTACCACTATTTTTGCACATAATATAATTTGCAACAACTTTTTTTCAATACTTTTTTATGGAAACAGTAAATTTTTAAAACTGTCTCATTGAGTTTTCTACAATGGTATCCTGTAATTTATCCCTGCAGGTTTTATTATATTTAAAAAATATGGTAATCATAATAATTTTACCTGACGTTTACAATTTGCCCTTGACTTGAAATGCTTGATTTTATATTATTTCACTGGTTTTAAGGCAAAAGTTACCTGTAATGTCACCTTTTATTGGCAGTCTTTCTGGAGAAAAGTTAATAATGAAAAAGATCATCAAAACAAATGATATTAAAACCAATACCCCTATCAGAGTGTATAAAAAAGGGTATGGATATGCATTGCTGACATTAATTGAAAATAACGACCTATTCCTTATATGCAAATCACCTGAGGATTTTTTTACTCATATCACGGAAAATGAAACTGTTGAATGTTATATATGGCCATATCCTGATGGTTCGTATGATTTTACTACTACAGTGCTGAGCAAAATTTCTTCACCATTTCCCATTATTTTACTGAAACATACCAACTCTATTGTCTATAATCCTACGCGTCAGTGTCTTAAGGCCAAAGTAAATATACCTTTCACCTTTTTTACATTTTCAATTAACACCACTAAAAGCTTTTCTTCTGAAGATATACAATGGCATGAAGGTACAATTCTTGAGCTTACTGACAGGGAAGCAGTACTGCAAACAGCAATTAAACCAGAACATTTTGTCAAGGGCCACCTTCATTTAGGCACAAAAGATATTGATATAACCGGCAAAGTAACAGGTATCAACAGCACACAGTATGACATTTCATTTGTTGGGCTGGACGACACAGACAGAATTGCAATACTGGATTATATCTTCACCGTTTACCGGGAATAATACGCTATTTTACCACAACAGCACCATCTTCCAGGATAATATCACATAGTATGGTATCTATTCGTGTATTCAGTGGCGTTGCAACTATAAACTGGCCACTGAATTCAAAAGTATCCTCTGGCTGCAAAAGGTCTGAATAATCTTCTTTGTCGGTATAGCAGTAATACAGAATCTTTATCCTGGGAAGATTTACAGATAGGATAATCCTATATTTCTTTTTTAAAAGATTAGATTCTTCTACTTTGACAACCTGGCCACTAGCTTTAACCACTTTATCCTTCAATGCGTCAAGCATCTGTAATCGTTTGATTGGATCACTGTTTTGTAAAGAAGCATACCATTGATTATCAAGTATTACTTCTTTTGCTTCATCAGCAGTTACATGTACAGTTACTATCGCACATAATAAAAATAAAATGGTAGTATATATCCACTTCATGATTACTCAACTTCCTGTGAATTAAAGGAACATCGTATAGCCCTGCCGTCTCGCAGTACAATACAATTTTGGATTACTCCATTATTTTTTTTCAATACTGCAATTACATCCTGTAAAGATGCAATACGTATACCATCAATTGACTGTATGATATCACCTTTTTTTAATACATTGTAAGCAAGCCCAAACTGAAGAACTTCTACAATAACCACACCATTGCGTGAATCATCCACTGTGATTCCATAACTTGACTGCAATGCAGTGAGCCATTGGTTACCTTTTTTAGCAGCTGTTTTTTCCTGTAACACAAAATTATATGTTATCAACTGCCCATCTCGTGCAATAACCAGTTCAACAGGTGAACCCACCTGTTTGGCATGAATTGATTTTACCAGGTCTGAAATTTTTTTTATATGTACACCATCAACCCTGCGTACAATATCACCAGCTTCTATCCCTGCACGGAAAGCGGGTGAACCGTCAACAACCGATATAACTTCAACCTGCGTTTGTGTGCCATCTTTTATGAATTTTTCCTGAACCAGAAACCCAAGCCAGCCACGGCGTACCCTGCCATACTGTATGAGTTCGCCAACAACCTGTTTAATAATAGAAGCAGGGATTGCAAAACTTATCCCCTGATACCCGCCTGTCTGTGTTCGTATTGCTGTATTAATGCCAACAAGCTTTCCGTTCAGTGACACAAGTGGTCCACCTGAATTACCCGGATTAATAGGCACATCAGTCTGGATATAGTCTTCTATATCAGCAAAGCCAATGTCACTGCGCCCCACTGACGATACAATACCACCTGTTACCGATTGCTGCAGCCCAAAAGGATTGCCTATTGCCAGCACCCACTGGCCGGGATATACCTTTTCATCTTCAAACTCTATTGCCTGTAATGGCATGCCAGCAGGATGGCGTATCCTTAACAGTGCAACATCCGTTTTTTCATCCACCCTGTAGATACTTCCATCAGAAAATGATTCAATTTCACATTCAGTGCCATCTGCTAAATTAATCTGATATACCGTACCCCTGGAAACAACATGATAATTGGTAACAACATATCCCTTTGATGAAAGAATAGTACCTGACGCGTAGCCAACTTTTCTATAATGCCCTTTTTCAACAACAAATACCTGTATACTTACCACTGATGGGCTTGCTTTTTGCGCTGCTGTAATAAATTTTTCACTGACTAAATCCTGGGCGTAACTAGATAAACAAGAAAAAATTATTATTGAAAATATTATTATAAAAATTGCATATAGTTTTTTCACACAATCACTCCAGAAAAAATAATACCATGAACTATCGCACCAGTGTAAAATAATCATTATTTTTATCAATGGTATATTTTTCAAGGTCAATCTTTTTTCCATACGGTGTATAGGGATATTTTTTTGTAACTTCCACACCGGTAAAAAGTGAATATATCCCAACAGCAATGCCTTCAGCAACATCATCTAAATTATTATTAATAATATTGCGGGTGTATGGTCGCGCTAAATATCCAAACTCAATAAAAGCATTAATTGCATTAATATGCAGTGGTACCGACCATATTGATATATACGGTGGCGCAAGCCGCTGGTCTTTATGCCGTATGCCCTTTGAATAAAGATTGTACAGCACAAATCGTATAATTTCATTTGATGCATAGAGGTTGTCCCCACCATAACCTTCAAACCCGCCTTCCCGTCGATATTGTTCATATTTGCTTTGCTCTCGAGCAAAAAAGGCATTTTGAGGAATAAATTGCTGTATATCCTGTGCATACGGTGTGTTGGGCGGATGATGTTTTGCTATATGTGCCCAACCAGGTGGGTCATTAAAAGCCCACTGAACCATATTATACCGGTAGCCTCTGAATGCATCTGTATTAATACTATAATCATTCTTTATCCGGTAGCCTGTGAAATACATCACCACATCATTGCAATACCAGAAAAAATCTGATTTACGATCATCTTCAGTAAACCAGTCAGCGTACTCACTGGTATAAAAAAAAGACCTGTTAGTAATGGTTCCCTGAAGGTACTGCAACCCCTTATATAAAATACTGTATGGTGCAGCAATAACAGCATTCATACCGCGAAAGTATGGTGATGAATTCAAAGCAAAATGTATGGAAACTACTAGATGGGGTTTCAGGCTATTAATATAGCTTATCCTTCCTTCTTTAAGCGTGCCAACACTATCAATAAAATCAAACAGCCTGTATGGTGCATTGGGTTCTTTATGGATTAGATGTGAATTTAACGATGGGCCCCTGCTTAAAAATGCCTGTATATATACCCTTTTGACAGGCTTATCAGTATATTTTTGCAGTATAGTATAAAATTTTTCAAAATTACCATCAGGCGATAGTAACTGTAAAAGAGCCTCAACGCGTTTAGCTATTTCATACGTATAGATATGCTCATGATAGTTTTTATACGACGCCCCTTCACGATATAAATCCAGATATTTCATTGAAAGCACATCAAACCTGTCACCGTACTTATCTTTTGGTATGGTTGCTTTGCCACCATGTCCAGGATCAAGTACTACGCGGTACAGTGGGAATTCTAATCTGATTGTGGATATTTGAAGTGAGAAGATAGTAATGATAATTACCACAAGAAAAACTACTATTTTTTTTAAGCAATCAACTCTTGCCATTCTATAGTGTACCACTCTCTTAAAGAAAAGATATTATTCATGAAAAAGGCTGCCTTTTTTAAAGACAGCCTTTTATCAATATACCGTCATTCTTACAATAACACTTATTTAGCCGACTGCTGTGGCGGATTCAACACTCTATTTAAATTGTCGGCTTTATCAAGATCATATTTCCCTTTTGCATTTTCCGGGTCAATATCTTCCAGTATCTGAATAGCATATGATTTTGCAACTCTGAAATGTTTTACTGCTGTATCATAGACATGGTCATCCATCATATTCTGCCCATCATCAAACTGGCCATAAGCTATGCGCAAACGTGCAACATTTTTGAATAAGACCTTGTTCCTGTCAGGATTTGACCTGCTTCGTTCATCCAGATCCAGGTCAAGAATTTTGCCAGCACATTCGTTGAGTAATGCCTGGGTTCTCTGCTTATATACTTCTGCTATTTTTTTGTATAACTCATAAATATCCTTTCGGTTTTTTTCAAGTTCTACCTGGGCATAAATAATATCGCGCTTATAATAATAATCCATTCCTTTTTTATACCCTTCATATATTGCCTGATAGTCCTTATCCCAGCCCTGATCTTTATAATTGGTTATTATAACTTTTAACATATATATTTTGTCTAAATTTGATTTCTTTAAAAACTCAACCCGTTCCAGTGCATGAAAACGTGCTAAATAATTTTCTTCGGGCCGTGTTGCTTCCGTAAACTGCTGTTTTTCAGCTGGCTGTGCCTGCTGTGCCTTTACCATAGGTGTAAACTGCAGTGAAAGAACCAGAGCAATTGCCAAAACAAAAAGTATGCTTTTCTTTTTCATTGTATTACTCCTTTAATTGAAATTAACATATAATATTTTTTAGCATCCCTGCATATACAATTAGCTATATTGAAAATAATTGTACTACTCAGCCATTTGTTTAGCAAGTATTTTTTTAATTAATCAATAATTTTTTATACTACAATAATAATTCTTATATCCATTACATTGGTATTTGTGGGACCTGTTTTGATTAAATCACCCAGTTTTTCAAAAAAGTGGTACGAATCACTGTTATTAATATAATCATCTATATTCAATCCAAGTTTTTGTGCTCTTTTAACTGTTGTTCCATCAGCCAGTGCACCTGCTGCATCAGTTGGACCATCGGTACCGTCAGTTCCCACGCTTGCAGCAAGGATTGATGTATCCTCAATCAACCGGGCTATCTGTATTGCAAACTCCATGTTACGCCCACCAAGTCCTTTGCCTTTAACCACCACCGTGGTTTCCCCTCCACTGATGATACACGCAGGCTTTTTAAGTGGATTACCGCTTTTAATAATTTCATGAGCTATGGCACCATGTACGCCTGCAGCCTGGGAAGTATCTCCTTCAATCATTGATGATAAAATGAGTGCATTATATCCCAGTTCACATGCCTTTTTGTAAGCCGCCATACATGCAATGATATTTGAAGCAATAATACTATTGTGCACTTTTTCAAATATATGTTTATCTTTGGGGGTTTCAGGAATTTCACCATTTATCCCTTTTTCAAAATGATGGATTATTGATGGGGCAACCGTTTTTTCCAGCTTATACCGCTGCAAAATGGAAAGGGCTTCTGCATAGGTGCTTTCATCAGGTACAAATGGACCTGAAGCAATGATATCCATGTCATCACCCACCACATCTGACATCATGAGGTTAATGACCGTAGCAGGGTATGCTGCCAGCGCCAGGTTACCACCTTTTGTTCGTGATAGGTGTTTACGAACAACATTTAACTCCTTAATTGAAGCTCCGCTTTTTAATAGCTTTTGGGTTAAATCCTGCTTTTCAGCCAGAGTAATTGGTTTTACCGGATACGGCAACAGTGCCGATCCTCCACCTGAAATGCATGATATTACAAGGTCATCTTCACCAGCTTTTCCAAGAAGATCAATGATCTTCTGAGAGGCTTTCAGTCCGTTTTCATCCGGCACAGGATGAGCTGCCTCGCGAAGGTCAATATGCGAAAGCTTTTCTCGGTAACCATATTTTACAGCAATAACCCCTTCTGATATACTATCGCCCAGAATATCCTCAACTGCCTTTGCCATGGGTGCAGTTGCTTTTCCCGCTCCTACTACATAGACATGCCTGAAGGCAGACAGATCAAACACACTGCCATCCTTTAACCGTAAAGTATTACCTTCCCGTATCAATGCTGAACGTACAGCACCATAGGGATTAACTGCCTCAATAGCCTTTGTATATATGGCCTTGATGTCTTCACGGGGATTCATGTTTCATCACTTATCAACAGGCAATGTTATATACTCACCATTGAGACACACCGGTATTAACCCACCGGTGGCACCAACGGTTGCATCCACTGGACGTATTGCATGCGGGGTGCCCTTAGGGATATATACTGCCGCAGGAGTTGCAACCTGATATGTTTCATCGCCAAGCATAACCTCAAAGGTAATTGAGACCTCTGAACAAAAGTCAAAACAAAAAAATTTAGTAATTCTTTAAAATAAAAAGTCTTAATTTTTAAAA
>JBBFLA010000060.1:0-18983 GCA_037481795.1 Spirochaetota bacterium
GCATCTAAGCGGGAAGCCAACCCCAAGATTAGATTTCCCCTGACCCTTGAGGTCACTGAAGACTCCTCGAAGACTACGAGGTTGATAGGCTGGAGGTGTAAGCACAGCAATGTGTTCAGCCAACCAGTACTAATCAGTCGTGAGGCTTGACCATATTATAAAAAGCCCCTCTTTTTGTTACAAGAGGGGCTTTTTTATTATGTTTTTTTATAAAAAATATTGATTTTAAGGTTTAATAGTATCAATAAGTGTTAATGTTTCCTTATCAAGCACCATAATAGTTTTATCTACTCTATTTATATAAATATAATTATTCCAAAAGCTGATAAATGTGTTCTCATTTACTTCTTCTGACGATTTTGCAACCATTTTGAGATTTGTATCGAAGCGTCCAAGATAAAACTTGCCATTTTCAATAACTATCGCATAAATAAAACCATCCTTAATTATTATAAAGCTACGCCAGAAAATATTATCAGAACCATATATTTTGGCTTCCAAACTATTTCTATCAAGCAATGTAAGCCTGTGCCCTATTGAATGGCTGCCCTTATGCGTAATGACAACAACACCGCCTGAGAATATATCATATCGGCTACCACAAATGTTTTTTTCTGGTGATTTAAACAAAATTTTGCGGGATGCAGGGTCTATCATAACCATTTCATTATTGTAATGACCATCCTGCAGGTATTCCTTTATTTTTAGATAGTATAGTTTGTCAGCATAAATATTTTGATCAAGTTCTTTTGAACGTAGTTTATCTTCCCTTTCATCCAATTCTTTTTCCTTTTTTTCTAACTTTTTAACCAATTCTTTTTCTATTGGAGGTGATTTTTTAATTTCATCAGCAGCTATTTCTTCTTTTTCTTTTTCAAGTGCTTTTTCTTTTTCTGTCAGGAGTTTTTCTTTTTCTGAAATTGTCTTTTTTTTATCTAAAATTTCTGATTCCTTTTTTACTAACTCTTCTTCTTTCTTTTTTATATCTTCCTTTTCTTTTTCCAGTTGTTGTTCTTTTGTTTCAATATCTTTCTTTAGGACATTTTGTTTTTCAGATGATGGTTCTTTTTTTATTTCTTCTTTCAATTTATGTATCTCTTTTTCTGTTTGTTGTAGTTCTTCTTTTTTTGCTTCAATAGACTTTTTTTCTTCTTCAAGCTTGGTGGTTTCCTGTAGTAACTTATCTTTGCTCTTTCCAAGGTCAGCTTTTTGTTGTGTTAAGATTTTTTCCTTTAAGTCCACCATGTCCTTACGAGCCTGTATGTTTTTATCTTCCTTTCTTATTTCCTGTTTTATTTTTTTATCAGATATAACATCTATCTGGATAGAATCAAGCTTTCCCTTTTGAGGCTGTTCGGTAAGAGGGATGAGCATTTTTGTAGCACCAGGCCATTCGTAATATTTTGTTGAGATGCCCGCATTGTTCCTGTTTATATATTTCATAACAATGCTCTTATATTTAGAAGAAAAATAGTCAATATTACCCCTATATATGGCATTATAATACGTTAAAAATAGGGCGATAGCTTTAGCGTGTTGCGGCAGGTAACCATATTTTTCCTGTAAATAGGCTGAAAGTATTTTTCGTATTATATCAATATGGCCAACCCGTGCTTTTTTATCTATTGAAAATATTGTGGCTGAAAATTTTTCAGGTTCGTCTTCTGAAATTGCATTTATTAATGAATATTTCATCCCAAAACGAATAATTCCAGTATTGTTACTGTTGCCTGCAAGTGATTTCCCTATATTTTCTATGTCCTGTAATGAATCTGCTTTTTTATATGCACCCTGATAATTTATAAAAACAACAGGTTGGGTCCGTATTTCGTCAATGGCAACTTCAAGTGCAGCAGCATTTAGTATAAAAGCAATTAAAAAAACAAACATACTAAATATTGTAAATTTACATGGATATAGCATGCCAACCTCCACCGGGATGAACGTTAGATAGTGGAAAATAGTATAACAGAATTATTGTGCTGGTCAATTTAAAAAATTTTTACTATAGAATGAATATCTTTTTATTTTAATAAAGAAAATTTAATGGTAAAAATAGTGCCTTCGTCCGGAGTTGAGTCTATTGAAATTTCGCCATTATGGTCATTAATTATTTTTTTGCTGATTGACAATCCTATGCCTAAACTCTGGCTATATTTTTTTGTTGTGAAAAATGGAGACCATATGTGTTTTTGTATATCAGGCTGGATTCCAATCCCATTATCTTCTATTGTTACCATTACATAGTCATCTGAATAATCTGTTTTGATAGTAATCTTTCCTGTAAAATCAGATTGCACTTTCTTTGCTTTTTCAATGATGGCATCGCGTGCATTGGTAATAAGATTTAACAGTATTTGTTCTATGCTTATTGAATTTCCATAAATTTTTGGTATTGAATCATTCAGCAAAAGAACTATATCAATATTATGCTTTTGCAATTGATTATGGGTTAGTGTAACTGCATTCATTATTATTGTATTAATATCTATTAGTTTGAAAATATGGTTGTTGGTGGTGAAACTACGTATGTGGTCAATAATGTAGGTTGCTTTGTCCACCATGGTGCAAATCTTTTGAAGTTCAGATAAAGCTTCTAAATAATTAAAATCATCAAGATTAATGTCATCCACCATGTTCTGAGCAATGCTTTTAATTCCTGTTAAAGGTTGGGCTATCTCATGGGCTATGCTTGCAGTAATTTCTGCCATGGTAGAGTATTTTGAAAGTAACTGGATATCATTGTCTTTCTTATTGAGCATTGCAATGTACTGGTCATTTCTTTGCTTTAAAAGCCTGTTTAACTTTGTCAGGTTTGCATTCATACGTGCAAGAGCCCGTATTTTTAATAGAGCAGTTTGTGAACGTTTCAATGTATCATATATCATGATAGTTAAAAAAACAGTAATAAAACTTGTTAGAGTAATTATAAGCATATGTATGTTTTGTATATAGGATATAAAACCTAAAATGACCGATTCAATAACCAGCATGCTCTGTAAGAGTTTTGTTCCGTATTTGAATGAAATTGTTTTGTGTATAGTAAATGCGGTATATATATGCATGAATGCCAGGATTGCAGGTATAAAGAAAAACGGCAAGAATAAAGAAAGAGAAGTTACAAGCTGAAAAATTCCATATGTATAGATATCACCAGTACTCAATGGTTTGATTAAAGTGTGAATAAACAGTGCAAAAACAAACGGGTAGACTAGTATACTAAAGGTAATGAAAGTATGGGACACATTGACTAAAGCTATTGAACCGGTTACCGTTGCCCATAATACAATTGGTACAGAGTAACGCCCTTCTTTATAATTAATGTTAGCAAGTGCTACACACAGGAAAAGAAAGGATAGCAGTGTTAATGATAATAATATTGTTTCAAGCATAATACTGTTTGATTTTTTTTAAATATCCTGTAGCATTGCCATAAATGGTACGCATTACATACATCACTGTAACCAATTGTTGATATGTCAACATATTTCAGATAATTTTTGCTTTTAAAAAGAGGGGATAGTTATGGGATTTACCTGCGGGATTATAGGTTTGCCAAATGTTGGAAAGTCAACTATATTCAATGCCTTAACTGGGGCACATGCTCCAATGGAAAACTATCCATTTTGTACTATAGATCCTAATAAAGGCATTGTGCCTGTTCCTGATGAGCGATTGTATACCATTGGAGATATATTAGGAAAGCGTGACCCAATTCCAACACGAATTGAGTTTGTTGATGTTGCAGGGCTTGTTAAAGGTGCTTCCAAAGGCGAGGGGCTGGGCAACATGTTTTTAAGCCACATACGATCGGTTGATGCAATAGTGCATGTTGTTCGCTGTTTTACAGACAGCGATGTTGTCCATGTTGAAGGAGAAATAAAGCCACTTCGTGATATTGAAATAATTAATACGGAACTTCTGTTGGCAGATATGGAGGTGATATTGAGAGCAAAAGAAAAAATTGAAAAAAAGGCTAAATCAGGAGATAAAGAAAATGCTCACAGGCTGGGAGTCATTGAGAGATTATTTCAGCATATTAATCAGGGTACCATGTTAAACAGAATTGAGTTGGATTCAGAAGAGCTTATAGTGTGCAACGAATATGGACTTATTACTGCCAAACCAATGATAATCTGTGCCAATGTTGATGAGCAGGGGAAGGCAACAGATGCATATACAACATTAGAGGATTATGCCCAAAAGAATGGATTGGGATTAGTTGCTATAAGTGCAAAGATTGAAGAAGAAATTGTTGAATTACCACCAGAGGAGCAGCGTGAGTATCGTCAGGCGCTGGGTGTAGACAAATCAGCATTAGAGCGTCTTATAACAACAGCATACTCAATGTTGGACCTAATAACCTATTATACTGTTACAACACAATTGCAGGCATGGACTATTAAACGGGGAACAACCGCACAAAAAGCTAGCGGTATTATTCATAGCGATTTTGAAAAAGGCTTTATACGTGCGGAAGTCTTTCATTACGATGACCTTATACAATTTAAATCTTTGCATGCCATAAAAGAGCATGGATTATTGCGTAGTGAAGGGCGTGACTACATTGTTAATGATGGTGATATCATTCATTTTTTGTTCAGTGTATAATGACTCTATATATTCTTAAAAAGCAATTGCATAAACAAAAGAACAAATAGGTATATACCTGATTGTTCATACAGTATTTTATGGATTTATATAAAAAATACATAACAATCTTTGGATTACAATCACAGTTCACCCTTGAAGAGCTTTCAGATGCTTACCGAACGTTAGCCATGTTATATCATCCTGATATTAGCAGTGATACGGATGCATTGCAAAAAATGCAGCTTATTAATACTGCATATGATTATCTTAAACAGCATGCTGTTTCTTCAAAAAAACAAAATGAAGTCAAAAGGAATAATGATAAGGATGATGTTTATACTGTTTATAAACATGCTTTTAATATTCTGCAACAGGCATTTTATTACTATTACACGGATGGTACTGGATTTACGGGTAACAAAGGCTATCTTGTATTAAAGCTAAAAGAAGCCAAAGCCCTGTTTTCAAAAATTATAAAAGAATATCCGTATAATGAATGGGTTGATGACGCTATAGATAAAATAAACAGTATTAATAAATGGTTATAGTTAGCATATGCTATATTTTTTTAATGATAAAATATTCAAGCGGATGGCGTGTAGAACTTCCCTTTTCATTGGGGTAACCTAATGCAATTACTGCCATAAGTTCGTATTCGCTTGAAAGAGAGCACAATTCATTCACCTTTTGCTTTTTATTGAGTATTTCACCCAACCACACGGCACCCAATCCTTTGTCATGGGCTGCAAGTAGTATGTTTTGAATGCATGCGCCAATGCCCAGTATATCTTTATCGCGATTGTACCCTGATGGGATGTGATAAAAAACACATATACACACCTGTGATTCTTTAATGATACGAGCATATGATGTGCATTGTGACAATGCTTCTTTTTGATCTTTTGATTGAATAATAACAAAACGCCATGGCTGATTGTTGAGGCCTGATGGTGCCCATATCCCTGCTTCTATGATCTGGGCAACAACATCATCAGAGACAGGTTCAGGTGTATAATGGCGTATTGACCGTCTGCTTTTTATTGCTTCAATTACTTCCATGATACTACTTTTGATATGAGGCAAGTAATGCGTCAATACTATTTTGCTTTTTTTTAACGCGGGTTATATGGTCATTAATAATTTTTTCAAAATCAACTTCGCCACGGATTATCCTTACACGTTCCGTTTCAATAAATCCTAAATTGGTTGTAATTTTTACAGTACTTGCGGTTTCAGCATATTTTTTTGCTTCATACCAGTAGGGCAAAGCTTCCTTATACATTTGCTCTGCAATTTTCAAGCTTTCCTGAATGTCTTTTGCATAGTCTGCATCGTAGAAATATATATGCTGTTTATCATAGCGTGTAGCAATTTTGAGATAGTTACGAAGTATCAACATATTAATGTGCATGAACATCAAATTACGGTATTTGTAATATTCGTCTTGGGTTTGGATTTTAACCAGAGCCTGCGAAGGATGGCGGAATTTACAGGTAAGTGCTATTTTCAGGCGATCAATATTTTTCCTCAATGAGTTTTCATCGTAGTATAATTTCATGCCATACAGTTCGTAGAAGTCTTCAACATAATGAGGGACAACCTTGTAATGCATACGTACCTTGGGAATATAATCTGAAAATGGGACAAACTCCTCTTTCTCTTTCTGGAAGTACTGATACTGGTAATCTTCGGCACCAGTTTGTACAGCTGGTAACATAAGTAATATGATTATAATATATGTTTGTATTTTCATGATGGTAGTATGTGTCATTTAATCATCATATACAGACTGATATTTTGAACTATCGTATAAAAAATAGTACAGTATGTTTATCGGAAAGAAGGTGTTGTTGCGTGAACAGATTATTGCATATGTTCAAAGAGTATTTTAAGACCTATGATTATGAGTATACATCCGCCAATAAGCTCAGCCCGTTTACCAATAATGTCACTTGCCTTGCGTCCCAAAAAAACTCCTACTGTTGAAAACAGTGCGCAGGTTATACCAATAATAATACTTGGCAGTATAATGGGTTTATGAAGAACACCAAAACTAAGACCCACAGCCAGTGCATCGATGCTGGTTGCAAGTGATAAAATAACCAGGGTAAAGCCTTTTGATGGATCACCCTTGAATGAAGCTTTGTCCTTACTAAACGAAGCTATTATCATGCGTGTTCCAATGAACAAAAGCAGGCCAAATGCAATCCAGTGATCAAAATTTTTTATGATTGGTTCTATGGCAACACCACCAAAGTAGCCAATGATTGGCATTGCAAACTGAAATAAGCCAAAATGGAAGGCAATTCTGAAATAGAATTTATGGTAGGGCTTGTAGATATATAATCCAGAAGCAATAGAAACTGAGAACGCATCCATTGCAAGTGCCACTGCAATTCCCAAAGTGGATATAATGTCCATAACTATCACTCAAAAAATAATTTTAAATATTTTTCAATACTTAGCGCATGCTCTAATTTTATCTGTGATTCCACTACCCATGATGATTGTGGGAAGCGCGCTAATGTTAACTGCAAAAGCTGAATTGCCTTAACCAGATTGGTTATAGCCTGTTCTTTTTTAAAAAAACCCCTGTTGTGCCTTTCGTAGAATATTTCTTTCTGGGAACGCAGCAGGTAATCATCACCCTGCCTGTAAATTCTGAATGCCTCAACATCAAGTATGTTGGCATAGGAATCAATAATATTGAGACATTCTGATGATTTGTAAAATGAGAAAAGCAATTCCTTGAAAATATTGAAATGTTGTAAAAATTCCTCGTCATTGGTATATTCACACAGGTTGTCTATTCCATGGTAACTGCGGCGTAGCTGCGCAACAATTTTTTTGAATATATCAGCATTTGCGGGCATGTCTCTGCGCGCCAAATTGTAAAGATTATACTGGAAATATTGATACAGTGCATCTTTTGCTTTTTCACGGTATTGTATAAAATACTGTGTTAAAAGGTCTTCGCGTAGTATATCTTCTTTTTTGAATTTTGGTTCTTTTTTCTGAGGGGTAACTTTTTCATTTACTGTTGATTTGTCTTTAAAACGATGGGCCATAATTGTATTGTACGCCACATTTATTGTTGCCATAGCTTTGTTAGCCCATTCAATTCTATGGGGGTTTTTATCGGGATGGTACAGTAATGCAAGTTTTTTGAATGCTTTTGCTATTTCTGCGTCGCTTGCATTCTTTGGAACCTGCAATAGTGTGTATGATTCTTCTAATGTTAACATGTGAATTATGTAGTAATTAAAAATTAATATAAGTATATACGTTTACACTGCAATGCACTATGTTTTTTTATAAATCAATTATTTTATGATGAATATCAAAAAAAAGTATGATGTATATAGTATATAAAAAGTTTAAATTTTTTTGGCGATAGTTACTGGTATAAAATGTGCTTGCAAAAAAAAACCATTTGTTTACAATAAATGGTTGATACTTATACAGTACCATTAATATTTTTGCCTGCATGTGCATTCCTTAAAAATTATAACAATGATACGGCAGCAAAAGGTTGATTAAAAAATAATTGACAATAGCTATACATTAGTATATATTAACAAAAAAGGCAAGGTAGTATCATGATAAAACCTTTAACAAAAAAACAGCAGGCAATATTTTCCTTTATAAAACAAACAATAAAAAAGACAGGTTTTCCTCCAACAGTTCGGGAAATTGGCAATCAGTTTTCAATTACTGTAAAAGGTGCCTATGACCATTTAAAGGCAATTGAAAAAAAAGGATATCTGAGATGTGAAGCAGGAAAGTCGCGGGCTATTGAATTGCTTGTTGATAAAGAAGATGTATATGCTGATGTGCGTTCTATTCCACTGGTTGGGACAATTGCTGCAGGTATACCAATATTGGCACAGGAAAATATTGAATCCTATATTCAGCTGCCATCAGGGTTTTTGCCCCAAGGCACATTATTTGCTCTTAAAGTTAAAGGTGATTCAATGATAGGTGCAGGTATTTATGATGGAGATATTGCCATTATCATGCAGCAACCAAATGCTAACAATGGCCAAATAGTGGCCGCACTTATTGATAATGAAGCAACATTGAAAATATTAAAAAAAACAGAGCGCAAAGTACAGCTTTTACCTGCTAATGAAAAATACAGCCCTATAACAACTGATACTGTTGCTATTTTAGGTGTACTTACAGCACTATTCAGAACATATTAAATTAAAAAAATAGTAGACACGGCACAACGCTGCTTCATTATGGTTCCATTCTTAAAAAAGCTGCGTTTGGATAGTGTCTGACTATGCATAATGTGCATGACAAACAGTTCAGTTATGATAATTTGATTGATCAGTTCCATAACACAGAGACAAAGATTAATGGGTTACAGTTATTTTATGATAACAGGGATAAAGTTCTTTCCTGGTTTAAGTATGATACTCTCATCACCATAGCACTGTTCCACTTTATTGATCAGCTGACGTATGAAATTCAGGAGTTTCCTCATAATAGCGACAGATATATTTTGGACATGCTATATAGAAAAGCCGAAACCTATCTGGCTTTCATGAAAGGGTTGCAGTATTATGAACAGTTTTTGCTTATAAATACTTTAATTCATGATGATGTACTTATAATATGGAGGCATTCCCTTCTTGCTCTTCGTGACCGATGTATTAATGATTTTCATGAGCAGAAATCATTACAGTATACCATAACCACAGCATTACTTACAATGCCCGATGAGTCATTAATTCCTTTTTTTTATGATATTGCATTGTCAGCAGAACCTGATATTGCCATAAGTGCTATTATTGGATTGGCTTTATTTAGAAAAAAATTTGCTAACTGGAAGAAGTTATACAAAGGTGATAGTGACTATGATGCTATGGTTACAGTAGCATCTTCCTGTGATATACAACAGTATGATTATCATAATCCACCACATAACATGTATATTTTATTTTTATACCTACGAACATCTGAAATTTTTGCCAGAAATATTACTGAAGTTTTGCCTTTGATGAACACCGTTTTGCATGCAATGCCTGAAAATCATATTTTGTATCTGCGCTGTATTGAAGCTATTGAAAGTATGCTATACAGGTTAACGCACAGAGAGTTTAATCATTTCACTGGTGATGATATTTTGAATCTTATTTCAGTTTTTAATATACTGCCACCAGGGATTGTTCACAATATTGTACAATACTGGAATATCCCTAAGATGGATTTTATATTTACAGTACAACGAATTATTCAGGAAAAGCAAATAAACCTGGATGACTGTTCTAATATTGCAACGCTTTTATGTACTGCTGAATTTGATTAACGTAATACATCATGATTTCCTTATTTTACGCTTGACTAAAAAAAACACTACTATAGTATGAATGGACATACAGTCTATGATATGGAGGGCAGCATGATTCTGGTAACCGGTTGTAACAGTTTGGTAGGGCGTACACTGATAGCAAAGCTTTTACAGGATGGACAACAGGTTAAAGCCATTGATATGTGGAAAGATGCCAAATTGCCAGATGCTGCTACTTTTTATCAGAGCAATCTTTTAGATATCGATAGCATTGAAGAGGCCATGGAAGATGTTGATACTGTTTTTCACCTGATGGATGTTGAAGATGCATCATATTATGGCCGCCGATTTATGAAAAAAGTAAATATTAAAGGGACTGAAAACCTTTTAAAAGTTGCTGCAGATAAAAATATAAATCATTTTATATTTTTATCCAGTGGTAAGGTGTATGGGAATCCTGATATCATGCCCATTAAAGAAGATGATCCTTTAAAACCCAATACCCCGTATGGCAAGGATAAAGTTAAAGCTGAAAAACTATGTTTACAATTTGTTGATGAAGGGTTGCCAGTTACTATTGTACGGCCAACCATCATAACTGGCCCTGGAGTTGATGATGCTATGATTTTAATTATTCTATATATGGCAATGGCAATGGATGATTCCAACAGACTATATATAGCAGGTGATGGTGATTCCCGATATCAACTGATACATCCTGATGATGTGGTTGATGCCTTGATTGCCATTAAACATAAGCAGGTATCTAAAGGTAAAATCTATAATATTGGTTCTGATAATGTTCCCACTCAGCTTGAGCAGGTGGTTAAGGTAAAGGAGATAGCTAAGTTAGATTGCCAGATTAAACATATAACACCTTTTTTTACAAGGGTACTATCGGTTTTACTAAAGCCATTAAACATCCATTATTTGCGCAAAGACCATGTCCAGTTTATTTTATCCAATTTTGTTCTGGATTGTAATAAAATTAAAGAGGAATTAAACTGGGCTCCCAGGAAAACTAATATTGAAATATGGGCAGAAACAATTGACTGGTACAGAAGGGAAAAATTATAATATATACTATTTAGTTATTCTTATTGACTATACTGTTTTTTATTTTCTGCACAATACGTTTAATGAATTGTATTAGCTTAATAAAAAGAACCCGCAAAAACTGTCCAATATTACCCTCACCTAAATCAGAAGTAAGCAGCATCTGAGCTTTCCGTATCTCTTCAGTTGAGAGTGGTGTTTGGGACATCTTCATTTCTTTAAGTTTCTCTTTCAGCTGCTTTTTTGAAAGCTTCAATGTTTCCTTATCAGAGAATTTACCGGTTGCCATTACTAATTGTAACAGAGAAGGATCCGCAAGTATATCCTGAGTAATTTTTTGTAGCTTATAGGCACAACGTTTCAGTATTGGATTAGCTGCATTTTTTTTATTTTCCAGCAATAATGATACATATTGTGACAAAAAATATGCCTGTTTAAAAAGCTTTTTTCTTTCTTCCAGTGTTTTTGAATTAAAATCAATCCTGGTAAAAGCATCAACAGCAGTTTCAATGGCATCCAATTTTTCATCGGTTAGTTCATATAGTGATGATGGGTCAAGATCAGGTATTTCTACAAAACGATTTGAAATTTCTTTCAAATCTTTAAACATGGTTTCGGAATATTCAAGAATAAATCGGTAGGCACGCTTCTGTAAGGGCGATAGGGCTTCCTCTCCTTCCTGCGACTTCTCCATCTTTTGCTGAATTTCTTTAATATTAAGCGCTGTGGGATCAAATTTTATTCTGTTGGCATCGAACGTCTTTTTCATTTCAAAGTAATCAGGTTCAGCTAAATCCCTGCCAATTTTTAAAATATTTAATTTGATATCGCCTAATTTATCTTTCATCAGGTATTTATCGATTTTACTGATACCGTCAGTTACTACAAGGATTTCAGCATTTAACATATCTTTATCATAGTGGATATCATCAATTGCTTGAATTACTGCCTGCTGTAAATTTGTACTGGTACCTCCGGTGGTGGTGAGTAGTACCCGTTCAATCAAAAACGGGAAGTCTTCCTTTTTTTCAATTTTAAAAAGATCACCAGGTTTTGAGTCAAATGGCCTGTAGAAAATTTTTGCATTACTATTAAGCTTTCGTCGTAAAAACTCGGCAACAAGGCACTTGGAAAAAAATGATCGCATCCGAATTTCCATAGATCGGGAACGATCCAGTAGCAGATAAAATTTCTGATCAAATCGGTTTGCCTGCCTTCCGCTTTCATCCTGCAGTGTTGATATTGGTTTAAATGTATCAGCTTTTTCTTCGTAGAATTTTTGAACCAATAGCTCGTGTTTAAAGAGTTTTATGTCAAAAACATCATCATCCCATGCAAGTTCGCGGGGTAATGCTTTTTTTAATTCGTAGATGGTGCGATAGCGATCGATTACCATTATATCGCTTAAAGGGGAGATTCGCTCCACACGGTTAACCAAAATAGATTCATCACGGTTGGGTGCTTCTATTTTTTCTTCACGGGAGATATCTTCAACGGCGCTTAATGCTTCAGATATTAATTCAGGGGTAAAAATAACCTGAGCTATCTCAAATATAACAAAGAATTCTGGAGGCAGGATGACCGACAGCTCCTCAAAAAGACCTAATGAGTCCCAATATTCAAAAAAATCCAAACTGGGGCGTGATGGTCCTTGTAATGTACTTATTGTCTGTGGCATAGTCCCTACAATATAGCAAAGTAATCTTTTGTTATACCTTCCTTAAGCTCACGGACTTCCTCAACAGCTGGCTGCAACTCAGTTAAACTTCGTTTTAGAGTTTCAAGAGTGATTTCCTCTTCAGAAGCACGTGAGGGGAATAATTTCTTTAAGAGATTGCGTAAACCCCTTAAAATGCCCGATGAGGAAGCAAGCAAGCGTTCCTTCTTTTCAGGATTTTCCATAATTTCCTGGAAGATACGCCTGAGGTTTAGCAAAAACTCAATTTGCTGTATTGCCCCTGTTGCATTGAAATGTACCATTGTTTGCTGATAGGCATCCAGAAATACATCTTTTTCAGATTTATCTTTTGCCTTAACGGAAATAAAGCTATTGAGTGTACACAGTGCAAGATACATATCTTTAAGGTCGTCCATGGTAACTTCAAAACGGTTATTGAGTAAAGCATTAGCCCTGAGAAAATCCTGTAGCTTTGCCTGTTTTCGCGGGCTTATAAAAAATTTATAATCAGATTTTCGCATGTCGCTGACAAATTTATTGACGATAACATTTTTCATGAAATAGATGAAATCAGGGATTTCAATCTTAGTTTCTTTGTTCTTATTCCTGACAATATCTGAAAGATAGATAATCTGATTAAAAGGAATTTTTTTATCAGGTTCTATTGCTTTGCCTCTGCTGAATGCATAGGTATGATCAATCAGCAGTTGCTGATACACGTTATTGTCTTCAGGGATAATGGATTTATAGGTAAATCGGTCCAGTATGGCTTCGGTTACTTCATTCATACGCATATAGTTTGCGGTAGCTATGGCAGTGTGAATGGCTACATCAATCTGTTCAGGTCCGTTTATGAATTTTCTTTCATTTAATACCGACAATAATGAACGCAGCACTACATCGCTTGCATCAAAAAATTCATCTAAAAACACCAAATTTGCTTCAATGATGGAACCGTGGATGTTGTGGCGGATACGGCCTTTTTTAAATTCTTCTATATTATACGGACCAAAGTAATTGTCCGGTGTTTGTTCTTTACTTGCCTGAGATGCAAATATTCGAACATTATCAAAGGTGTTAAATATATAATTGGCCAAGTATGATTTTGCCATACCGGTTCGCGATAGCAGGAGCATGTGTTCCCGGGTTAAAATAGCGTACATTGCCTGTTTTATAATCTCTTCGCGCCCAATAACATTTTTAGCAATACGCTCCATATGCCATTTGAGATATTGTACCGTACTGGGGATATCTGTTGCTTCAGCTTCCAATGCTTTTGGCACAATTTCAGGCTTTTTACCGGGAAGCTTTTCCATTTGCTGTGTTGTAACATGCTGGGTTTTTGTAACCGATTTTTCTTCAGGTTGTAATTCTTTATTTTCTTCATCAGGGGCTATAATGATATAACCTTCCTGATCAAGGAGTGTTTCAGCATCATTGAGATAATTTCGCTGAGAAGGGTTTTGTGATTTCATATAGTCCCCCTTTAATCAATAGCTGGAAGTAATATTTTGAATGACGTGCCTTCACCCGGGGCGCTTTTAACACCAATTGCTCCGCCATGGTTATTAATAATTGTGTATGTAACCATAAGTCCTAATCCTGTTGATTTTGGACCTTTGGTTGTAAAAAAAGGCTGGAATATTTTAGAAAGATTTTCAGGTGGAATACCAATTCCTGTATCTTCTATTGTTATGCTGGCAAATTTTTCACCATTTTTGACTACACTTCCTACATTAATACGTATTTCGCCTTTATTGGGCATAGCTTCTTCTGCATTACCTATAATGTGCAGTAACGCCTGAATAAGTTGATTTTTTCTTCCTCTGATTTTTGGGCTTTCTTTAGGGTATGCAGTGTTTATAATGAAACCATTCTTTTGCAATCGGTTCAATGTTATCTGAAGGGGGTGGCTTGTGATAAGTTTATGTGCTTCAAATATTTCAATTTCATCATCACCCGGTTTTCCCAGATTAAGAAGCTGTTCGGTTATCTGGCTTATTCTGGTAAGCTCATCTTTCATTGATTTGACGTAATCGTGTATGGGGCTTGTTTCAGGTATGTTGTTTTCAATAAAGTTGAGGTCTACAGTTAATAGATTAATGGGGACTTTAAGCTCGTAGGCAACCCCTGCTGCAAGTAATCCCATAGCTGAAAGCTTTTCAGCACGCTGCATTCGTTTTTGTATTTGAGCCTGCTCGGTAGCATCTTCTATCATTATAAGTATGCTTTTAACTTTTTTATCAAAATCAAGTATAGGATTGGCTCTCACATTAAGCGTAAGTTCTCTGTCCTGATTAACCGGCCTGTAGGTGAGGTTTTTTATGTACACCGGTTTTTTTTGAATAGCTATCTCTTCTAAATATTTTTTCAGGTCAACGCTAAACCCGGGTAGTTCGGTTAAATTCATCCCAATACGTGTTTCTTCAGGAGCATAACCTATTATTCGGCGTAATGCAGGATTTTCAGTTAAAATGATGCCGGTAGGGTCAATGGTAAAAATTCCAATTGGTGAGTTATTAATAATTTCATCATTGAGCGTTGATAAGCGTTTTAATTCTTCGGCCTGGCGCAATTGCTCTTTGATTTTTTCTTCAAGCCGGCGTGAGCTCTCTTTTAGCTTTTTTTCCATTAAATGCATTTCGGTGATATTGCGCAGTATACCAAACAGGCCTGTAATATTGCCTTCATCGTCCTTAATTGGTGCAAGGTTTGCCATAAGGTACACAGGGTTGCCGTCCTTGTCAAAGGTCTTCATCTTTTCATTGTGAATTGATTTCCCTTCAAAGAGTATCTGATTAAAAACAGTGGTTGCGCGGTCTAATTCTATTGCAGGCAAATAGAGTGAAAAATGCATACCAATAGCATCTTTACTGCTGACGGGGAACAGATCCTCCATTGCCCTGTTTCGGTATACCATATTCCCTTCGCTGTCCAATACAAATATGATATCGTCGGCAGCTTCTACCAGCCTTTTAAAATCTACAGGCTCCTCCTGAACACCTTTTTGCAGTAGATCAACTTTTAGCTGAAGCTGCTGCACCAGTTTAATAAGTTCGTCCTGAGAAAGTTGTTGTAATGTTTTACTATCCATAGTCTGTTACCTGAACTTAGGATTTTGTGGACCGCTTAATGTTGTAAAGAACCACACTTCAAGAATTAAGCTAAAAATTGTGCCAATGAGGAAGGCAATAGCAAATGTGGGAAGATCCATCATAAAAAAATATACACCACCAGCTGCAAAGACAGCCAGAAGAATAAGACGAAGTATAAACCCACCTGCAGTTATTGATAACAGCACCAGTGTATTGGATTTCATCCCTTTAATTGCTCCGGCAATCCAGAGTAATGTAAGCAGTAAACTTAAAAGGCATCCAATGGCAAAACCTTTGCCGTAGGCAAGTCCTCCAAAAAGATAAACAATTGCTGAAATAATAATGCTTATAATGGTATAAATACCGATACTGAGGTATGCTATTTTTACGTTGCTCATAGATTGACCTATCCTAATACTAAGCATATATACAAATTAATAATGTATATTTTTTATGTAAGATAGGTCAACTAATATTTTTTATACAGTCAATGTGTTTTTTTAAAAAGGAGCTATCGCCCGACAGCTCCTTTTAATATGAATTATTTAAATATGAATTATCCTAATTTTGCCAATAATGCTTCACTGACTTCTTTGACACCTGGTGTGCCATCAACCTCGATAATTTTTGGTTTGCCGCCATTTTGTTTTGAAATGTCTTTAAAGTATTGCACTGCAGCAAGTGTTCCCGTCTTTGTATCGTAGTATATGTCGTGCCTCTTATTAATTGCTGCTTCATCCTGATCATCAGCACGGGTTGATAGGTTTCCACCACATACACGGCATACAAATCCCCCATCTTTTTCTGCAGGTTTGATTGCATCAATGTATATATTGTTGGGATGATTGTTGTCATTTTCACAGAGTCTTCTGCCCATAATTCGTTTTTTAGCACTGTCACGATCTAATACTATCTCAATGACATAATCAAGCGCCATACCAGCTTCTTTTAAGGCTTTGTCAAGCGCCTTGGCCTGCTCAACGTTTCGGGGGAAGCCATCCAAAAGCCATCCTTTTTTGCAATCTGCTTCTTGCAATCGGTTTAAAATCATTGGGATAGTGATATCATCAGGAACTAAATCGCCACGGTCAATGTAAGCTTTTGCTTTAAGACCAAGTTCAGTTCCCTTTTTGATGTTTTCCCTGAAAATAACACCCGACTCAATGTGCGGAAGATTAAACTTTTTTTGTACAACCGCACCCTGCGTACCCTTACCACTGCCATTAGGGCCAAATATTAATATATTCATGGTACCACCTCTTGGATTTTATTTTATATAGTTGCTGATATATCAGCATGAAAATCATTTCAGGTGCAACAGTAAAAAATTGGTAATAAATGTAAAGTAAGTTTTTATTAAACCAAAAAGGAGTGTTTTTTGTGATGATGTTGTTTTGAATAATTTTAACCATGCTTTCTTTTACGCTTTTCCAAAAACCAACAGGTTCTTATTCCATTATTTTTTTAATCCTTCAGGAGTATAAACCGGAATATCAATGTCATGGACAATATTCATTAGATTCAGAAAATCGTGGGGGAGTACTGTAAATGGCAGGTTTTAGAATTGTGGAGATGGTTTTGCGGCTATGCGACGTTGTCCGTAGCGTATGACCGCTGTTGGGGGTAATCAATTAATCTTTTTTCCATTCAATGTGCCCGTTAATATTGAACTTTTCGTATGTTTTTAAAATCTCTTCACAAAATTCTTTAGTTTCAATGTCGCCAATTCTTTTCGCTGTTTCCCATAGTCTTATGAACATTTTTTTACCACTTTCTGTTTGATTATAATTTTTCTTCCTAAAGTTACAAATTGAGCAAAGTGTTTGTCCATTTTCTAATGTTGCCTTGCCACCCTTGTCTTTAGGTAGAATATGGTCAACATGTAACTCATATCCTTCTTTTGCACTTCTGCCGCAAATTATACACTTATAACCATCTCTTTTTAGTATTTGTTCTTTCAACTCTGGGGTAAAATCTTCAATTTCTTTTTTAATAACAAAATTTGGATCGTATTTATAAATTCCTTTTTTTACTTTAATTAAGAATCCTTGTTGATGTAACATTCTAATAGCTCGCCACGTATCTCTTGGTTTTTTATTATAAAGTTTTTTATATTTTTCTTCGACCCAATCAACAACAGGTCCGTGAGGCAGTTCTTCATTTGGATGTTCCTTGAAATATTCAATTATTAAATCAGTAATGCTTTTGTTATTCTTTTCCATAAATTTATTTCTCTAAAACAACATCCCTGTTTCATTTAAAATTCTTTGTTTGGCTAACTCACAATATTTTAAATCTATTTCCAGTCCCACAGAATATCTATTTGTATTATTAGAAGCAATCAAGGTAGTCCCGCTTCCAGCGAAAGGGTCAAAAATAATATCATCGACAAAACTAAATAATTTAATACATCTATAAGGTAATTCTAAAGGAAAAGGAGCTGGGTGTCCTATTCTTTTTTTGCTTTCTCCATTAAAAGTCCATAGTCCATTTGTCCATTCCATGAATTCTTTTTTTGTAATATCAGATATTTTTGAACCGTTGTTTTTTTTCCATTCTCCTTTGTAAAGAACTACTATCAGTTCAACGGGAGCGATGACATATGGAGCAGTAGCCGACAACCATGACCCCCATGCCGTCCTTCTTGAAATATTCCCTTCATTCCATATAATTGTAGAATGATACTTCCATCCCACTTTTTGTGCAATTGTAGTTAAATCAGCTCCTACACTTTTTTGTCCACCTTTATTTTTATCCAGAGGAATATTTAAACAAAACCTTCCTTGATTTTTAGTCCATTTAAAACAGTTTCTTATCCATATTTCAGAAAATTTAAGGTATTCATCATAGGTTAAATCATCGTTATGTGAATTGTATTTTATATCTACATTGTAAGGAGGAGAGGTTATAATCAAATCAAAATATTCTTTATCGAAAAAATCCTCCTGCAGGACATCACCATTTAATAAAAGTGATTTTTTATGATTTAATATTATTTTATTGGTATTTTTAAAGTTATGAAATAAAAGTTCAAAGTTTTTTGAATTATTTTCAATCATTTTAGATAACTGCTTTTTTGTTTCTATTTCTTTTGCTATCATTTTCTTAACCTTCAATAATGAATTTCATTTTAAATTGATTTCGCCTAACGTCAAAGCATACCCGAGGCCGCGTTCCACGCTTCAATCGCGGTGTGCCGAAGGCCGAAAAGCGAAGCGACGAAGCGGGTATGCTTGGTTAGTCGCAGTAACCGGCTTCACGG
>JBBFLA010000061.1:0-18570 GCA_037481795.1 Spirochaetota bacterium
CTTTTGAAGAAGTACGAAAAGACCCCAAGTTTGTTAATTTCCAGATACGATTGTACCAGGCATATGTTTCAACTCAGTACGACCTGTATAATCTGAAACCCTGTATTCCAATTCTTGAGCGTTATATTGAAATTAATGACCAGACCAAAAACGACGTATGGGCATACAAGTATTTGTCAAGCTGCTATGGCTACATGGAAGGTGTGCTGCTTAAATACAAGCAGGGAACTGAACAGGAACAGCTGCAATACAAGCAGAAAAAGAACATGTATATGCTAAGAGCAGCTGAACTGCAGTATGGTATTGACTCACCACAGTATAAGCATTTGCGTGAAATAGTATCAAAAGACGAAAAGAAGAGTGAAAAGATTAACGAGTTTAAATAAAGATACTCCTTTCCCGCCGCCTGTGGCAGCGGGAATTGTTTTAATATCAAAAATAAAACCCCGTTACAATGCGGGGTTTTATTTTTCCATTACCTTGAAACCTGTAAACACCCTGTATTCCAATCCATCATAGATAAGTTTAACCGCAATGATCCGGCCAGGGTATACAAATAGTATGACTGGTTTGGGTTGCCGTATATTATTGTCCCGTATATACTGTTGTGAGTTTTCATCAAGACGCCAGCGTTCAATCACCATTTCATGATACTGTCCTGATGAAAGGTTTAGTTGAATTTTAGATTGGTTAATTGAAAGCACCGGTTCCGTACGCCCATAATCCTGTCCATTGCAGTATATTTTATAAAAAATCCTGGTAGCTTTTTCTTGAGTTGGAAGATCATTAACTGATAGCTCAACAGTATAATCGCTGCTTACAGCAAACTGTACATTGTTACTATAGTGATAAACTACTTTCTTTTCTTTAATATCAATAACTTCAGTATCATTGTCATCTGTTACAAAGACTATGCGATCATCCACGTGCCCTTTAAATGATGGCTTTCCTGTAAAAAATAATGGTAATACAAAATCATGGTACATAAGGGTATTATCATTTTTAAGGATAACCAGGCTGTCCTGTAATAGTAAAAAATCACTAACTCCCCTAACCTGCTCCACCAGGCCTGTATTTATATCAGCCCTGTACAGTATGCCATCACTTTCATGAATACAGATATAGATGGCATATGATTCAAAAGCAATGCGTTTTATTTGTGTACTTTCAGAATATGTGGTGATAGGAAATTGAATTATGTTTTTATCGTGAATAGTATAAGCTCCCGCAACTATCTCTTTTTCATTTTTTGCAACAAACAGGATTGTGGTCTCCCTAACGCAATAATCAAGAACAACGCCTTCAACGGGGACAGCCACTGAAGGCTCAGTATATAATGTTCCATCAATTAAGGTTGGAAATGCAGTGCCTATCGCCAGGCTATAAAAGGAAAACTGAAATAAAAAAAAGAATAGTATACTCCACAAGGCAATCCTATACACGCGATAACCGGTTTTTGAAATCATTATATATCTTTAAACCAAGCTTATTCTGTTCGTCAATTATTTCGTGCAAGATTGCCGGAGTGGTTAGAGGATTTATGGTGATAGCCCTGAGAACGACAATTCGCTGGTCGCGATAGCGTGTTGATTCTAGCATGGTTCGTGAAACAAAGCTATTATCTTCCTGGCGTATTGCACGGTGAAGTTCTATTGTCATTTCGTTAAGAACATCATTAATTTTAGCCAACCGTTTTTTAAGCCTGATAGCATCCTGAGGACTGGCATTTTGCAGCCGCTGGTAAATTTGTTCAATTTTTGACTGTACACTCTCAGGAACAAAACGGTAATTGGTTATAAATAATTCCGGAGTATTGAGCAACTCAAAGTTTTCATGCTTTATCAGAAGATCCTTTACTGTATCAGTTAGCATAAATGCATGATCAAACAAAATTTCAAAACCTGATGTGCCAAATATCTTAAGCGTTACCCAGGGCTTTAAACAAGAAAACGGACGTGAACCTTCCACAGTAAACCTTCCCTGGTCAACTGAATCCGGTCGAATAATGTAATTGGATGTATGCATGATGTTGGTAAGGTCATAGGGATTTTTAAACAAAATCAGTCCCATGGACAATGGTGAATACAACAGCTTGTGAGCATCAAACGTAACTGAATCAGCCTTTTCTATCCCTTTGAATAAATCACGGTATTTGTTAACCAGAAGTACTGACCCGCCCCACGCCGCATCAACATGGAAGAAGATATTGTATTCATCAGCAATTTTCCGTAAGGTATACAGGTCATCAATATTGCCTGTCTCAGTTGTGCCGGCAATGCCAATTAATGCAATGACTTTAATTGTATCAGCATGGGTGCTGTTATACTCAGCTATTGCTTTTAACTCACGTCTCAATGCATTAATGTCTATTTTATTGTTGCTATCTACCGGTATTTTGATTACGTTATTGTCGCCAATTCCGGTAATACGGGCAACCTTATCAATTGAATAATGGCCACGCTGCGATACAATATACACTGCTCTGTGAATATTATAATACCTGAAAGCTTCTGCAACACCTGCTTTGCGTATGCCAGGAAAATGTTCATCAGCAGGGAATGCCTTGTTGCGTGCCACCAGCATCGCAGTGAGGTTGGCCAGCGTGCCATCAAGTGTTACATTGCCCAGTGCAATCCTGTGATTCTGGACATTCCGTTTATAAAACGATGCAGACTTCTGGAAAATAAGCCTGTGAATCCATGCTATGAATTCGCGCTCAACAAAGGTTGACGCTTTTGCTGTTTCAATCTTAACCTGATTCTGGTTTAAGGCTGCAATAATCATCTCAAGCAAAATCATAAAATAGGGGATAGCGCTTGTCATGTGCCCTATGTAATAAGGATTGCCAACCTTCACCGAGTGTTTGATAACCTTTTGTTTTATTTCAAGGAGTATATCTTTTAATAGCTTTGGATCACGGGGAATATCAATATTATTAAACAGGCTTGCCAGCTCAGGTAATGATATCTCACTGTGAATACCACCTTTTTCCTTGAAAAAAGAATGTATAAGGTCAAGAAGCTCATACCCAAACTGCATAAACTTATCAGGTGAATCGGGCATAATGAATAGCTTGCGAAGTTGCTCTAAATCGGTGGGTATCCTGCCAGGAGTATGATCTATTGTGGGCTCAGCCAATCTCATTGTGGTAACCACTCATCATAAGGTTGGTGGACATCTTATTACACAAATGTAAATATAATTAAATTAATCAAGTACTTTTGCTGAAATATACAAAATTATTGCCAATAATCATACAAATTCAATATATTGGCCATAATTACATTACCAGTCCACTCAAAATATATCTCTAAATTGCAAAATTACCATTTTTTTTAACCTGTCATTTTTAAAGCTTATAGAACCAACAGATCTACCCTTAAGCAGCTATACATTCTACAATAAAATTAATTTTTTAATCTATTCATTTTTTCAAGTCTACAAGTGCAATGATTGTACCATTATGCTGGTATATATTGTACAAAACCAATTTTTGAGTTTTTTTAAATTCTCCCTTGACGGTGATAGATATTATAATTACCATGATGAAAGAATTCTTTACATATTTTCATATGTGAGATATTCATTATAACAGGTCATTATTTATAATTAAATAGGCAATCCATATTCATCTTCAAAAGAAGAATCTCAGGATGACATTGTTATAAATTTTACTTTAGAGGAGAATAACTACAATGACTATTCTGAAACTGGAAAATGTTTCATTATCCTTAGATGAAAAACCAATACTTAACAACCTGTCTGTTGACTTCTGGGAAGGACATATCCATGCAATTGTTGGCCCCAATGGTGCAGGCAAATCAACATTTTCTTATGTTGTTATGGGTCTTAGCGGTTATAAAAATATTACGGGTACTATTTATTTTAAAGGAAAATCCATAAACAATCTCACTGTGTATGAACGAGCACGGTTGGGTATAAGCCTGGGCTGGCAGGAACCTGCCCGGTTTGAAGGACTTACCGTTGCACAATACCTGAAGGCATCAAAAAAAGATAATGGCATGTCCATTGAAGAAGCAATGGGAGTTGTAGGATTGCAGCCACAGGAATACCTGCAGCGTGCATGTGACAAAACCTTAAGTGGCGGTGAACGAAAACGCATTGAGTTAGCTTCTCTTTTAGTGATGCAACCTGAACTTGTGCTTCTTGATGAGCCTGATTCAGGCATTGATGTGGAAGCTCTGGAGCGCATCTTTGATGCAATAAATATCTTAAAGGAAAGAGGCTCTACCGTAATAACTATTACCCATAGCATGGCAGTATTGAAAAAAGCTGAACATGCGTTTTTAATGTGCCACGGCAGCATTATTGATAAAGGAAGCATTGATAAAATTTCAGGATATTTTGAAAATAAATGCATCCCCTGTGGCCATAAAAATATTCCTGTTTTAGGAGAAGTACAGCAATGAATGATAAGCGCGAAATTGCAAAAACATTATATAAAACAATGGGACTTACTGACGCTGCCTTAAACGATCCTGATATTGCGCACTTAGTTATAAACGGCAATATGGTGGTTGGTGCGCATTTAGTGCCCGGGCTTGTTGTTGAGCCACATGAAACTCAAAACGGTGTTACCGTTGCCATGAAGGTGCTGGCTGGTAGCATTATTCAAAAGCCAGTGCATCTTTGTTTTGGCATGCTTCCTGAGGATGGTCTTCAAGAAATTATTATGGATGTAACAATAGAAGAGCATGCAAAAGTTTCTATACTTGCACACTGCACATTTCCCAACGCAAAAAATATTACACACAAAATGCAGGCAAATATTCTTATTAAAGAGGGAGCATATTACTCATATTTAGAGCGCCATGTGCATGCACCAGGAGGTTTAATTACTGTGGTTCCGCATGCGATAGTTACTGTTGAAAAGAATGCTACTTTTAAAACTGATTTTGAGCTTCTACGGGGAAAAGCAGGTATTATTGATATTAATTATGAAACAACCTGCCATGAAGCAAGCCTTTTAGAGATGAATGCCAAGGTAAACGGCATTGACGATGACGATATCACCATACGAGAAACAGGACATCTAAAAGGTCAGGGAGCCGTTGGTGTACTGACCACACGCATTGCTGTCAGGGATAATGCAAAAGCTACCGTGTATAATACATTAACCGCACATGCAGCATTTGCACGCGGGCATGTTGATTGCAAAGAGATTATACAGGACAATGGTGTTGCAAAAGCCATACCCATTGTTGAAGTATATCATCCAAAAGCGCATGTTACCCATGAAGCTGCTATTGGCAGTGTTGACGATAAGCAGCTGCAAACGCTAATGGCACGCGGTTTAGATGAAGAAGAAGCAGTAGATTTGATTATACAGGGGTTATTATCGTAATATTAATTTTTTAAATAACTTTATTCTATTGAATAAATTATTTATGAAATACGTATACCTCTTAAAACTAAAAAATAAGGCTACCTCTAAAAAACTCAGTGATACTTGAAAATATGTAACATATTATTGTTTTTTTAAAAATTTTTATTGTGTGTTATTTGTGATAACTAAAGCATTATTAGAAGAAATATCATTTTCTATTTTAATAGTGTCAATCTATAAGTGCTTAGTAAAAAGTGATGCTATCCTGAACTTTTAAGCGAAATAATCCTATAAGTTTGATTTACAAATAAATTAGAAAAGTTGTTCCTCAAAGTAGCAGAAATTTCCTGATAGAATCACACACTATTTTGTACTTGACAATTTGTAATACAATAATGATTATTATAAAACAATAAAGTCTAAAACTATAAATTTTAATAAGGACCAATTATGAATAATATAGAAAATATTATCAAAACTACTGTTGATTCAATTCACAAAGATTTTTCTGAAAACCCTTATGATTATGTATCATATGAAATTGAAGCACAAGTAAAACTATATAATGCTTTAAAAGAACATATAACTGATAAAATGTATATTACAAATGAGTGGTTTATTCCACCTTTAGTTAACCAATCAACTTCAAGAATAAGGCTTGGATATAAATTATTAAATTATATTCATGATATTATTATTTTTAAACCAAATGTCCATAATCCTACAAAATATGATGATGTTGAAGCTTTAATTGAAATTAAAATCGGTTATGGTGATGATAAAAAATTATTAACTGGCCCAGCTACTAAGGATTTTTCAATTTTAAGAGAATACAACGAAATTGGCTATTTTATATTTTTTATTGCTAATGAATTTGACAAAACAAGTAAAAATTTTCAAGATTTTTTCATTCGTACTTTTGAGTCATATAAAAAAGAATATAACTTTAAAAGTAACCATGCATTTGTAATTTTCCGTGATAAAATAATTCAATAAATTTCGTATTATTACGTAATGATCAATTCAAATGCCTGAATGTATTAGTCAATCACTTAAATTAAAATTTCTTAAAATAAAATCTTCTATTTCTTATCAATGATGATTTTTAGACATTAATTACGCTTTCCCCAATCATAACATTTTCTACTTGAGAGTATATAGGATTATCGTTATTTTCAAAATACAATTCAACAGCTTCTAATAAGTTATTAATAGCTTCATCTATTGTTTGACCAAAGCTTGAAACATCAACATTCAAGCATTGTGCAACATAATATTTATCTTCTTTCCATACAGTGTATTTTATACTTTTCATTTTTTTGCTCCCCACTTAATTGATGAATATACTTTTAATCATCTAGTTATGGAGATGTATTCAATATAATTATAATAATACTAGATTATTTATTCTATTTTTTTATTCACGTTTGTTTCAATTGCCAAAGCTATTGCCCCTAATAATGACAATAGAATAAAAAATATCATTGTCTTTATTGAAAGATCACTGCCCTGCTGTCGGCGCTGCAGTAGCAGTTCTAAATACAATTTATCATTCTCAGTAAAATCTTTTTGTTCAGCAATCCGCACATCAAATTCTTTCAATATATACTCAATGCCTGCTCCACCTTCATCAAAACGGTCATAGCCAGCAAATATGTGGGGGTTACGCAGCATAATGTATGCTTGTTTCAATTTATTGGCATCAGCATTTTGAGTTATTAGACTTTCTATCGCG
This sequence comes from Spirochaetota bacterium, assembly GCA_037481795.1. Classification (GTDB taxonomy): domain Bacteria; phylum Spirochaetota; class UBA4802; order UBA4802; family UB4802; genus UBA4802. The sequence goes on from JBBFLA010000061.1 coordinate 7,083, forward strand.
GGTTCAGTCACCACTCGCGAATAAATTCCTGGCAATCCAAACAAAATTCCTGCCACCAGCACAGCTATTGAAAAATATAAATAAATCTTGCTGTCATCAATCTTCATTTGCCAACCTCTTGTAAATATGTCACAATATCTTCACTTTTGTATGAATCGTTTTGAATCTTTACCATTGACTCTGGTAACACCAGTGCTGCTTCCTGCTGTTTTATAACTTCACCCGTGTCTATTTCAAGCTCATTGAACAGTGGTTTTATCGATTCTTCGGTTTCATTCTGTGTGATAGTTATCTGTTCAACCTGCTTTGGCAAAAGTGTTTCAGCAGTTATAGTAAATTGTTTCAGTATGCGCTTATCATCAGTAACTATCGCCACCGTTGCCGAATAATTTTTCACTACTTTTTTTACACTGGTATTCATTACAGTTACGGTGTAGGTAGTGGCAAATACCGGCATATTTTGCTGAAAACTTACCTTTACAGCAAACTCAACATCACCTACATCAACATACTGTGCGCAGCCAACATACACAATAAGAAGTAATGGTAGTATGCGTTGTATCATTATCAACCCCATTCACACTGTTATGCTGTTATTGTCGTATAGCCTGGATTTAGTCAAGTAAAATGTGGAAATGCAAATGAGGTATAAGGATAATGTGTAGCATTAAGCTGTTGATATATACATATCTGGACGCTATTCTACTAATAATGTTATCTTAACCATTAAAAATTCTTCCCGAACTACTCCCCTTTCCCTCCACTCTTGCTACCCCTAAACGTATCTTTTTGTATTCTTTTGGTGGATTTTCCATTACATCTCCTTTACAGGTATATACTATTAAATCCTTTTTCTTTGCATCATACGAATGTTTTAGCGTATATGCTAGAATATATCCAAATCCAGGTAGTCTTTCTCTGCCATTAAATTTCTCTCGTACAAACTTTAAGTGCTTCTTTATTGTTTGTTGTATTACCTTTTCTTTTTGTTGTGGCGATAGCTCATTAAAATAATCCGGTAGACCAACCTTTTTGTATAAAAATGATCGTGTAAGCGCCGCTGCAAATATTGGTGATGGTACCGACAATTCTGTAACACAGTACAGGAAAGGCTTAAAATTTTTACGCGCTTCTTCCTCTTCTTTGCGTTTTTGCTCTGGTGAACGCAAAAGGCGTTTTAATTTATTATACAACGTCCTGGAAATTGAAATCATTGTTACCCTCCTATTTTTTCTACAATCATTTCTACGTTTTTAAATATTTTTGTTAAATCTATCTTTTTGCCTATACTGACGCCCGCCACTCCTAATTCAATTTCTTGATAAAACCGCGGTGGCTGTTCAATAAGTTCGCCTTGCGGTGTGTACACAGGAAGATCCTCTTCATTATACTCAAAGGTGGGCACTAATGTGTAGGCTAAAATTTTTCCATACGCCGGTACTATACCGCCCCAGCGATTGTGTATATATTCATAGTGCTGGCTAATTGCATTCCGCATTGCATCCAATTTTTGTTTGGGCGATAGCTCATTGAAATTATCCGGCAGGCTTACCTTCTTTAACAAATACGATTCACTGATTGCAGCCACAAAGATAGGTTGTGGTATTTTTTGCTCAGTCACACAGTATAAAAACGGTTTGAAGTTTTTTCTTTTTTCTTCTTTTACTCGTATCTTTTCTTCTTCCTGTTTTTTAATTTCTTCCGCAATTTGTTGCTTTGTTTCTTCCAACTTTTCTAAAACTTTACTCACTGATTCATCTAAGGCTATATGCAGATTCTTAATAATGTTTTCATTCAATGTTCCTTCCTGTATAAATTCATCAATACGCCGAATCCCTTTAGAAATATTCTTATAACCAAGACGCAGTGCCACATCTTTTTTGGATAGATTTTTTTGCTTCATTGTATCCAGTAAAAATTTATGGATTGCGTACATATGCCCCCCGATTGTGTTTATACCTAATACATACACAATCTTTGCTATGCAACATAGGAAGTTATTTGCTACGTAATAAATACTATTGTAAATATTTCAAATTATACTTGAAAGTTAAAAGATGAATTCATCATGTTTATATGCCTTTATTTGCTCTGGTAAGATTTTTTATATATCCCCACTTGTCGTTGCATTTTACTACAGCTAATCCTTCGCTAAAATTCCTTATTGCATCAAAATTAGGCTCTATAATCCACTCACCATTTCTATTGATCATACCCCATTTATCTTTAACTCTAGCTATAGCTAAACCTTCTTTGAATGATCCCACATAATCATATTGAGGCTTAATTATCCATTCTCCTTGTGTATTGATAAATCCCCAGGTATTTCTTACACATACAGCAGCAAAACCTTCTGAAAAGCATACTGCCATATCCAATTCAGGCTCAATAATCCATTCTCCTTGTTTATTAATAAACCCCCACTTTCTATTAACTTTTACTAAAGCAGCACCTTCACTGAATAAATTTGCATCATCAAATTGAGGCTCTACAATCAATTTTCCTTGAATATCGATATATCCCCATTTACCGTTAAACTTAACCGCAACTGCACCTTCACGAAAATCCAACGCATCTTCATAATGCGGTTTGACAATCCAATTCCCGTACCTGTCTATAAATCCGTACTTTCCATCTATACAAACTAACGCAATCCCTTCATAAAAACTAAATGTTTTATCAAACATAGGTTCTATAATCAAATCGCCCTGGTTATCTATATAACCGCATTTACCATTTAACGTTACCCACGCAGTACCTTCACGAAAACTCCTGGCATCGTCAAATCGTGGTTTTACCACCCACTCTCCACACTTATCAATAAAACCAAATTTTCCGTTTATACACACTAAACCCCTTTTTTCAGAAAAATCTTTTGCTTTATCAAACTGAGGTTGCACAATAAATTGTCCATATGTATCAATGAATCCATATTTTCCATTTACTAAGACTAAAGCTTTTCCCTCACAAAATTCATTTGCTTTATCAAATTGTGGTTTTACAATCCATTCTCCAAACGAGTCAATAAATCCCCATTTCTTATCAATTTTTATTTTAGCTAATCCTTTCCAGAAGTCACCAGCATTATCAAACTGAGGATATATATAAAAATCAAGATGTGAGTTCATTTCAACTTCCTAAAGAAAATTTGGTATATTATTTTTATTTCAAAGAATTCAAATAGTACACTCTATAATAATGCATGAATTGATTTAGAATAGTTCCATCAAAAGAATTTAAATCCTTTTCATTCCTTTACCTGATTCATAAAAAACTCCAATTTTGAATACCTACCAACTCTTGATTTCAATATAGAAACTTATTCCATAGAAAAATGCTCAAACTATACAACAATAATATCAATTGCATCATCAATCCTAAATATATGCTATAAATCAGCGATTCGGTACTTTTGGTATTACATACTACACAGTAGTAAATAATGACGATAATCATAACTACAGATGACATAATAAACAGTAGTTTTAGAAACTTTGACAATCCATCAATTAGACAGTTTTGATTATAATCAGCAATGATATTCTTTCTTTCTTGCTTTGCTTGGTCTATATTGATAATTCCATCAGATAGATGGCTATCAACTGTAGCCAAACGCAATGGCAATACATCCTTTTTTCTTAATAAAGTATTGATTATTGATCTTCGAGTAACAAAACAAATAAAAATACAGTTTACAATTACTAGTAAAATAAAAAATATTATTACAGGTATTATATTTATATGATAATTCCAATAAATGAAACTACTAATTATTTTGTTACTTATGCAATTAGTATTTAATAATGTTTTAATTATCAAAACAAATAGTATGAATATAATCGGTAGTAACAGCAAATGCAAAAAAGCGATGTATCTATTCTTTCTATATACAGCAATTAGTTGAAATATTAATAATATCATAGTGACAACTGCATATGTATCTAAAACTAATAGTGGTATATTGATAGATGTTATAATTACTACTACAATTATAATGGAACTAGAAAATAATAGTATAATTTTATTCTCTTTATATACTATACCAATGTTATTAATAATTGATGCAATATATTGGCGAAGCTTCTTATACATTTTTAAATCCTTCTCTTATCACATAAATATTAATATAAGACTCTGATTCAAAAAAACATAGTACGTTAGTTCCTATGTTGTAAATCATTCTCACAACAGGCAGAGGCTTTGTATTATCACAGTTTCTACCTCTGCCTGGATCAATTTGTTTACCTCATACACTGAAACCAGTCTTTGCATGTTTGTGCACGTTCATATACTGCACTTCCTTTTCTAATTCGCCAATGATGTAATCGTGGTTATTCAGTGCATCAATAAGCAATACTTTCTGATACACAGCTTTGACGTGTCCAGGGGTGAGTCCTTCTATTGCTTGTATTCTTTGTTTTTGCTGCGATGACAGCGGGTTGCTATCGCTTACAAAATAGCGCTCATATAATGGAACGCGCATTTCAGGTTTTAATGGATTAAACTTAATTTTAAATGTAAATCTGCGCATTACTGCCGTATCTAAAAGCTCAAGCATATTGGTAGAACATACAAGTACGCCGTTAAAATTTTCCATTTGCACAAGCATCTCGTTGACAAAGGAAACTTCCCAGGAACGCTGTGCATTTTGCCGAGTAACAAAAAATGAATCGGCTTCATCTATAAAGAGTATGCTATTTTCTTGTTTAGCTTCTTCAAATGCAGCGCGGATAAGTTTTTCTGTTTGTCCTACATACATATTAAAAAGATCGGAGGCGCGTTTTATGAGTAACTTTTTCCCAGTTTTCTGCGCCAAATATTTTACAAATTCAGTTTTGCCTGTGCCACTTGGTCCCCACAACAGAATTGACATAGCAGCACTGTCAATTTTTTTACTATACAACGTCTGTGCAGCAGTTACAATAGTAAGCAAATCTGTATCTGCATTGCATAGCGATATATCATAATGCTGAGTTAGTGGATGCAATGATGTTTCAGTATCAATCCCTGTTAGCCTTGTATGTCGTTGTAACACAGTTTCAAGCACTGGAATGACGTCACTATCAGTAATTAAGTGTTGCTGATACATAGCTGCAACTGTCTGTATGCTCATACTTATCCCTGCAGCGTTTATGTTGTATTTATGGGACAGTGTATGGATTACATCTTCAGGTATAAGATTCTTCATTACGTTGTTTTCAAGCACAGTGCACCATACTGTCATTCGCTGCTGTGGTGTGAAATGTTTAAATTGCAGACTATAGTGAAAACGCCGCAATGTTGAATCAGGAACATGGTATATTGTATTGGCTATCCAGATGCACTGTATACCACTGGTATCAAGAATATCATTTATCTTAGCTTTATCGCCATTATCGCCAAAGTTAAATATTGATTCAATGTTAAGTATGCTATCCGCTTCATCTATGATAAGTACTGCATCATTTTTTTGTGCTATTTTTATTGCGATAGTTATTGCCATAAGACGGGTGCTTAAGCTTTCTATTTTGCTTGTATCATTACGTATAATTGAAGCAAGGAAGAATAATTTGCGTTTACTATAAGTAGCTATACTGCGTGCAAATTCTGTTTTCCCTGTTCCCGGTTTTCCATATAAAAGTATATTGCAGGGCTTTTTGCTTTGAAGTAGATTGCTGATGATTCTTACATCGCTGGGATTAACTGGGAAATCTTCAACTGGAAATGTTTTGCCAGTATCAAACTTTATATATTTTTCCAGTAAATCGATTGAGTCAACATCATACAAAAATTCTATTATCTCACTTGAAAGGCTTATATACTCATACCCATCCGGACTTATTGATTCGATAATACGTGTTGTATATAAAATCCCTGATTTTGATAATGTTGCTTTCACAGTGTGCAATGGCACGCCGGTTGCAATTGCAACACGACGCTGCATCTCATTGTAACTTGCTTCAGTTAAGATCTCCTTTAAAACATTTTGTTGTGTCCCAAGCGCAATTGTCCAGATCTTTAACACTGCGCAATCATTGGGCGTAAGCATAAAAAGATCTGAAAGCTTTGTAATACGTTCATCTAAATCATTGTTGTTGTCGTGTAAATGTTCATATTCTTTATGTAGCAACTTTGTTAAAATCTTCAGTACAGAATTCCACTTAAGTCTAGTTGATTTATCAAACAGAGTATTAAGCAGTGTGCTTGCTAGTTCCGAAGAGTTATTTACAGCATCAAGCGCTTGAAAATAATAATTACGCCCATACTCATCTTCCTGAGATTTTATTTTTTCTGGATATACTGCTTCAATCAATTCAATTCGGCTGCCCATACTTAAACATTCAATACACAATGTCAGTAATCTCTCATTGGGTTGTAGTGCCTTCAATAAATTCAATGCATAGTATGTCACAGGCTTTCGTAGTGAATCATCCAGAATTGAGTTCTGTAGATCAATTAAATTACGCCGACGATAACGGTGTAATTGCCTTTTAGGCATACTTACCTCCTGTAGTAATAATTTTTTAAGGGATCTCCCTTAACACCGTGGATTGTGTAGTGGACTTTTGAGCAGTAACTATCGCTTACATAATTAGATGAGTGAAGTGTTCATTATATAGGAAAATTATCACATGGAGTGAAAAAAAGGTAGTAACTTAGTTACGATGTTTATTTCTGATACACACTCAAGCTTTGGGTAAGCATCTGTACCATTTCCTGCCGTACCTTCTGCGGGCTCACTATTTCAACTTCTTTACCATACAGCACAAGCTGCTTGCACAGGTAGAGGTAATCACTTATAACAAATGTTGCAATATACCAATCATCTTCATTTTGAATATGTGGCGAAAGTGTTGCGATAATATTTTCAATAACATTCTTTACTTTTTGCGTATAGCGTATGGTAACAGTAACTGTTTCATCAGTACTAATAAATGCAGAAAGCGATGTGGCAAAGATATCATCAATTGGCGGTATTTCCCAATCAATGCTATATACTGCTTCAAGTACCGCTACATTATGAATACGCTCAGCAACAAGAGGCAGGTACTTTTTCATATCAACATCATACACTAAAAGGTACAGGTTATTGTTGCGGAATATATAGTAGCAGGGACATAGTTTCCAGTGAGCGCGCATCGTGCCATCTGCTGTTATGTAGGTGCATTCTATCATCCGCTTTTCAATTGCAGCAAAATAAATACGGGCAAGCATCCACAGCGCACTGTGTGGTTGTGCAGCAATAAATTTTTGCAGTATCATATCGCGTGTTGAATCTTTCACCACAAAACTTGTGTACACACGCGCAATTTCAAGCTGCATATCAGCATCTAAATCTTCAGCCAGCGCAGTGATAAGCCCGCCTTGAGTACGGTCAACGCTTATTCCCAACTCCTGTTCAATGTGGTCTTTGATGTATTTGCGCACGTGACTGTCGCTAATATCTTTCTGGTCTTCTTCAAGCGATAGTAACCGCGCAAGGCTTGCTGCATTCCAGGTTTCGTTACTTCCTGCAGGTGTTTGCAGAAGCGCTAAAATATGCAAGTAGCGTTTCAGGACACTAATCTTGCCTTCGGGGTTTGGGAAGTTGTTATCGGTATTACGTTTCATTGAATTATAAAATAGATTATTGATATTTAATTTGTAAACTACTATTTGGATATAATTTTTATCTTCTCAATAATTTCATCAGGCAATGTATCTCTGTTTTGAGGTATGACTTCAGTTATTTCAATATCATCACGCTGCTTTATCTTCTGGATAAACTCATCTCCACCTAATGTTATGGTGCCAATAACGATATTTGGGCTATCAAGTGCTTTGATAGCTGCTTCTTTAAACTTTTCTGAAAAACATTCCATTTTACCGATTTCATCCAGTATGATTATCGTATTGCCTTCTGGAACAATCGCCGGAATGGCAATCATCTCAATGTTATGAATATCCACACCATACCGCCGTATATGATATGGCGAATCAATATTCTGATGTGCAAGGTATCCTGTTTTACCATCCAGTGAATGTAATACAAATCCTGTGCGCCTTCCTTCTACACGTTCTTCTTCAGTATAGAATCCTTTTTTAGGATAAGGCAGCATAGCAATAACTTTCTTAATTACAGTGGTTTTACCTGACGATGGTGCACCTGTTAAAAAGATGTTCTTCTTCGTACTCATGCAAGGACAACTCTGTGTATAACTAAATATTCCATGTAGATATGGCTAAAATACAAATCATTATTCATTTGACATATCACTATATATTTACACATTATCGTATGGAATAAGTATAGACGCTTTAGTAGTGACAGGTCAAGAATTTTGTAATTGCAGAGCCAGAGTCATTCTGAAAAATTAACCTGTATTTAGTTTTAAAAATGATTCAGATTTTTTCATATAATGAATGATTTGTATCAATTCCAGAATTACATCAGCATAAAGTCATCCTGAATCCCATCTTTTGTCGGGACAGGCTCGATTCAGGATCTAATTTTAACAATAGATTCCAGGAAAAACCTTGAATGATGTTGATAAAATCCTATTTCCGGAGGTAAACAATATGTTAGAACGATATGAATTTACCAAAGATTCATTTGTAAAGAAATTTGATGGTACTATATTAATATATTCCAACCCTGATGATGAAGAAATCAATAATATAGCCCTTAATTACTCAATAGATATACATTCACTGTATTCAGCACTGGATACTGAAGAGCTATCACGTTTTGAAATTGAAAAAGATTATATAGTTTTAATCTGGAAAATTCCAACATCCATGACAATAAATGAACTTTCATCACTCAACGTTATAACTATAGGTTTTTTTATAAAAGACAGTACAATGATTATCATCAGTCCTGAAAATCTAACATATATTCATGAAAAAGTAAATAATCAGATCGGATCACTTTTTGATGTACTGTTCCACTTTCAACACCATACAATCAAACATTTTACTGAACACTTGAAAATTATCAAAATGATTTCAAAGGAAATCCAGAATAAGATCAATAAATCCATTGAAACAAAACATTTAGTGCAGATGTTTAATCTCAGCGAAAAATTAATATACTACCTGCATGCAATAGATACCAACATTACTTCCCTTGAAAAATTGCGCTCATATCTTATAATTAATAATCAGCATGTTAATTTTGATTTCTTAAATGATATTATCATTGACCATCAACAGGCAAAAAAGCAGGCTGAAATATATACAGAAGTTTTTGCTGGTCTGATGGATGCGCGTGGAAGTATTGTGAACAACAACATGAATATTCTTATTAAAAATCTAACAAAGATAAATGTAATATTCCTACCTTTGAATTTAATAGCTGGTATTTTTGGAATGTCAGAATACTCAATGATGACTCAGGGGATACCATGGTACATCTCATACGGGTTTTTCGCAATTTTAATTATGTGCGCTAGCTTGTTGTTAAGCGTGTTACTTAACAAATATGACGAACGCTGGCGAAGATAAAAACAACATACCGTATGCACTATGATTATTAATGGCACAGAGTACACACTCCATTTAGCTCCAATGGCAGAGCTTACCACACCAGCTTTGCGAAAAGTTGTCATAAAATTTACAAGCAATGTTGTTCTGTATTCTGAGATGCTGGCAAGTGGTGCTATTAATGCTAAAGCCCCTTATAACGAACCTTTAATCAAACGATATGATTTTGACTCACCTTTTTTTTATCAGTTAGTGGGCAATAACCCCGCCATCATGGCTAAAGCTGCAGCAATCTTAGAGGAATACGGATGTGATGGTATTAACATAAACATGGCATGTGCTGCACCGCACATACTTAAAACTGATGGTGGCGCCAACCTGCTTTGTGATTTCACTTTAGCAAAAACAATTGTCGCCGCCTGCAGGAAAAACGTTCACGGACTTCTGACTGTTAAGATGCGTGCTGGATTCAATAATATTGATATTCCATTTTTACAGCAGTTTATACACATGCTGGAGGATGAAGGAGTGGATGCAGTCATCATTCACCCAAGAGCAGCCAAATGGGGCTATACACGTACTGCTCGCTGGGATATAATAGGGGCGATAGTTACTGAAGCAAAAATCCCTGTTATTGGTAATGGCGATATTATCGAATCAACGTTAGCATTGCAACGATTACATCACACACATTGTGACGGCATCATGATTGGCAGAGCAGCGGTGCAAAAACCGTGGATATTTGCACAGTGTGAAGCAGCTTTGCAGCAGAAGCCGCTACAGCTATCGCTCAATATTGAAGAGATATGGATTGAAGTATTACAAAATATACAACAGATGCTCCCCCAGAGGCTTCATAAAAGCAGGGCACATCGATTCTGTGCATACTACCATAAAAACATAAGGTTTGGTCATGAACTTTTTTCCTCAATACGACAATGCACTGATATCAATACTATTATCACACTGATAAAAGAATATTTTATGCGAAATGAGGATGAAAGAATCAAAGTATTGTAATGTTTAATTATTTATTTTTTAGTTCTTCAAGTTGAGCTTTTGTCAATCTGGTTATCTTTATTATTGTTTTATCATCCATCCCGCTTTTCAATAGATTGCGCGCGATAGCAATCCTTTCCTCTTGCTTACCTATTAACCTGCCTTGCTTAATTCCTTTTTGAATTCCTTTTTGAATTCCCTTATCAAAACCCTCTTTCAATAAATCTCCTTTTATCTTCTTTAATGTTTGTGCTAACATTGAACTTGCCTCCTGAGGAGTATTCATAAAATTTTCAATTATCTTTTCATCACTATCAACAATACCATGTGATTGTAAATAATGTAATAGCCAATATAACAAAGTCCGTATGAGTAAAAATTGACCTTTCTCCGTATAAATATGTATCAAATCCTTAATCCTGTCAATTGTTTTATAAAATATTGCATCATCACCAGTTTCTAATAAGAATACTGTAGCTATCACATTCATCATCTTCTCAAGAATATCAGCGTTTAGTTCATTTTCAATTATTGGATAATATCTGAATTTTGGAATATACGGCACACATTCACGTAATACTTCAGGAATATCAATTAAATCTTCAATTGTTAATGGGGCCTTCCACACTTTATCGCCATTATATATCATGATAGGAAATACTACAGGCAATCTCTTAACTTTGTGATTATATATCAACTCCCTGTATAATTCTACAATATATTGTAACATCCTAAATGCTATGAATTTATCCACAGTAGATTGGAATTCAATTAATAGATAGATATACATATCAGTATTTCTAAAACGCAATTTATAGATAATATCAGATTCATATTCTTTATAGTGATCATTTACATACGTTTTATCAATTGTTTCAGCTTGCGTAAAATCGATTTCTTTGACCCAATCCATATGGACAAATGACTCCAACAATTCTTTCACCATTAATGGATTAGAAAATAAATACTTAGGCTTTCCTGAAAAAGTCAAAAGTGTTGGAAAAATGAGGGGTTATAAGGAAAAACAACTTGAAAGGATGCAAGG
>JBBFLA010000062.1:0-18375 GCA_037481795.1 Spirochaetota bacterium
TTCCTGTTCATGAGTACATTTATGAACAGATCATCGTTCCACCGCAACTATTTTGACTTTTTTATCATTCCTCCTTTGATTTTTATTATCCTAAAGCATAAATCTTGGGTAACCGCTATGAATTTCAACTAAATTAGGGACGTACCCCAAGCATTATTTATAAAAAGTTTTAAATAATTACCGTTAACTATCTCACACTGAATAATGGAATATACATAATTTTAATGAGTTCTTAATTTTTTTATTTACACTTTTTTAATTTTATGTAGTAATATATAGCGGTTAAATAATGAGATAGAAAAACTCTTGATTTAATGATGAGTATGAAAGGAAATTTTTATTAGGCGATAGTTCCTTTTAATTATGTCATAGATAGTAATATTAATATATTTATTGAAAGGAGTTTTGCCATGAAAAAAATAATACTATTAATATGTTTAAGCTCAGTTTTTTTATTTTCTTGCGCCAAAGAAACTAAGCAGGAAGTATTAAAAATTCAATCGTTTTTTGGTGATGTAACAGTACAGGCACAGGGTACTGCCCGTGTGCCGGAAATTGGCCAGATACTGTCTCTAAATGATGTCGTTATTACAGGAAAAGGGGCAATTGTTGATTTGATGTATCGCAATGCCGGTATAATCAGGATAAATGAAAATACAACGGTTAAGATTGAATCCCTGATGAAAGGGGATAATGATGATGTTGTTCTTACTATAGATACCGGCAAAACATTTGCTGCCTTAAGTAAGTTAAAAAAAGGCGACGGCTTTGCATTAAAGTCAAAGACGGTGATAGCTGCTGTTCGTGGGACATCGTTCAGGATGGTTGCTAGCAAAGAAGGTGCCAGTGTTGATGTTGTTACGGGTAAGGTGATGGTTAAGCCTGTAAGCAATAATACAGTGGTGGAAAATGTTGAAGTGGTAGTTGAGGAAAACCAGACAGTTGCACTGGATACCAAAACAGTAGAAACAATAGTGCAAAAAATAGAAGAACAGAAAGCACAAACAACTGAGCAGAATGCACAGCAGAAAATAGTTGAAGAAATTAAAGAAACCATTAAGCCTGTTCAAACTCCAAAGGAAACAATAAAAGAAATAAAGCAGGAAGTAAAAGATATTCCCGCAGTTGCTGTAGTCCATGAAGAAGTGAAGCAGGAAATTAATAAGGTGATTGAAGAGGATAAGGAAGCAAAAAAACGTGACGAAAAGTTAAAGAAAGAGCAAGAAGCTAAACTATTGGCTGAAAAATTAGAAAAAGAACATTTGGCAAAAGCAAAAAAAGAAAAAGAAGAACGTGAAAAAGTAGAAAAAGAAAAGAAGATAAAGGAAGATAGAGTTAAGAATATACCAACTCTGTAAATGTGTATAAAAATTTGAAGCTCCATAGTTATATGCTAATTCATATACTATGGAGCTTTTGCATTTACATAATGTATCGCTGTGGCGCAATTCCATTACTATCTTGAAAAATATTAATCTAACCATTAACCGTGGTGAACAGTGGGCTGTGCTTGGTCCAAATGGTTCAGGAAAATCGTTTTTGATGAATATTATCGCTACGCTGGTATTCCCTTCTGAAGGGGAGGTGGTTATTGCAGGAAAAAAATTGGGTGAAGTCAATGTATGGGATGTTCGCAAACACATTGGCATTGTAAGCGATTATCTGCAATATTCTTATCCAGCAAAGACTAAAGCAGTTGAAGTGGTGGCATCAGGTTTTTATAGCAGTTTAGGGTTATACCAGGAACTATCGCCCACTGTAATACAAAAAGCTGAAAGCATTCTTGAAACACTGGGACTGGTGCACTATGCACATACGCCGTTTGGTAAACTTTCGTATGGCGAACAAAAGCGCGTGCTGATTGGCAGAGCTATTGTGTATAATCCCGATATTCTGATTTTGGATGAGCCATGCAATGGGCTTGATGTCCGCGCCCGAGAGGAGTTCCTCCATAAACTTACTGACCTTGTTGCTATGAATAAACACATTATATATGTTACACATCATGTTGATGAAATTATGCCATGGATTAACCGTGTGATGCTTCTTGCAGATGGGCAGTGTGCGTATTTGGGTGATCGCAGCGTGCTTAACGATGAATCACTTTTAAGCAGGGTAATGGGATATCCTCTTGGGGTTTTTCATCATAATTCACGGACATACTGGTACATAAAATAAACGGCTGGTTTACGCCAGCCGTTTAAAAGGGTAGAGTGGGTTATTGGAGCCTGCGTTTAAGGACTTCCTCAGGCTGTACGCCTATCATGCGGTCAATTTCTTTACCGTTCTCAAATAATATCAGTGTTGGTATAGCGCTTATGCCAAATTTACGTGCTATAGCAGGATTTACGTCAGTGTTGCACTTGACTATTTTTGCATTAATTCCATTTGATGCAAGTTTTTCTAAAATTGGTGTTTGTAATCTACAGGGACCACACCAAGGTGCCCAGAAATCAACAAGAACTTTTCCCTGTGATTGTAATACTGCAGAATCAAATGTAGAATCAGTTACTTCCTGAATTGAAGACATTATGCAATTCCTCCATCAAAAATATTTATTAAGAATATACTAAAATACTGTAATATAGGCAAGTTTTTTTTTTTAAAATTTGAAAAAATTTTTAATGAATCAGATAATTTAATTATTTTAAGTATTATTGTATTGACCATTGTTGACATTTGGTGTAATTTTTTTATTGAAAATTAAAGACTTTATGGATAAAGGGAACTATTATGACGAAAAATACAAAAAATATAAAAAAGGAGAAGGAAAAGATGCCAGGGTCTCATTTTACACTTACACCGGAAATTAAACGTGAAATTGTTAAGCTCATTGATGAAAGAATCAGGGAAGCTCACATTACAAAAGAGGACTTTTCAGAGCTAAAATCAATTGTGTCCGAGCTGGCGATTGCTCAGAAAGAATTGGCCGAAGCACAGAGGCGGACTGAACAGCGGGTAGAGGAATTGGCTGAGGCGCAGAAGCGAACTGAACAGCGAGTAGAGGAATTGGCCGAAGCGCAGAAACGGACCGAGCAGCGGGTAGAGGAATTGGCTGAAGCGCAGAGGCGGACTGAACAGCGGGTAGAGGAATTGGCTGAGGCGCAGAAACGGACCGAGCAGCGAGTAGAAGAGTTAGCTGAAGCACAGAAACGAACTGAACAGCGGGTAGAGGAGTTAGCTGAGGCACAGAAGCGGACCGAGCAGCGAGTAGAAGAATTAGCTGAGGCACAGAAGCGGACTGAACAGCGAGTAGAAGAATTAGCTGAGGCGCAGAAGCGGACTGAACAGCGAGTAGAAGAATTAGCTGAGGCGCAGAAGCGGACCGAGCAGCGGGTAGAGGAATTGGCTGACGCGCAGAAACGGACCGAGCAGCGGGTAGAAGAATTAGCTGAGGCACAGAAGCGGACTGAACAGCGAGTTGATTCTTTATCACAAAAAGTTGAAGAGTTAGTAGAAGCACAAAAAAGAACAGAGCTGGAAGTGCAAAAATTAGCTATTGGCCTGCATGAAACGCGGGTTGAATTAGGTGGCTTGTCACGAAGCTTTGGGTATATGTTTGAAAATGAAGCATACAGGAATTTACCAAAGGTTTTAAAAGAAAAATATAACTATGAAATGACTGAACGGTTATTGCGAATTGAGATTTCAGGAAAAGAAATAAACTTTTTTGGTAAAGCTGTTAAGGATGGAAAAGAAGTAATTATTGTTGGCGAGTCAAAGGTGCGATTGGATTCTAAATGGCGTACAGATGTATTTGAAGAGCTGGATCAAAAGATTCAAGCAGTAAAATCATGGTATGGTGATGTGCCTGTTGTTCCTTTGCTGGTTACTCATTTTGCAAATAATGTAGTCCTTTCTGAAGCTCAAAAGCGAGGTATAATTGTTGTACAAAGTTTTGAATGGTGATGCATTGCCTAATACAATCTTAATTAGTATCTGAATGATTTTTACAAAGGAGTTCTCCGATGTTGACAGTAACAATAGAAAAATTAAAAAATGAAGATTTACAAAAGCGTGGCGTTTTTAATTGGCCAATATGGGAAAAAGATGTATCAACGTTTGATTGGTTTTATGACTCAACTGAGGAATTTTATGTTATTGAAGGTGAGGTTGAGGTAACAACAAATGATGGACAAAAGATTGAATTTAAAGCGGGTGATTTTGTAACATTCCCTAAAGGGGTGCAATGCACCTGGACTGTTAAAAAACCTATAAGAAAGCATTATAACTTTAAATAAATAAAATTTTTGTTTTTTTTTTGATGAATTCTAAAATTTTTACAAATTCGTAAAAGAGCGTAATTTTTTTTAGTAGCGGATTTTATTGTAAAGTTGTATTTTGAAAAACTACAGTAAAAACATTTTTTATGGAGGGCACAATGAGGAAAATCTACTATATAATTATTGGTTTACTTACTCTTACTCTTTACATGGGTTGTGCTACGCAGCAAAAAAAAGTTGGCTGTATTGAAGGGAAATGCGATGAAGGCTATGGTACCTATGTATGGGAAGATGGCTCTAAATATTCTGGAAGTTTTAAGGCTGGTAGATTCAATGGGCAGGGTACTTTTACCTGGCCGGATGGTCGTGTGTACACAGGGATTTATGTTGATGGCAAACGACAGGGATATGGAGTAATGTCCTGGCCTGATGGGAGTGTATACAAAGGCCAATTTGCCAATGATGATATCACTGGTAATGGTACGTACAAATATGCTGATGGCAAAGTATATACCGGACCCATGGTAAAGGGGAAAGCTAATGGCAAAGGGGTACTTGAATGGCCTGATGGTACTCGCTATGAAGGTGAGTTTATTGATAATAGAATGGAAGGGCAGGGAATGCTTATTTACCCTGATGGCCGTACATTAAAAGGGCGTTTTGTTAATGGCATACTGGTGAATGAATGATTAACTAAAATTTTTCCCTTTTGAAGCTGCAAATTTCCGTGCTCCTTCAAGTGTTTCGCCACTTCGAATGACATCAGTGCCTTTTGCAAATTCCATTTCCATTGCATCAGCAAAGGGCATATTAAATCCCTTGTAGGCAAGCATTCTGTCACTTTTTAAACATATTTGTGGGTATGAAGCAATTTTTTGTGCTAATTCAATTGCTGCCTGCTTCACATCCTTATCTTTTACAAGGTAATTTACAAGTCCATATAAATACGCTTCTTCAGCATCTATTTCCTTACCTGTAATAATCATATCAAGTGCTCTGCTCAAACCTATGAGGCGAGGCAAACGTTGTGTACCGCCATCAATAAGAGGCACACCATACCGGCGACACAATACGCCAAATCGGGCGGTCATATCAGCCATACGAATATCACACCAGCAGGCAAGTTCAAGTCCACCAGCAACAGCATATCCGGATATGGCAGCAATTACCGGCTTTGATAAAAGCATTCGTGTGGGGCCAAGAGGACCGTCATCCTTTATATTGGGATTAAGCTTGTTTTTTCTGTGGCCATCTTCGGCAATGGCAAGCAAATCAGCACCTGAGCAAAAGTGGCCACCTGCCCCTGTCAGTATTGCCACCTTCAGGGTTTCATTTGCATCAAACTCCTTGAATGCGTTACTCAATTCATCAGCAGTTGGCCGGTCAATAGCATTTCGCACTTCAGGCCTGTTAATGGTTATGATGATTATATCGTTTATTATCTCCTGTACTATATTCATAAAGTCACCCTAAACCTTTTTTAAAAATCTGCTAGCATCAAAGCGAATCCGTGGTCCATACACACCGCCAACTGCACGCTTTCCTGCAGAAATCACCATGACAACGATGGCATCTTTGGGAAGATTTAAAATCTTTTTTATGCGTTTTGAGTCATACCCTTCCATGGGACATGAATCGTAGCCATATGCCCTGAGTGAAAGCATGAGGTTTTCGCATGCCAGTGCGGTGGATTTAACAGCCCATATTTTGATATGACATTTTGATACCGGTTCACGTATGACTGGTGTTGAAAGCCCACGGATAAAGAATAGCAATCGTTTTACTATTCCCCAGCTGCCTAAAAATCCCTGGTTGTATACAAAAGGAACAAGTTTTTTATAATATGAGATAGCAGCCTTTGGAACATTGCCTACTGATTCAAAAAGCTTTACCATTTCCTGTGCGTGTTGACGCCAGGTGTTGGTTCGTGCTACAGCTACAAATAATGTGGCAGCGGTTTTAGCAGCAATCTGCCCCAGGCAGGCTTCATTGAGTTGCTGGCGTATGGCAGGATCAACGATGTGATAGATTTCCCATGGTTGAAGGTTTGACGAATTGGGTGCCAGCAAAGCGTTTTGCAAGCATTGCCGTATAATTTTTTCCGGTATTGGTTCCTTTTCATAAATACGTACTGACCTTCGTGAATCTATTACTTTTTGAAATTCTTTTGCATCAATCTTTGGTGTCTTTTCGTGATATTTATAACCAGGGTCATCAGATAAAATGTTTGCCATTTATTTTTCCTCCTGAGAATTTGTTCATTAATTTGTGTGCTACATTCTGACTACGAAAAACTACATAAAAAAATTATTTTGGTGCATTTTCATGTATGTACTTATGCCCAAGCATGACGGAGCAATAAATTAATAAAAAATTATTGCAATAAAATGATAATTAATTTTATTTGCAAAAAGGTTATCATATTTATATATTAATGTCAATTATAAAAAAATAAATGCGGTGTGAATGGATTATGCAATAATAATTTTTTTAATTTATTGAGGATTGTATGAACAGCATTCCCCGCAAAAAAATTAAATATTTAAAAGCCTGTGCACATAGCATGAAACCGGTTGTGTTAATAGGCAAAAATGGGCTGTCTCAGGCTGTACTTAATGCCATTGATGAAGTATTGCTAAGTCATGAGCTAATCAAAATCAAATTTATTGACTGCAAGGATGAACGCCGTGAGCTGGCCCAGCAGATAGTTGAAAAGACTAAAAGCTGTATGGTTACAATGATTGGTAATGTATTAATTATCTACCGGCAGCATCCGGAAGTTGAAAAGCGCCGGTATGAACTTGCAGCAATGTAATTTATTTGTATCTCAATGTGTAAATCTGCCTGCCTTCAAATGGCTTTGCTTTCGTAAAGAGTTTTTTTGTCTTTTCATTAAGGAAACTATATACGTCTTCAGTAATAAACAATCCATCCTCATCTGTATATTTTTGCCCTAAGTGAAATAATGAATTAATACAATCAGAAATTATGGTACCGGTTTTGCCACGTGGCTGGTATACTGTGTTACCAATATGCATGGCTATGCGATAGCGTATGATTTGATTGAAAACGGTATGTTCCAGTGAAATAATTAACCGGTTTAATATAAGACGTATTGCGTGATAGATAGCAGGTACTGATTCTCCATTAAAAGGGAAAAGAAAAAGGCCTGTTGCATCCATCCACATCCAGCAGCGGCCATCAACCTGATAGAGCAGTTCTTCAACATACCTGCGAAATGAAATAATTTTCTGATTTAGATGCTCTGAGCCAATATGTTTTTTTAATTCGCCAATATCCAGTATTTCTATGAATAAAAAGCAGAAAGTATATTCATTGTTGGGCACAATCCCTTTCCAGGAATCCGTTGCTAGTATATAATTGGGTGCAGTTTGCGATTTTGTAGTAATTCCTTTTAATTTGGCTATTGTTTGGATACGTTTTTCAGGCAGTGGTTTGATAAGCATGTCTTTATTAAGATAATCACAGGCATTATTATGGAAAAACCATGCAATATCAGTAAAACTGTTTTTAAGATCAATGATTGCAAAATAGTGTCCATTGTTGTTAAACTTTTTAAGTTGCTTTTCAACCTCAGCTTTTTTTACACCGGTGATATCCAGGTAGTAAATGGTGTTCTTATCCAATGGTTGTATTTTTCTGGATTCGGTATAGTCAACAAAAGCAGTTGAAATTTTTTTTGATTTTATGATTAATGCAAATGCCTTTTGTAAAACTGGCAGGTTTTTTTTCTGATATATAATGATTATATTCATGGAGTAGCCCACTGTATTGTATAAGTATAATACACTGCATTGCCACTTCTGGTAGTTGTAAACTTGTTTGCAATTTCAGCATGCAGAGAAGCATAAATTGAATTGGTGATGGTTATTGAATTAAGTGGAGTATGCCTTGATTCAAGCTCAAGTATCTTTGTTACCAGTTCTGTTTTTTTTAGCTCTTCAGGTGAATGTTTATAGGTGCAATATCCTGTATCAATGGCTACCCGTATATTAACAGGTTCAGGTAATTGTGATTCAATATAATTAAATAAAAATAGCTCATGGAAAATCTCAATGGCAGAACATACTGATGCCATATTCCTGTTGCCTAAAATAAAAGCAGCAATGCAACCATCGCCTTCCCAGTTCCATACACGGCCGTTTCTTTGTTCAACTGCTGCAGTAACTATCGACCTCAAATTATTATATGTTTGGGTAATTAATGATGATTCATATTTGCGGACAAGCTGGGTATTTGCTGCAATGTCCAGTCGTAGCAATGTGACAATATATTCTTCATTTTCTTCAAGGACACCCCAGTTTGGGGTACGTCTCGTTTTAGAGTTTTCAATGAAGAGTTTATTATTTTTATCATATATAAAGCCCAGGTTGATAATCTCAGCAATGATTTCGTGTAAATGAGCTATTGGATAGCGCCGTCCCATTATGCCATATTCCTGTGCTTCCATGAGAGCGTGTACCAGTTTAAAAAAAAGCTTTGATTCGCTGAAATCCCGTACAATCTGTGCAGCTGCATCTTTGTTGGGGATAGGGATGCTTTCGGAAAAGCCCATTATCTTATGGAGATTATAATTGGGGATGATACTTTTGACAATGCGTTCCATGGTATGGACATCCATGGATTTAGTGAGAGCTTTTTCCGTTATCGATAAAATGGAATAGGGAATTTTCATGGCAAGACGATACTATAGTGAAACACAAATTTGTCAAAAAAAATTTCTTGTAAAATAATTTTTTATCTGATAGATGATATTTTTAAGGATATACTATATTTGTGGTAATGAGTGGAATATATAGTTTAAGGAAAGTACCATGGGATCTTATTCTTTGTATGATATTCCTGAAGCAGACAGTGGCGAAGTATTCCAGCGGTTTACAGAATATTTTAAAAATAAAGACATCCCGGCCAATGCATCCCTCAGCGACAAGTTAAAACAGTTTAGAGTGCAGAATAATTTAAGTTATGAGCAGCTTGCTGCCATAACCGGTATCACCAGTGAGCTCTTGCAGAAAATAGAAGAGCGACACGTGTATCCTTCATTAAAAATAATTCACCAGCTTACCCGTTCTTTACAGAAGGCAAAGGCGGTTGCTGGTAGCCCCGTTGAGTGGGGATATACAGTTATAAAAAAAGATGAAATTATACAGTCAAAAAATGAACGGCCAAAAGAGCACAATTGCTCGTTAATTCCTTCACATTCTGCTGTAACTGCTCATGAAGCTCGTGCGGTAAAAGCTTACATTATTACCTTAGAAGGCAATTATACAAAAAAAGATTTTTCAATTCATAACGGTGAGGAATTTATTCACGTTAAAAAAGGAGCAATAAAAATAACATTAGGCGCCAATGAAGTTACTCTAAAGCAGGGTGATAGTATCTATTTTCTATCGCTTATACCGCATAAAATTGAAAATATTGCCTCACATGAATCAATTATTCATGTCATTGTGTATCAGGAATAAATAGTCAGAACTCATATATTTTATTTAAATTTATATGGCAGTATCCTCCCGGATTTTTGTCTAAGTAATCCTGATGATAACTTTCAGCTCTATAGAAATTTTTTGCCTTTGCAACTTCAGTGGTTACGGTAATTCCTTTTGCTTTCAGCTGACTCACTATTTCATCAATTGTGTGCTTCTGCCTATCGCTTATATAAAATAGTGCCGAACGATACTGTGAGCCTATATCTGGTCCCTGACGGTTTGGTGTTGAAGGATTGTGAATGGAATAGAAGTGCTTTAAAATTTTTTCTAATGTAATAACCTTTGGGTCAAATGTTACCAGCACTGTTTCAGCATGGCCTGTTGTACCGCTGCACACAGCTTTGTAATCAGGGTTTTGCGTGGTCCCGCCGCTGTAGCCAACCACAGTATCAATAACACCTGCAACTTTTTTGAAGTACGCTTCAACACCCCAGAAACAACCACCACCAAGAATTATCTGTTCAAATGGAAGTTGTATTCCTTCAAAAAGATACATGTACTCTACATATCCTTCCTCAATCATCTTTTCAACTGGAATGAAGCGTAGTGATGCAGAATTAATGCAGTAGCGCAGCCCCGTTGGTGCAGGGCCATCGTCAAATACATGGCCTAAGTGCCCGTCAGAGCTTTTACTGCGAACTTCGGTTCGTATCATGCCATGTGAGGTGTCAGAGCGTTGTACAATAGCGTTTTCGTCAACCGGTTGTGTAAAGCTTGGCCAGCCAGTCCCAGAGTCAAATTTGTTGGTTGAGGAAAAAAGTACTGCGCCCGTAACAATGTCAACGTAAATGCCGTGCTTTTTATTGTCCCAGTATTCATTGTTAAACGGGGGTTCAGTACCGCATTGCCTGAATACATAATATTGTTGTGGTGTTAAATTTTCGTTTTTCATGGGTTGTTCCTTGTAATGATAGTTACAGCTTACTATAAATAATATAAACATCAACATGTGTTTCATAGTAGAGATAATATAATGATTTTTAATTAAAAGTCAATAGTATATTGTAACTATTTCAAAATTATGGGCGATAGTTATCGGCAAAGGGGTCAAAAGATGGGGATTATTTATACTGACCTGGTTATGATAAAAACATAAATTTATAAAATTGTTATCATAAAGTAAGGAAAAATGTTGCATTCACAACCATAAAAATATTTTATGTATTTCATTATAAGGCCGGGCCCGGAGTCGAACCAGGCAGAAGGGGGGGGTACCTTCTCAACTGTTTTGCAGACAGCGGGGAGCACCGGCTCCCAATACCGGCCATAGAGTAACCACCATTGTATGGTGGTTACTGTTTTTATATAGATTATTTATTTCCCAGCATCTCAACAAATGCTTCAATACGTGTTTTAAGCTGTCCAGCATCTTCCTGACCATAATCAGTTTCAATGCGCAATGTTGGTATGCCGTCCTTTTCAAGGCTTTTTTCAACATCGTGACTTTCAATGATATATGGCTGACAAAACTGAAGCCCGTAGTGAATAACACCATGTGCCTTTAACTGTTTTGCCATTGTTTTAATGTGTTCTAGCCTTGAAGGATTGGGCGTAAAGATGGCGCAGTCTATTGTAAAGTAGCGATCAACGATTGCATCAAGCAATTCATTAATGTTACTTCCTTTAGTTTCAGTCATCCATTGTGTACCACGTTCACCTACACAGGATTCCTCACCAACTATAGTTGCACCGCTTGTTTCAATAATCCACGGTACCTTCCAGTTTGGAACAGCCATGGGACATCCAGAGATAACAAGCCGCTTTGTCCCTTTTGGAAATACGCCAATACCTTTTTTTATACGTTCTTCAAGTTCATCACACAATTTGTTTACTGAATCGGTAAAGCGTACAGGGTCATCATAAAAGAATACTTGATTAACCAGCAAGGCATCTAAACCTGAGATTGGCGTTGGATCAGCTTTCCTGAGTTCGGCCAATCGTTTTACAGCTTTGCGTTTGGCATTAACTATATCTATTCCTTTTTTAAGTGATTCAGCGGTAACTTTTTTGCCACTGACATCTTCCAGCTTTTGAATAAACTTTTTGTATTCTTCTTTAAGAAGTTTTTTAGCACTATCGCTTTTCATCTGAGGAAGGTCAATGACATAGAAATCCTTGAGTAAATCGGAGAGTATTTCATACGACTTCTTTTTACCGTCACAGGTGTTTTCACCAACTACGATATCACAAGCTTCAATATATGGGCATACTTTCCCCAATTTAAAGCCAAATGCCGATTTAATCAAGGCACAAGTGTTTCGTGGCAACATGGTTTCTGCACCTTCAAAGTTAAATTCAGCACCTGCGCATAACCCCACGGAAACCCCATTAACAGCTAAGATAAGCTCTTCTGGTACAAAAACACAGTATGAGCCAACAACAATCCTTCCCTCTTTGCGTGCATCCACTAATTCTTTGATACGTAAGCCATGGACTTCGCTCATGACAAAATCAAAATATTGCATTGCCTGTGGTCGGTTCTTTTGCGATAAGAAAATTTCCTGATACGCATTTCCTAACACGCCAAGCAAGACATCGTGGGCCTGTAAATCAAGACCTAAATCAGTCCACATTTTAGTGTAATCAGACATAAAAACCCCCTAAAATAAAATTATTCCGGCCACCACCTGTGCCGGAACTTTTAGGGTAGTTTATGAGGTTACGGCAGGAAGGTGATGGTAAACCGGATAAAAGGGAACCAACCTGGCCCCTTATATGCACATCACTGACACAATCGTAATGTTGATTTGTTTAAATCCATAGGTAATTCCTGTTTACCACCTTTATTGAGTGATAGTTACTTGTTTAAAATTTGAGTATTACGTTAAGATTGGTAAATATAAAAAATAATATATCATTTTTGTCAATACCCTTTATTGAAAATATTTTTAATCCCAGTTTACAATACATGATTACTTTGTCATGCAGCATATGTGGATGTATTGTAAAGATTTTTAATTCTGAATTAAAATTTTTAAGCACATAAAAATATACCATATTAAATGCCTAAAATACATGGAGAATAAGAAGCAAAAATCTTTACACCGTACTTTGTTAAAGCCTGCTTGGAATAGTTACATAATCAAAAAGCAATTTATACTGTGCATGATACATAAAAGTGAATAAAAAAAGATGATAGAAGACAAAATAACAAAATTTATAAAATCTTAACAATTGCCACAAATTTACTTTATATAGTGCTGCTTATTTACAATCAGATTTTGAAAAATCGGAACATTAATAATTTAACTAAAGTTTAAGGAGGTTTTTAATGAAGTTTTTAAAGAGCTTGGTATTTGTAACAGCTATTGCAATGGCTGCAGCTAGTTTTGCACAGGAAGCAAAACCAGAAGAAAAAGCGCCGGAAAAACCAAAGTTAAAAATATCAGGATTGGGATACCTGGAATGGTCAAAGGAGTTAAAGCATTCAAGCACTACTCAGACAGAGAATAATAACACATTTTCCATTAAGCGGGTGTATCTGGATTTTCAAAAAAAGCTTGATGATATGTGGAGTGTAAGAGCAACAACCGATGTTGGTCAGGTTGAAAGTAAGAGTAGCAAAAAGTATACGGAAACTGGAACCACTACCTCAACGGTGGAATCAAAAACCAATAGCTATTCTTTGTTTTTAAAGTATGCGTATGTGGAAGCAAAACAAAAATTTGATTTTGCCAGTTATAAGTTCCAGTTTGGTTTGATTGGAACACCATTAATTGGTTTTGTTGATAAACAAAGTGATTACCGATGGTTAGAGCAAAACTATGCAGACCAGGCAAAGACAGTAATTGGTACATCAATAGATCATTCTGCCGATTTAGGTGTGAGTATGGAAATATCGCTATTTCAGAAACTGTTAACATTAACCGGATCTATAACCAACGGCGAAGGTTACAAAGTTGCTGATGAAGTAAAGTTAGGTGATGATGGCAAGGCATACTATGGTATGGCAACTGTTATGCCAATTGATAATGCATATCTGTTTGGAATTTACCGGTATCAGGATACCAACGATATGATCAGTAAAAACTACAACAAATATATGGGTGCTGGTATAGCCTATTCTGATGAGTTATTTAAGCTTGGGGCAATGTATCTGATTCCCGAAACAAGTTCTAAAACAACATCATCTCCTACTGTGACTGAGAATAAGTATAAACTGTTTGACAGCTGGGTTAATGTACGGCTGGATACCATTATCAGTATGCCTGTCATTGTGGTGGGTAGATATGCTTTTGGAGAAAACGAAGATGCTACCAAGTCAAAAATTACTGTATGGGCAACAGGTTTAGGATATCAGATTGCCGATGGTCTTAGAGCAACTGTGTATTACCAGAATTCCAAAGCAGAATCAAAAGATGATCCTGATGTCAACGTATTTGTAAAAACCGAGGTAAAATTTTAACCAAAAATACCAGAATCTATCCTGATTGCAGTGGGGAAGCTTTTAGCTTCCCCTTCTGTTATTCAAATCCTAGTCGCCATAACGCAACACCTTTTAACGAATAACTCAACGCTATATTTTTAAGTTTTTGCAGTGTTTCTTCATCGGGTACATAGGCAATGTAGTGGTCATTGTTTTTTGTATATGTAAGGCATAGCGTTCCTGAATGGTGGCGATAGTTACGGTAAAGGGCTTTATACCTATGTACTGTGAGCATGGTGATAACCGAATGGTACTTCCCATTTTTCCAGACATATCCGTATGCAGGAATTCCAAGCCATATTTGTGAAGGCTTAAAATAGTGTAGTGCATAGCGTACATTTTCCTTTACCCAGTGAATATCGGTTACTGGACCTGGTTTTGTTTTAGGATTGTGGTAGTCGTAGCACATAAGTACTATCTCATCAAGATATGGTGATAGTTGTGTAAAGTCGTGAAAAGCTGCAATGTGTGTGTTAAAATCAACCTGCGGGAATACCGCAGCAGAGATTATTTTACCGGTAACTATCGCCCTGACTTTTTTTAAAAATTGAGCATAGTGCGCTGCATACTGTGGTGGTAAATATTCAAAGTCAAAATGTAATCCTGCACAATTGTATTGTTTTATAAATGTTTCAAGGGTGTGTATGGTG
This sequence comes from Spirochaetota bacterium, assembly GCA_037481795.1. GTDB lineage: Bacteria > Spirochaetota > UBA4802 > UBA4802 > UB4802 > UBA4802. The sequence continues at coordinate 14,810 of JBBFLA010000062.1, forward strand.
TTTTCCCAGTATTTTTGAGTGGTAAGAAACTCAAGGCCACTTTGCACGCTTGTGAATGTTACATGCGGTAATAGTTGTATGTGTTCTTGATTTGCTTTTGCAAAAAGTTTTGTATGGCTTTTAAATGAAGGGATGGTGCAGCTTTTGCTTATTGTTATGCCTGTAAAACACAAGGTGTGAAGTTGTGTGAGGGTTTTATCCCAATAGTGAGTATGTGTGTTGTAGGGCAGTGTGCCATTAAGGTAGTATCCCCACAGGGGTTGTGCTTCTGCGGTTGGATGCGCTGCTACACATACAATAAGAACCAAAAAAATGCTTGGACGTACCATGGGTGTTAGTGTCCTATGATGGCATCCTGATGTACACAAGTAAATAGATTAGCGTATTGTATTGGCGGATGTCCACCATTTATCATCACGCTTACAGGTTTTCCTGCGGGCAGGGTCTGGCTTGCAATGTAATGCAAAAAGTGGCCATCGGTACTGTAGCTGTTGCCAAATGCTGCTAGTGCATATACGTGATGTGTGTTGTACTTGTTTTGCAATTTTTCAATAATGAGTTTGAGGGTATGTGTTTTGCCTTCAGCATAAGGAATGGGCTTTGTAACAATAGAAGTGAGCACGCCATTTTTTGTTACTACTTCTATACCATACATATGTGATTGGGGGATACCTATTGTTGCGGAAGCTCCTTTTACAAAAAATTCAGGACTTGCCGAAATTACATATATTAATATATTATTTTCCTTTAGTTTTTGTAGAATTGCAATGCTTGATGTAAAGTAGTAGCGTGCAAGGGTTTGGGTAAAATACATAGTTGCTATATTCAATATTTCATCTCTGTGTGCACCTGCGAATATTGTGGGCAGATATGCGTATGATACTCTGTGTCCTTTTGTGTTGTCCAGGTGGATATATGTATCCAGGAATTTTTTGAATTCGTTATTTTTATAGTATGCAGAGTATCCTTTTTCAATACATACCTGCACCAATCCTTTATATATGGGTTTACCGTGTTCTTCTAATCCTTCGGAACAATCGCCTTTTAGTATGGTGCCGTCAAAATCCCAGAATGTGATAAAGATAGGCCTGGTGTGTGTGCTATTAGGGTGTTGTTGAATGTAGTGTTCTATAGCTTGTTTTGTTTCAAGGATTTGTTCAACAATGGGTGTGACATGTGTTTCATGCTTTTTACAGGATACGGTAAAAACAAAAAGTACAATGCATGCTATTGTTCTGTACACGTTTACTTTTTTCATATAATTTCTGCGTATTGTAATGCAGTACATTTCCTGGTATTGAGATAATAATAGAAATTAATTTATTAATACTATTGAGTAACTATTATGTTAGTATATTTATAATTGCTACAATTAAAAAGCAATAAAGAAAAATTATTCTTAATACAAAATTTTTGTTAATTTTATAGTTTAATTTGTAATTCCAAACAAGGCGTTATTTTATAGTATGCAGGATAGAGAAATATTATTTTATAGTTTGTTTACTGTTAGTAGAAAAATGTTTCAAATATTGTCGAATGGGGATATTATCAATAAGCAAATCGGCTAAAACTACATCGCCATTTTTTACATATACAAGGGCATAAGCTTCCTTTTTTTGAGATTGTGCCTGGTAAATTGATTCCGCCTGTGTTGCTTTAAATTCATCCATGTAGAATTGATTGAAGTTAAGTGAATAGTTTGTATAATTTTTTGACACGACAATTTTAAGTTTTATGTAATTGCTGCCTTGAGGGGGAACCTCGCTGATTTCTTTAATTGTCCCCACCTTATCTTTTGATTGAGTAAGACAAAGGTAAACGATTTTATGAGAGTACGGTTGTGATGAATATTTTTCCTTAAGTGATTTTATAAGGTCATCTTCAAAATCATATTTTATATGTAAATATCTTCCTCTAAAAATGTCAATAGGATCAACTGGCCTGGTTAGAAACAGGTAAGGAGTTCCTGTTTTGAGTATATATTCCCTTTTTGCAATAAGGTATAGTGGAATGCTTATTTGTACAATTGCTATCGCAATAAATAATATAAATATTCTTTTCATATTTGGTTTTTTCTTGTTCTTAATATAAGGTAATTAACAATAAAAAAGATTATCCCAATGAGAATAAATACTGTACCTCTGATAATGTAGCTTATATCACTGTCAAGAAAACGAATTAGTATCAAAATAGATAGGATAGCCATTCCATAGTTTGTTAATGATATAGAATTTATTTTTGATCCTTTTACTATCACTGAAATACTGACCAGGACAATAAAAGCATTAAACAATATCTTGTTAATTACAATTGCGTGTTGTTTTTCATCAAATAGTAACAGCAATGCGTATCCAATGATAAACGGGATAAATGATAAGCTGAAAAAATCAATAATTTCTTTCTTAAGTTTAATAATAAAAACTATACAATATACAATTGCAATGAGCTTTATAGCAAAAATTGAAAGAATAAGTAGAGTATAGGGATTTGAAAATTTTATTAGCGATAGTAACTGTAAACTTTCTGATAAAGATTCCCATGGATCGTTAAATGTATACAGTAAAAGCATTACTGGTATTCCTATTAAAGAGATAATCATTAGCGGATTGGATATAACTTTTTTATATTCGTAATAAGGTATCCTGCTTAAAAGGTATATCAGTGAAAATAGAAGAGCGTATCCTGAAGGAATAAAAAATGAAAAATTATACTGTTGGTATTCAAAACCTGATGCTGCATATACTGATGGCATCGTAAAGGTAACAAATAACACCATGAACCAGCTGAAAATAGCAAATCGAGTAGATTTGGGGAACCTTTTATAGATTGAGTAACCATAGGGTACAATAGCTATAAGAAGAGGCCAGAATAACCAGGGCAGATTGAAATTGCTAAGTTGATGGTTTGTCCATATTTTAAGCCATACAATGTAAAAGAGTGCAGGTGTGATAGCATCAAAAAGGTAAATTAATGGCAATGATAAAAGGCTCCATGTAAGGATGAATTGTCCAAAATCACCATGTATATTATATGTCTGGCTGATAAGAGCAATGCTAGAACCAATTGCAAAAAAACAAAGTGTTGCTGATGTTTCACGCCACGTTAGTGATGTATATTTTTTTAATATAACAAATGCGCCAAGGATTTGCGATGCAAGTAGTGGAGCAAGTGAAAGAATTGTTCTAATCCATCGTGGTAGATCATCCCAATTATGTGCAATAAGAAGTATTGTGCCACTTCCAATTAAAATTGATCCAAGGATACCAAAGGCTATAATTGCTAAATTCTTATCCTGTTTAGATGAAATGTCATAATAGTCTTTAATTTGTGCTACTACCTGGGGTTGAATAACACCTTTACTTTGAAGTTTTAAAAGTTCATTAATTATTAATTTCTTTGGAATCATAGTAGCCATTAACTAAAATGCGCGATTTCAAAATTATACAACATTACAGTAGATTGGTTTTATTGAGTATATGGGTATTATTAATGAATCCCCTGCAAAAAGGGCAAGAGTTATACAAATGAAATTTTATAGGTGAAATCATATAAATTAATTTACAGGA
>JBBFLA010000063.1:0-18212 GCA_037481795.1 Spirochaetota bacterium
AAGATTCATGCAGTATGAGGAATATTACAGGAAGAAGTATTCCATGATACTTGAGTGGGTGTAAAAGGGGTCAGAGCTGTTATTAAGTTAGTAATTACCACGCTATTACTGACTTATACTTATTTGTTTTAACAACAATATCCCCAGTTGCTGGTGTATATTGCACTAAGTTACAATTAATAAGCTGCTTATACTGTTTGGGGATACGTGCTCGTATATAATAATTGTGCCCTGCTCCGCCAGGAGTGTATATTTCAATACTGTTACCCTTAACTTTAAAATTAACAGTAGAAGAATTATATACAACAAACTCATAGAAAGCATCTTTCACAGTCATCCATCGTATCCAGGGGTAGTTTTGCTTTAATGAACCAAATTCTTTTTCAAAGTTGCTTTTCAGCCAAAGCCACCCTTCATAAGATTTTGAACGCATTTCGTCAAAGACATCATCAGGATGGATAAAATGGCTGATTATTCCAAAATTTTGAAACGCATCATACAAAGCAAATTTATCAAAATCCTGAAAATAATATCCTGATGTAATACGTGGTATCTGGTAGAACCTATTATCAGGTGTCCAGTCAAACTCCTGCTCCACTTCACCACTTTTTGCCACATAGAGCGTTGCCACAACTCGTATACTGGAAAAAACCTCCCCCAGTGCCTGCAGGCCTGCGGCATCAATTATATTATGTGGTGCAACATAGCTAAAAGGGAGGGCACTTTCGCCATACAGTGCTATCCATTCATTTTTTGCTACAGTAAGAGCCTGAACCATTGTTTTTTTATCTGGCCACGGCACCGAGTCATACTCCTTTGGCCTGGTAAGTGTTAATGACATATGATTATATCCATGCAGACCAAGTTCAAACCCATTTTCAAGTGCTGCTATTCCCATTTTAGTGCTGAGTCCGTTCTGCGATAAATAGAAATCTCGAACTGCAAAGCCTGTTTCATCTGCTTTTGTATCACGGTTATAATTAAAAATTAAAAAACTGGAATAAACAAATCCAAACTGCTTTTGCCATGCCAGTATATCTTTAAACCATACATCAGAAATAAAAAGGGTATCTGTTTCTTCAGGTAGTTTCTTTAACTTTTCAATGATCTCTTCCAGCTTCTTGCGGTTGAATTTATCTTTTTCGTTTTGTAACAGGTCACTGTAATATTTAATTCTGTATGGCTTATATGCAACATTCCACCATGGTGCGGGAAAATCATCGATCATGATTAAACCAACATTTATCATCCCTGTTGCAAACACATCTGCAATTTTATAAATGCTCTGAACAATCATCCCGCGGGTCAACTTAGATTCATCCAACAAATTAGTATTCCAGTATAATATCTTCCCTTTTTTTACTGTTCGTTCCCATACAACTGGATATTTATCTGCATCAAATAATGTATTAACCGTACCAATGACGTTGACATCACTTTCTAGAACTGCCCTGCGAACATTACAGCCTATATCATCACCAGGTACATTTACTCCATTTAAAAACAATGAGGGATGTAAAGTAAAACCCTGTTTGAAATATTCTTCTTTTTTTATATATTCTTTGATTCCTATAAACTTATTCAATTCATTATCCGGTTCAACATAATTAAAAAATATACATTTGCCACCGTTTTCAACATAGCCTTTTAATAATTCATACGGAATGGCTTCTTTTGTTTTAGTAGCTATCGCTATGGCTTCATATTCAGATAAATCGTTTGCCACCAACTTTTTAAGTTCATCTTTTGTATATATATCATATCGAATTTTGGCATATTTAAAGGCATACGATATGTTATTTATTATCACATTTGCTCTATCAATGTCACCAATCATGACTCCAACATTAAGATAACCATCATCGTAGAACAATGCTTCTTTTATAAAAGCTGAAGTGTTTAACATTACTTTGCTGCCACGAACAACATAGTTTTCTAAAGCAAAAGCTCCTGTTTTTGAAATAACAATAACACTTGATTTGCCATCACCTGCCTGAGGTGGTGCATCAGTTCGCTGAAGCTGCAAATAGGTTTTCACATCTTCACGCAGTGGTATAATCTGCTGATAGTGCAATGACTTTGTTACATCCTGCTTTTCATCTTTTTCTACCATTGCGCTGTCTTTATATATTATCTTTATATTGTTTGAATTGTTTGTCCAGAAACCCTGGAAGTAAATCCCTATCTTTGTAAAAAGAGGGCGTATATAGGGTAGTAAATCCCATTTTGTTTCGTTGCCATCCTTATAGCCATATGCACCGTAGGAATTGACTATGATAATTTTTATCCCTTTTTCAGCTGCTCCAATCATGAACGTAGCATAGTTTATACCTATGTCCTTACTTGCAACAACACCGCCATTATACCAGGTAACTATCGCCCGTATATCTTCAAGATTACCTAACGATGAAAAGCCTTTATCAAAATCATGATATTGAACTTTAAGTCCATTTGATGTTATATCCTTTTCAAAGAACCATTTTAAAGGATTACTGGTATCTGTATATCCTTCTGACGATTTATAGATGCATAATACAGTGAGCCCCTTTGCTTTTGCAAAAGAGCTCGCTGTGGATACTATCAAAATACAAAAAGATACTGCTATCAAAACGGTAGTTTTAATAAAGCTCGATTTCATAACGCATATCCCATTTTGAAGGTTTATCTTTAAGGTACTGCAATTCTGCACCTGCACCAACTGTTTTTATTTCTGCTGCAAGATTTTTTAATCTTTCGGCTATTACCGTAGCCTGTTTTTGCGATAAAGCCATATTGGATTGCTTGCTTCCTACAGCATCGGTATAGGCAACAATATTAATCCGTGTAAAGCCACCTATTTTTGCAAGTTTACCTGCAAGCTGGTCAAGTATGAGCACCCCATTGACTGTAAGCTCATCACTTCGTCCTTTGAATATTGTGTCCTGATTAAACATATAGACAACCCGTTTGCCTTTCTCCTGTTTTATCAGAAATCCCACCATAAAGGGGACTTTCTTTGATACTGCAGTATTTCCTGCATCATCCGTTATCTCCATCTGGGCTTCAATTTGCATATTATAAACTGCTGGCTCACCTTTATCATCAGTGCCATCCCATGAAACAACTTTAGGCGGCATCCCGGCTCCATTAATTACCTTCACCACTGCACCATCATCGCGCATAAATCTAATCTGCCATTGTGCTACATCTCCATCTACTGATGGAGTAATCCGCAAAGTTGTTTGTAGCGGTATAATTTCATTTGGTTCTACTTTTATGTCAACAGCTACTCTGGTAACGACAGTAACAGTAGTAGCAGGCGATTTAATGACAATCCCATCATCATATTTTATAGTAAGTGCAGCTAAATATTCACCATCCGGTACTGTTTTGAGATTATCATCTAACCCATCCCACAATACATCATACGGGATAAAGTCATTACCTCTGATTGTTTTTACAGTTTTATTCTTACTGCTTATTGAAACAAACCAGCTATCTACGTTTTTCTTGTCCGTTGCCTGAATAATAAAACTTACTGTATCCTTAATTTTATCACCATTTGGCGAAAATTTGGGATATGATGGAGTAAGAGCAACAGCACGTTTTGCTGCAGATAGTACAATTTCCTGCTTTTTAGAACTGAATCGCTCACCAGCAGAATTCTGTATTGTAAGCTGAACATAGTATTTGCCTTCAGGAGCCAGCACATTATTTCGGGCTGTACCATCCCATCTGAATGTTCCCGGCACCGCACCCGCTAAACTGTACTCTTGAATCTTTTCACCGTTTTCATTATAAATTTCAATCCACCACTGCTGTATGCCTTTTTCATCAAATGCGGTTAAACTCAAAGTTGCAAAATCATCCTTGCCATCGCCGTCAGGCGTAATAAGCGTTGGATTGGCTGAAACAAATAGTACCGGTTTGCCACCGGCTCCTTTTGGGCTATATATGCTAAAGAATTTACCTGATGCACCAAACTTCAGGTCATGTGAAATATAGGTCTTCTCGTTTGTTGAATTGGGTATCGTGACATTTGAATACATATACTCAGCAAACACACTAAGCTTATCCCAATCATGTGAAATGGAAATACCAGGCATCATTGTTGTTTGTTCAAGAGAATTATACAGGTACTGGAAGAATAATGAATATGCAAGACTTCCCCTAAACACATTCTCAACCTGCTGTGATACTTTAACCATTGGTCCATAATAGGAAACCCCTCGTGGTGCCCAGTATGGAACCAGCAGTATATCTCCAGAAGAATACTGGCTGAATTTTGTGTCCTCATATGAATAAATACCTGCAATATCAAAGAACATGTTCCACTGCGGTATACGATATACTCGCACTGTAAGCTGGTTAAAGCTTGACAGTCGCGTATTTGAATCTGACATCATCCGGTACTGCACACTATTATACCAGAAGAGTCTTTTGCTGAGTGGGAAATCATATTCAGAGAAATTAATATCAAGCAAACCCTCTACCATATTATAGGTAATTGCATCCCTGAACTTCATCTTCAATGATTGTGATAAATCATTCTCATCGTCATGTCTATATGCCACTTTTATGATTATACCTGTTCCCGGAGGCATCCACCAGAATCCAGCACCATAGGATAATGACATATAATTGAGTGATGTATCATATAAAGGATTGCCATAATCTACCGTACCCGAATACATGTTACCGCCCAGATGCGCAAAAAACCGCATATATAAAAACCTGAAGGGAACTGCAATTTCAGCAAAAGCTTTATGCATTGTTACATTGCCATCAGAAGGGTAGAAAAGCTGCCCCGTTGTTGCTATTCCTCCTGAATCAGTCTGTTGTGTAAATTCATAGCCTGCCTGCAATGTAAAATACTGACTGGGCTCATATGAACCACCAATACCAATGCCATACCGTGTTCTAATATTATCACTGAAATATATGCCGTTGCCGGTAATGGAAGGAGCATGTCGTTTCTGTAATTCATAATGAGCTTTTCGGGCATGTTCAAAATCAGGCTGGGCATTAATGCATATTTCATAGTTTTCCTTAGCATCCTTCCAGTATCCCAAAAGCTCATTAATATTCCCCATAGCAAAATTTGCTTCCACATTCAATGGCTGCACTTTTAAAATATTTGAATAATATTCTCGTGAGGCATTATAATTGCCATTCTGCAGGTAAAAGTTGGCTATCTCTTTATAAATACGCGCATTGTCAAGCTCCAGGTCTAAAAACTGCTTTTCATACACATTGCGCATTGTTGCAAGACCAAATGAAAGTTTCTGGTCAACATCCTCACCAATAGAATCCAGCAATGAGTTTGCATTTCCCAGTAAAACTTCAATATCCTGAAGCGAGCTTTGCGAAGAAATTTCTGCTTTACTTAATTTTGCAAGTGAAAGTATCTGTTCAATATCATTCTTGTATACTGCGGATATTTTTTTACTCTGCAACGACTCTTCTAAAAGAACTATCGCCTCATTGTATTTTTTTGTTTGTGCATATGCAAGTGGCAATCCAGGAAATTCAGCGCTTTGAGCTAATTTTTTTACTGACTCAAAAGAACTGACTGCATTTGATGGTTTACCATATAACAGATCAATGGTTCCCTGAACCTTGTAGGGCTGATACATCTGAGGATTTAATTTCTTTGCAGTTGCAGCATAACCGTAAATCCTGTCAGGCTCAAAGTGCCAGCCTGTTGCAGCTTGCATTGCTGTATATGTCTGCACATCTTTACCAAATGCAGCAGTAATATCATTGTATACATACAGCTCTTTCTGTATTTCTTTTAATTTTGCAGTGTACCCTTCAAGCTTTGCTTTATCGCTGGCAAGAGACGATGGCTCATTGACAGCCTTGAGTTTCTTTTTATTATCTATAAATTTTGCATACTTTTTTTGAATTGTATTAAAATCATCTTTAATAGTTTTTATTAATGGCATCAAAGATTGCAGCCCAATAGTGTGTATGGCTAACCGCGTTACCTTTTGTTCTGCCTGCTCAATTGAGTGAAACATCTTATATGCAAGCAAGGCATCGTATTCCTTAACTGCATCACCATACATTCTGTTCCATATATACGTATCAACAAGCCCTTTTCGTAAACTAATATCATCAGGATTTTTTACCAGTGCCTCTTTATAGCTTTCTATTAAAGCCCGGCGTTCTTTTGCAAGCTCATCTTTAACATCAAGTGATACACCCGATAGCTCTGGATATAAATCCACAACCTGTTTTGCTTCATTAATTATTTTACCAGCTTTTGCACTTTCGCCCAAATCCAGATATACCTTTGCTAATTTCTTGTAAGCTGATATCTGTTTTTCATTTATATCAATGATGCGGTAATACTGCCGTATGGCATCATATGCCCTTCCTGCCCAGTAATAATTGTCGCCTAAAACCTCAAGCACTTCAACATTAGTGGGCGCAATGGTTTCAGCTTTTTCAAATGTGGCGATAGCTCTGTTCATTTCGCCTTTCCACGAATACTGTGTACCCAGTGAAATGTATGCATCCACATTCTCAGGATCTATAGCGATTATTTCCTGATAATACTTTATTGCTTCATCATAACGGTTGTTCCAGCCTGCCAGCACTGAAAGAAGTTTTCGTGCTGTTATGTTCTTTTCATCTATTGATATGATATTTTTATATTCACTGATGGCCGCATCTAATTGATCTGACCATGAATAAAATGCAGCCAGTTGCAATCGCATATCAATATCACGCGGATTTTTTTCTAGATATTTCTGCAACAAAAATATAGCTTTATTATAATCATACAGCCATCCATATATCTGAACAAGAGTAAACAGTGCTTCCCTGTCACTGATATTTGCACGCAATTTTTTTTCATAAAACTCAGGAGCATTAAACAGTATGCCATCTCCGGGAGTGGCAAAATCATTTGGTGCAACCTCAGGGAAATCCATAAGCTGTGCTATACCCGTACTATACTGAGGCAACAATAAAATGGCATCAACATAAAAGTAGTAATCCCAGCCACTGCTTCTTTTTTGTTTTACTCTGATTGTCAGGGTGTGTTTACCGGCATTGAGTGTACCACTTGCAATTTTTACCCAGTAGAATCCACCAATACCATAAAAACTTTTCACATACACATTTTCAGCCGAAGCTGTCTGAAATGGGCCGTTATCAATCTTCCATTCAATGGGTGATGCATACCCTGGCCTGTCCTTATATGCTGATCCGGGTGGTGTACATCCCATCCACAGATCATACTCCTTGGTATGGGTTACATAAAATACATAGGTAGCAAAGTAACCGTCCTGTGGGGGATCAACATCCTTTGACAGTTGCAGTGCAAATTTATTACTGCAGAAAAAGTTATAAATGGGTTCACGCGCAAAATTAGTTGATACTGCATGCTCCCCTTCAATCCATATATAATTTTTATATGTTATCTTAGAAGTGCGGATTTTTTCATCGCTTTGAGCCTTATCGGTAAATTGTGCATAGGTTATTGCTGCTATAATAAGAGCACATGTTATTGCAAAAAATATCATTAATGTTCTTTTTGTTTTCATATATACCCCTTTTCCCCATATGTTACCTTACTTTACTAATTTTTGAATTATCATTATTGCCTGCAATCCTGTTACTGATTCATCAGGATATGCATCCTGGCTCAAGGATACACTCATAATACCCAGATCAACAGCCAAGCGCATAGCATTATAATACACATTATCATTTTTTATATCATTGAAAAAAGGAGGTGATTCATTTTTAAATTTTGACCGCAATCCCTCATTATTTCGTGATAATACTAAAAAATCCTCAACAATCTTTGCCATCTCACCACGGGATACCACCATAAATGGTTCAAATACATTACCCTGAATATACGAAAATAACCCCCTCCCACGTAAAGAAACTATTGCATTCTTATACTGAGATTTTTCCAGATCAATAAAATTGGCATCAAGCGGCTTTGCAGCAGCAATATACTTTTGCAATTCAAATATTTCATACAGTATGTATGCAAGTTTATCTCTTGTCATTGTGGGCTCAAGAATAAAGTCAGATACTTTTGCCACATTAATGGACAATGTCTTTATGCGGGATATAACTTCAAGCCGGTTGGCAGCAACAACCTGTAATTCCCTGTTAAGCAATAATGCTTTTGTGTAGTTATCACGTGCCTTATCATAGTCTCCCTTTAAAAAATAAGCATCACCGGTTGCGATATATACCATAGGGTTTTCTGTTACATCCAGTAAGTTCAGTATTTCAAGCGCGCCCTGAGCACCTGCCTTCCCTTTTGTAGCAAGCAGTACACGTGCCTGTATAATTACCCCCAGTGCATTATTTCCTGATGGCAATGACTGTGCAAGTTCAACCTGTGCTGATGCATCCTGATAGTTTCCTTTTAAAAAATAATAGTATCCAAGTAAAGCAGCTACAGTTGGTTCAGATTTTTTTTCTTTTAGCAGTTCGCTCTGCCGTTGCATCAGAAGAGTATAGGCTTTGTTGAGAAGTTTATCTTTCTGTACAGGATTTTCTAGCGATTCTGCATTGGTTAAATTTTTATATATAAGTTCATAATCCTTTTGTGGGCTCTGCTTTATTAATTGCCCGCATGAAATAAAAAATACCAATAAAAAAATAAATATCCTTTTCATAGCACACCACCATCACAGTATTTACACTATTTACAAAGTATTATCAACAAATTATACTAAAAATAACTAATTATTTACAAGAAAAATAATGATAATTTTTTAAATATTAATAACAATATAATATCACCCCATTAAAGATAATATTCATTAAATAATTCATCTTTATTTTACATTAGTAATAGCAGGATACGGCAAACAGTAGCTGTGCAGGTGCATATAATGACCATGTAACAACAGTGCTATGAGGAATCCTGTGTACAAACTGGTTAAATGCAAGAACACCGTCAGATATGGCAAAAAGGATTGCTGCTATGGTTACAATGGCACCCCGGGGATATTCATTTTTAATAAACGTACCAATGGCAAGCAACAACACCAGGGATAAAACAAGCATATACAGTATGACCGGAACATACAATTTACCTTTTGCTTTGTGAATTACTAGATAATACAAAAAGAAAATTGCCAGAATAACCATTATAATAATTATATCAATGGTTTCAAAATGATAATTAATACTCAGCGCATACACATAACATAGATGGGTTAACAAAAAGAAAAAAAGGCCATGAATGAAAAAGCTCAACTCTTCAATCATGAGAAAGGTATCTGCAATTAATGCAAATACAAGTCCTGCAATAATAAAAATATTATATACAGTAAATCCACGGACATATGATAGATACAATGCAACAATAATAACTAAATAGGTAATAAGGGGTGTGAAAATATATTTTAGCTTCAAAATCTTTTTGAAAGCAACTATCTCACGTATTATAAAAATAATAAAAAATATAGCTACAAGATATGCAACATTCGTCTGCACAATAATATCAGGCATACTGTTTCCTCTCTACATCCACCATAGTGGTTGGGGGTGGTATATTATTGGTAGTTATTTTTTGTAATTGTCAATGTTTTTTTCTTTGTGAGTCTGCAATATATCGGTAATATCTTTCAGGGTATCAGGCTTCAACTGCGATTGCATGGCAGCAATATTTTCCTTTTGTATTTCCTCATAAATCTCTTTACGGTGAACAGCAACAGATTTTGGTGCCTTGATTCCTAATTTAACCTGATCACCTTTGATATCGATAATTACTATCTCAATGTCATCGCCAATCATGATGCTTTCGTTTACTTTTCGCGCCAGTACCAGCATGCAATCACCCCTTCACCTGTGCTTTTTTTATCTCTTCCAGGATATAATGGCGCACTGTATATTTATCGCTTAATGATATGGCCTGTTTGCCTTTTCGGGTTTTGGGATTAATAAGGACAGGCCCCTGCAGATTGGCTGTCATTCTGGAAGGATCTTCTGGTATGGTAACTATCGCAAATACTATAACGTCATCAGGGCTTTTTGCACCTATATCCTCTAAATCTTCTGGCATAACATTCAGTTCATACTGCACCATAAAATCTATTGGGCGTATAATCACAAAGGCTAAATCAGGTTCATCATACGCCTGCAGCCATTTAAATGGCGATTTTTCATTGGCATCCAGAATAACAAATTTTTTAATGTCCTCAAAGCCATAAATGCCTTCAGGAAAATCAATAATTTGCCGTTCATCAACTTCAATCTGCCCAAATGGTTTTGTTGCTATTGTTACCAACGGTAGCACCTCTTCATAGCGTAATTATCGCAGGAAATCCATAAGTGTGGGCTTAATTGACCGCGCACCAACTGCCAGTGCATAGTTGTGTACTGATTCAAGCCACCGGAAATTCATTATGGTTTCAGGAAAATCAATCCCTTCAGATTTTGCCAGTATGTCAAGTATATTACTCTTTGCATATTCCGAACGTTTTGCCAGTTCTTCAATGCGGTTTTCCTTTGCCCCCACCTGAGCAATATGGCGCAATACATTATCAAGTGCCATATCTATAAGTCCCAGGTCCCTGCCTCCTACCAGTTCCTGGTCTCCGCGTACCAGATCATCCCTGAGTTGAATCACCATATCAAAGATTGACATGCCACTTATTGAAACCGTTGGATCAATATTGTTTGGCGGATTGGGAAAATCCGGATTCACCATGCCAGCATCGCGTAAAAATGTACCACTGCCTTCATCTTCAAGCCAGATGGCATGCGGAACCGTTGTTTCAAGCACTAAATTGTTGCGCGCACCTATTGATGCTTTTACACTCAAGCCTGCATTATTAATCTTGTCAACTATCATATCAATGGTATCGCCTGCTGCTATCTGTATGGATACTCCGTCTATCTTAAATGACTGTGTTGCCAGTGCTCTGTATTGTGACACGTCTTTGTTAGCCGATAGCACCTGATTGGTTGCCCAGAATGCCCAGTTTCCGGGAACATTAACATCCAGATACTCCCCGTTTGCAACCTCGCGCAGTATTTTGCCAATATTACCACGGTACTGCACACCTATCATGGCATTTCCCTGATTGCCTGCAGTGAGTGTTTGATAGATGGGGACAAATGGATCAGGTATATTTTCAGTGCCTGTCTGATAGCCGCCAAAGATGGGCTTACCTGTCGCCCCCCTGATATTTGCTATATTGACAAGTTCTTCCAACATCTGATTAATTTCGGTTGCTGCGGCCTCTTTTCGTTCAAATGAAGTGTAGATGCCATGTGCACCCTGAACTGCCAGAACACGCAAACGCTGAAAAATGCGAATGACCGATTGCAGCGCAGAATCCACTTCACTCAATTTTGATTTTGACTCATCAATGTTTTTGATATACTGCTCTATCTCAACCAGTGCAGTCTTGTACAGCATCTGATTGGTGGCAGCAACAGGATTATCACGCGGAAACTGAACATTTTTCCCCGTAGCAAGCATATCCTGCATTTTATCCATTTCCTGCTGATGCTTATTCAGGTTGTATATCATGGTGTTATTAATCATCTGATTGGTTACACGTTGCATGGCTTACACCCCCTGGCCTAATTTGATGATAGTTTCAAGCATTCTGTCAATCATGGCAATCACCCGTGCCGAAGCATTATACCCATGCTGGAACTGTACCATGTTGGCCATCTCTTCATCTAAGTTAATTCCCGATACCGATTCTCGTAGATTGGCCAGATTTTTAAGCAATGTTTCCTGACTTGCAATTCTGTCTTTTGCTTCTTCTCCCTGCGAACCAATGCGTGAAATAAGCGATGTATAGAAATCGTTGAACGTTGCATTTGAGTCTACCATTGCATGCTTGTGCTTGAGTGCTGCCATTGCCAGTGCGTTGGATCCATCACCAACACCATTTGATGTGTTGTAGTCGCCGGTACCGCCCAAATCGTTTCCTTTTGCAGCAGCTATCGAATCAATATCGTATTTGATTGCATCATCAATATCCATGTACGATGCAGGATTAAACATTGGCGTGATGGTGATATGTTCACGCGATGCAATTATCTTGCGTATATCATCCACCCTGCGATAATCAAATGCACCCTGTGGACCTGACTCTTTCAAAATACCTGCATACCCCACTAACAGTTGCCCTGAATCTTCTAAGTGCCGGATAATAAAATTTTTCTTATCGGTATCCTGGGCGATAGTAGCTTTGAAAGCTAACTGGCTGTTGTGATTAATGTAACCCACAATGCCAATCTTTGCATCATTGACACGTTTGATAACATCAAGTAGCGTGTCAGTAGCATAATAATTTATCTTGATTTCTTGATCCAGCGCATTGTTCTTCACAAAGGTAAGAGTACCGGTAATCCCAATGGCAGCGGAAGCATCAACCTTATTGTTACCTGAGATTTTAAATAGTGCTGTTACATCATTAATTCCATCATTGTTCAGGTCAAAGTTTCCTTCCACATTGTCGCTTACCGCGATGTGTTTAAAGAAATTGTTATTTGTCTGGTTGTTTTTTCCAAAGCCATCGCGGTGCACTTCATTAATAAGGTCAGTCAAATTTATTGCAAAAGCATTGACATCATTTATATTCTGGCGCAAAACCTCATCACGTATTGAAATAAGACCAGCTAACTCACCACTTTGAATATTAACATCAGTGAGCGTCTGTTTCCACAGTACCTTATACATTCCATTGTTGTCTGGATCCTCAATGGCAGCAAGTGGTCTGAACACCTCACCCTGCACCAGGTTTTCCCCACCAATATAAACAATAAGCTCATCCTTATCCGTGCGGCTAACATTAATATTTACAAGCTGAGAAAGCTTTTCTATTAATGCATCACGTTTGTCCTTAAGGTCATTGGGATTGTCGCCTAAGGCTTCAGCCTTCAGTATTCGTTCATTCAAATCGCGGATAGTCTGCGCATATTCGTTTATTTGTTCCACGGTATGCCCAATCTGCCGGTTAGCCTGTTTCTGAAGTTCATATAATTTACCATAGGTATATTTCACTTCATTTGCCAGAGCTATTGCCTTTTCCTTAACCACCTCACGGGTTGAACGCTCTTCTGGGTATTTTGACAATTCCTGAAATCCTTCCCACAACGCATCCAGTCGGCTTCTAATTGACTGATCTGATGGTTCATTATATACCATTTCAATCTGGTATATAAAATCATTGCGCGCTTTCCAGTACCCAAAGGCCTGTTTTTCAACCATGATTCGGTCATCAATGAATTCATCACGGATGCGCTGAATCATTGCCACTTCACTACCCTGACCAATATTGCCAGGCTGATTAGCCCTGTTTAATGCCGGTACATACAATGGATCAGAAGCCGTTATCACCACACGCTGGCGTGAATAATCTTCATTTGCAGCATTTGAAATGTTGTGTCCGGTAACATGCAATGCCTGCTGGTGAGCAAGTAACCCTTTTTTACCAATTTCTATTCCCATGAATGTTGAATTCATAAACCACCTCACACTGTTTTATTCATCAAAACTGACCCGCTGGCACTGCGTTTGGATAATCCTTCTGGCCCATAGCCTGTTTCAATTGTTACCGCCTTTCGCAATGAAGTCAGGATTACATTAAAAAACTCTATATTGTCATTTATCAGCTTCTTATTGGCTTCATGAAGTCGTGCAAATTTTTCAATAGTGCTTTTAAGCTTTTGAGCCTGTGCTACAAGATTTTCGTTATCTTGCATTCGGGTTAGCGTAATAAAGTCCTTGAGCGTCATATCGTGCGGCTGAAACGCACTTCCGGTTACATGAGCTTTTATTACCTGTTGCCGTGATTTTTCTAGCTTCTCAAGATTAAGGATTAATGTTTCCTGTTCTTTTGATAATGAAAAAAGCAAATCACCATTAAAGGCTGTTATAGCTTCTTTCTTGTGTTCTTCCAGCTGTACTAACCGGCTGTATATTTCTTGTTCCTGTAAAAGGATAGATTGCAGGTTCTGGGTATTCATGAACTCCCTCCTTGGATATTAAGGATACTACTGTTTTCTATCGGAATTTTTTGTTAGTTCATGAAGATATTTATTTGGCAGGTTAGTTAAACTTTCACACCGGCAGATTCTAAATACTCGTGGTAATGAACTTCGCTCAATGCATCTATGTCTTTAATCTGGCAGCCAACTTTAATAATCTTGTTTTCCATTAATGTAATATTGCGCACCACACACAGTACGTTTGCCCGGGCACCATTGGGCAGCAGAATATCCCCTATAACATAGCTTCCTTCTTTAAAATACCGTATATACTTTCGTTCCCTGAAAACAATGCCAATCCCGCTGAATGATGCATCAGCAATAAGAAGCCGATCCGTTTCAGGGATAAAGAGCTTGTTCTTTTTAAACAGTTCATCTGCAACTACCCCTAACCGCTTTATCACCGAAAACATACCATCAGTCAGTGGTTTGTCACTGTTAACCTGTATGTATCCATAGGGAATCTTGCCATGATACAACACTGGCACTGCAATCTCGGCTATTAAATTCTTTCTGTTTTGAAGCATATAATCTTTTGAGTAAATTTCATTTATATAGGTATTGAACATCTTCTGACTTTTAGCATCAGGCTGTGCATTCATATTAGCAATAAAATATGGTATCGGATTGGCATAAAAATATTTCATTCGGGGATCAGCCATTCCCTCATTTAAAAAATATATTTTTACATACGGGAAACGCTTTTCTAAATCAAACCGCAAAATTTCCTTAACATTATCTACTTTTTTAAGCGATAGCGCCAGCGAATTTTGCAATATATAGTCAGAAATCAGGTTAGTAATGAACAATACTGATTTTCCTGCACCTAACTCAATTCTTTCTTCTTTTCGGGGGCTTGAAATTATCTGAAACTGTACAGGATAAAAGACATACATATCGTCAGCATCTTTTTCTTTTAACTTAAACACACCATTAACGATATAACTGTCTTTACGGGTTAATATAACACACGAATCAGGCATATTTTTAACATAGGGAATTTTAAATGCAACCGTACCATCAGCAAAACCCATATAGACTATCTTTAAATCCCCACTGGCAGTTCTTAAAAACACATCATTATTGGCAAAAAAAAGAGAAAATATTTTTGGAAATTGCCCTTTATCTGTTATAGTGCGTATCTGTTCTGACATGATTACCTTACATTTTTTAATTCTTGACCAATTTTAGTACAAATGGACTGTTTTTCAATAATTTTTTTGATCTTAGTTAATGTTGGATACATTAATTAAGCGTTTGTTTTATAGTAACAATGAAAAATTCTATACATTTATGATTTTTACTACCAAATTATAAACCCGTAATAACTTTATTTTACATACAATCTAACTTCTTTACGCATAAAAGTCAAATGAGTATTTTTGCTTGAAAATAACGATAATTTCACCATAATTGCTGAAGCATGAAAGGGTATATTAAAGCAGCATATATATATTGGCTTCTTCCGCAACCAGCTAAAAGCAGGTGTCTGACAGCATTAGATTCACAACAACAGGCAAAGCTAAACAAAGGCTTACAGCACATTACATCACTTTCAATACAACAGGAAATTACCATATTGAAAGAAGCCATTCACAAAATTAATGCCATCCAGATTCATACACGACACATACGTGATATCAGCATCATTGCTTCATGTATCATCCTTGGCATCATAGTTATTCTTTCTATTATAATTTCCCCCAGATGGCATGTCATTCAGAGCATCTATTATATTCTTCAGTATGGTGGACTCCATGCAGTACTTATGCCATTTATTGGTATGTATGCTAGTAAGCTAACGGGTAAACCTTTCTTTCAACTGCTTATGCCTTCACATATACTTCTTGATATAATAATGTCAATTATAGCAGCAACTGCAATTGTTATTATTTTTTCATTTATGTTCTCTCATGATACAATACCGGTTACCAAACAATCAATTATTGCATTGATGTTTGCCATAACAGCAGTACCTTTTACCGAAGAACTTTTTTTCAGAGGGATAATCTTTTTGCATGGTGGTAAGCTTTACGGCTATACTGCTTCATGGTTTTTTGCTTCATTTGTCTTTGCAACCATTCACCTGCCCCACACTCCGCAGGAATTTGCCGCATACTTTATCTTCAGCACTATATTGTGTGGTATAGTGTACAGATTTTCACTGTTTTCAAGTATTGTTGCTCATGCTTTATCAAATGGTTTATTGTTTTTATTATGATATTGCAGGAAGATACAGAATCATTGCAGTACCTTTACCCGGTACAGAATCAACATGGATAAATCCACCAGCATTGGTAATGGTTGAATATACAATGGATAGCCCAAGCCCTGTCCCAATTGTTTTATCCTTGGTGGAAAAGAATGGCTCAAATATCCGCTGCCGTGTTTCTTCATCCATGCCAACACCATCATCACTGATGGATAGTACCACATATACGGCACCCTTGTTTGCTTCAGGATGTACTGCACAGATATGATCGGAGCAGGTACTCTTTGTACACTCTATAGTAATAGTACCACCTTCACGGCTATCGTTGCGCATTAATGTAACTGCATGTGAAGCATTAATACAGCAATTAATCAGTGCCTGTGTTAGTAATACTCTGTCAATATTGACATATACAGGCTCTTTATCAATTTTATAAAACACATTTACAATCTTTGGGAAGCTGCTGGTGCAGATTGTTTTGACATCATTAATAACTTCCTGAATTAATACTTTATCAACATTCCCCTTTGTTTTACGTGATACAGACAAAAGCTTTTTCACTAAATCCGCAGCCTGCGATGCTGAAATCATGGCTGACTCAATTGTGTGTTGCAATTCCTTTGTATAATCAGCATCATTTTTTTCCACATAAATACTGGCAAGGTTAAGATTGCCAATAATACTGGTAAGCATGTTATTGAAATCATGCGCAATACCATTGATCAATGTTCCTATTGCCTCCATCTTCTGTAACTGGTATATGTGTTGCTGTAACTGTTCACGGTCATATTCATATTTTACTATATCGCTGATATCCTTGATAATAGATAGTATAACATTGACCTCATCAAGAGTAATTAATACCATTAAAACCTCTGTCCAGAAATCCTGCCCATTTTTTTGCCTGTGCACCCATCTAAATGGTGTTGTCTTATTTTTCAAAGCCTCTTTAATCTTTATATTTAAAAGCATCCGTGAATCTGAGCCATCAGGCTGCTTTTGCGGCGATAGCTCTGCAGGATGAAGCCCAATCATTTCATCTTTGGAATAGCCAAACATTGTTTCAACCGCAGCATTGCAGTCAATAATACCCTCATCATCAATAATCATCAAGCCATCTGAAAATTCTTCAAAGATTGCTTTAAACCGCTTTTCACTTGCTTCCAGTGCTTTCTGTAACTGCCGTTCACGGGTAATATCATGCACCACTGCCATAATTTGCCTGGTTCCTGATATTGAAACCAGAGTCAGATGTATTTTAAGCCACATCAACTGGCCATTCTTTTTATACGCACTCCATTCAAACGTAGTAGCCCCCTGTAAGGCAGCTGTTTCAATATGCTTCATTGCATTTGATAATGTAGATTCACTATTTTGTGGATAAGCAATTGCAGGATTTTCATTTAATAATTCGTCACGTGAATACCCAAACAATTCCGTTGCAGCCCTATTGACATCAAGCACTGCTCCTGTGTGCATATCATGCAGGAAAATAGCATACGGTATTGTTTCAAATATATCATGGTAATGAGTCAGTGAATACGGATATTCCCGTACACTTGCAAGATTATCTTTTTGATCAGAATAATCTGTTCCAAGTAAAATTGCTTCAACATCTTTCAGCAATTCATGTGCCTGTAACATGGTACAGTGGGAATTTTCTTTACGGTATATTACCGGCAATACCGGCACTTTGCTCCAGTGTACAATATCTAAATACAGTAAAAAGTCATCATCACTGTGCATTCCCACATCAAACAACACAATATCAGGTGTACTTTTAGCAATGGATTCTTTATTGCATTCACCGCGTTCCACCAATGACAATTGAAAACCCTTCTGGGTAAAAATCTCATAAATCTGGTCATGCAGCACCCGGTTGAGCAATAATACTATTAAACTGGACATTGGAACCTCATTTTTAGGCGTTTGCCTAATATACAAAATTTGTAACTATTCAGCAAAAAATTTTCAAGAAATAAAAAAAAGTACTATTAATTTTTATAGTATATAGTACATTATG
>JBBFLA010000064.1:0-18210 GCA_037481795.1 Spirochaetota bacterium
CCAGTATTTCCTTTTTACCACTTTTTACCAGTTCATTATCAATCATTTCCATAATCTCAATCATCCGCGGCTCAATAATCTGTGCCAGCTCATGTCTGAACAGCCTCCGAGGAGCCCTTCCACCAACTGATGGCACCTCAATTGTCTCAGAAGCATCAACCAGATCAACCACTGCGCATCCATATTTCTTCTTTATAACTTCTGCTGAATCAATCGGCGTCCTTAATCCTATAGAGATATCATTGGTAACATGTATACCTCCAATTCCTAAAACAGCAGAATATGCCACACCTCCTTCAATAAAAATGATGATATCCGTAGTACCACCACCTATATCCACTAGCGCCACACCCAAATCCTTTTCGTCACGGCTCAATGTTGCCTCAGCAGAAGCCAGAGGCGAAAATACTATATCATTGCAGGTGAATCCAGCTTTATTAATAGATTTCACCAGATTCTGAATGCTTGTAGTAGAGCCGGTAATAATATGCACTTCAGCTTCAAGCCTTACACCCGTCATTCCTATAGGGTCCTTAATCCCGGTCTGGTCATCAACAGAAAATTCTTTGGACAGAACATGAATTATCTCTCTGTCCATGGGGATAACGATTGCCTGTGCAGCCTCAATAACCCGTTTCATTTCAAGTGGCGTAATTGTACGGCTTCGGTTTGCAACAGCTACCACACCTCTTGAATTTTCACCTTTTATGTGCTGCCCTGTAACACCAACAAATACCGAACTTACTTCACAACCAGCCATTAATTCCGCATCTTCTATCGCCTTAACAATTGATGAAACGGTATTATCAATATTTACTATAACGCCATTTTTCAAACCACGAGAAGGTGCTACCCCAACACCTACAACCTCAACCTGTTTATTCTCATTAAAAAAACCAATGACCGCACAGGTTTTTGTTGTACCAATATCCAGTCCCACAACGATATTATCTAATATGGTATCTTCTTTCATATCTGTCACCATACCACCATTCGTTTTTGCGTCACCATGGCATTATCAGGATAAGCTTTTTTACTATCACATACCCCTATAACTGCATCAAGTAATGAAAGGCCACTGTAAGTTTCATCCCATATACATTGTGATGTAAAACCATGAAATTGCACATACGATACTTCGGGGTCTGTACAATTAATTACTGAAATCCTGCTTACAATGGCACTGTTGTTTTGTATCATGTTTTTCAAAATAATAAGAATATGTATTATTCTTGGCGATAGTTTATTATTAATAACCTCTGCCTGGCTTATTTTAATTATCGGTCGGTCATAGGCGTAAACTCTACTGGTTGACAGAATACTCAGATTTGAATCCACCTCAACTGATACTAGCGAATCTCCTCTATCAAAGAGAATCACAGCCAATATGACTTTTTCAATCACCTGTATTGTACATATATGCTTTTCAATATTAACTTTAAATGATTCAATCATGATATTTTTACTCAACCCTGCATGCAATGCTGAAACATCCACAAAAATTTTCCCTTCTTTCATGAAAATGCCATGGTGCAGTATTTCATGCTGGGCAACATATTTCAATCCCTCTAACCTCACCTGTGATACCTGTACCACTTCAGCGTAACTTGTGGTGGATATAACTCCACACAACAGTATCAGTATACAAGTGTAAAAAGAAACCCTCACTCTGTTATCCCTTTAGCCTCAATTACTGAAAGAATCTTTGAACCAACTTTATGAATATCACCAGCACCCAGTGTCAGGATTACATCACCTTTTTTAGCTATCCTACTTACATATTCCGGAACATCATCCAGGTGCTGAATAATTTCTACATCTCTTCCTTCATGCTTTTTGACTGCCTGCTGTATCAGCTGACTACTGACACCTTCTATTGGTTCCTCTCCAGCTGGATAAATTTCAGTTAATAACAGCTCATCAGCCATTGCAAATGCCTGTCCAAATTCATCATACAGATACTGTGTCCTCGAATAACGGTGTGGCTGAAAAATAACTACAACACGTCTCCCCAACTGTTTTACAGCCTCAAGTGTTGCACGTATTTCAGTTGGGTGATGACCATAGTCATCTACTACCAGAATACCTTTAGCTTCTCCAATTTTTTCCAGGCGCCTTCCAACGCCTTTAAATGCAGCGATAGCATCAGCAATTTTTTCAAATGATAAACCCAGTTCTAAAGCAACAGCAACAACAGCCAGTGAATTAATAATATTATGCTTGCCAAGTAATGTAAGAACTATCTCCCCTAACTTTTCTTCTTTGTAATAACAACTATACCGGGTTGAACCGTTAAGTAATTTAACATCACCTGCCCTGAAATCAGCCTTTGCATTAAACCCATAGGTTACAAAAGGGCGCTCTATTCTGGGTAAAAGTTCAATGACAACCGGATCATCAATGCATACCACTGAATAGCCATAAAATGGTATATTATTCATATAGGTAACAAAAGCTTCTTTAATCCCTTCAAAATATTTATAATGATCCAGATGATCAGCATCAATATTGGTAACAACTCCAATAGTTGGAAGAAGTTTAAGAAATGAACCATCAGATTCATCTGCTTCAAATACTATGTAATCTCCTTCACCCACCCGCGCATTGCTTCCAAAGTTAAGTACTTTCCCACCCACAACTGCTGTTGGATTGAGTCCGCCGTGATACAACACATACGAAAGCATGGATGATGTTGTAGTTTTGCCGTGAGTACCAGCAACACCAATGCCATGTTTTAAACGTACCAGTTCAGCAAGCATTTCGGAACGATGTATTACCGGTATCTTGCGCTTTTTTGCTTCAATGAGTTCAGGATTGTTTTTATGTATGGCACTTGAGGTCACAACAACATGATAATCCTTTATATTAGAAGGATAATGCCCAATAAATATGGTTGCACCCATTTTTTGCAATCGTCTGGTTTGTTCTGATTCACGCAGATCTGATCCTGAAACCTCATAGCCTAAATTAATAAGGATCTCAGCAATACCAGACATCCCTATACCACCAATCCCAATAAAATGCATCTTTTTTGACTTTCTGAACACGTCCTGTACTCCTATTTTTTTAAATCACAATCTTTCACAATGAAATTTACTATATCTTGTGCAGCAGTAATTTTTGCCAGTGACTTTGCCTTTGCTGACATCCTGGCCAGCAATGTTTCATTATCAAGCAAATCAAAAAGCATAGGTGCCACTTTTTGAGGGGTGGCATCACTATTTTCTATCATTTCGGCTGCTTCGGCTTCCACAAATTCCATGGCATTTTTTTTCTGATGGTCTTTTGCAGCATATGGGTAAGGAATCAATATTGAAGGTATACCCCATGCTGCAAGTTCCATTAACACACCTGCACCGGCTCTGCTTATTGCGATATCACATGCTGCATAGGAATTTTCAACATCAAGTATATATGGGGCAAGAAATATTGAGGCCCTGTGTGTAACATTCTGCAGTTTTTCTTTATATTGTTCATACGAATATGTTCCAGTACTCCATATTATGCCAGTATCAGCAAAATTTTCAGGATATTGCGTCAGTATATCATACATGAGATCATTGAGTTTTAATGCCCCCTGGCTTCCGCCTATTACCAGTATAACTTTTTTGCAATGCATCATATTAAATCGTTTTAATGCTGTATCCTTATCCACCTGTTTTAATACCTGCTTGCGAACAGGATTGCCAGTGTGAATAATTGAATGGGCAATTTTGATATCAAGATAACTAGCAGTGGCTTCAAATGTGGTGAATAGTGCCCTTGCCCTCTTTGCAAAAATATTGGTTACCATTCCAGGTACAACATTCTGCTCACACAGATATAAAGGGATTTTTTTTAACAGTGCTCCAACCAGAGAAGGTGCTGAAACATATCCACCCATGCCAATGACTGCTGAAACATTATTTTTTGAAATAAACCTCATTGTCCATACTAATGCCGAAACAAATCGTACAATAAAAGTGGGTAGATTAAAAATATTCTTCCACATCGTTGGGGCATTATATGTATATACATTCTCTATTGAATTCAATGAAGAAAATTTTACATCGTTGGATCCCACCAATAATATGGGATTATATCCCTGTGATTTAAATTCCTCATATAATGCTATTCCTGGCATAATGTGCCCACCTGTGCCTCCACCACTGATCAACACTGTCCCTTTCATACCCACACCTCGCCACTGTATTTAAGCTCCTGGGCAACTACCTCACGATATTTTGAAATATTCAACAAAATACCCGTCCCAATCATGGTTACCACCAGCGATGACCCACCATAACTAATAAATGGCAATGGTATCCCTGTTGTTGGCAACACGCCTATAACTACACTAATATTCAAAAACGCCTGCACTGTAACAAGTAATGTTAATCCCATAGCAAGCAATCTTCCATATTCATCTGGTGCACGCAGGGCAATCTTCGCCCCAAAGTAGAAAAACAACAAATAGAGAATCACCACACTAAAAGTTCCCAAAAGCCCTGTTTCCTCAGCTATAACGGCAAATATAAAATCTGTATGTGGTTCAGGAAGGCGCTTTATCTTCTGAGTACCTGAACCCAGGCCTGCACCCAAAAGCCCACCCAACTTAAATGCAATAAATGATTGTATAATATGATACCCTTTCCCAAAACGGTCTGACCATGGATCCAAAAATGCCAGTATTCGATCACGCCTGTATTCTACCTGATAAATCAAAAGATAAAACATTGGCACACTCAGCACAGCAAGCCCAAGCATATATATTAACGGAAAACCTGAAACAAACAATAGCACTACCGAAATGATTGCAACATCTATTGCTGTGCCAAAATCAGGCTGTAGCATAATCAATAAAAAGAATACACCAACTATAAGCAGTGGCAACAGCAGCTGCAATACATTTATATCCCGCTGATGCTCATAGGAAAAAACTTTTGCAAAATATATAACAATAAATAATTTGACCAGTTCAGAAGGCTGGAACCTCAATAATCCATATCCTAACCACCGCGAAGACCCTTTAACTGAAATACCCACTCCTGGTATCAGGACCAACACCAGCGTTACAAGAGTAAACGCAAGCATAATTTTTGTATATTGCTGATAGTTCCTGTAATCAATCTGCTGAACAAACATCATTACTATAAAACCTATAAAGCTCCATAACAACTGCCGTTTTAAGAAATACAATGAATCACCAAATGTTCTTTCCGCAAAAAGAGCACTCGCGCTATAGGTCATGGCAATACCAATACCAATGAGAATGAAGGCTACTATAAACAGTCCCATCTCGGGTTCACCTTTTCTGCGGGTATCAATGACTGCCTTTACATCCACAGCAATTGCCCCTGCTTAAGTCTTTTAAAAATTTCAATAAAATCATTCCCTCGTTCTTCATAATTTTTATACATATCAAATGAAGCACAAGCCGGCGACAGAAGTATAGTATCGCCTTCCGTACTTACTTTCATTGCCTTAATAACTGCATCTTCCATGGAATGCGCCTTTAAATGCGGTATATCACTGAAAAGTACTGCAAAGTCATCCTTAGTTTCACCAACAAGAACCAGCCCCTTAACTTTGCCTTTTAAATAATTTTTTAGCCGTGAATAATCATCGCCTTTTGCCCTTCCCCCTAAAATAAGTATCACATTCCCTGAAATACTTTTCAGCGCCATGATAACAGCACCAACCGTTGTTGCTTTTGAATCATTAATAAACGCTCTCCCCTCAAAGCGACCCAGCATCTGCACCCGGTGTGGCAACCCTTCAAAACTGTACAATGCATCTTCAAGAGTCCTAAGATTAATATCACGGCCAAGCTTTTTTGCAAGCGACAGTGTTGCCACAATTGCCGCCATTGCATTCTGTACATTGTGTAACCCAAGTATTTTAAGCCTGTCAGCTTGTGCAATTAATTGCTGCCTTCCATCAAGTGTGCAATATATTCCACCCTTTTTAAAATAACAGTCAGCCTCTTTTTGTAATGAAAATGAATACTGTGTTGCTTTCAACGCAGGTAGATGTGCTGCTATAAATTCATCATCACTGTTTACAATAAAATAATCACTGCTATCTTGATTTTTTGTAATATTCATCTTTGCAGCAAAATAGTCTTCAAGCGAACTATACCGGTCTAAATGGTCAGGAGTTAGATTGGTAAGGATTGCAACATCTGGCTTAAATGTATGGATGGTTTCTAATTGAAAAGAGGAAAGTTCAATCACTGCAATTGAATCTTTTTTTAAAGTGTCAACTATGGACACATACGGAATGCCAATATTGCCACATGGATGCGCATCAAAGCCATTAGCCTTCAGACAATGAGCTGTCAGCATGGTTGTGGTTGATTTGCCATCAGTTCCGGTAATACCCACAATACGCGAAGAGCAATGCCGGTAGGCAAGCTCAATCTCTGATATCACCGGTATGCCTTTATTTTTTGCTTCCTGTATTAATGGTATACTCTGTGGAACACCAGGGCTTAATACAATTTCATCACAACCAGTTTCTAAAATTGAAGGATCCTGATTACCAGCAATCACATGCACACTCTTGTCAAGTTTATTAATGACAGGCATCAGTTCATTGCGTGATTTAACATCACATACCGTCACCGCAAAACCTTTACCAGCAAGAAAGTTGGCAGAGGCTAATCCTGTCCGGTAACCCAATCCAACCACAAGTATATGTTTTTTCTTTTCCACAGTCTCTATCCTTTAAAAACTATAAAGCTTACATATATTGGCGATAGTTTATAAAGAGTTATCGCTTGCCTGTTATAAAATCTTCAGAGAACTCAATCCCAATATTGCCAGTATAATACCAATAATCCACATACGCACCACCACCTTCTGTTCCGGCCAACCTGAGAGTTCAAAGTGATGATGTATTGGCGCCATCTTAAAAACTCTTTTTTTCCTCAATTTATATGAAGCAACCTGAATCATAACCGATAGTGCCTCAATGACAAAAATGCCTCCAACTATGACAAGAAAAAATTCCTTTTTAATCATAATGGCAACAGTCCCAATAATGCCGCCCAATGCCAGTGATCCGGTATCGCCCATAAATACTGATGCTGGATTTGAGTTAAACCACAAAAAACCCAAACCTGCACCTCCCAATGCTGATAAAAACACCGTTAATTCCGCTGCCTGGGGTATATAGGGTATACGCAGATACTGTGCAATAGGCTGATGGCCGGTAAGATATGCCATAACCGCCAAAACACTTACAACAATTGTGACTGTTCCAATTGCTAGACCATCAAGGCCATCTGTGAGGTTGACAGCATTGGAACTACCAACAATAACAAGCATGGCAAAGAGTATCCATACCCAGGACAAATCAAGTATTGCTCTATTGACAAAAGGCACATACAAAGTTGTTGCTTCCTTTGCATTTGATGGAAAAAAGTAAATACACAGTGCAATCAGAAGTCCGGACATGCATTGTAATAAAAACTTAAGCCGTGCAGGAATCCCATCTTTTTTCTTTAGTATTGATTTTATATAATCATCAATAAATCCAATTGCACCTAAAAGAACAGTAATGACAATAAGTAAAATAAAATACAAACTTTTAAAGTTGCCCCATAAAATCACTGAGATGAGCACCGCACCCAATATGAGTACGCCACCCATTGTGGGTGTTCCTGCTTTTTTCTGGTGTGTTTGTGGCCCTAAAGTGCGTATTTCTTCTTTAAAACGAAGATGTGTCAGCCACCGTATAACCAGCCCACCACATATTAATACTATCAAAAGCGATGTCAATGCAGCATACGCCGAACGAAACGTGATATATTGAAACAATCGCAAAAACGATAGATATTCCTGTAAAGGCAAAATAAAGTGATAAAACATAGTTACCTCACTGTTCTAATGCGTTTACTACTTCTTCCATCTTCATTGAACGGGAACCTTTCACAAGCACCGCATCATCCTTTTTTACTAACTGTAACAAGAAAGCAATAAGCTCCTCTTTTGAATCAAAGTATTTAACCTGCGTACTATCTAATCCACCAGCAATCGCACCATCAGCAATATACCGTGCATCATCGCCCCATACCAAAACATATGAAAACCCTGAAGCCTTCAATTTGGTTCCAACTGTAAAATGTAAATCCCTTGAATGGATTCCAAGCTCTTTCATATCCGATAACACAGCAATCTTTCGTTTTTCCGGAAATACCATCGAAGCACTTTTAAATGCATACTCCATTGACAATGGGTTTGCATTATAACAGTCATCAATAATGGTGCAGCGACCTTTTTTAATATCACTGCGCATTGCTACAGGGCTGAAATTATGTAAAGCTTCTTTTACTTTTACAACTGATTTCCCCATAACCCCGGCAACAGCAATGGTAGCTATCGCCGCATATACATTATGAAATCCATACGCTGGTACAGTAATTTCAACACCATTATATTCCACAACTGTTTTATCCTGAAACAATGTATACGATCCTGGTGCTATATCACCTGAAAGCCCAAAGGTTATAACTTTTATATTTTTTTCACGTGCTTTCTTTTTTATAACATCAGTATGCTTTGTGTCATTATTCAGTATGCATATACTCCCTGCATTCATCCCATCCAGTATCTCAGCTTTTGCATGCGCAACATTTTCAGTTGATCCCAAAAATTCCAGATGCCCCTCGCCTATGGTGGTGATTACAGCTATGGTTGGCATGGCAACCTGCGAAAGGCGCGATATCTCGCCAGGATGGTTCATCCCCATCTCAATAACAGCATAGCTGTGCGTATTGTGCAAATGAAGTATGGTAAAAGGTACACCAACTTCATTATTATAATTCTTTTGTGTTTTAAGGCACTGCCCTTCCGTTGAAAGAACCTGTGCTATCATCTCTTTTGTGGTTGTCTTGCCATTGGTACCTGTTACACCAATAACCGGTATGTCAAATTTTTTCCTGTGCCAGCGTGCTATTGCTGCATACGCCTGTAATGTGTCATTGCAATAGATGGCACTTACTTTATAATGATCGGCTATATTTACTTTATCCTGTTTGTGTGTCAAAAATGAAGTGCACTTTCTGGTTTTACATACATCTCCAATAAAATCATGCCCATCAAATTTGTTACCGGCAATTGGCACAAAAAGACTTTTATCTTCTAAAAGCCGGGAATCAGTAGTAATATAGTGCACAGGCTGATTACCACCATGATGAACTGCATTAATGGCATCAGCAATAGTTTGCGAAGTTGTTTCAAACCGTACTATCACTTCCCAAGCCTCTCATTTATATATTTGCGGGCAACTTCCTTATCGTCAAAGTGATATTTCTTTGTACCGATAATCTGATAATCCTCATGGCCTTTGCCTGCTATGACAATAACATCATCCTTTTGCGCCATATATATTGCATGCTTGATTGCTTCTTCGCGGTTAACTATTACCTGATAACGATTTGTTTTCATTCCTGCTGTAATATCCCGTATTATAGTTTCAGGATTTTCTTTTCTGGGATTATCACTGGTTACAATAACCCAGTCAGAATTATCCTCACTGACTTTGCCCATCAGTGGCCGTTTTGTTTTATCCCTGTTACCACCACAACCAAACACCGTTATAATGCGCTCAGGTTTTAATGAACGTACTGAAAGCAATAATTTTTCCAACGCATCATTGGTATGTGCATAATCAACAACCACGGCAAAACCTTCAGGTGATAAAATTGTATCAAATCGGCCAGGAACATTGGATAGCACTGAAATTCCTGTTACTATTCTGCCAACAGGCACATTTAAAAAATCACAAACACCAATTGCCCCTAATGCATTGTATACATTAAATCGGCCTGCCAGTTTCATGGTGAATTGTTTGGCAAATGGTAGATCCATGGCAAATTGCGTGCCTTTAATTGAAATCTGAATTGAAGATTCAACACAATGATAATCAGCATTATTGTTAATGCCAAACGAGAAAAGTGGATAAATATAGCGTTCGCGCCAGTTCAATATCTGCCTGCCATAATTATCATCAGCATTAATGAATGCTGCTTTTTTTTGTTTAAGGCTTTTATTTAAAATTTCAAACAAACGCACTTTTGCCATGAAATAGTCATTGAACGTTATGTGATAATCTAAATGGTCACGCGTAAGATTGGTAAATATTGCACAATCAAAATGTATATCCTCAACTCGCAAAAGCGATAGTGCATGGGAAGAAACTTCCATTATGATGCAATCAACACCATCCAGAACCATTATTGACATAATCTCGTGAAGGTCCTTTGACTCTGGTGTTGTATGTGAAGCATTAATTACTTTATCCTTCCAGCGATAGTTAATGGTACCAAGGACTCCACAGGTAAATCCCGCTCTGGACAATATTGATTCAAGCATATACGTAGTGGTAGTTTTGCCATTGGTACCGGTAACACCAATGACAACCGCCTGCAACGAAGGTTCACCATAAAACCTGGCTGAAATCTGTGATAACGCTCTTCGGGTATCCTTTGCTGTTGCTACTGCAATATCCTGTTGCTCAAGTAAAAAGCCAAATTCATTTAGGCGATTTTCCTGCAAAACTATGCACGATGCTTTATTTTCAACAGCATCTTTTATAAATTTATGTCCATCAGTTTCTATTCCCTCAATAGCAACAAACAGCCCCTCTTTTTCAACCTTCCGTGAGTCATATTCAATGGCGCTGATACGTATATCCTCATCACCTTTTATAATCGTGACATCAGTATCATTAAGTAATGTATATAAATCAAAAGAGTTATATGTTCGTATATCCATTAATGTATACCTTTTTTGCCTTTTAGTATTACCAGGCTTTCTTTGGTCATAGGCACCAGGCCATATCTTTTTGCAAATATTTCTATCTGCTCCATTGACAGCGCCTTATTCAGTTGATACTTTTCACGTTCATATTCTTCAATTACTGTATGATATTCTTTTATCATAGCATTATAGTGCATCTTAAGCTGCATGTACTCAATATTCTGATAAATAAACGCAATGATGAAACATATAAAAATGATCACAATGGTACTATATTGCAGTATACTTTTTTGTTCTGATGTATTCATATTCATCCTAACTTCTGACATGCCCGTAATTTTGCACTGCGCGAACGTGGATTCTGCCTGGTTTCGGACTCTTTAGGCTGCAGCGGCTTTTTTGTCAACACAGTAACAAGAGGATGAGCCGGACACCGACATAATAATCCGTCATTATCACAACTACACCCTTTGCTCCAGCGCCTGAATCTGTCCTTCACAATACGATCTTCCAGTGAATGAAATGATATAGCAATAATTCTTCCACCAGGTTTTACATACCCCAGTGCATGTTTCAGGGATTCATTAATTGCCGACAGCTCATCATTAATAAAAATGCGTAATGCCTGAAAAACCCTTGTAGCAGGATGAATATGTTTCACCCTGTACTGCCGGGGGATTGCCTGCACCACAATGTTGGCCAGTTGCTCTGTAGTTTCAATAGTTTCTTCACTTCGCTTCTGGACAATCTTACGGGCAATACGGCGCGACCAGCGTTCTTCACCATATGTGCTAAAAATTTGTGTCAATTCATTTTCACTGAAATTATTCACCACATCATATGCAGTAAGCCTAGCTGAATCATCAAGGCGCATATCCAGCTTTTCATGCGTTTTAAATGCAAAACCCCGATTGCTTCCATCAAAATGGAACGAAGAGATCCCAAAGTCATATAAAAAAGCAGCTATTGATTTTTCCATCCCTTTGCAGTGAAGCCAGAGATTTTTAAAATTATCATTTATTAACACTACTCTATTCCCATATGGTGAAAGCCTTTTTTGAGCTATTGCCAAAATTTCCCTGTCCCGTTCAAAGCCATATAGCTTCAGACTATCCCATGTTTTAAGGATCAATTCCGAATGACCACCCTCACCAACTGTACAATCTACCACAATAGATGATTCTATCCCCTCAATGCCAGAAAGAAAAGCAAGCACTTCCTGAGGCATAACGGGTGTGTGATAGTATTGTGTACTTTCTTCCATATTATGTCACATTACAACATAGTGTATTCTTAAAATCCCAGATCATGAGCAAACTGATTTAATGCTTCCCCATCAGGTTTGTATTGCTGATAAATTTCTGCGCTCCATATTTCAATACGGTTATATAAACCTAATATGACAACGTCCTTCTTAATCTGTGCATACTCAAGCAGATAATCAGGGATAAGAATCCTTCCCTGTTTATCCAGTTCACATTCCGTTGCACCACCCAGCAAAAACCTGATACGCATTCTGTTCATGGGGTCAGCCTGTGAAAGGGGTACCAGCTTTGTTTCCACAAATTCCTTCCAGTCAACTTCCCTGAAAGCCATAACACATTTATCAAAACCATGCGTTATGATTAATTTGTGTATTATGTTGTCTTCGCCAAACGCTTTACGCAGCTTTATGGGTATTGCAACGCGGCATTTTTCGTCAAGCGTAGGGCGGTATTCACCCATAAACATAGTATACTATACTTTCCCCTTACCTTTCTATTATTCTACACTAATCCCCACTTTTTACCACTTATAGACACAATGTGACATAATTGTCAAGAAAAAAATAAAAATTTATATATCCGCCAATTGTTTCAATTATGTTACAAAATGATTAAGCATATGTTAAATAAAGGGTTAATAATCGCATCAATTTAACCAAACATTGACCGCTATAACACCTCTCTGCTACTCTATACATAGAACCAGTACTGGAATGTAGTATGTGTGATCATAATAACACAATCCACAACTGCACAATTTAATCAAATGGTAAGGAGGTTTTATGAAATTAATTATCGCAATCATCCGTCCTGAAAAATTAGCGGATGTTAAAAAGGAGTTAAATGAAGCCAGCATTAATTTAATGACAGTAATCAACTCAATTGGCTCAGGCAGGCAAAAGGGATATCCCGAAACCTACCGTGGCGTAAAGCATGAAATACGCCTTTTGAAAAAAATTGAGCTTCAGATTGCTGTCAATGACGATTACGTTGAACCAACCATAAAAGCAATAACTCGCGGGGCAAAGACTGGTAATATTGGTGATGGTAAAATTTTTGTCATACCTATTGAAGAATGTGTTCGTATCCGCACTGGTGAACGCGGCTCACGAGCTATAGGTTAAATTATACTAAAGGAGGTAAACAATGGAAATGTACATGGCAAATATTGACTGGGCACTGGTTATTTCAATAGCCATCATTGCAATTGCAGCAATTCTTATTTTTATCAAAGTTAATCTTAAAATTTGCGAACCTAACGAGATTTTAATTTTCTCGGGGCGTAAACGCAAACTCCCAAGCGGAGAAATTGTGGGATATCGTGTAATACGTGGTGGTTATGGTCTGCGTGTTCCTCTTTTAGAGCGCGTTTCACGACTGTCACTTTCAATTATCCCCATTACACTGGATATAGAAGGGGCGCTTTCTAACGGTATGATCCCATTAAGTATTATGGCAATAGCTCATGTTAAGATTGCTTCAAAGGAAGGCGGTGGACTGGAAAATGCTGTTGAAAGGCTCCTTGGCAAACCTTCATCCGAGATTGAAACTATCGCTAAGAATACTATTGAAGGTGTTCTGCGTGGCGTTATAGCAACATTCACGCCAGAGGAAGCTAACTACCAGAGGATAGAACTTGAAAAGAAAGTATTCGATTTGGCCAAAGATGAACTCATGAAATTAGGGTTTACCTTAGACTCAGTTAAAATTGAAGAAATTAAAGACTCTCAAGGGTATTTAGATGCTGTAGGGCGTCAGCGCAATGCTATCGTTAAGCGTGATGCTCGTATTAAAGAAGCTGAAGCCGAAGCAGAAGCAAAGATCGTTGAGTACAATGCCAGAAAAAAAGCAAGCGATGTTGAATTTCAGTCCAGAATTGCTATCGAAGAATATGAAAACAATTTCAGGGAACGCAAGGCATTGCTGAACGAATCAACCTTTCAGAAAGAAGTGCGGGCAGAATACGCAAAGAAGCTGGCCGAACTGAAGCACCTTAATGAGCTGGAAGAATTGAAGAAGGATGTCAATGCAAAAAAATACACTGCTGAAGTAATAATCCCTGCTGAAGCTGAAAAGAAAGCACAAGAATTAAAAGCCATGGGACAATCATCATATCTTAA
The DNA here is from genome assembly GCA_037481795.1 of Spirochaetota bacterium. Lineage (GTDB taxonomy): Bacteria > Spirochaetota > UBA4802 > UBA4802 > UB4802 > UBA4802. Next base: position 14,131 of record JBBFLA010000064.1, read on the forward strand.
AGAACAGGGTATTGCCATGGCTGAAGCAGTAAGCAAGATGCGTGCTGAATGGCAAAATGGTAACACCAAGGAACTGTTTATGCTGCACCTTTTGCCTAACATTGTGGATAGCGTATCCACTGTGCTCAAGGATAACCTGAAAGTGGATAAGCTTGTTGTTATGGGTGATGGTGGCATACCCAAGCATGTGGGAGATGTTACTTCTACAGTAGTTTCATTTATAGAGCAAATCAAAACTGCAACAGGGATGGACTTAACCAAAATTTTAGATAAAAAGAAGTCTTTGCCGGTAAAAAAGGAGCTTGAATAAGGAGGTGTTATATGGAAGCTATTTTTGACCCTATCTATCTGGTTAATGGTCATAAGGAGCATACCTCCATTTCAGATATACTTAAGATAATAAAAGAACGTAACATAGAATTTTTGGATCTTAAGTTTACTGACCTGTTTGGCAGGCTTCACCATTATACGTTAACTGCTGACAGAGCGGATGAAGAGCTGTTTGCAGTAGGAACTGGTTTTGATGGTTCCTCAATACGGGGATTTCAGTCTATTCATGAAAGCGACATGCTCATGCGCCCTGACCCTAATACTGCATTTATTGACCCATTCTTTGACCACAGGACAATTTCATTCCTTTGTGATATCATTGACCCTGTAGATAGAAGGCGGTATACTAAAGACTCGCGGTATATAGGTGAAAAAGCAATTGAATATATCCGCTCAACCGGTATTGCCGATATGGCGTACTTTGGTCCTGAACCCGAATTCTTCATCTTTGATAAAGTACAGTACGAACAAACACAGAACAAAGCATTCTATGAGGTTGACTCTTCTGAAGCAAGCTGGAACTCTGCCAGAGGAGAACAGAATTTAGGATATAAGATACCGTATAAGCAGGGATACTTCCCTACTTCACCACATGATCAGCTTCATAACCTGCGTTCAAAGATGGTGGAGGTACTGCGTTCGTGCGGTATTAAGGTCAATCTTCATCATCATGAAGTTGCAACAGCAGGCCAGACTGAGATTGGGCTTGTGGTTGATGAACTTGTACGACAGGCCGATGCGCTTTTAATGTATAAGTATATTATCAAAAACGTTGCACACCGATATAACAAAACCGTTACATTCATGCCAAAGCCTATATTTATGGATAATGGTTCAGGAATGCATGTACATGTCAGCTTGTGGAAAGAAAACAGGAATATCTTCTATGACTTTGGCAAGTATGCAGATTTAAGCGACTATGCGCGGTATTTCATTGGTGGCATTTTTGCTCACATAGAGGCAGTGCTGGCATTTTCAGCCCCTACCACCAATTCATACAGGCGGCTTGTTCCCGGTTATGAGGCACCCATCAATTTGGTTTACTCGGCACGCAACCGTTCAGCTGCAGTGCGAATACCAATGTACAGTACTAGCGAAAAAGCAAAACGCATTGAGTTCAGGTGCCCTGATCCATCAGCCAACCCGTATTTAGCATTTGCGGCCATTATCATGGCTGGAATGGATGGAATTGAAAACAGGATTGAGCCGCCTGACCCCATTGATGAGGATATCTATGAATTATCGCCCCATGAAAAAAGGAACATACGAAATACGCCTGGAACTTTGAAAGAAGTTATAGATGGCCTTGAGCGTGATTACTCCTTTCTTTTGAAAGGCGATGTATTCACTATTGATCTTATTGAAAGCTATATTGCCCACAAGCGATTGCATGAGATAGACCAGATAGCTTTAAGACCCCATCCATGGGAATATGCACTTTACTATGAAATTTAGGAGGAATCTATGAGATTATTAAAAATATCAGGAATAATTGGCGTAGTGTTGCTATGTGCAGGCTTACTATTTGCACAGGAAACTGACACTACAGTTGCCCAGGTTCAAACAGATACAGTGAATATGGCTGTTGTTGCGGATACTCTGTGGGTCCTTTTTGCAGCCTTCCTTGTTTTCTTTATGAACCTGGGGTTTGCAATGGTTGAGGCAGGTTTGCAACAGGCAAAAAATGCGGTTAATATATCGTCTAAGAACTTTGTTGTATTTGCTATATCTTCAATTGCTTTCTGGTTTATTGGCTGGGGTTTAATGTTTGGCGATGGCAATGGTTTTATGGGCTGGAAAGGAATGTTTATGTTAAGTGGTGCTGATAACAGCCCCGCAACCGGGGAAATGTATAAAGGTGTATATTCTGCCCTTAACTGGACAGGCGTACCACTGTTTGCCAAATTTTTCTTTCAGCTTGTATTCTGTGCAACTGCAGCCACTATAGTATCCGGAGCTGTTGGTGGAAGAATAAAGTTTTTGGCTTTTATTGTATTTTCATTTATCCTGACCAGTATCATTTATCCCATTGCAGGTCACTGGATATGGGGTGGTGGATGGTTAGCTCAACGTGGTTTCTGGGATTTTGCCGGTTCAACAGTGGTTCATTCAATTGGCGGATGGGCTGCATTGACAGGGGCGCTGGTACTGGGTCCGCGTATTGGTAAATACAACCCCGATGGCAGTGTCAATTCTATCCCCGGGCACAGTCTCCCACTTGCAACATTAGGTGTGTTTGTTCTATGGTTTGGATGGTTTGGTTTCAATCCCGGATCAACAATGGCTGCAAATGCTGCTGATATAGGGCGAATTGCTGTAACTACCAACTTAGCAGCTGCTGCTGGTACATTAACAGCAACCCTAACAGCGTGGCTTGCACTGGAAAAGCCTGATTTATCAATGATACTTAATGGTGCTTTAGCTGGATTAGTTGCAATTACTGCACCCTGTGCATGGGTTACTCCCGGTGCATCGATTGTCATTGGCGGAATTGCAGGCATTCTTGTTGTGCTATTTGTTCTTGCCTTTGACCGATGGGGTATTGATGACCCGGTTGGGGCTCTTTCAGTCCACCTTGTCAATGGCGTTTGGGGCACATTAGCGGTGGGACTTTTTGCCGCAGCACCATATGCAGGTGGAAATGGGCAACCACCTCTTGGGCTGTTTTACGGTGGCGGAATAAGTTCTTTTGCAAATCAGCTTGTTGGCGTAGTTGCGGTTGGCAGTTTTGTCTTTGTAGTAAGCTGGGTTATCTGGGTTATTATTAACGCAACCATGGGTATAAGGGTTACAAGAGAAGAAGAACTTATTGGGCTTGATATCTCTGAACATGGAATTGAAGGATACCCTGATTTTGAATCATATACCTTAAAGTAGAACAAGTTCATGATTTATATTACAAATAATCCCACAACATATTTTAAAAGCGTGGGATTATTTTTTCATTAAGGAACTATTAATAACTGCTAATAATTAATTACCTACTATTGGATTACTTACCTTTCCTGTAATTCCACTGTAATTCTTTTAAAAGGTTTTTTACATCCTGCCAGCTTGAAGCATTCTTTGCTTTTTTAGCCCATGCAGGTTTTATCACGGTCCATGAATCAGAAAATTTCTCAGGGTATATCCAATCATGAAATTCAAGCAACAATAAACCCGCCTGCTGAGGTGATTTTGCATTATTAACATCGTACTGCCATCCCTGCTGACGTGTTTTAAATCCATCCTTAACATCCTCCCAGGGAACATATTGCTCAAATGTAATAATATCTTTTTTAATATCACCGCCATCCTGCGCTGCATTACTAAAATAATACTCCTGCAACTGCTTTAAACTTGCTGCAATGTCATCATAGGTAGCGGCATTGCTTGTTTTAAGTATCCAGGTATCTTTGATTCTGTTCCAATCATTTCCCAATTTTCCTCTTATAATGAAGCCCTGCAACTCAACAAGGAACTTTCCCAGTTCCTGTGGCGAACTTGCCTTCATTACATCCTGATGCCATGAATGCTGACGTGTTTTGAAACCATCATATACATCCGACCATGGTATGGATTGTTCAAAAGCAATAATTGTTTGTTTTACCATTTCATTGGCAAAAATTGTATAACCATTAAAAAGCACAATAATAGCAATACAGCATATTACCATTTTTTTATACATAGCTACCCTCCTATAAAAAGTCAAAATATTTTCAAGACCCTATTCAAATAATATAAAAATATTATTTATAGAATAATCAGGTT
>JBBFLA010000065.1:0-16417 GCA_037481795.1 Spirochaetota bacterium
TTTAAAAATTAAGACTTTTTATTTTAAAGAATTACTAAATTTTTTTGTTTTGACTTTTGTTCAGAGGTCTCAATTATGAAAAAAATAAATAAGTAATAGGGGTTGTGATGAAAGCAGAGTTGCGCAGGCAACATATTCTTGATTGCGCAAAGCAGGTTTTTGCTGAAAAAGGATATTATGAAGCCTATGTTGAAGATGTAATTAAAGTTGCACATATTGGCAAAGGGACTATTTATGAATATTTCCGTAACAAGGAAGATTTATTTTTAACATTATTAATTCGTTCGCTGGAAGAGTGGAAACGAGTTGTCAATATAAGCCATGATGAAGTAAAGGCATTAGATCCCGTGTCATATTTTCGTCATAGAATTAAAAAAACAATTATATTTCTTAATAATGATAGGCAGTTGACCTCAATTTTGCTAAAAACAGGTTTTGGTTTTAATCCACATATACAAAAACTCATCGGTGAATTTGAAAAAAATCTCAGAAAACACATTATTCATGATTTACGGTTGGCAAAACATTTAGGTGTATTGCGTACTGATGTAGATTTACAGGTAACTGCAAGTATCCTCATTGGTGGCATACTTATGATTGCTTATCAGAGCATTCTTGCAGCCCCAATATTAAATGATAATGAAGTTGATATACTAACCGAAAAATATATAAGTACATTCATTCATGGTATTTTTGAACGCAGTGTAATTGATCAGTATACAAAATAAAATAATTTTATGGTTGAAAGTAAAATTTTTTTATGAGTTGCTTTATTAAATGAGCAATACTAAATATTACAAGCTATAATTATGGTATAGCAGTTATATATATTAATTCTGTTTTTTTTTATGTTTTTTATCTTTAAAAGGGTTGCTTGTGAAGACATTAGAGACTGAAGTTATCATTATTGGTGGAGGCGCCACAGGGTGTGGGGTTTTACGGGATTGTACACTTAGAGGCATTAAAGCCATCCTGATTGAAAAAAATGATATAGCCTCAGGTACAACAGGTCGAAATCATGGGCTGTTACATTCAGGTGCACGGTATGCTGTTAAAGACCTTGAATCAGCTACTGAGTGTATTAAGGAAAATCGAATTTTAAAACAAATAGCATGGCATTGCATTGAGCCTACGGGTGGTTTGTTTGTAACTCTTCCGGAAGATGATCCTACCTATCATAACAGGCTGCTTGAATCATGTAAATTTGCTGGTATTGATGCTAAGGAAATAAGTGTAAAAAAAGCCCTGGCAATAGAACCAAACCTGAATCCCAATATACTTTCTGCAATATGGGTGCCTGATGGAACTATAGATCCTTTCAGGCTTGCATCAGCAAACATTTTAGATTCAGTAGAGAGAGGCGCTTTGGTTTTTACCCATACCGAAGTAGAACGTATAATGCTTAAACAAAATCAGGTGGCCGGGGTACAGTGTTACGATAAAATAGCCAGAGAGTATTTTGAAGTATATGCACCGATTGTAGTAAACGCTGCGGGTGTATGGGGACAGCATATATGCGAAACAGCAGGTATTGAATTAAAGATGTTCCCATCAAAAGGTTCAATGGTTATTATTGACTATCGTATTAATAATGTTGTGGTTAACCGTTGCCGCGTTCCTTCGGATGGTGATATAATAGTTCCCGGTGATACCGTATCATTAATTGGTACCACTTCACGCAAAATACCTTATGACAAAATTGATGAGCTTGTCGTCGACGATGATGAAATTGATATACTTCTTGCTGATGGAGAAAAACTAATTCCTAATGTTTCCAGGACAAGGGTGCTTCGTGCCTATTGTGGTGTACGCCCTCTGGTTGCAGTTTCCGGTGAAATGGATGGGCGTGAAATCAGCCGTGGTGTTGTCCTCATTGATCATAAAGAACGTGATAATGTTCAGGGTCTCATTACCATAGCTGGTGGCAAACTAATGACGTACCGCTTAATGGCACAGATGACTACTGATCTTATTGCAAAACGTATTGGCAATAAAAAACGGTGTATAACTCATAAGATGCCATTACCCGGTTCTGAAAAAAGAGTAGGGTATACAAAAAAAATAAAATATTTTTCAGGCATTCCCAATTCGGTGGTTGGGTCCACGCATTATCGTCATGGCGAACGTGTTCATAATATATTGAGTTTGCAGAAGCGTAATTATGGGCTTATTTGCGAATGTGAAATGGTCACACTTGGTGAAGTTGAGTACGCTATTAAAAATCTTAAAGTAAAAGACCTTGTAGATTTGCGACGCAGGACACGTATTGGAATGGGGCCATGCCAGGGTGAGTTGTGTGCTTACCGTGCTGCAGGACTTTTCACTGAATTTGGTGAATTTACACCGGATACATCAACAAAGCTTTTAAAAGATTTCATTGAAGAGCGTTTTAAAGGAATGAAGCCCGTACTGTGGGGCGATGGCTTAAGAGAGTTTGAATTCACCTACTGGATTTATCAGGGTTTATTTGGCCTTGGACTTGTTGAGGAAGAAGAACAATGAAATTTGATTGTATAATAATTGGTGGTGGAATTTCTGGATTAACTGCAGGCATACGGTGTGTTGAGGAAGGACTGCACACTGCAATCATATCATCGGGGATGAGTGCATTACATTTCTCGTCAGGTTCTATTGATGTGTTGGGGTATGTACACAATAAGGTGGTGTATAAGCCTTTTGAGGCATTGGATACATTAACAGGAACTATCGCCCAACATCCGTATACAAAATGCGGAAAGCCATTAATTGTTGAGGCATTGCAGTTTTTTAAACAGGAATGTGAAACTCAGAACGTATACCTTTTTGATAATGAAAACCTCAATCATTTCCATGTTACTGCCTTGGGGACGCTTAAGCCAACGTACTTTTCGCAACGAAGCGTGTTTAATGAGGATGTGTATAACCGTTTTAAGAGCATGAAAAAAATTGTCATTCTTAATTTTGAAGGTTACCGTGATTTTCATCCAAAGTTAGCTGCTGCACAGCTTTCAAAGCATGCGTTATTTGCTAATTGTGAAATTATTGCTAAAAGTATTGATATGCCCCAGCTTCAGGATATAACCAGACATCCTCATGAATTCAGATCCGTTGACATTGCCCGTATTTTTGAAAATGAAGAAAACGTATACAGAATTGCTGATGTTATACGGCTTGCTGCCGAAGGTGCTGATTTTGTGGTTATCCCTGCTTTCATGGGGATTCATAACTTCAATCAAGTACACAATATATTACAAAGCCGCACCAGATTACTTATTTATGAAATTCCAACACTTCCTCCATCAATCCTTGGATTGAGGATTGACAATGCGCTGAAATCACGGTTTGCTCAGTTGGGCGGTGTGTACATTGCTGGCGACAAAGTAGTGCGTGCTGAAAGTAATAATGACGTGGTGCAGGCTGTGTATACTACCAACCATCCAGAAAATCCACTGGAAGCAAAGTTTTATATTTTAGCAACGGGCAGTTTTTTCAGCGGCGGAATGATAAGTGAATTCAATAATATGTATGAGCCTGTATTTAAACTGAAACTTCATTATGAGCCTGAACGCAATAAATGGTATAGCCCGCAATTCTTTTACAGTAATTCTCATCCTTTCTTAGAGTATGGTGTGGTCACGGATGAAAACTTACGACCGTATGACAGCAAGAACAATATTATCCAGAATGTATATTGCAGCGGGGCAATACTTGCGCATTACAATCCAATCAGGGAAGGCTGTGGAAGTGGTGTGGCGATAAGCACCGCATACAAGGCTGCAAATCAGATTATATCTTTATATAAGCTTATGAGATAGTACCATGATAAAGTTAGAAAACATAAGTTTTGACCATTGTATAAAATGTACAGTATGTACTATTTACTGCCCGGTTGCGCGAGTTACACATCTGTATCCAGGTCCCAAGCAGTCAGGACCCGATACCGAACGGCTTAGAATAAAAAACCCACAGCTTCTTGATATATCATTAAAATATTGTTCTAACTGTAAGCGGTGTGAAATTGCTTGTCCCTCTGATGTAAAGATTGCCGATATTATTCAAACTGCAAAATGGCGCTATTCAAAAAAAGAATTTAGAATACGGGATTTTTTACTCAGCCGTACTGATTTAATGGGAACTTTTGGAACGATATTTTCACCCGTAGTCAATTTTTTTACACATTTAGGGATTGTTAAATATTTCCTTGACCTTATTTTTCAAATTCCTAAAGGTAGAACATTTCCAAACTATGCATCCATGACATTTAGAAAATGGTTTAAAGAGGCAAAAAAATATCAGAATAAATATCTTGAAAAGGTAGTATACTTTCATGGGTGTTATGTTAATTACAATTATCCTCAGTTAGGCAAAGATGTAGTGAAAGTACTCAATGCATTGGGTAAGGGTGTCATCATTACCAAAGAAAAATGCTGTGGTGTTCCTTTGATTGCAAATGGATATATAAAAAAAGCACAATCACATGGCAGGCATAATATACGGGTGTTGTCCAGAGCACTGCCTCATGAACAGGCCAGGATTGTTTCAGCATCATCAAGCTGCTCGTTAGCGTTGAAACATGAATATCCCAATTTGCTTGAACTTGATAATACTCCTATTGCAAACAACATAGCATATATTACGCAATATGTTCTTGAGGAATTTGAAAAAGGCAACATCCCTAATTTAAAACCACTTAAATATACTGTAGCATACCATTCGCCCTGCCATTTAGAGCGTATGGGCAATGTTGCATTCACAATTGAACTGTTACGTAAAATACCCGGACTAACCGTCAAGATATTGCATTCTGAATGTTGTGGAATATCTGGTACATATGGCTTTAAAAATGAATATTATGCCATTTCACAGGCAGTGGGAAGTGAACTCTTTAAAATAATTGAAGAGGCAAACCCAGATTTTGTGGTAACCGATTGTGAAACCTGTAAATGGCAAATAGAGATGAATACAAAGTATACGGTTGTACATCCCATTTCACTGCTGGCTAAGGCAATTGAGTAAATAAAATATTTATTGTATCTGTTGCAAACGGATAATTTTACAATGAATGATTAATGCATTTCGTTCGGGCAAATACATCGCAGTTGCAAAATCACTGTATTTATAAGGAATGACGATCACTTCTGCTTCAACAGGTTTATTATACAATAGATTTTTATATATATTCTGAATTTCCCTTGAAGTATAATCCTTTTCATCAATTCCAACAATGTGGTTTTCATGTGTGTAAAACTTTAAAATAATATAGGGCAGATTAGTTTCTGTTCCATTAATTATAATTTTTGAATCATAGTCTGTATTAAGCTTTAATTCGTTATCTTCTGTTTGCTGAGTCTTCATCAGGCTGCATGAGGTATTAAAAATTATCTTTTTATAGGGGAATATATCTTTTGTAATTTGTCCCAGTGCCTGCTTTTGAAGTTTCTTTTGACATATTGGACATGGGTCAATGCGGCTTTCGGCAAGCATCCGTAATGTATTAAAAGATATAGGTACGCAATTCTGTGCAACAGAATATAGAGGAAATAAAAAGCATATAAATAGAACAACATACCTTGTTATCATAGTACAATCACTCCTCACTGGTTAATGATAAAACAAACTCTTTTATGCTGTTACGGTAGAGTAGAGAATCAACCAGAAAATTATTATTATGGCCACCTTGCAACTCAACAAAATATTTTTTGTTTGATGGGCATTGTCTGTAAAGTTCCTGTCCCATAAAAAATGGTGCAGTTTCATCATTCCTGCTATGAAGTATCAAAACGGGAATAGTTATTTTTTGTATGTAATCAATAGCTGGATATTTTTCTTTGAAAAAAAGTGACATGCATCCTGCGCTGTGATACTGCACCATAGATTTGATACTGGTAAAACTTGAATCAATAATAATACCTGCCGGATTTGTTTTTGTTGCACAGTACAAAGCTACAGGTCCTCCAAGTGAACGCCCAAACAAAATAATGTTTTTTGGTGATATTCTTTTAACATCAGTCAAATACTCCCATGCAGCCATTGCATCTTCATACAGTCCTTTTTCACTGGGTTTACCACTGCTTTTGCCATACCCTCGATAATCTATTATTAAAATAGAAAGAGGAATTGAATGTAAAAGTTTCAGCAATTCAATTCTGTCATAGATGTTCCCTGCATTGCCATGAAAATAACATAAAGTAAAACGAGCTGTTTGTGAAGGGATGAACCAGCTGTGAAGAGTAACTGTTTCATTGACATGAATAAAAACATCTTCTGCGGGGAAGGGTAATGCGCTGGTAGCTGGTGTCATTGGGTCAGGATGATAGATGACACTGTCAAGGCAGCCTGTTACCAGTAAACTTATGATTAAAATAATATATAAGCGATAGTTCATAGCAGCAATCACCAGAAATAAAAAGTAAATCCACCTGAAACCTGATTAAACCATTGTTCATTGTACCAGCTTGACACTTCAAATCGCATGCTATATCGTTTACTTAAATTGTACTGCATGATAGCCTTCAAACTTAAGAAATTACATATTTCTCCATAAAGATAATATGTATCAACTATATAACTTCTGATACGAAAGTGTTGGAAAGGTTGAATTACAAAGCCTGCTGAAACCCCGGGGCCGGCTTCAATGTTATTTTTAAGGCTATTATTGAGTAAGCCTGAAAATTCAATCATGCCATATATTTGCAGCCATTTGAAAATCTCAATTGTATAACCGCTTCCTGTATTTAGTTGGTATACCAGTGTCTTATTATTACTTTCAAAAGGCAATCGGTCAAATCCGGTAATTACTTTCCAACTTAATGGCTTTATCAACGGGTTTATTGGTGAAAGGGATTCAATATTAATTAATTCTAAACGTTGCAATAATAATTTTTGATTGTCATAGTCATAGCGAATTGCCGTCTCACCAAATATAATTTGGGATCCCGGAATAAACCCCGAAGGGTCATCACACAGGTCATGATAAGATGGCCTATATACCAGTTCACTATAAGGTTTTGCATCAAAAATTCCTGCCTGTAAACGTACATGGCTGGAATAATGACCGGTCTCTGGCCCTGGTGGATTGGGAATTGTATAAGATAATGTTTGTGGGAATGAACTTCGTATTTTTAACACATTAATAAATAAATCCTGATATTCTTTTTGCGTATATTCTTTATGTGCATAACGATATTGAATGAATTCAGAAGCACAATCAAGAATTTGTATTTTTTGAGTTTCAGTAAATGATGAGTTAATAAGATTTGTTAATGCTTCATTTTCATGATTAGCTATGGATTTGACAATTTTTATTTGATCAGGATTAAGTTGTAGTACCATATGATTAATGGTTGTTGTTCGCGAAGGCCTAAATGAAGTACTTTCAACAAATCCTGCATTAATTACTTTTCTTATGGTATCAATAGGTATTACCCAGAAAAAGAAATTGTTGGTAAGATGTGAATCAGGACGGGTAACTTCCATGATATATAAAAGATTAAACGAGCAATTTTCATCAAAAAAATAGTAATCTGAATATATATTATCAAGTTCCCAAATATGGAAAAGCATAAACCTGACTTCTTGCTGATTCAGGTTTAATGTATATTCCCATATATCTCTGCTTTCAAGGTCACTGTATTCCTGAACCTTCAAGTAATACGGCATTATAGAAAAGTAGCCTCTATAAAATCCAAAGATTCCTTTAAACGCAAATAATGGACCAAATGTTTCATTGGTATTTGCTGCATAATTTATAGCTGATGACAACAGCCCTGGATTGTATTGAGACTGGACTGTTAAAAGAGTATGTCCAAACATTGATGCTGGACTATTGATATATCCTGTGGGGAATACCAGGTTAACTTTAATTGAATCTTTAAATGATACTATCTCTTGATATTTTTTGCAAAATAGTTCATATGGGCTTGTTGTTTGTAATTCTTTTTTTAACCATTCATAGCGTGCCATGAAACGATCAACGGGATTTTCTTTTTCGTGGTATGAGTATAAATATCGTATTGTGGCGTCAAGTTCGCTTTTGGGATTGAATTTTCCATCTGATGCCAGAAAAAATTTGGGGTCATCAACAAGACTTTTAATTCCAAAGATACTTTTTTTATAGTGAAGTAAAGCCCACCATTGCTTTGAGTCATATAACTTTTTTGTATTAGATAAGGCTATTAATTGATCAATATTTATAGATTGAAAAATATCCTTTGATATTGTTGTGCTGGCTGGCATATTGATAATTGTTTCATATGGATAATTTTGCTGAGCGTTGGCATATTGATAAAACGATATTACTATAAAATGGATGAAAAGAATGAAAAAAGGCACAATAAAGATTTCTTTACTGTGCCTTATGTATGGAAGCAGTGACAATATTCCCCTATTAAAAATTATGATATGATTAACTATTCTGCAATACTACTTCAATATTCTTTACAACTTCGGTTGACGTTACATCGCTTGAAGTATAAATTTTATTAAAATTAGACTGCAATTTGGTGAAGAACTGCTGTTTTTCACTTTCGGGAACATTCATAAGAAGAGCTAACGTTTCCAGATATTCACCATTACCTTTTGCAATGTCTTTTGCAAGGTTATCCATGTTATCTGCTACATAGAGGTTGATCTTTTCATTTGAAACAATCCCTTTCATAGGAGCACAACCCAGTGTACCTGAAGTCATGCCAAATGTCTGGTTGCCACAAATTCCATTTGTTGTTGTTGCCAATAACTCAAATAACAAGCCATCTTTGTCGCCAAAGATCATTGAGCCAACGCCACAACCTGCATTGTTCCGTACAACACCTGCTTCAGCTATGCTTATTGCTGCTACCAGCATAAAAAGAACAAGTAATGATACGCTTTTTTTCATAAAAACCTCCGTAAAATAGTATAATATAGGGGAAATTCTTTATGTTTGATAAAAAATACTATAAATATTTTATATAATGTCAAGCAAAATTTTATTTCCATTAAATCAAAACTTTAAAATTCAACCATCATTTACCAAATAACTGGCGTATTAGCTGCATAATGGGTTCCGGGAGTGGGCTTGATTCCTTCCCTGCTGCTAATGCGTGGTAATATACCTTTGCCACTTTTTCCAGCATCTCTGCATGAAGGCATGCCTGTTCTAAGTTTTTGCCTAAAGCTATGGCTCCATGATTTTTAATAATATAACATCTGCATTTATTGATAACAGTGGCAGCAACATTTGCAGCCAGTTCAGGTGTACCCGATAGTGCATAGGGAACAAAAGCAACTTCATCACCAATAGCAAATGCAATTTCATCAAACATGGCAGGGATTGGCTTATCAATATTCATGGTCGACAGTATGCTTGCATATATCTGATGAGTGTGTACCACTGCATTGACATCATCCCTTTCTTTATAAATTGCAAGATGCAATGACAATTCCATTGTAGGCTTTTTGCCTTCAATAACATTCTGGTTATAATCAACGATGCAAACGTCGCTTATGGCCATATCTTTATACGGCAGGCTTGATGGAGTTACTGCAATTTTTTCTTCGTTTTCAATTCGGCATGAAATATTACCACCACTGCCCAATTGTGTCCCAAAAAATCCGTTTTCATTAAGCCATTTGCACCATCGCAAAATATTTTCTTTATAGTTTGTGTAATTAGACATTTTAATCTCCTTTGCTGTATATAATTATATGTGTAGAGATATATAGATGCCTGGCAATGCATCTTTACATTACCATATTATGAACTAATTAAATTTGATTCTTTTAATTTCAATGTCAATAGTGTATTAATAACCATCAGCACAATAAAAGCAATCATAAATGGAGTCATTGCACCAGTACTTGTTCTGAATGCATCCATTGCAAAAATAAAGATGATTCCCGAAATCTGGCCTGATAACAGCAAAAGCCCCTGTGAACTTGATTCAGGTGCAGGATAGGAAATCTCTGCTGCATACTGGAAACCTATTGGGCCAGCACTCATGATAAAAAAACCAAGAATAAAACTTGAAATCAGAATTGTATTAAAATGTTGCGCAAATGTTAACCCTGCAAGCCCTGGAATAAGAAAAGCCATGCAGATTGTTAAAAAAACTTTGCGCTTTCTATAATGGTCCGAAAGTAGCGGAAGAATAATTGCACCAAGAATACCTCCAGCCATCATACTGGCACCAACAATACCAGCCTGCTCAGAATGAAAGCCACGTGGCTCAAGAATCTGTTCTATCCATGTTGTAACTGCGTTAAACATACCAAGCCCTATAAAGAAAAGAAATATCACCAGCCACATCTGTTTCATCCTGAATATATGCTGCAGCCCCTCCTTTACCTTGAAGCGTTCTTCCTGACCTTTTTCGCATGGCGGTGTAAGAGGTTCTTCTTTCATAAAAACAAGAAATAGTACTGCAATGGCAATACTTGCGATGCCATAGATATACATTGTGTGTGGTATAGATGATGAATGCACCAGAAATGGCGTTGCTGCTAATCCAAAAATTATGCCGATATACTGTGCAAGTGATGCGATACCGGTTGCTGTCGCACGCTCATCTAAAGGAAACCATTTTGCAGATAGCCGTGTACATGCATTGAGAATAAATGGCTGTGCTATGGCTAAAGCTATTTGAGTAGTAACTATCGCACTAAACGAAGATGCATATAAACCTTTTACAATGCCAAATATACCAATGAGTACGGCACCAGTGCCAATCCCAAATCTGATTCCATAAGTGTCAATAATATATGAAGCAGGTATGGATACAAACACATAGACAATCATAAAGAGCATTGATAGAAGGCCAATTGAAAGCGGTGCTACATTATAAAAAGCCGCCGCTTCTGAAGTTATGCTGGCAAACGATATCCAGTGAATCTGAATAACAATATTGAGCAATGCAAAGACAAATAGAATTACCCATCGGTAACCGTATACTTTTATTTCATGAGTCATCTTATTTCTCCTTAACTGGTTCAAAATATTTAAATACTCTGTCAAAGCGTTCCAGTGCATCATCAATGACATCATCGGTGTCGGCCATACTTGTGTAAATGCGGCTTCCTGCCAGTGTAATGATGCCTTCAACCATGAGTGCTGCTCCAAGCTCTTCCATAACCTTACGGCGCTGTCCAACTTGCTCAAATATCTTTGGATTGCTAAGTTCCATAAGCATGGCTGCACCTGTTTCCATGTGGCATATTGAGCCATGATTAAATGCTACAAAAGGTAAATCATGGCGTTTAAATATTTCCTGTAATCCAGTTGTTAGCTTATCCCCTGCTTTTCCTGCTTTGATGTGTGCTTTTGTTTCTTCTATAGCTTTTATGGCAAAGTATCCAGCAGCACATGATAAAGGATTGGCAGATAAGGTGCCTCCAACCATGGCTCGCTTTTTTAATCCCTGAATACCAGCTGCAAAGGTTTCCATAATTTCTCTTCTGCCGCCTACACCTCCAGCTGCAGGATATCCACCGGCAACACATTTGCCAAATACCGTTAAATCGGGTTTAACACCAAAATAGCCCTGTGCACCGCCAAGGCCAACTCTAAAAGCGGTAACCACTTCGTCAAAGATAAGCAGTGTATTGTATTGATCGCACAGTTCACGTACTTTTGCATTAAAATCATAATGTACCGGGCGTGTACCGCTTTCAGGTCCCAGTGGTTCTACTATAACAGCAGCAGTGCCGCCTTTTGATTCGTTTTCTTTCAGTAATTTTTCCAATCCTTCAATATCGTTTGGATAAAATTCCTGCATGTACGTATAACAGCCTTCTGGTATGCCATGAGAATCCAGAGTTCCCAGGCCAGGTATTCGCATTGCAAATACCATCTGATCGCTCCAGCCGTGATAGGCGCCGCCAACCTTGATAATAAACTTTTTATCGGTAAAGCAGCGTGCAGCCCTTATTGCAGCCATACATCCTTCGGTGCCGCTTGCAAGGGATCGGAATAATTCAACCGATGGAATATGTGAATGAATAAGATCTGCCAGATGATATTCGTATTCGTGGAATAATCCTGTTACCGGACCGCACTCATTGATGAGTTCAATAACCTTATCCCGTACCGGTTTATAATTGCTGCCAAGTACAGTGGGACCTCCAGCTTGAAGAAAATCTATGAACTTATTGCCATCAACATCATAGAGATAGGCACCATCTGCTTTTGCTATGGCTAAGGGAAATGGATAGTTAAAAGCTAAGTTATGTTGTACACCACCAGGTATTCGTTGCTTAGCTTTTTCTACCATCTGCTTTGATGATGCAAATTTTGTTTCATACTTTTCAAGATATTCATTCATTTTATTGCGGTTGATCTGATACACAGGCAGTTCATTTGCAAGAACCTTCAATTTTTCCAGAATTTCCTTTGAATCAGGCCAGTGTGAAATAGCATATTCTTTTTTCATTGTGTTCCTCCTTAAAATTAGTAATTAAGTATTTTAAAAAGATCCCTGTTCTTTTCATAGAGTTTGGTAAAAACCTTGAAATTTCGTGTATACATATCAGCGTACTGGGGCTGTGGCTTAAAAATTTTTCGCACACCTACCAGACGCTTTGCTTCATTGAACGATGATAAAATTCCTAAACCAACAGCACAAACAACTGTAGCGCCAACTGTACCGGCATTAATTTCGTTTTCAATTGCCTCAACCTGCCTGCCGGTACTATCAGCCATAATCTGGCACCATACATCAGATTTTGCGCCGCCACCGGCAAACCGCAGAACCTTCTGATGTGGTATCTTTTTTTCCATGGCTTCTAACATCCAGCGTATGTGGTATGCAACACCTTCAAGAACGCTGCGTATCATCTGTCGTTTACCGGTTGTCAGACTCAGGTTAAAAAACATACCGCGTGCATACGGGTCTTCACGTGGCGAACGGTTTCCATGTAACCAGGGAGTAAACAGCACATTGCCTGCACCGGGGGGTGTTTGAAGGACAACCTCATTAAGAAAATCATATAACGATTCATATTCTTTATTTTTATCTGCAATATGACGTGCTTTAAGATAAACGCCTATCTCATCAAGAGCAAGGTGATCGCGCACCCATTTAAGGCAGGCACCGGCTGTTTCCTGTTCGGCAACGTATACATAGTGATTGGGAATAGCACCCAGAATTGATGCAATGAAATTGCTAATATCAACCATACGTTTATCAACGTTAGATGAAACCCATCCGCTGGTACCAACATAGATGTTTGTGTCATACAGGTCAGTACAACCTGAACCAACCAGAGTAAGTGGAACATCACCGCCGCCGCCAAATACCGGAATACCTTCAACAATGCCTAATTCCTTAGCGGCTTTTTTAGTAATAGTACCGATAGTATCTGTTGAGTTGAACACAGGTGGCAGGTGTTCCATGTTAATGCCAAAGGTTTTACACAACCCTTTGTGCCAGCCAAACTTTCCTTTACGTGTATCATAAATAAAAGTGACATTTGCTGAATCCTGTGTCATGCCCAATTTTCCGGTGCATCGGAAAATCAGATAGTCCTTAACATCAAGCCACTTGTATGCTTTTGCAAAAACGTCAGGCTCATTATCTTTCACCCAGTGGTATTTCCACAATGGGTCTTTTGGTGTTGCAGCAAGCCCACCAGTGACGATTAATGATTTTATGGTTTTATACGCATTCCACTTTTCAATTTTTATAATTCCTTTGTACAGATATTTTTCAATCTGTCTGGTAGCACGCTGGTCTAAGTAGCTCATGGGGTTACGTAATGCATTGCCATCTTTATCAATAAACACGGAACCCTGCATTTGCGCACAAAAGGCCATAGCTGCAATCTTAGCAGATGGTATACCACTTTTCTTCATTACCATCTTTGTGGCCTTGCAGATAGCATCCCACCACTCATCGGCTTTTTGTTCAACACCACCATCAGGCAGCATATACAGAGGATATTCCACCAGATACGAATCAATGAGCGTTATTTTATTATCAACTTTATAAAGGCATGTTTTGTTGCCTGTGGTACCCACGTCATGTGTTAATATATATGTAGGTTTCATTGGTATATCCTCCACAATATAGTTAGGCATTCATGTTAAACAAAAAATTGCCTAACTTTTATTTTCAAAGCAATGTAATGAGTAAGCATAAAAGCGCCGAAAAATCTAATGTTTATTTTTAGTACGGTATTGTTTTTCTTTTGTCTACGCAATATCTGATTAATCAGAATTTGCAATTTTGTTTACGGTAAGCAGTTGGAGTGGTATTAAGAATTTTGTGAAATGCACGGTTAAATGTTGAAAGGCTTTCAAAACCAGTTTTAAAGGCGATAGTTACTATGGAATCACTGGTTGATGTAAGCAGTTCTGTTGCATAATTAATCCGCAGTTCATTTATGTAGTCAGGAAGAGATTTGCCAGTGTATGTTTTAAAAAGCCTGCTGAATGTATCCGGGTGCAAATTAATCATTGCAGCAAGCCCTTCTCGGGATAGATCAAACGCAAAGTTTTCATGAATGAACTCAACGGCATGCTGAATCTTTTCTGAGTTTGTTGTTGAAAGCTGTTTATGCTTGCTATCACTGGATATGGGTTGTAAATATTTTTCTTTTTCCAGAAGCTTTCTGTTAAATAAAAAAGTCAGATGTTCTATCTCCCTGTGAAGCTTAACAAATCGTGATTGTAAAATATATGCCATAGAAAGAATAACAAAAAAGTAGGCATATTCAAGTGTGTAAATAAATTGATACATACCTTTGCCAACGCATACGTCATTAATACTTGCAAGTAAAAAAATTAAAAGACTGATAAATAAAAATTTTATATGAATTTCACCATAGCGGCACCATATAAAAAGTTTGTATAATAAATATAAACCAGTTACTAACATGGCAATATATTGTAACACATACACAAGACCAGGATCAGCTTCATTGTATGTAATTGTTGTTCCAAAAAAATGGAATTGCTTTATATATGGATTATCAGGATTCAATGTATATGCGCTATCTATAATAAATCCGGATATAATAAATAATCCCATAACCAGAGTGATGGTATAGATTAACGCAGCATTAATATGTACCAGTGAAGCAATGAACCATGTTATTGCAATAATGAAACATGCCAATATAGCAAATTGCATACGTTGATACAGTATTGACTGAAGTGGGGATGGCGACATATACAGTAAAGCAGAAAATATATCATACAATGCAATTGTAAAACACATTAATGCAAACCATAAGTGTTCAGGTTCATTGTTCCTGCGTATGAACATAAGGGTGTATGATACTGCAACATACACTGCTATAGCAGCCATAAGTAGAGGAGGTATGGAAATAAGTGGAATCATGCTGATAAAGTATTCCTTAATTTAAAGAATAATTGTACATTAAATGATATATTATTGAGAAATAAGTAAACTAAAATGGCAAGAAAATTATAGGTGAAGTTTATAATGTATTTATATAACATAATAAAGGTGACTAGACATCTACTCACCTTTATTTTAAAAATTAAAAAAATATTAATGTTTTTTAAAACACAGCTGTTATTCCTAAAACAAGTCCAAAACTAAAATTATATAATTTCCATTTAAAATCGCCTGATGTATTGCCAACAAGTTCAAATGCAGGATATAAGCCTTGAATCAATCTAAAGCTAGCGTCAAAATATATTGCATCCTGTATAATTGGGTAAAGTGTTCCTACTGATGCAGTAATACCAAAATCATTATTAATTTTGTACCCATCATTTTCTTCAACAGTTATGTCCCCCTTTTTGGCCTCTTCATATGAAGTAAGAATAGTATCTTCACCTGTGAAAGTCATATCGCCTTTTTGAATACCATAATATGCTCCAAAATCTAGATAACAATTATTGGGTAAATTTAATCGGCACCCACCTTCCAGGTGATAATATTGTTGATAGTAAAGATAGGTTTCATCTATAGATGGGGATGAAATTTTTTTATAATCAACTCTAAATGCTCTTTCTGTGATTCCTGCATTTATATATGCTCCAGTGGAATCAGTAAACATGTAGCCGGATTTTATAAAAAAGTTTTTGTAAGAATAAAATGCAATAACCCAATCAACCTTCAATTCCTGATCACTAGTTCCATCAACTATTGCTGCTTTACTTCCTATGCCATCACCTTTTAGGGCTAAATCCCAGCTGAAAGTGAAAAACATTTTCCCTGATGGCATAAATAATTCATATTCTTCCTGCGCTGAAACGTATGAACTTGATAATAAAATTATTGATACAAAAAAAGTAACAAAAAAATTTTTACCCATAAACAATCTCCTTCCAATTATTTAAAATTTATATTCTTATTGATAGATGACATGCTTAGAAAAAAAGATAGATGTCACCTGTCAATAATGTTCACCGTATAAATATTTGAGACCTCTGAATAAATACTAAAAAAAGGTTGCAATTTCAGTAAAAAATAAAGAGACATAATATAAGAGA
>JBBFLA010000066.1:0-15864 GCA_037481795.1 Spirochaetota bacterium
GCATGCGCCTTGAAGAAGCAATGAAAGAAATTGAACAGTCAAAAAAGCGCCATGGACAGCGATTTGCATGGTATAGTTGCGATGTTTCGGATAATGCACAGGTTAAAAAAGTTTTTACTCAGGCATTACGTCAATTTGATTCCTGTGATATTCTCATTAATTGTGCCGGCAGGGCGTATCCAAAATATTTTGAAGATATAAGCTATAAACAGTTTGAAGAAACAATGAAAATAAATCTGTTTGGGATATGGAATACCTGTTCGTTTATGGTGCCACACATGAAAGCAAAGGGAGGTTATATTGTCAACACCTCATCACTGGCAGGGCTGGTAGGTGTATTTGGGTATAGTGATTACAGCGCATCAAAATTTGCCATTGTGGGTTTTTCCGAGGTATTGCGCAGTGAATTAAAACCATACAACATTACCGTATCGGTGCTCTGTCCCCCTGACACCGACACTCCTGGATTTGAAGTGGAAAATAGAACAAAGCCTGATGAAACCAAAGAAATATCTAAATCTGCAAAGCTTATGACGCCCGATGAAGTGGCACAGGCGCTCATTGATGGCATGAAAAAGAAAAAATTTATAATCTTAGCAAATTTTGACAGTAAGTTTACCTGGATTGCCAAACGGTATGCGCCGTGGCTTGTTGAAGCAGTAATGGATAGTCAGATAAAAAAGGTGCAAAAGAAAAAGGGCAAAAAATAATAACAGGAGGTTTTATGTCATTAAAAACAACAGCATATTTGGCGATAGTTACCGGGATAGGGATCCTTTTATTCTGGATTGCCTTTTTCACGGTAGGGCTTGCTCCGGAAAATCCACCAGCGTGCTATTTTGCCTATGAACATTCATTCCCCCTGCCTGATACAGTATTAGCCTTATCGTTAATAATAGGTGGGATGCTTGCAATAAAAAAAGGGGTCAGAGCCTCACTGGTACCACTTTTACCTGCAAGCGGTGGATTGATATTTTTAGGATTACTTGATATTGCATTCAACTGGCAGAATGGCATGTACACAATCACAGTAATGGATGGAGTGCTCAATGCATTTATTAATATTTGGTGTGTGGTTTTTGGATTGTGTGCTATACTGTCATTACAGCGTGAATTTGCGAAAAAGTCTTGACAGGCAATAAGCTCTTTCGTATTTACATTTCATCCTTAAAAGTAATCACTATTTTTTATGGGCGATTAGCTCAGCCTGGTTAGAGCGCCTGCTCGACACGCAGGAGGTCACTGGTTCAACTCCAGTATCGCCCAATTTTTTATTGTAAAGGCTTTTTGACAATGGCAACGGTACAATTGAACAACGGGAAAACACTGGAAATACAGGATGGCAAAACGCTACTTGATGTTGTTGCTAAGCTTAATGGAAAAAGTAAACCTGTTGCAGCCAGAATAAACGGAGCACTTAAAGATCTGCGTACCCCTGTAAGCGGCACCACACAGGTTGAGCTTGTTTCATTTGATAGTCCTGAAGGGAAGGATGTATTCTGGCACTCTGCATCGCACCTTATGGCGCAAGCAGTAAAACGGCTTTTCCCTGAAGTGAAGGTATCTATAGGTCCTGCTATCGACACTGGTTTTTACTACGATTTTGATAAACCCGGTGGTTTTACTCAGGAAGATTTAGAAAAAATAGAAGAGGTAATGCGGCAGATAGTTACTGAGGATATACCCATTATCCGCAAAGAATTACCACGTAAGGATGCCATAGATTTATTTTCAACATTGGGTGAAATCTATAAAGTTGAACTGTTACAGGAACTATCGGACGAAATTGTTTCATTATATGAACAGGGCGATTTTGTTGATCTATGCCGTGGGCCGCATCTTCCCAGTACCGGCTACATCAAAGCGTTTAAGCTTTTAAGCATTGCCGGTGCCTACTGGCGCGGAGATGAAAAAAACAAGATGCTGCAGCGCATTTATGGTGTTGCGTTCCCTGATGAAAAGATGCTTAAAGAGCACTTGGCTTTCTTAGAGGAAGTAAAAAAGCGCGATCATAGAATACTAGGTAAAGAGTTAGATTTATTCAGCATACACGAGGATGCAGGCGGTGGCCTTATTTACTGGCATCCAAAGGGAGGAAGGCTCAGAGCAATCTTAGAACAGTGGTGGCGTGACGAGCACTTTAAAAATGGCTATGAAATATTATATACACCGCATATTGGGCGTGCAACATTGTGGGAAACCTCAGGGCATTTAGATTTCTACAAAGAAAATATGTATTCGCCCATGGATATTGATGGCAATGACTACTATATAAAACCAATGAACTGCCCATTCCATATCAAGATTTATCAAACCAGCCTGCACTCATATAGGGATTTACCGCTACGATGGGCAGAGCTTGGCACGGTGTACCGGTATGAAAAGTCGGGCGTGTTGCACGGATTGCTGCGCGTGCGTGGGTTTACACAGGATGATGCGCATATCTTCTGTACTCCCGAGCAAATGGAAGATGAAGTACGCGAGGTGTTACGTTTTTCACTGTATATGTGGAAGGTGTTGGGATTTTCCAATATCAAAGCATATTTAGCAACAAAACCTGAAAAATCAGTGGGCGATAGTAGCCGATGGATAGATGCACAGGAATCGTTAAAAAAAGCTGTAAAGGCTGAAAAGCTTGATATAGAAGTTGATGAAGGTGGTGGAGCATTCTATGGGCCAAAAATTGACCTTAAAGTAAAAGATGCATTGGGCCGTGAATGGCAGATGACCACCATACAGTTTGATTTCAATCTTCCTGAAAGGTTTGATCTTTACTATATTGGTAGCGATGGACAGAAGCACCGACCATATATGATACACAGGGCACTGTTAGGATCAATTGAGCGCTTTATAGGCATATTGACCGAACACTATGCAGGGAGATTTCCAGTATGGCTATCGCCTGTACAGATTATACTGGTCAATGTGGGGCCAGAACAGGCTGCTTATACAAAAGATTTGGCCATGAAACTGCGCTTGCAGGGAATACGGGTAAAAACTGATCTGCGTGATGAAACAATAAAATATAAGATACGTGATGCTATTGAACAGAAAGTTCCCTATATAGGTGTTATTGGTGGCAGGGAAATGCAGGAAAATACTATTGCTGTGCGTAAACGAGGCGAGCAGAAGCCTGAAACAATGAAAACAGATGATTTTATTACACTCATTCAGAGGCAGATAGCTGATAAACAATAGGTGTGTGTAATCTTGTAATCAGAATATGAAGATGTAAACATTCACCATGCTTTCAGTAACCCAAGGGTGCACTGCATAAGATAATATTTTTTGTGTTTTTGTACAAATTATTGTTGATTAATATATAACAGTGATAAGATGTGGAAAATTTTTTCGTTGAAATATTTCCTATACTACGGTATATAGTATATCAATTAGTTTATAAATTTTGTGTATAGAAAAAGTGTAAGGAGGGTAACATAGACCGGGTTGATACCAAGCGTTTCAGGGTAAATGAGGAGATACGAGCCTCTATGGTTCGTTTAGTTGGCGAAGATGGTGGTCCACAGGTAATTCCATTACAGGAAGCATTACAGAAAGCGCAGGATAAGGGGCTGGATTTGGTTGAAATATCACCCAATCAGGATCCACCAGTTGTAAAAATCATAGATTACAGCAAATTCAAATTTGAGCAAATCAAAAAAGCCAAAGAAGCCAAAAAGAAGCAGAAGGTCATTCAGGTAAAAGAAATCAAATTAAGACCTTCTATTGATTTACATGATTTTCAACATAAGGTGCGCCACGCACGGGAATTCATTGAGGAAGGCAATAAGGTAAAATTTACTGTCATGTTCAGAGGAAGGGAAGTGGTGCATAGTGATTTGGGATTCAAGGTGCTGGAAGATGTTAAACAGGCTTTAGAAGATGTAGCGTTAGTAGAAACTAATCCTTCAAAAGAAGGCAGGAATATAACCATGATAATGGCTCCCATGTCAGCTGCACAGAAGAAGCGGATGCAGGAGCACAATAATCAATAAGTGAAGAGAGGTATACGATGCCCAAGTTAAAAACCAGCAGTGGAGCAAAGAAGCGTTTTAAAGTGACAGCTACTGGCAAAATAAAACGTGCAAAAGGATGGAAAAGTCATCTTCTGGAATCAAAAAGTCCAAAGCGCAAACGTGCATTGAGAAAGGCTTCATATGTATCTGATTCAGATGCAAAGCGCTTTGCACGATTGCTGCCATATTCATAATACAGTGAGGTACACATTATGCCACGAGCAACAACAGGTAAGGTTCATCATAAAAGAAGAGAAAAGATTTTAAAAGATGTTAAAGGTTTTTACGGTGCACGTAAAAACCTGTGGCGAACTGCAAAAGATGCCCGTAGAAAAAAGTTGCAGAATTCGTATAAGGATAGAAGGCGTAAAAAACGAGATTTTAGAGCATTGTGGATTATGCGCATTAATGCAGCTGCACGGCTTTATGGTATTTCATACAGCCGTCTCATTGACGGTATGAAGAAAGCCAATATCCTTATTGATCGTAAAATACTGGCTGAACTTGCAGTTAGCGATACCAATGCTTTCAAAGCAATTGTTGAAAAGGTAACCAACAAAGCTGCATAGTAATGTAATTGATTATGCTTTTGAAACACGAAATTACAAGCGCCATTATTGTGGCGCTTTTTGTTTTTATGGTAACTATCGCAAACAGCCAGGCTACCGGCAGGCCATTAACACCTTCAATGTATACTGTTGATGAGGGCTCAATTGAAGGCTATTTAGGTATGGATGTAATTCAAACAAAATCAACATATAGCAAAGAAACCATGCACATGCAAACAGGCATAGTGCCCATGACTGATATCAGGTTTTCTGCTTCACTGTTACAGCCTACTCTGCAGGAACTATCGAACAATACTATAGGAGATTGCGCAATTGGTGTTTGGCACAGTTTTGGGCTTTTGTGGAATACTGTGGCATCAGGAATGCTCATTGAATTGGGATTACCAACTGCTCCTGATGCATATTATAATGAAAAAACCTTTCCTACCGAGTCGGGATTTACAACATTTTCATTACATTTTGTGGCTGCATATAATAAACATTCAATAACCCTGCTATTTTCCGGCTGTTATACATTTATACCAGAGCCAGGTGAATCGATATTTGAAGGGCTTTCGTTTAATGTAACACGTTCAAGCACCTGGAGCAGCTTATTTGGTTTAAACCCATTGAAAAAAGACAGTATGCTTTATTACAAAAAATTATCAGATGATATAGGCTCTTTTTCTATAACGTTTATTTATGAGATATACCCTATGATGCCGTATGTATCCTTTTGTGTAGGAGATAGGATTAATAACAGCCCTGTATATGGGGAGCATGGATTGCCTGTTTTATATAAAGGGTATAATGATACACTCTTTCTGGTTACTTCTTTAGGTGTCCGGTATTTCTTTAGTGAAAAAACATACATTGGTACTGGATTAGTATACAATGTATTGCGCAATTATGATTATTCTCTGCGTTATGCAATTGGGATAGAAGCATCATCGGTATGGTAATTTTTTATAATAAAAATTAAAAAAATTCTCTTGATTTTATACTATGATGATTATACTTTATTGTTACTGAAGTAAAGGATAACCTGGTACATTGATTGTCAATCACTGTAAATGGTTGCCATAGTTATTGAGTATTTTAAAAGAATGCTGAATTTATTTTTGGGATGAGTGGTGTAATATTTTAGTTTATTGATGTTTTTTTTATGCCGACATTTAATACAGTAAAACTTTTATAAAATGATTAATTCGGGAGGATTTTCTCATGATTACAATGCAGCAATTAGAAGAGCTTGAAAGCAGGATTATAAAAGCATTACAGCTTATTGGAGATCTTAGAGCCGAAAATGCCAAGTTAGAATCAGATAATGAATCGCTAAAAGTACAGGCTGAAGAAGCACGCCTGAGCCTGGAAGAAAAGGAGCAGGAAATAGCACGGCTTAAAAAGGAAATTGAGAATGCCACCAATGAACTGGCTCAGATTAAACAGCGCGAGGAAGTGCTGGAAAAGAAGATAATTGAAATGCTGGGTAAACTTGATACATTAAAATCGGGTAAAGCTCCTGCATTTGAAACAAAACCACAGCCGCAGCCAGCGCAGCCAAAACCACAACGCCCCGAACCAAAACCAGTAGAAGAATTTCTGGAAGAAAAACCAGAAGAAGAGGATATTATCATCATTGATGATACGCAAAGCTCAAAGGGTGATGTGGAAGTTGAAACCCTCCCAACAGAAGAGGATGAAATCGTATTACTGGATGATACAGATGAAGAGATAGTTATTGATGATGTTGATGGGGATTTGATAATAATTGATGAGGAAACAACGGAAAAGAAAGAATCAAAAGGTAAAATTTCTGATGATGAAGATTTTATAATTATTGAGGATGATGAAAAATGATATCAGGTGTGCATAATCCCAACAAAGTCAAAGTAACCATACTGGGGCAGGTTTATACTATAGAAGGAGATGCATCAGCTGATTATATAGCACGAGTTGCTGATTTTGTTAACGCAAAAATGGATGATGTTGCAAACAACATAACGAATGCAAGCCCACTACAGATTGCAATCCTTGCGGCGCTGAATATTGCGGACGAACTCTTTCAGATTAAAGAATCTGAGTATATGGCAACTGATGAAATCCGTGAAAAAACCAATATGCTCATTTCAATGCTTGACGAGGGGCTGATTGGAGATGTTTTCAGTATATCCAGAAAACCCCGTCAGCATCTATAATATAGATAGTATGAATGAAATAATAAATATCCAAAAAAAATTTTACCTGCATTGCACTTTTACTACATTCCAGTGATATATACTAATAACAATGAGTCAAACTTTTAAAGCTCTGACAGATGAAGAATTGGTTAAGTGTGTGATTGATGGCAATGACCAGGCATTTGAAGAGCTTTACCAGCGTTATTCTGAGCGTATTTTTAAGCTTTTATACAGCTATGTTTACAATGAAGAAGATGCCATAGATCTTATGCACGATGTATTCATCAGAGCTTACAGGCATTTGCATAAGTTTGATATTACGCGCACATTTTCTTCATGGATCTATAAGATTGCAATCAATTGTGCCAAGAATCACAGGTATAAAGTACGTAAAACTGATACCATGATTGAAAGGGAAGAACAGCGTTTGATACAGGCAGAAGGGGTAAAAACACCTGAAGAACATATCATTGATAATGAGTTGACTCAAGAGTTTTCTTTAGCTGTTGATACATTAAGTGATAAATTTAGAGAAGTATTCCTGTTACGGTTTGGGCAGCAATTGCAATACAGTGATATTGCAACAATTTTAAATATTTCAGAACGCACTGCAAAATGGCGTATGGAAAGAGCCATCATGTATATCACGGACTTTCTTAAAAAAAGGGGAGCCATATAACATTTCATGTATAACTGGGTGTTGAAAGAAAGATATACTGTGATTATAGGATTGTTATGAATAGATGGGCTGATGATAAAGAACTGTATTCAGAAATAGCCGGGTATGCTGGTGATTCGGCAGATGCCCTGTTTACCTTACTGCATAATTGGCAATCATCATTACCTACCTTGCGTGATACATGTACCTATAAAGATATCATTGAAAAGTCAAGAACATCAAGAGCATATTCAAAACAGTGGCTTTCAGTTGTTGCGGCAGGTATAGCTGCTATTGTTATATTTGGTATTGTACTTTTTAACCGTTTTGTGGAAGAACCTGCCCAATCTCATGCAATATGTAAAACTGTTGTTGGCAATGTTTTGATACAAAGGGGTAAGGAATATATTCATCTTACTAATGGTATGGAAGTGTTGCAATCTGATACTATTGTATGTGATAAAGGCTCAATGGCGGTAATAGAGATTGGCTCAGCAACGTTACGTATTGATGCCAATTCTAAAGTTTCAATTGATTCTCTGCAACAAACACAGGTGCTATCGCTTGCTACTTCAATGGATAAAGGTATACTCTATGCAACAGTGCAGAAATTGCAAAAAGGAGATAGTGTTTTAGTAAAAACAAAAACTGCTGTTGCAGGTATTCGCGGAACTTCTTTTTTGGTAAAATCCGATAGCCAGTCAACCAAACTGGTTGTGCTAGATGGTAAGGTCCTACTTGCACCGCGCATACAGGATATGCCACAGGAAGATATTACAGGTGTTGTGGTTGATGGGGGAAAATCATGTGTTATAGATACGCGTACACTGAGAGCCATACAAAAAGCTATTATAGAAAAAAAGGTATCGCTGGATGAAGCAATTCAGAAATCTATTCCTGTCTCTATTGCAGACGAAAAAGCGATGAATGTCCTTCATGCGCTTAATCAGGATGTGAGTCAAGTTGTCATTGATGAGGACAAGCCTTCTAGTATTAATGATCTTTACCCCATTGTTTCAATTACGCCATACAGGAATGCTGTGGTTGTAACAACAAATAACAGCATCTATTATTGCGAGAATGATCGTATAAAATGGACGTATGATGTTTATCCGGTATCCAAACCATATATATGGGATGATTTTATTATTTTTCAGAGTAAAATGTTACAGGCTCTTGATACAAAAGGCAACAGTAAATGGGCAATAGAAATTGAAGGGAATAGTATTGGCGATAGTATTGTCCAGATACGTGATAAACTGGTAATTCCAACCACAAAAGGCTTAATGTATTTTATTAATAAAAATGGCAAGATACTGCATAAGGTTGATTGCAATGCTCCAATTGTTTCAAGGCCAATTTCATTTGGTCAGATGGTATGTGTAGTAACTGCTGATGGATATCTGTATGCGATAGATATTGTGTTAGGTGTCAGCATTTACAGGAAACATATTGGAAAGGTATTGGATAATGGCATTTTTGCCAGTTACCCTGAAATATATATAGTAACACCTGCTTCTATCCAGAAAATTCATCTTTTACGGGATGAAATTATATGGAGATATGA
The DNA here is from genome assembly GCA_037481795.1 of Spirochaetota bacterium. Classification (GTDB taxonomy): domain Bacteria; phylum Spirochaetota; class UBA4802; order UBA4802; family UB4802; genus UBA4802. The sequence continues at coordinate 8,970 of JBBFLA010000066.1, forward strand.
CGACAGTGAGATAGTGGCAGCTGTAGAACATCCTCAAGGGATAGTATTTGCAACTGCTAAGGGTACATTAGGTAAAATCACAACTAATGGAACGTTAGAGTGGCGGATAAATCCAGGCAAAGAAATACATTCATTACAATATACCCCAAAGGGAATTGTCTGTATAGCTGAGAATGTTTTTTATCAAATTTCTGATAGCGGTGAAGTATTGTGGTCGTATACCTTATCTACCAGAAATACTGAAATACTGTCAGTAACACCTAAAACAGTTTATATTCGCTCGGGGAATAGCTTTCTTGCCTTGCGGTTATAAATTACAAATAAATTTTGTCAAACTGCACATTTCTGCTAACAAAAATGATTGGCGTTTAAAAAATAGGTTCTTTATTGAATACTTTTCAATAATTCTCATAATAAAAGGCTAAAAGATCCTGTTATAAAGGTATTAAACTTTTTTAAAAGTTGAATAATTTTGTGTTGAAATTATATTGAATATATAGCATAGTATATACAATTGTATATAATCAGGTATAGTATAAGGGTGGATTATGAATAATGAATTATTGAACATTGCAGCAAAAACCGCAGAATCTGTAATAGATGAGACTGATTCCCTTGATATACTTCAGCTGGTAAGCTTTAAGCTTGATGAAATTGAATATGGAATTGATATATTATCAGTGCATGAAATACTGCGTATACCTGAAATTACGCGTCTTCCCAATACACCTGAATATATTAAAGGCGTTATTAATCTGCGTGGTAATGTTATTCCTGTGGTTGATATACGCTTACGGTTTGGTATGCAACAGGTTGCATTAACTGAACTAAGCAGGATTATTGTTGTGGAAATTGGTGAGAAATTAGTGGGTCTTTTAGTAGATAATGTACATCAGGTAATACGATTGTCACGCTCAAGAATTGATGAGCCTCATGATCTGATTGAAGGCATTTCAACAGAGTTTATAAGTGGTATTGGCCGGTTGCAGGACAGGCTTATTGTAATCCTACGTCTTGATAATATTCTTTTCAGCGATGAGCAATGATTTTTTATATTTGAGGTGATAAAATGGGCTTTTCCTTAGGTGAATATCAGGATATGTTTCTGGAAGAAGCTGATGAACTTTTACAGGAACTCAATCAGAATTTACTCAAACTTGAAAAAAATCCTTCTGATGACGAGATTATAAATAATATTTTCAGGGCCGCACATTCACTGAAAAGCTCTGCAGCCTTTGTGGGCTTAACTGATCTGGGCGATTTGGCCCATAAGATGGAAAATCTCCTTCAGGGCATTCGTGACAAGGTTATGAAAGTAACACCTGCTATTGTGGATGTATTGTTCCAGTGTTTTGATGTTATTAATGATGTTATACGGGAAGTGTCCTCAGGGAATCCACCTTCAAAGGATTTTTCATCTTTAGTAAAAAAAATTGAATCTGTTGGCCAGCAGGGAAACATCAAGGAAGAAAAGAAAGAAACACCAGCTCCCAAGAAGATACAATTATCAACTAATATTATTAAAGATATACGAAACGGGATTAACAATGGTTTGTCGTGTTGCGAAATTGCAATAAGCCTTGATCCCGATGCTGCCATGAAATCACTAAAAGTACAGCTGGTATTAACTAATCTTGAAAAGATTGCTGATATTCTGGTCACTATCCCCACAATTGAAGAAGTTTCCATGCCGGAATTTGATAACAGGGTGCAGATTATTTTATTAACAAGTGCTACCGTTGAGGAATTAAAGAAAGCATGTGAGGTTGATCAGGTTACAAGAATAGATTTAAGGAAAATTGAACTGGTAAAAAAAGATAATAAGGTTGCTCTTAAATATCATGAGCAGGAAACGCTTTTTGAGGAAAAACCTGAGGAAGAAATAAAGGTAAGGGATGTTGAGGAAGATGTAATACCTGATGAAGAAGAAAAAGATGAAATAGTAATCAGGTCAAAAGATGATAAGAAGACGTTGCAACTGAGGACGGTAAAGGTTTCGGTAGAAAAGCTTGATCAGCTATTAAACAATGTTGGAGAACTTGTTATAGCAAATTCAGGCTTTTATAAATTATACGAGGAAATGCGGCGTTTGAACATTGAAAAGAGTATAATAAATGAATTTAAAAACCGCATGGAGCAGATGTCACGTATTGCCAAGGATTTACAGAGTGGCATAATGAAAACCAGGATGGTTCCAATTGGACAGGTTTTTTCAAGGTTTAACCGACTGGTTCGTGATTTGGCAAAAGAATTTGATAAAAAAGTTGTTCTGGAAATTAAAGGTGAAGAAACAGAACTGGATAAGAAGGTAATTGATGTTATTGGTGAACCACTGATGCATTTAATCAGGAATGCTGTTGACCATGGGGTTGAATCTGTTGAAGAACGGCGGCAGCAAAAGAAGCCTGAAATTGCAACTATAACACTGAATGCCTATCAGGGTGGCAATCAAATATTCGTTGAAGTAAGTGATGATGGAAGAGGTTTGGATTTAAAGAAAATTAAGGCAAAAGCCATAGAAAGAGGATTGGCATCACCTGAAATGATAGCTAATATGGATAAAGACGAAATATATAATTTTATATTTACTCCCGGATTTTCCACTTCTGATGTTGTTACTGATATCTCCGGGAGAGGTGTTGGGATGAATGTTGTTCAGGAAACTGTTAATGAGCTCAATGGCAGCGTATCTATTGAAAGTGAACCTGGTATGGGTACAAGGTTTATTTTGAGTTTTCCATTAACGTTGGCAATCATACCCGCCATAATGGTCAGAGTGCAAAGGGAATTATATGCTATACCACTTTCAGATGTTATAGAAACAATCAAAATTTTGCCTGAAGAGATTACAACTATTGAAGGCCATGAAGTAATTAATCTTAGAGGTGAAATTTTATCTCTTATACGTTTGAACAATTTTGTTGGCATTGAAAGCGGTTTGAAAGACAATGAACGTATGCCAGTGGTTGTTGTTGGTTATGGAAACAGGAAAATTGGAATAGTTGTGGATCTACTGGAAGGGAAGCAGGAGATAGTCATTAAATCATTGGAACAAAACTACAGGACTGTTCCAGGGTTAGCTGGTGCTTCAATATTGGGTGATGGAAGTATATGCTTGATACTTGATATCTCTTCAATGATTAATAAAGTTATAATGCAGCAGGATACTTTTTCATTCAAAGAAAAACAGCGAGTGTTAGGAGCAAAACAGGCATCAGTGGAAGTTGTAAAAACTGAAGTTGCTACTAAGGAACAGCCTGTAAAAGAAACTATCGCTTCCCAATCAAAAAAGGAAATAAAAGAAACGCTTCTTGAAAAAGAAATGCCTATCAAAGAAGATATTGTATTTAAAAAAGAACCTGAAGAGATAGTTGAAGTTGAAGAATATAAAGATTCAGAAAAAAAAGACATATCAAAAAGTGGGAAAGATGCTGTAATTGAAGAAAAAGTACATAGTGTTTTAGAAGAATTTAAAACAGAATTAAAGGAAAAAATTAAGACTACACTGGATAAAAAAGATGAAATATATCAAAAATTGGGCATATCAGATGATGATCTGGCAAAAGTCCAGGTCCTTGCAAATGTAGGGATTACAGATGCTGCCGAATCGCTATCAAAAATAATTAACAGAAGAGTGGATTTGTCAATACCCGATGTTTCGGTTCTTCCTATTGAGTCAATACCACAATCATTTGGTGATGTTGATAGTGTGTATTTAGGGGTATATATGCCCATAGTAGGGCAGATCAATGGAACAATTTTATTTAGTTTACGGGAAGACTCGGGATATGAACTGGTGGATATGCTTTTGGGTTTATCTCAGGGCAGTACACAATCCTTAACTGAAGATGGTGAATCAGTATTAAAAGAAGTAACCAATATTGTAGGGTCGGCAGTGGTCAACGCCTTTGCAGATAAGATTGAGATGGCTATAAAACCCACCGTGCCGTCAGTGGTGCACGATTACATGCAATCAATTTTAGATTCTATACTGGCTTTCCACACGGCAGAAAATGAATATGCACTGGTGATGGATACTGAATTTTTCCATCAGGATGACAGGGTAATAGGCAAGCTATTGATTATGCCAACGACGTCATCGTTAGCTACCATAGTGGAAAGGTTGCGAAATTAAATTGTATGTCAGAAAAAATAAAGGTTCTGGTTGTTGATGATTCTGCTCTGGTCAGAAAAGTAATTTCTGATATTCTTGAAAGTGATAAAGAAATAGAAGTCATTGGTACTGCAAATAACGGTAAATCAGCGGTATTTAAAAATCTTACTTTAAATCCTGATGTCATAACTATGGATATTGAAATGCCCATAATGAACGGGCTGGAGGCTTTACAGGAAATTATCAAAACAAATCCCAAGCCTGTTATCATGATGAGTGTATTGACACAATACGGTGCTGAAGCAACATTCAAGGCTTTAGAATATGGTGCAGTTGATTTTATACCTAAACCTTCAACTGTTCTGGCTATGAGTATGGATGACATAGCAGAACTTCTTATTACTAAAGTTAAAGCAGTAGCAAAAGTTTCGCTTAATTTACATGTAAGAAAAATTGAAGATGTTTCAGAAACTAATAAAGTATCTATTGTTGCAAGGCATGAAGACAAAAAAAAGATTGTTGGTATTGGTACCTCAACCGGTGGCCCTTCAGCCTTACAGAGAGTATTGCAAAAGTTGCCTAAAAATTTCCCATCTCCAATACTGGTGGTACAACATATGCCTCCAGGTTTTACCAAAGCGTTTGCTGAACGATTGGATAGTTTATGCAATGTATCTGTAAAGGAAGCGGAGGATGGCGAAAAAATATTGAACGGTTGTGTGTATATAGCCCCGGGCGATTCTCATATTGTGCTTGAGAAGACAGGTGATATCCGTGTTATTCGTCTGTCACAGGCCGAGAAGGTTTCCGGGCATAGACCTTCAGCAGATGTGCTATTTCATTCTTTAGCAAAAGAAGATTCAGATAATGTTATTGGTGTTATCATGACAGGTATGGGACGTGATGGTGCCAATGGTATAAAAGAAATCCATGATAAAGGAGGTTATACCATTGCTCAGGATGAATCCACATCCGTAGTATATGGGATGAACCGGGTTGCAGTTGAGATGGGGGCAGTGGATGCTGTTGTGGCTGTAGATTCAATACCCCAGGAAATAATTTCACATATTTAGTGTATAAAAATTAAATAATGTATACCACCGCAAATAATGTGGAGTATAGACAATGTAGTATTCATACAATGGTAAAAGTGTTCATAAAGTGAATAATTATCTATTGAATTAATTTGCAAAATTTTGTAATTAATAAAAATTTTTTCTTGAATGATAAAGGGATATCGGTATTATGTATTTAAGATTATGTACTGGATTATTGAATAGGGATATTTTATACAGCGGGGTAATTCTATGGCTAAAATACTGATAGTTGATGATGCTAAGTTTATGCGGACCCTTGTGAAGGATGCACTGGTACCTAAAGGCCATGAGATAATTGGAGAAGCTGAAAATGGAGTGGAAGCAGTACAACTTTATAAAAAATTGCGGCCTGACCTTGTGACAATGGATATTACCATGCGCGAGAAAGATGGCATAGAAGCAGCAGAAGAAATTTTACAGTTTGATCCCAATGCAAGGATCATTATGGTAACTGCATTAGGGCAGGAAAATTTATTAACTAGAGCTATAAAAATTGGTGTGAAGGATTTCGTCGTTAAACCATTCCCTCCGGAAAGACTTCAGAAAGCTGCTGAAAAAGCATTAGCATAAAATAACCATTATGTTTTAATCTTAATATTTTTTTGCGTTATTACTAATATAAAAATATTAATTATCGTTGCATAAATATACCAATTATCATTAATTGTCTGTTTTTAAACATTAATATATCGAAGAATAACAATAATCGGTAGCACTATTTGAATTATGATAACACCCGACAACAATAATGTTCAGTGTATTTTACACATTGAAAATTTTGATGGACCACTTGATTTATTGTGGGAACTTATTAAGAAATCAAAGATAGAAATAACCCAGGTTTCTATAGCTGATATTACTGAGCAGTACCTGGAGTATTTAAAGCTCATGGAAAGCATTAACATTCCTGTTGCCATGGAATTTATCGTAATGGCCAGTGAATTATTGTATTATAAATCAAAAGCATTGTTGCCGGGTGCTGATATAGGAGATGAATTTTTTGTTCCACCACTTCCCCCGGAACTTATACAGAAGCTTCTGGAATATAAAAAATACCAGATAGCATCTAAAAACTTATTGAAATTGCATGAAATGCAATCGGATGTATTTACCAGGAAGATTTCACCTGTATCTGTTGATGAAGAAGTATATATTGAAGTTAATCTTTTTGACCTTTTGAATGCGTTTGTGGATGTGCTTGAAGCAGATAGGGAAATACAGCAGCAACGAATAGTATTTGATGAAATTCTTGTGAGTGACCGAATAATGTTACTGGTTAGTATGTTGCAAAATAAAGATAAAATAGAATTTCACGAGATGTTTACCCAGAATCCGGGAAGAATGGAAGTTGTTGTCACATTACTGGCTTTGCTTGAAATGATTCGTATAGGAGCTATTACTGTATTGCAACATGCTCAGTTTGGAAACATTTATATATTTAAAAGGGATTTAGGAAAAGTGGATACATTGCATTAAAATATCCGCAATCAGGGAAAACGTATGAACGACGACATCATAAACGAAGATATTGAATTGGAATCTGACCGCAAGGACAGCCTGGATGATGAAGCGGGCAATGAAGAGTTATTTGAAATGGGCGATAGTGACGATCTCTTTGGTATAGTAGAGGCTATACTTTTTGTATCAGCTGAACCTGTCCCATTGCAGTTTTTTACCAAACAGT
>JBBFLA010000067.1:0-15846 GCA_037481795.1 Spirochaetota bacterium
ACCTGATTATTCTATAAATAATATTTTTATATTATTTGAATAGGGTCTTGAAAATATTTTGACTTTTTATAGGAGGGATACAATGGAAATAATGCGAATTTCAGGTGCAGATGTTATTCCTGCTGGTTTTTCGGTAAATAACCAGCAGCAAGAAGAAACAAAAGCTCAAACCGAAGTTAAAAATGAGCCTGAGAAGAGTAAAGAAACAACTATCGACACTTATGCATAGAGGAAACAATAAATGCCAATCACAAAAGCCGAGAAAGCAGCATACAATGACTTTATTAAAGGGTATAAAGCAAAATTAGATGAGTTGACCAAACAGATAAAAGAAGCTGAGCAGAAAAAGAAAAAAATGTCCAATATTATGGGTTATGTTAATATTGAGCTTATTTTGCTGTATACAAAATACATATATACATTGCTCAATATGAACAAAGCATCGTTGGATATGCTCAAGATTAAAAACGAACGTTTTTTAAATGATGCACGTAAAGAATTTTACAGAATTTTACAATTATTTGAGGAGATAGTTGGCAAGGACATTGACCGCCCCTTAAAAGAAAATGAGGAATATTTACAGGCAATAGCAAAATTAAATCCAACACAGATTCTTAATGTAATAAAAGAACTCCATACATTATTGCAAAAGATTATGGAAGCTTTAGGCGAAAGCTCTAAATGGAAATGGTCCTTTGTTGAACTACAGGGCAGGGTGGCTGTCATTACCAAAAACCTGATCAATTTCAGTGATTTGCAGAAATACCGGGATCCCCGTAAAGAGTTTTATTATGATCGTCAGGAGATGCTGAAGCTTTGCAAACAAAGCCTATCAGAGGCAGCAAAGCAGTACCGGAATAAATACGAAATATCAACTAAATCTTCAGAGGATATTCTGCGTTCCATAGAGCTTCTAACAGCTTTACGAAGGATTAACATACTGTTTGGTGAATCAGAAGAAGCAGAAAAGCTTAAAAATACCATTGAGGCACTACGATTGCGGCTTGAAGCTGATGAAAAAGAGGAAGAAGAGAAAAAAAAGAAAAAATAAACTAGAATATTCAAACAATGTTAATGCATGAACATGAAAAATTTAAGGGATTTACACTAAAAAATCCAAATATTTAAACATTTTTAAGCAAAATGACTTGACGAGTGCTAATTTTTTTAGTACATTATTAGCACTCATATAGATAGAGTGCTAATAATTGCAAATGAGGGTGAATCAATGATACTGAAGCAATTAAATGAACGCGAAGCACAGGTTTTAAAAGCAATCGTATATGAGTATATTTCAACCGGTAAACCGGTAGGTTCACGGTCATTTGTGCAAAAGTATTCGTTTTCACTTTCACCAGCAACCATGCGTAACATCATGTATGATCTGGAACAGATGGGCTATCTATCGCAGCCACATACATCGGCAGGGCGTATACCTACCGATAAGGGCTACCGGTTTTATGTGGATTCGCTTCTGGATACCTATGAAACTGTAGCCAAAAACGGTGTGGAAGTGAGAGAGGAACTATTGACCCGTGAGATTGAACTGGACAAGATATTCATGTCTATTGTCAGGATGCTATCGCTTATATCAAAATATACAGGTATTGCACTTATGCCAAAGCCCGATTTTACTGTTGTCAAGCACATTGAAATTATATCGCTTACAGCCAATGATGTGTTATTTATTATTGTAACCAGGACAGGCATTGTTATCCATAAAAATGTAAGGCTTTCTTCACCTGTCAATCAGGATGAGTTGTATAAATACTCACGATTTCTTACTGCGGAGCTTTCAGGTTATTCGTTAGTTGAAATCAAGCAAAGTTTAATTAATCAACTGCGTACGGTAACTGGTATTGAACCCCAGGTGCGCGATATAGCGCTGGATATAACTGAACTGGCCCTCAAAGATGAGAAGGAGCCGGAAATCTATATTGATGGTATTGAAAATCTTTTACACATACCCGACATGGTTGAAACCGAAAAATTGCGTGAGGTGTTGCGGTTTATTGAGCAAAAGGATACTCTGCGTAAGATAATGGAAGAGTTGCGCCAGAAAGAAGGAGTATTTACGTTAATTGGTGAAGAAATAAAGGAAATAGCAATCCCATGTTGCAGTATTATTGCTTCATCATATAAAATAGGCAATAGCCCTGTTGGCGTTGTTGGCATTATAGGCCCAACGCGAATGGATTATGAAAAAGTTGTCCCGCTTGTGGATTATACGGGCAAAGTGGTTTCAAACTTTTTAACACAGATGACCAAATAATTCAAAAAACATTGTTTGATTACCATTGAATGCAGGGGGATGTATGAGCGGTAAGGATAAAAAGCATCACAATAATGAGCAACAACACGATTCAGCAAGTAAAGAAATACATGACAATAAAAAAGAATTACATGAACACATGAATGCACAGGAGCCTGTGGGCGATAGCTCAACGAATCAACCATCTGATATGGAAGAGCCACAAGCCACGCAGGACCAATTGCAACAGAAGGAGGATGCATTGCAGAAGTTACAGGAAGAATTGAATAAGAAGAATGAAGAATTGACTGCTCTGAAAGATTTGCTGGTGCGCAGGCAGGCTGATTTTGAAAATTATAAAAAACGTGTCATCCGTATGCAGGAGGATGATAGGAAGTTAGCCATAAAGGATATGGCTCTTGATGTTATTACCATCAACGATGATTTAATCAGAGCAATTGAAGCTGCCAGTAATGTGCAGAATGTTGAAAATTTAGCTGAAGCACATACATCGTTTGTTGAAGGTGTTAAGATTATATCACGGCAAATAGAGGATATGCTGAAGCGCTATGGTGTTGAAGAGATTGAAAGTTTCAACCAGCCATTTGATCCGGAATATAATGAAGCTATTGAAATTGATGAAAGTCCGGATGTTGAAAAGGATACTATCACCAAAGTATATCAGAAAGGCTTTAAGTTAGATAAATATGTAATCAGGGCTGCACGGGTTAAGGTGACGCGCCCGACAAAAAAGCCTGATACTACCAATGAAAAAACTGAAGAAAATACGACAGCGTCACCGCATTGATATGCATGATACAATGATACAAACTATCATTAGAATATATTCATAAAAAAGGAGAATGACTATGAGTAAGATAATAGGAATTGACCTTGGAACCACAAACTCATGTGTTGCAGTTATGGTTGGTGGTGAACCAGTGGTTATACCCAATTCCGAAGGGCAACGGACAACGCCATCGGTTGTTGCTTTTACCGATAAAGGTGAGCGTTTGGTTGGGCAGGTTGCCAAAAACCAGATGATAACCAATCCTGAGAACACCATCCGATCAATCAAGCGGTTTATGGGGCGTGCATACAGCGAGGTTTCAAGTGAAATTAAAATGGTCCCATATACTGTTGTGGATGATGGGAAAAATGGTGTAAAGGTTAAAACCATTGCTGGGGATTTTACTCCTCAAGAGATATCAGCACGAATTTTACAGAAGATGAAACAGAGTGCTGAAGATTATTTAGGCGAAAAGGTTACCCGCGCTGTTATTACAGTTCCAGCGTACTTTAATGATGCACAAAGGCAGGCAACAAAGGATGCTGGCCGTATTGCAGGATTGACAGTTGAGCGAATAATAAATGAACCAACTGCTGCAGCGCTGGCATATGGCCTTGATAAGAAGGAGCGTAATCACAAAATAGCAGTATACGATTTGGGTGGTGGCACGTTTGACATTTCCATACTGGAATTAGGCGATGGGGTGTTTGAAGTAAAATCAACCAATGGCAATACCCATTTGGGTGGCGACGACTTTGATCAGCGTATTATGGAATGGTTGATTGCAGAGTTCAAAAAGCAGACGGGAATTGATTTAAGTACTGATAAGATGGCCTTGCAGCGATTAAAAGAAGCAGCTGAAAAGGCAAAGATTGAGCTTTCCAATAAATTGCAGACTGAGATCAATATACCTTTTATTACTGCAGACCAGAGCGGGCCAAAACACCTGATCATGACATTGACCCGGTCAAAATTTGAAGGGTTGGTGGAAGATCTGATTGAATCAACCAAAGAACCCTGTATTAAAGCATTAGAAGATGCAGGGCTTACACCTGGTGATATAGATGAGGTAATTTTAGTTGGTGGCTCAACACGAATTCCTGCTGTTCAGGAACTTGTCCGCAGGGTATTTGGCAAAGAGCCTCATAAAGGTGTAAATCCTGATGAAGTGGTTGCAGTGGGTGCTGCTATTCAGGGTGGTGTATTGGCTGGTGAAGTACATGATGTGTTACTGCTTGATGTTATACCATTGTCACTTGGTATTGAAACATTGGGTGGTGTAATGACAAAGCTTATTGAACGCAACACAACCATACCAACACGAAAAAGCCAGATATTCTCGACTGCAGCGGACAATCAGACAGCAGTGTCAATACATGTGTTGCAGGGTGAGCGTGAACTGGCATCACAAAACAGAACCATTGGTAGGTTTGATTTAATAGGCATACCACCTGCACCTCGTGGCGTGCCACAGATTGAAGTAACATTTGATATTGACGCTAATGGTATATTGCATGTATCGGCAAAGGATCTGGGTACTGGCAAAGAACAGAAGATCCGAATAGAAGCTTCAAGTGGTCTGAGTGAAGAAGAAATCAAGAAGATGGTGAAGGATGCAGAACTGCATGCAGAGGAAGACCGTAAAGCTCGTCAGCTTGTTGAAGCACGCAATGAAGCCGATGCGCTCATCTATTCACTTGAAAAACTTATTCGTGAAAATGAAGGCAAGATAGAAGCCAGTGAAAAAGCATCTATTGAAGCAGAAATTGAAAATCTGCGGAAAGCAATGGAATCAACGGATATCAATGTTATCCGTGATGCAAAGGCAAAATTGGAACGTGCATCGCATTCCTTTGCTGAACGCTTATACAAGCAAGGTGCTGAGCAGTATGCCAAATCACAACAGCCTGAATCAGGTGAGCAACAGACAGCTCAGAGTGGCGAAAAAGTATATGATGCCGATTATGAAGTAGTGGATGATGATAAGAAAAAATAATAAATTATGAACAATTATACGACAATGCTTGCCATTGTCGTATAATTTTTGTAATCTTTTTAAATAAGGGGTGATGACCTTGGCTACGACAAAGAGAGATTATTATGAAGTGTTGGGTGTTCCTCGGAATGCATCTGAAGATGAAATAAAGCAAGCTTACCGAAAGCTTGCTTTAAAATATCACCCTGACCGCAATAAAGGAAGCAAAGAAGCAGAAGAAAAATTCAAGGAAGCCACTGAGGCATATGAAGTATTGCGTGATCCCAAAAGGCGTGCGCAGTATGATAAATTTGGTCATGAAGGTGTTGCTGGATTTGAAGGTTTTGGCAGAGGGGCATATACAGATTTTTCGGATATCTTTGGAGATTTTGATTTAGGTGATATATTTGAAAGTTTTTTTGGTGCTGGTTTTGGCACCCGTACCCGTTCAACACGTGTCAGACGTGGTAGGGATATTCAATATGATCTTTCAATTACGCTGGAAGATGCAGCATTAGGCAAGGAAGTTCAGATAGAAATTCCACGTCATGAAGTATGCAGTGCATGTGGAGGAACAGGTTCAGCGTCGGGAACAAAACCAACGGTATGTCCTGTATGTAATGGCACTGGACAAATCCGCCAAACTCAGGGGTTTTTCTCAATTACTCAGACCTGTTATAAATGCAGGGGTGAAGGTAAGATTATAACTTCGCCATGCAGAGTTTGTAAAGGAACAGGGCTTGAGGAAAAACATCGCAAGATTACAGTAAAAATACCTGCTGGTGTTGAATCAGGTTCTCGCCTCAAGATTGCAGGTGAAGGAGAGCAGGGACCGGGAGGAGGACCTGCAGGTGATCTCTACGTTGTGGTTCATATTCAGAAACACCCAATGTTTGAACGCCATGGCAATGACCTGATAAGCATTGTGGATGTTTCTTTTGCTATTGCCTGTTTAGGCGGTGAGATTGAAGTACCAACTATCTATGGGAAAAAAGCTAAGATGAAAATACCAGCAGGCACCGAAAATGGCCAGATTTTTAGACTTAAGGGTAATGGTATGCCCTATTTAGGTTCATATGGCAAAGGAGATCAGCTGGTAAAGATTAATATTAAAGTACCCAAGAAACTTAGCCCACGTCAGAAGGAGTTACTAAAGGAGTTTGCTCGTATTGAAGGCGAAACCGTTGATGCAGACCGTGAATTTTATACATAAATAAGGGCGGCTTATATTACAGCCGCTCTTTTACATATTTTGCAATAACATTTTGTGCAGCTTCGGACATTTCAATAAATTTAAATGTATAATAGACGATCTTTTCTTTTGTAATAGTCCGTGAAGCCAAAATTTTGCTAACTATCTCAATTTTAAAATTTTCCAAAGTAAAAAACAGGGTGTATTCATTTTGATACTGTAATGTTTTTTCAACCCGTACAACTGCTTCAAATTCATTAAGCCGTTCAATTGTGCCGTTTACTATCTCGTTATCATCATGTTGTATAATTGCTTCTTCCTCTTCTTTATCTTCTTTTTTCCTCTGAATACTGCACGGTATGAGCGTTTGTATATATGGATGGTGGACTTCTTTTCCCCGTTTTATAGCTTCAGGTTTTTTTAATATTATTGTGTTTTCCTGTATTGCTGTAATCTCAGATTCAAAGGAATATTCCGCATCACCATTTCTAAAAAAGAATATTGATACCGGTTCAGTTATTATTTCATCGGGAAGTTGTCCTGGCTTTCTAAAATACCTGCAATGGATTGCATCTTCTGCAATCAGCATAATTTTTGCTATAAATGCTCTACCGGTCTGGCTATATCCACAAACCAGTGTATCTGCAGATATATCCTCAATTGAATCAAGTGGTTGCTGATATTCTACAGGATTATAGATTCGTTCATATGTAATAACTATATCCTTGAAGATATCTTTTAAGTCTTCTGTTGGCTCTTTTAATTTTGCAATATATTGCAAAAATTTAACTAAACCTGTTTCAAATAAAGCTTTATTGATGAATATAATTTCAGGTGAGCTGAGTTTGGATAGTGCAACAATATGCTGCAATATACGAACCTGGTAACCGGTAAGCCCTCTCTGTCGAGCTTTGTATATAAAAATTTGCTCTAAGCTGGATTTTTTAAGTTTGAGATATTGATTATATTTCAGCAATGCAAAGAATGCTATTACTAAAAGGATTACTAATACTGTTAATCCCACCTCCCATAAGGGAGCAACACGCCAGCGAACTCCAAAAACGGTAATTATTTCCATATTTTTGCCAATATTTTATAATAACCCGCGTGTGCCGTAGTGGTATGAATATTTGAGCTCCCTTTGTAAAGGTGGATTCCCGCATGCAGGTATCTATCTACTTCATAATGAAGCGTGATATCAACCTGCAGATTAGAGATTCCATGCTCAGTAGTGTTGGAACTACAATATGACATACCATACACGAACACCGCAGGCTTATTATCTAATATACTCAAATAATATTTGTTGGCAACAAAAATTTTACTTGCTAATGTATAAGCGTTCACTGCTACATATTCCAAAATATTACAAAATACATCAATGTATCCTTGACTATGGATGAACAATAATTTAGTACTATGATGTAGATTTTTTTGTCATTACATATGTAACTCATAATACTTGATTATTTGGCTGTTAATAGCAAAAAGTAAAGGGTATTGAATTTTTACGTGAGGACCAAAATCGCATTCATGATTAAGAAATATACATATACGCTCATTGCAATAATGGTTTGTATAGCTCTTCCATTATTAACGTATCCTTTTGGCAAAAATAAGGTAACTATCGAAACATTCAAATGGCATATAGTAAAGACAATCCATTGTAATGTGTATTATCCCTATGGGATGGAGCAGCTTGCTACAAAAACCGCTGTTATAGCTGAAAAGGCTTATGTCCATATAGCTGACGCCTTGCAGCACGAACTCAATGACCCGGTGCCTATCATTGTTTTTCCATCACATATTGATTTTCAGGAAAATAACATCCTTCTGCAAATTATTGGGGAAGGAACTGGTGGTTTTACTGAAGCGTTTAAGAACAGGGTGGTTGTGCCTTTTAACGGTTCATATGATGAATTTCAGCATGTCCTTGTTCATGAGTTGGTGCACGCATTTCAATATAATATTTTAATGCGCGATAGTTCCGGGAAAATGCAATCACTAATGAGTATGGGTGGTGTGCCGCTATGGTTTACTGAAGGGATGTCAGAGTATTTATCGATTGGCTTTGATGAAACTGCAGACATGACTATGCGTGATTTCTTTTTAAATGATCAGTATATTAGTTTGATGGATTTTACAACGTATAGAACCGGCAATATGTATTACTACTATAAGGTTGGTCAGGCTTTTTTTTATTACTTTGAGAAAGTGTATGGAAAAGGTAAAATTGGGGAATTTTTGCGAGATATACGGGATCTGGATAATTTTGAAGAAGCATTGAAAGTGCATACAAAGAAAAACCTTGAAGAAATTGATACTGAATTTAAACATTTTTATAAAAAGCGCTTTTATCCCATAATAGCTGGAAGAAATTTTGATGAGGAAGAAGGCCAGCGAATAACCAACCATCAAAAAACGCGCTCAATATTTAATACCTGCCCCGCCATCTCACCCGATGGAAAAAAAATTGCCTATATTGACAACAGGGATATCTATTCATCCATTTCAATAATAACTATTGGCGAAAAGGAGGCTGAAGAAAAAGCGCGTGTCATACTTACGGGCAATGAAACATCCGAATTTGAAGGGATGCATTTGCTTGATAACTATCTGTCATGGACACCCGATGGTAAAGGGATTGTTTTTGTATCGCAGTCAAGAAACAGAGATGTAATATTTATTATTGATGCCAATAATGGAAAAATTTTGAATGAAATTGTATTGCCATTTAGATCAATAAAGGATCCTGCACTATCACCTGATGGAAAGTTTATATGTTTCATTGGGCAAACAAATATACAGAGTGATGTTTATATCTATTCATTACACGATACATCAATAAAACAGGTAACACATGATGTATACAGTGAACGGTATCCAAAACTGTCTGCAGACAATACTATCATCTTCTATTCATCCAATTATCCTGTGGGGGATTATACCAGCCAGCAGTACGCTATCATTAAACATACACTCTCAACAAATGACCGCGAGATTATTGTACAACCACAGTCAAAAAATTTACAGGTTGATATTGCCAGGGATGGAAATAGCATTGTATATATCTCAAATAGGGAAGGAATATACAATGTTTATCAGTATGATATATCAAAATCAATTGAAACAAAGATAACCAATGCATCAACCGGTATATTTTATCCACGCATATTTCCTGATGCAAACAAAATTGCATTTGTATCATATCAGAATGGTGGATATGATATTTTCATAAAAGACGACATTAAACCAGTAACTATCGCCCCCCCTTTTAATACTGAGCATATACCTGTTATGTTGCCCCAAAGCTATTTCCCGCTGTCACAGGCTATATGGGACAATTACACAACAACTGTATCGCCCGACTGGGTTTTTTTTGGTGTTGGTGGCACTGTGGGATATGGTTTTGCTGGTTTTGCGCAGATGAGTTTCAGCGATTATTTAGGTGACAACCGCATTGTGGTAACTACGGATTATCTGCGCTATGGCAGCAGTGCTAATTATTTAAACTGGGATGTACAGTACCTCTATCTGCGTTATCGCTGGGATTATTCATTGGGATTTTTCAGGCAAAAAAATCCTTTTGGCATATTTACCCTGGCAAGTATAAATGATCTTATTCACAATGCCTACTGGTCCACTCTGTCAATGGACCATTATGGGGTGTATGCCATTGCAAGCTACCCATTTACCAGGTTTTCCCGGTTCAGCACGCGTGTATCGTCAAGTCGCTATGAACGTGATTACAGTTACCTGGATCAGCGTCCCGATGTTTTTGCCAATTTAAATTCAGTTTCGGTTTCATATAACTACGATAACGTATTGTGGGGTTTTCTGGCTCCATTACGAGGTACACGCGGCCAGATAATGTTTACCCAGGTAATTAATCTCACAGGCCAGGATTATTCGTTTAGCAGTATTGATATTGATGTACGGCACTATATCTTTTTAGACAAACAGTATGTGCTTGCATTCAGAGGAATTGGCGGGAAAATAATGGGTGAAAAGAAAGAATATTTCAAGTACTATATTGGTGGATTTAATACTCTGCGCGGGCATCCATTTATAGAATATGGTGGTACCAATGTTTTCCTTTTCAATGCTGAATTCAGGTTTACTTTCATTGAATCAATACGAATGGGATGGCCATTGTTTTTAAAAATTGGCAATATTGGTGGTGTTTTATTTGTTGATTCTGGTTCAGCGTGGGATAATAACTATACTTTTATGAATAAGGATACGGGGGAATTTCAGGACTTCAAAATGGATATGGGTTTTGGGTTCCGCCTGACGTTGTATCCCATAGTAATTTTAAAGCTTGACTATGCCTGGCCGTATTATTATTCAGGGTTTGGTAACAAAGAAATTGTTTTCAGTTTGGGATATGAGTTTTAAATATGGGAGAATATAACAATGGAACGGTCTGCACATATTGAGCGCAAAACAAAAGAAACTGATATAACCTTAAAACTTTTTCTTGATAGTATAGAGCCATGCACCATAGAAACCGGCATTGGTTTTTTTAACCATATGCTAACACTTTTTGCAACTCATGGAAGGATGAGTATTCAGCTGAATGCAAAGGGTGATTTAGATGTTGATGCCCATCATACAGTTGAAGATACAGGAATTTGCCTGGGGAAGGCATTTCAGAAAGCCCTGGGGGATAAACAGGGAATTGTTAGGTTTGGTCATGCGATAGTACCTATGGATGAAGCATGCAGCAGTGTAATTGTCGACATATCGGGACGAGGGTATTTTGTATACAGAGGTGATAAGGTAACTGGTTTGATACAAACATACAGTGAGGAGTTGACTCTGGAATTTTTCAAAGCATTTGCACACAATGCACAGGTTACCATGCATATTCAACAATTATATGGCGACAACAGGCACCATATTCATGAGTCAATATTCAAAGCTGCAGGCATAGCACTTTATCGGGCATATACTATAGGTGATAGCACTGGCATTCCTTCCACAAAAGGAGTTTTATGATTACCGTTATTGATTATGGCATGGGGAACCTGCGTTCAGTTGTTAAGGCAGTTGAAAAATATGCCAGCGATGTACGTGTAAGCTCTGACCCTGGCAGTATTGCTACCTCTAAAGCACTGATAATGCCTGGTGATGGTGCATTTGGGCATGCAATGGAAAATTTAACTAAGTTGGGGTGGGTTGAGCCGCTTGTTAATTTTATACAACGGGGAGGATATTTTTTTGGAATATGCCTGGGCTATCAGCTTTTGTTCACAAGCAGTGAAGAATTTGGCTACCATAAGGGGCTTGACATAATACCTGGTAATGTGGTACGATTTACCACTGATTTTAAAGTACCGCATATGGGATGGAATCAGGTTGTTTTTAGGCAGCATCACCCTGTTGTTGAGGGTATTCCTCAGTATAGCTATTTTTATTTTATTCATACATATTATCCTGTAGTACTAGATAGCTCATGGATAATAGGTCAGACACAATATTCAGTGGAATTTGCCAGTATTGTTGGAAAAGGTAATTGCATAGCAACACAATTTCATCCTGAAAAGAGCCATAAATATGGGTTGCGCATGATAGAAAATTTTGTGAGGTTGGCATGCTCGTAATACCAGCTATTGATTTAAAAGAAGGTCGATGTGTTAGACTGGTGCAGGGAGACCCTTTGCAGGAAACAGTCTATTCTTATGATCCCGAAGGAATTGCACAGCAATTTGAAGAAGCAGGGGCAAAATTAATTCATGTAGTTGATCTGGATGGGGCTTTTGAGGGACAGCCTGTCAATATGCATATAGTAAAGAAGATAGCAAAGGCAGTTTCAATTCCCATTGAAATAGGAGGTGGAATTAGAACTGAAACTGCAATAAAGATGTATCTGGATGAAGGAATTGAACGGATTATTATGGGAACAGTGTTAATGGATGATACCTTCAGGGAGATAGCGGAGCGATTTAAGGAATATATTATTGCTGGTGTTGATGCCAAAGATTTAAAAATTGCCACTCATGGCTGGAAAAAAATAATTGACATGGATGCAATCAAATGTATAAAGGAGCTTCAAAGCATTGGCATCTCTGAGATCATCTATACAGATATAGCAACTGACGGGATGCTGCAGGGACCAAATTATAAGTCCATAGAGAAAATTTTATTGGAAATCCCTGGTATATCTCTTATTGCTTCTGGTGGTGTTTCAGCTATTGAAGATTTAGAAAAGTTAAAAAAATATGAAAATCGCGGGTTAAAGGGTTGTATTGTTGGCAAGGCCATATATGATGGAAGGATAAATTTGCGCAATGCTATAACATTGTGTGGCTAAATGGTGAAACACATGAATGATGACATGTCATTATATGGTGAAGATATAAAATTTCCGGTTGAAATTGAACAATATGAGCGGAAAATTTATGATTTAAAGCAGTTGATTGAAATAAGCAAGGGATTAAATTCAACATTAGATTATAATGTTCTTATTGATTCAATTCTATTAACCTGTATGGGGCAGATGCAGCTTTTAAAGGCTGGCATTTTTACACACCGAAGTATTGACCGGCAGGAATTTGTATTGCACAGGAATTACAAAGGCTTTGAAATAGACCATAAAAATGAATATTTAATCCCCACAAATTCCAAGTTCATTCAGTTTCTGGATGCTAATTTTCGCTGTTATACCTTAAATGAATTAAAAGAGCTTTTGCCTGATGAGCCGTCACTGGAAACTCTCATCAGATTGAATCCATCATTAGTAGTTCCGTTAAAGGGTAAGGGTACTCTTAATGGAATAATTGTTCTTGCTGACCGGATAAACCAGAAAGGCTTCAGTGAATCTGATAAGGAGTATATGTTAAACATAGCTTCTCTGGCGGGTATTGCTATTCAAAATGCTTACCTGTATGAGCTGGCAACAACCGATATGATGACAAAGCTTAAAATTCATCATTATTTTCAGACAGCATTAATGGAAGAACGTGAAAAATCGTTAAAAAGCAGTTTGCCTCTATCACTCATAATGATGGATATTGACCATTTTAAAAATTTCAATGATACGTATGGTCATAGCTGTGGTGATATGGTATTGAAAAATGTTGCTTCTGTTATTTCCAGTTCCGTAAGACAAAGTGATATTGCAGCACGCTATGGTGGTGAGGAATTTGCTGTTATACTCCCTCATACTGATATTAATGAGGCGTTTAAAGTAGCTGAACGTGTTCGTATATCAGTTCAAAAGTCATATGTTCTGTTTAAAAGAAAAAAGTTAGGTGTGACTGTTTCGCTGGGAATAACACAATTCAATCCTGCTATCGATATATCAACAAAGAATATTATTGAACGTGCTGATAAAGCATTATATGTTTCCAAGCAACAGGGACGAAACAGGACAACGGTTTTGCTTTCTGATAAATAATAAATAACAAGAATAATAGTTGACTTTTTTATTATATGCAAATATAATAAAGTATCTTTTGGGACTATCTCAATATATGTAATTGTATAATAATAAAAAAGGGATATCGGTTATGGTATATAGAAAGGATAAGGGAGTTATACATTGTTTTAAGTACATTGCAATACTATTAGTTATGACACTTTCTATCAATTTTATTGGTTACCCTCTGATGGCTCAAACGATAGAGTCTGATGCTGGTAAAAAATATAAAGATGTTCCCTATCAGGATGAATTTTCCAAAAAAGCACAGGAGCGCCGGGAAGAATCACCCACTATGCAACGGGATCCCCGGCTGGCATGTCTTTTGTCATTAATAATCCCTGGGGGAGGGCATGTTTATTTGCGCAATGACCTCAAAGCAGCAGGTTTTTGCCTGTTAACGGCCACTGCATATTCAGTTTCTGCGTATTACCTCTATGTAGCACTGATTAAAACAGATTCAACAACCGAAAAAAAATCACGGCTCATACTATCGGGATTATTGTTTGTTGTTGGAGCGCTCATTCATGTAGTTGGCATTGTTGAAGCATATAATGACGCAATTGAAATTAATGAAAAACAATTTTACTTTGGAACTGAAAAATCATCAAGTCCCTATGTTGCCAGGAATTAAATAAGGGTAATCTTTTTTACAACCACCATATTTTTGTTATGCTTCAAAGCCTTATATAACAAAATTTTAGAAAAAATTAATTGGTTATATTATATTGTAATAGACAATAGTTTTGAATTTATTATAAAAATATATTGTTATACTGTTTAATTTTATTGACATAATAATGCCGTTATTATTATTTTGTCATTTCACAGGGGCCCATAGCTCAGCAGGTTAGAGCGGCTGACTCATAATCAGTAGGTCCGGGGTTCGAATCCCTGTGGGCCCAATACAGGGAGGATAGCCTCCCATTGTTATTATGTAATGCAATTTCAAAAATCCGGGAGAAGTGTATGTACGCAATAGTTGAAATAGCTGGAAAGCAATATAAAGTGGAAAAGGATAAAACTATCGCAGTTGACCTGCTTGAAGCAAAGGATGATGAAACAATAGCTATCGATAAGGTTATGATGCTTGTTGATGGTGACAGGGTATTAGTTGGTCAGCCGTATTTGTCAAATGTAGAAGTTAAAGCCAAAGTTGGTGGTATGGTTCGTGGCAAGAAAGTTCGTGGCATAAAATTTAAGAAGCGTAAAAATTACTCCAGAACCTTAGGGCATAAGCAGCCCTATACCAGTATTACTATTGTTGATATGTCAGTTAAATAGTGATTAATATCACTTTACAGGGGATAGACGTTAAAAACAATCAATTGAGCCTGTCAGGTTACGTTTTTTCTGTAAGTATATCAGGGCATTCAGGGCAGGCATCAAAAGGCAATGATATAGTGTGTGCCGGTGTTTCGGCATTATCGCAATCAGTTGCTTTAGCGCTGGAATATTATGAGATAGCTCATAGTATTAATCAACAGGAGGGATTACTGGAATTTTCTGTCAATCTTGATAGCCTTACTGATGACAAGAAGATTCGTTGTGAAAGCCTGGCAAGCGTTTTTATACTTGGAATAAATGAGATAAGAAAACAATATCCCGAATTTGTGTATGTGAGCATAAAAGAATAAATGAAATATATTACGACAATTACTGAAATAATGAGGTGAATATATGGCACATAAAAAAGGCGGCGGTTCATCACGAAACGGACGGGATTCCCGGTCCCAACGCCTGGGAGTCAAGGTTTTTGCAGGGCAGTTTGTGAAAAGTGGCTCAATAATAGTACGTCAGAGAGGAACCAAACTGCATCCTGGCACTAATGTAAAACGTGGCAGCGATGATACTCTCTTTGCCATCACTGATGGTATAGTGAAATTTGAACGCCTTGATAAGGAAAGAAAAAAGGTATCGGTGTATCCTGTTCAGGCGTAAGGTACAGTATTTTATCATATTTACAGCTATACTAATTAAAGCTTGTATTGTTGTTGTAACAATATAAGCTTTTTTTATTTGTAAAATAATTTTATATAGCCGCAAATATGATTTTTCATTGTGATGAGGATACTATAATTAGGGTCTACTGAAAAAATCGAAACTCCTGAAAAAATTAATTGTTATAAGAAATAAGTATGATATAAGTGCACAAGAAATAGCCACAATGGCTCAAAATCCTTGCACCTGGAGTTGAGTATGTACCGAAAGCAAG
>JBBFLA010000068.1:0-14469 GCA_037481795.1 Spirochaetota bacterium
CAATTATCAATATAGTGTAATTCCCTCCAATAGTCATTCCCTGAACATGTAGCTGGACGGTTGCTGAGTAGCACGCGAAGCGTGCGTATCGAAGCACGGTTGCTGATCTGTCGCTGTACGGTCGTCTCGATACATTCCTCGCTACCGCTCGGAACACTCTACGTCCAGTTGCTCCAAGCAACCGGTTGCTGAGCTTGTCGAAGCACAATCCCCTATCAGCGGGGTGAAATTCGGACACGAGGAGTATATGAAAATTGTGTACGAGAAGTTTTATACGTCGCAATCCCCTATCAGCGGGGTGAAATTCGGACCTATAACAGCAACTATAAACAGTAAAGCGCTTGAATATCCTAAGTCGCAATCCCCTATCAGCGGGGTGAAATTCGGACAAATCAAACTCAGTAATCCGATTTACTACATTCAGGATTGGTCGCAATCCCCTATCAGCGGGGTGAAATTCGGACATGGTGACGGCGATGAAGTTAATTGGATATTCCAAAACGGCAAGTCGCAATCCCCTATCAGCGGGGTGAAATTCGGACAATGATGGAAATAAGAAAATTAGTAAATGAAATAGATATAAATGTCGCAATCCCCTATCAGCGGGGTGAAATTCGGACCACGACCCTAATGACGCAATAGGTGTAGATGGCTGTGGATAGTCGCAATCCCCTATCAACGGGGTGAAATTCGGACCAGGTAAAACGACCGTTGACAGAAGAGGATGTAAAAGAATTCATGTCGCAATCCCCTATCAGCGGGGTGAAATTCGGACAAAGACATATCTGAATTAATTATATATGTTAAAGAAGATAGTCGCAATCCCCTATCAGCGGGGTGAAATTCGGACTTAAAAGGAGGAAAATATGGAATATCAAAAAGATGAATTAATAGTCGCAATCCCCTATCAGCGGGGTGAAATTCGGACGTTTCGATTGTGTTGAAAGCTTCTTAATGCATTTTGGTAGTAAAGTCGCAATCCCCTATCAGCGGGGTGAAATTCGGACTAGGTTTACAACATTCAAGATTGACGGTCGAGGTTTCATTGTCGCAATCCCCTATCAGCGGGGTGAAATTCGGACGGTTGTTTAACAACCTGTAAATAAAATTTTACAAATGGAGGCGTCGCAATCCCCTATCAGCGGGGTGAAATTCGGACAAAAATATTAAAAGAATTTGCAATTATAGGTTGTTTAACAACCGTCGCAATCCCCTATCAGCGGGGTGAAATTCGGACGTGCACATTTTGGTGTAAGTCCTACAGATAGTAGGCTCCAAGTCGCAATCCCCTATCAGCGGGGTGAAATTCGGACCCTTGGGGTTGAAAACCCTGGATTTTCCAGCGTTTTCAAGCCCATTTCCGCCAACCTATTGAACAAACCCAATTTTTTTGTTGGCTCTGATTATACAACACTTGAAAAGCCTGGAATTTCCAGCACTTTCGCTTCCGCCAACCTCCCCCAAAAATGGCCGTTTTATGTCACATCCAGGGGTTGGCGGCATCAAAATACCCCTTATTCTGAACAGTTTTACGTATTTTATACAGTTTTCAAAGTTCACTACATTTTCTTTTGCAATGGCTTCAATAGCTTTTATTTATACTACACATATTGCTTGTGCTGTCAACTATTTTTTTCATAAAGCTTACTTTGAGTCCATATCTTTTTTAGCTATTTATTGTAATCTTCACATTCACTATCTAATATCATTTCTATTTCTTTCTTCATTGCCTGTATTGCCTCTTTTGCAAAAAGTATTTGCTTTTTTTTGCCACGGGCAAAAAGCACAACCTTCCCTTCGCGTGCACCGGCTATTCCTACATCAGCATGACTTGCCTCGCCTGGTCCATTTACCTCGCATCCCATCACTGCAACTGTTATATGTCGTTGTTTTTTTTCAAGCGTCTGGACAAATGTTTCTTGTATCATCAACTCTACTTCCTGTGTTAGCTTCAGTATATCAAGGCCCGTATCGGTGCGGCCGCAGGTTGGACAGGCAATAATGGTATATGGCCTGAAGCAAAATCCTCCTATTTCAAGGATGCGCTTTGCTGCCCTTACCTCTATTGCAGGGTCACCTGTCATGGAAACACGTATGGTATCGCCAATACCTTCATACAGTAGCGTGCCAATAACCATACTGCTTGCAATTATACAATCAGTTCCATACCCTGCTTCGGTAAGCCCTATATGGATGGGATATTGGCGCTGTGATGCAAAGATGCGGTTTGCCTCAATTGTTTGCAGCAAATCCGACGACTTTATTGAAACAACAATACTGGTAAATCCACAATCTTCAAGTATATGCACGTGCTCCATGGCTGAAGCTACAAGCGTTTGTGGATTTACTTCCCCATATTTTTTTTTATCTACAGAACCTGAGTTAACACCTATTCTGATTGGAATATTTTTTTCACTGGCAGCCTTTACTAACGTAACTACTTTTTCTTTTGCGCCAATATTGCCAGGATTAATGCGCAATTTATCTATGCCATACTCAATGGCTTTTAATGCTATTTTATAATTGAAATGAATATCGGCACACAGTGGTATGGTTACTTCTTTCTTTATTTCTTTTATATACTGTGCATCTTCTTCCGTTCGCAATGCAAGTCGTATCAGTTGTGCCCCTTCCTGCTGCAATCGTATAATCTGCTCAATGGTTTCCTTTACCTGATGTACCGGTATATTTGTCATTGATTGCAGCGATATCGGTGCATCTCCACCAATGGTCAAACTGCCTGCTTGTACAGGAATGGTTTTTCTGCGGAAATAATTCATTAATCAGTAACTATCGCCCACTAAAATAAATCCTTAAAAAATGGCAAAAACGACAAATCATTAAATATGACAAATATGCCCAAAAGCACCAGAATGGCAAAACCAATTAATTGAATTTTTTCTAATAGTTTCTGGCTGAATGCTCGCCGTGTAATTGCTTCATACAAAAAAATCAGAATAAAGCTTCCATCAACCATGGGAATGGGAAGCAGGTTCATAACCATAAGGATGATGGAAATTTTTGCCATTAATATAATAAATGCTGACACACCTCTATAGTATGCAGTATCGCCAGCTATCTTTGCTATGCGTATTGGACCTGATAAATTTTGCCGCACATCAAGCTCGCCCGAAAACATCATGCCAATGCCACGGAAATTAAGCGCTATAAAATCAAATGGGTCAACCAGCGATTTTATAAATGCATCTTGAACACCATATTGTACAAATTTATTTTCAGGGGAAATTGCAGTTTCTACGCCCACAAATCCATACCGCTCAAATTTCATAATACCACTATAGGTGCCACCGGGGGTTTTAAGTGTTATAACACCTTTTGATGCATTAATACTTTTTTTCATTTCTTCAAACGACCGCACTGCTTTTCCATTTATAAACACCTTGCCGGCATCTGCGGCTGTTTTGATAAGCCCCGGTGAATCAACCGTGATGGTATAGCTTTCTTTAGGGAAGCGCATATCAGTAAACTTATTTATTGTCAGCACCTCTTTTATTTGCGGTGTTACAGGAAGTGTCATAATGTTTCCACCACGGCTTATGGTAAGCAATAATTCCTTTTCAGGATGGCGGCGTATAAATTGTGTAAATTCTTCAGGTGAGTGAAATTGCGTTCCATTTGCCTCAATGATTTCGTCCATTTCTTTTAAGCCAGCTTTTTGTGCCGGGGAATTATCAAGAATACCCATAACCAGCACTCTATCGCCATACGGCATCACACCTATGGTATAGTATCCTTTCTTTGTGTATTTTTTTGGGGCGATAGTTACCTGTATAGTATCGTTGCCTCTTACTGCTTTGACTGTAATAGGCTTGCCTCTGGAAAAAGCAACCTTGCTCTGAATATCGGTAAACCCTACAACCTGCTCATTGTTAATTGCAACGATGGTATCACCGGTTCTTAGTCCTGCCTGATATGCAGGCGAAACATAGTCACCCTTTGTTAAATATTCAGGGATATAGATTTTATTTGTTTCAACAGGATAGCCGTGTATGTTCATGATAAAAAAAAGTATGATACCAAAAAACAGGTTAAACAGTGGCCCCATGAGTACTGTAACTACTCGCTTTAAGGGATGCGCACTTAAAAATTCATATGGATTGCCTTTGCGCTCTTCGTTTGGGTCTTCACCGTAAAATTTACAATATCCACCAAATGGGATTAATGTTATTTGATAGGTTGTATCACCCCATTTCTTCTTTATAAAACCTTTACCATACCCAATGGAAAAAACTTGGGCTTTTATGCCCACCATCTTGCCACCTAACAGGTGCCCCAGCTCATGGACAAAGATACACAAACCCAGTAAAATGACTGCTGCTAAAATATACGTAAGTGTTACCATTATTTACCTCATATACATGTTAGTGCTAATTGTCGTGCCTCTGCATCAGCATTAAATATTGCTGACAAATCAGGATTATTAATCTTGCTATGTTTCCCTAAAACCTTTTCAACTACCGTAACTATTTTGGTAAATGAAATCTTCTTTTGTAAAAACGCATTGACAGCTACCTCATTTGCTGCATTGAGTACTGCCGGCATGGTGCCACCCTGTCTTCCTGCCTCATAACACAGCTCAAGTGCTGGATAGCGTTTTATATCGGGTTTTGTAAAATGCAGGGAACCTATTGCTGTTAAATCAACGTTTCCAAAAGTAGTGCTGCACACCTGTGGATACGTCAATGCCCGCTGTATTGGATACACCATATCAGTTATGCTCATATGCGCAAGCAAAGTGCCATCAATAAGTTCCACCATTCCATGAATAATACTTTCCGGATGAATCATCACTTCAATTGACTCATACGGCATTGAAAAAAGGTAATGTGCTTCTATAACCTCAAGCCCCTTGTTCATCAGCGTTGCAGAATCTATGGTAATCTTTTTTCCCATATCCCATGTTGGGTGCATCAGAGCTTCTTCAACGGTAACCGTATCAAGCGTTTCAAGGGGTTTATGACGCACACTTCCGCCACTTGCGGTAAGTATTAACCGCTTCACCGAATCAGTTTTTTTGCCATCAAGTAATGTAAATATAGCACAATGTTCACTATCCACAGGCAAAAGTTCAACGGCATACTGCTGCAAAAGCGTTAAAAAAATATCACCTGCCATCACCAGGGTTTCCTTATTGGCAATGGCAATGCGCTTAATATACTGTAATGATTCAAGGGTTGGTTTAAGTGCTGCTGCACCAACAATGCCAACAACCAGAATATCGGCACCATTGGCAGCAAGCTGACTTAAGCCTTCAAGCCCTTCATAAAAAACTATAGATTTAAATTCATTTTTTAACTTTTTATATTCATCACTGGTACAGGTTTCTTCATCACTCACAGCAACGTATTTTGGATGAAATTCAAGTATCTGCTCTTTTAAAAGTGTTATATTTTTATGGCACGATAGTCCTTTTACAGTGAATCTGCTTCCAAACTGGCGTATCACTTTAAGAGTAGAAAGACCTATTGAACCGGTAGAACCAAATATTATTACGTTTGAAAGCATATAGTACTGGATACCCTTATACTATATCCCTCTGATCATCAAATAGTAGTAAAATAATGGCATTGCAAATATTGTTGAATCAAACACATCCCACATGCCGCCATGACCCGGTATAATAGAACCAGAATCTTTAATTGCACCATCACGCTTTATTGCCGATTCAAATAAATCACCAATATTTCCTATAACACTGAAGATAATACCAATAATGGCTGATTCAACTATGCTGAAAAAATGTCTGCCATACAGTACTTCAAGTAACTCACTGTATATAATTGCAAAAACAATGCCAACCAAAAGTCCACTAAAATACCCTTCCCATGACTTATTGGGAGATGCCTTGAAATTGGCTTTATGTTTCCCAAAATACACACCGCCAAAATAAGCACCAGTGTCATTAATCATAACAACTAAATGAACAAAGATAATATATATTACACCATCTCGCAATGACTTAAGAAGCATAATATGTGCATACGGAATAACTATGATAAACCAACCAAGTATAGTTGCACCTAATGAATATATACCACCCTTTAGTGGACGCTTAGTTATATGAATGGCAGCAAGCACGCTGACAGCTATCATGACAACTGCTAAAAGATAGCGTACATCAAAATTTACTGTTAAGCTGCCAATACCGGTAATGTTGCCATACGCATACGAATACATAACAATATTTATAATCATTGCTGATAGTATTCCCGTTTTTACAAATGGCTTGTAGCCGGTTTGCCCTTCAGCTATTTGATAAAATTCCCACAAGCAAACACCGGTAACAATCATACTAACCAGAAGCACCGGCAATGAATATAATGAGTCCGTTACAATCAAAAACACATACACCGGCAATGCAACAACTGCAGTCAGAATCCGTATTAAAGTATTTTTAGTGCGCTCTTTCATAAGCCACCAAACCTCCTTTCCCTGTGTTGATATTCATATATTGCCTGGTAAAGATGCTTTTCATTAAAATCCGGCCACAATACCTTCATAAACACCAACTCCGCATACGCTATCTGCCATAACAAAAAATTGCTTATCCTGTATTCACCACTGGTTCGTATCAAAAGGTCAACATCAGGTAAACCTTTAGTATATAAATAATTTTCAAATATTTCAGGGGTTAGCGATAGCTCATGGGAAGGTTTCTTCTGTATCCATTCATTCACAGCTTGAATAATCTCATGCCTTCCGCCATAATTCAGGCAAAAGTTAAGTATAATCCTGGAATTGCTTTTTGATTTTTCAACAGCATCAGTAATAATGCGCTGAACATTTACTGGAAGCTCTTTAAGACTTCCGGAATGCCGCACCTGAACACCTTTTTCAATTATGGTATTCAGTTTTTTTTCAAAGAAAGATTCCAGAAGATTCCACAGGCCATTAATTTCTTCTTTTGGGCGTGACCAGTTTTCAGTTGAAAACGCATACAGTGAAACGACCTTAATTCCAAGCTCTATTGCAGTATCCATGCAGCGTTCAATGGTTTGGGCACCTTGCCTGTGCCCTTCAATACGTGGCAGGCCCCTTTGTTTTGCCCATCGGCCGTTACCATCCATGATGATGGCAACATGCCGTGGTATATTAGAGTAATTAATCTTTTTTTTATACTGTATAAGCATATTAATAAGTATACTAATGGGCTTGAAAAGTTACAAGCTCATTATCTCTTTTTCTTTGCCGTCGGTCATTGTCTGTACTTCAGCTACAAATTTATCAGTGATTTTCTGAATTTCATCCAGTGCGCTTTTTGCATCATCTTCTGATATTTCCCTGGACTTTTCAAGGTCTTTTACCATGTCATTTCCATCACGGCGGATATTTCGTATGGCAACCTTGCATTCCTCTGCCTTTTGTTTTATCATCTTTACATATTCTTTGCGCCGTTCTTCGGTAAGTTCGGGTATCTGGATACGAATAATATTGCCATCATTATTTGGTGTTAAAGAAAGATTGGATTTTAGTATAGCTTTTTCAATAGCACTCAAGTTGGTTCTGTCCCATGGCTGTATTACCACAAGCCGTGGCTCAGGGCATGATATTGTTGCAACCTGATTTAATGGCATTTCAGTACCATACGCTTCTACTTTAACATTATCAAAGATTGCAGGATTTGCCCTACCGGTACGGATTGTTGCAAAATCCTTTGCCAGATTCTGAACACTTTTCTGCATACGGTTTTTCACATCATCAAGAATATCTTTTATCATATATTCCCCCAACCATAGTTTTATTACGAAATCCGTGTGCCTATATCTTCACCTTTTAAAATCTTTGCCAGTGATCCTTCATCAAACAAATTAAATACAACCAGTGGTAATTTATTTTCCATACACAATGACACTGCAGTATAATCCATAACACCTAATTGTTGCTGCAAAACATCCATATATGATGCTGCATTTATTTTATGCGCTTCAGGGAATTTAACCGGATCTTTATCGTAAACTCCATCAACTTTGGTGGCTTTAAGGAAAAGGTTTGCACCAATTTCAATGGCACGCAGTGCAGCAGCAGTATCGGTAGTAAAAAAAGGATTGCCTGTACCAGCCGCAAAGATAATAATTCTTCGTTTTTCTAAGTGTCGCAATGCACGCCTGCGAATATATGGTTCTGCTACCTGACGCATTTCAATAGCAGTCATTACGCGTGTTGGTATTTTCATATTTTCAAGGACACTCTGAACAGCAAGCGCATTAATCACTGTTCCAAGCATTCCCATGTAATCGCCGGTTGCCCGCTCAATACCAATGGATGTTCCCATTGATCCTCTGAAGATATTACCACCACCAATAACAAGCGCAACATCCACTCCCAATTCATAGGCACTTTTCACTTCACGGGCAATGTGGGAAACAATCTCAGGATTGATTCCCACCTTTTGCTGCCCGGCAAGTGCTTCGCCACTTAATTTAAGTAAAATCCTTCTGTATTTTACAGATGACTCTGATTCCATCTTGTGTAACCTTAATCAGTAACTATCGCTGCCCAATCTGAAAGCGTACAAAACGACCAACGGTGATGTTTTCACCATACGTTGCTATCTTGTTTTTAATGAGGTCTTTAATTAATACCTTATTATCCTTAATAAATTCCTGCTCAAGCAGGCATACTTCAGAATAGAACTTGGTAAGTTTTCCTTCAACTATTTTTTCAATTACATTTGCAGGTTTGCCACTGTCTTTTAACTGCTCACGATAGATTTCTTTTTCACGCTCAAGAACTTCAGCTGGTACATCCTCAGGACTTACATACAGCGGATTTGCTGCTGCCACCTGCATGCACAGGTCTTTTGCTAAATCCTGAAAATCCTGGTTGCGTGCAACAAAGTCAGTTTCACAGTTAAGCTCTAAAAGTACTCCAAGCTTACTGTTATTATGGATATAGGAAGCAATGATACCTTCCCTGGCAACACGCCCTTCACGCTTATTTGCAGCAGCCAGCCCTTTTTTACGCAGATAATCAACTGCTTTTTCCATGTCGCCGCCACATTCAATTAATGCCTTTTTGCAATCAAGCATACCTGCCTGAGTTTTGTCACGTAACTCTTTTATCATTTCACTTGTAATTTCTGCCACTGTACAACTCCTTTATTTACATAAAAATTAACGTTACACAAAAGCTTAACGCCTGTCATCTTCATATTCATCAAATTCGTCAGCATACTCTTCAGCATAATCCTTTTCAGGTTTAGCTTCAGCTGGTTCTTCTTCTTCAACAAAGTCAATTTTTGCTTCTGCTGCTTCACCGCTCACCTGACCAGCTGACTGACCTTCAATGATGGCATTAGCCATAACTTCTAAAAACAGTGCTATAGCCCGTATAGCGTCATCATTGCCCGGAATTGGATAATCTATTTCATCCGGATTGCAATTGGTATCAACCACTGCAAAAATAGGAATGCCCAATTTACGTGCTTCCTGAACAGCAATAGTTTCGCGCTTTGGGTCAATGATAAACAGTGCATCAGGCAACCTGTCCATATCTTTGATACCTTCAAGCACCTTGCGCTTGCGTTCCAGCTCACGAGTAAGCTCCAAAATTTCCTTTTTGGTTTCAGCTTCCCATTTTCCGGTAGCTTCCATCTGTTCAAGTTCTTTTAACCGCTGTATTGAACGCGAAACAGTTTTATAATTTGTAAGCAATCCACCTAACCAGCGCTCTGACACATAAAACTGGCCACATTTTTGTGCATATTCTTTTACTGCACCCTGCGCCTGTTTCTTGGTACCAACAAAAAGCACCCTACCACCTTTTGCAGCAATTTCCTTCATTGCAGCATAGGCAATTTTAAGCCGCTGCATGGTTTTCTGCAAATCGATGATATGTATACCATTACGCGCAGTAAAGATAAACTGTGCCATCCTGGGGTTCCATCGGCGTGTCTGATGCCCAAAATGAACCCCGGATTCCAACAAAGCTTTCATTGATATTACTGACAATGAAATACCTCCTGATAATATAATATTCAATGCTTACAAAGCATCATATATATGCATCAAATAAACACCCATAGTGTTTAGTTGAAGTATGTTCAGTTTGTGCGATAGTTCATACTAAAAACTACTGGTATGTGGCAACCGGCTACAATGAACCGGTTTACATATATACATTCCGCGTTTATCGGAATGTGTGATAGTTGCGAGAGCAACCTGTATTACTTAAATCCATTTGAAAATTAAAATCCCTGCAATCATTCCCACTATTGCAGAGATATTAAAACGAATGTAAAAGCTCAAAAACTCCAGGTCAAATCCAATTGGCCTGGTAAGAGGCGCATTAATAACAGCCAGCGAAGGTGCCAGCTTAATTATAAAAGAACCAATTGCAATTCCCAGTATACCACCAAGAATTATAAATCCTAAAAAATACCCTATATGATCGCGTGAAAATGTCATAAACCAAAACCCATAAACATTGTAAAGCAATACAACTTTAATAGTAAAAACTGTCAAGATAATTTTAATGATTGTTAATATACTTTCTACTCCATTATACTTTTTTATTGACGTAATGGTTATTATTTTTATTAATTACCAATACATATACTATAAGACTTTTTTATACCGTTTTTTCTTATAAACTGATATTACAATGTTTATCACGTGGTGACAAAGTATGCTCAACACTTTACTTTCATATAATCCTGTTTTACTGGCATTTATTGCCACCCTTTTTACCTGGGGATTAACTGCTTTAGGCGCTGCCATGGTGTTTTTCTTTTCTTCAATAAACCAAAAAATACTTAACTCAATGCTGGGCTTTGCAGCAGGCGTTATGATTGCTGCAAGTTTCTGGTCGTTACTCAATCCTGCAATAGAAATGGCAAGCTCAACAGGCACTACCCCATGGATTCCTGCCGTATCTGGTTTTTTATGCGGCGCAGCATTTTTACTTTTAATTGACAGGATATTACCCCATCTTCACATGGGGCTTGCAATGGACAAAGCCGAAGGGGTTAAAACCTCATGGCAACGAAGTGTTCTTTTAGTACTTGCTATCACCATGCACAATATCCCTGAGGGACTTGCAGTAGGTATTTCTTTTGGTGCACTGACCAGTAGCACTGATACTGGTGTTTTAGCAGGTGCCATAACCCTGGCAATTGGTATTGGATTGCAAAATTTCCCTGAGGGCGCTGCCGTTTCAATTCCTCTGCGGCGTGAAGGTTTTTCACGCTTTAAGGCTTTCCAGTGCGGCCAGATATCAGGCATTGTGGAACCAATTGCAGGGGTGATTGGTGCATATATGGTTTCGGTTATTACACCTCTTTTACCCTATGCACTGTCATTTGCTGCAGGTGCCATGATCTTTGTAGTGGTTGAAGAACTTATCCCCGAATCACAAAGCGGTAATGAAACTGATTTTTCCACTATTGGAGCTATCATTGGGTTTGCTACCATGATGCTTATGGATGTTGCATTAGGGTAATTCAATACTACAACAAGACTGCAAAGCAATTATCTTATTGCTTTCTTGCAGTATATTAACTTTCCATTTTTATATTTTTTAAAAAACTTCATATTGACTATTGTTATCATTTTCAGTATATTTTTATATTTACTATAATAAGGAAAATCAGCTATGACAACAGTTAATGAAATACTTACATCACAAAGAAAATTTTTTGAAACCGGTGCCACAAAAGATATAAATTTCAGATTACAACAACTTGCTACGTTACGCAAAGCACTAAAAACATACGGTAACCGTATTATAGAAGCTCTAGATAAAGACTTTAAAAAACCTAAATACGAAACAATTGCCACCGAAATAGCAGTAACAATATATGAAATTGACCATGCTATAAAGCACCTGAAAAAATGGGCAAAACCAAAACGGGTAAAAACTCCAATAGTGCACCTTTTTTCAAAAAGCTATATTTTTCCTGAACCGTATGGTGTTGCACTTATTGTTGGCGCCTGGAATTATCCTATTAATTTGGTATTGAATCCCATAATTGGTGCCATAGCTGCTGGAAACTGCGCTGTTATTAAACCGGCCTATACTGCACCTCAAAGCTCAAACGTGTTATATGATATGATTAATGAGTTTTTCCCTGAAGAATATATTGCTGTTGTTCAAAAATATTCAGGAGTGTATGATGAGATTCTGAATCAAAAATTTGACTATATCTTTTTTACGGGAAGTACTGATGTAGGGAAAACCATTATGCAGGCAGCAGCAAAGCAATTAACTCCTGTTACCTTAGAGCTGGGAGGTAAAAGCCCTGCAATAGTACATGAAGATGCTGATATTGATGCATCAGCCCGACGTATTATGTGGGGTAAGTTTATTAACGCCGGTCAAACCTGCATTGCACCTGATTATGTGCTCATTCATAAAAACAAAAAAGAAGAATTTATTAATGCATCGCAAAAATATATAACTGAATTTTATGGGAAAGATCCACATACAAGTACTGATTTTGCGCGCATCATTGACAATCAACAATATGAACGTCTAACACAAATGCTTGATAACTGCACTATTGCAATTGGTGGCCAGACTAACAAAGAAGAACGCTACATTGCCCCAACGGTTATTACCAATATAACACTTAACCACACATCAATGAACCAGGAAATATTTGGCCCCATACTCCCTGTACTGGATTTTACTACGATTGAAGAAGCAATACAGATTGTTAAATCTTTTCCCAAACCATTAGCTGCATATATCTTCACAAAAAGCAAAAGAACCTGGAAAAAGCTTATTGATGAAATTTCTTTTGGTGGTGGCTGCGTTAATGATACTATTTCACACTATGTTTCTCCGTATTTGCCGTTTGGTGGTATTGGTTCAAGCGGGATTGGTCAATACCATGGAAAAGCAAGTTTTGATACATTTACCCATTATAAAGGCGTTTTGAAAAAGCCTTTTTTTATTGATACATTTTTACGATACCCACCTTATAACAAGGGAAAAGTGTCATTTGTAAAACGCTATTTCAGAGTTAAGCTGTAATTTTTATTTGACATTTTATTGTATTTACCAACATTATTGTAATAGTTGTATTTATATATATTATTATATATACCATACATTAAATAAAACCTATGGCACAACAAAAGAAAAAAGACAGTAAAAGCAAATCAC
Organism: Spirochaetota bacterium; assembly: GCA_037481795.1. Taxonomy (GTDB): domain Bacteria; phylum Spirochaetota; class UBA4802; order UBA4802; family UB4802; genus UBA4802. The sequence goes on from JBBFLA010000068.1 coordinate 13,129, forward strand.
AAGCTAAAAAAACACAACCCAAATCACAATCAACTGCTACATCTACTACATCTAAATACATTAAAGCTATCAACCTGCTTTTAAAAAAACTTGATGAAGAAAGTCTTAACTTTCTTTATGAACAGGCCAAAGTGCTCTTGCATAACTTAGAAGTTAAAAAATTGCAACAGGAATTTGACGAACTTGATGTTAAAACTATTACTGCAAAACGCCAGAATTACAGCAAAGACAAGCTTGAAGTGGTTGAGGCTGATGACCTTCGTCATTTTATTTTTGTTATCAACGGTGCACGTAATTTCTTCAGTCGTGATGAAATGAAAAAAATTGTAAAACTATGTCACAGTGCACCCACAGTAAAAGATGGCATGCGCATGTTATATCACTGGTTTGAAAAAAATAGAAAAGATGTGATAATTGATACGGCTATTGATGGGCCACACGATATTGCACTTGAAACAATGTATAATCATATTGTAAATACTTACACAGCGGGCTAATAAAATATTTAGAAAATACTTCCTGCCATTGAAGGCGGATGTAAATTTTTTTATTAAAATGAATAAAAATAATATCATTAATATTAATACTATTGAAAAGACGCAACGATACATTGTTGTGCCACGCCGCATAAGGGGCAAAGTACAAAAAATAGTTAAACCATTAAAGAAAGTTAAAGGCAACTGTTACTTTACCTGCAATATGCCCCATGCACTTATTAATTTTATTTACCGAAGTGTAAAAAAATTGGGTCTTACCAGTTCAAATCTTATTTTTTCCCGTGGAACTGTTCGCATTAATAATAGAATTGTTCATAATGCCGTATCATCAACAGTATTGGATTGGGATTTAGGAATTTCATTCATAATTCCCCTTAAACTACGGTACAACACATTCGTTACCATTGAAGTGAATAACAATGATTACAATGTACGCTTAATGGAACTGGCAATTCTCATTGCGTTGATGGCATATGCACATCCCTCTCAGTCGCGAAAAAAACATATAGAAAATGCACATAAAGTACTGACACTTGGCTGGAAAAGTATACTTACATAGATTACCGTTCAATTTTTTCCGGCAGGCGGTACATGTATTTCTTTCTAAAAATAACTTCAGTTACAAATTTATCAACTCTGCGTGCAAACTGGAACAGGCGCCATATAAAAGCATCACTTTTGTAATATTTTGCTATCTCGTCAATAGTCAGTGGCAAAATTGATTCATCAATTGAAGCAAAAAAATAATTTGCTGCTTTTATAAACACAGGTATCAGATCCTCACGCTTTTCCTTATACAGGTTTGCTATACAGTCAATAACTACCGAACGCAAATCATAATATC
>JBBFLA010000069.1:0-14283 GCA_037481795.1 Spirochaetota bacterium
TAGCATAACCTGATTATTCTATATATTTTTATATTATTTGCATAGGGTCTTGAAAATATTTTGACTTTTTATAGGAGATAGTTACTATGGACATCACCATTCAAAAACGAATAGAACAATGGCAAAATCCACCATTTGACACCAATACCATACATGAGATCAAACAACTTGTTGCACAAAATAACGAAAAAGAACTGTACGAACGCTTCTATACCACACTTGAGTTTGGGACAGGCGGACTTCGTGGGATTATTGGTGCGGGCACCAACCGAATGAACATTTACACCGTGGGTATGGCAACGCAGGGCCTGGCAAACTATATTGTTCACAAAGGTAATGCTCAAAAAGGCGTTGTTATAGCGTATGATTCACGCAGGATGTCGGATGTATTTTCAAAAGAAGCAGCATCTATATTAGCGGGCAATGGGATTAAGGTCTATCTTTTCAAGGATATCATGCCCACACCAATCTGTTCATTTGCAATACGCCATTACAATGCCACAGCAGGTATAGTTATTACAGCAAGCCATAACCCACCAGAATATAATGGATACAAGGTATACTGGGAAGATGGTGGTCAGGTTGTCCCGCCGCAGGACAAAGAAATAATTTCCGAAGTTTCAAAAATACAGGATATTACACAAATTAAGAAAATGAATTTTGATGAAGCGATAGCTCATGGCATTATATCTTTAGTTGGAGATGAAATCATTGAAATCTATGCCCAGAAACTTTCACAGGTACAATTTAAATCTAATGAACTGTCGCCCATACATATTGTTTATACGCCATTGCATGGGACCGGTTACCGTATTGTGCCGCATATACTGAAAATATCTGGTTTCCCAAATGTTCATATTGTTGAAAAACAGGCAATCCCTGATGGCAATTTCCCCACGGTCAAATCACCCAATCCTGAAGAGCCTGAAGCGCTAACACAGGCAATAGAACTTGCACAACACATCAATGCCGATATAGTGTTGGCAACTGACCCCGATGCTGACCGCATGGGAGTGGCTTTCAAAGATGACAATGGGCAGTACATGCTCATTAATGGAAATCAGATAGGCAGCATGCTTCTGTATTATATGCTGTTACGATTGCAGCAGCTAAACAAGCTACCAAAAAACGGATTTGTTGTAAAAACAATAGTTACCACCGACCTTCAGCAAAAGATAGCGCAACATTTCAATGTTACTATTGAAAATGTCCTCACAGGATTTAAATGGATTGCAAAAAAGATGAAGGATTATGAAGGCTCACATGTATTCATTTTTGGTGGTGAAGAAAGTTATGGGTATTTACCTCTTGATTTTGTGCGTGACAAAGATGCAGTTAGTTCTTGCTACTTTTTTGCTGAAATGGCGCACTGGCTTCATTCACACAACAAAACACTGAAAGACTTTTTATATGAAATATACACTCAGTTTGGTTATTACAACGAAAAGCTTGTTTCGCTTACTCTAAAAGGTGTTGAAGGCATTCAAAAGATAGATTCCATCATGAAGCATTTCAGAAGCAATCCACCCAAACAACTGGCTGGAACCACTGTTACTGCAATTCTTGACGTCAAACAAAGAACCCTTACTGATGTAATGAAAGGCATCACAACAACTGTTGATTTACCTGAATCGGATGTATTGCAGTTTATTTTAGACAATGGCTCAAAGGTAACCATGCGTCCTTCGGGCACCGAACCCAAAATCAAATTCTATTTTAGCTCATGTAAAAAGGGAAAAGACATCAAACAACTGGAAGGGGAAGTAACCCGGTATAATGAAACGTTAGCAAGCGAATTATTGAGTACAATTGAATCAATTATTAAATAATTCAATGTATTAGTGCAAGCCTTACATTAGCAAGGTCACTGTCCTCTGTTAAAAGGTGGCAATCTCAATTTCATAAAAAGAGATTGCCTGATTTTACCTTTAATGAGCACCATAAATCTGGCAAGCGTGTTTGTTAAATATTTTGCATAATCTCTTTTTCTTTTTTCTGCATTTTTCTTTTTTTGTATACGGATTGTTCATGGTCATATCCCAAAAGGTGCAGTACTCCATGTATCAGCAATCTCATTAATTCTTCTTTCAGAGTAACTCCATATTCCATAGCCTGCCTTTGAGCAGTCTCCAGTGAAATGAAAATGTCGCCTAAATGTTCCCTGGTGGTAAGGTGTGGCATGGGTGCTTCACGGTAGGCAAAGGATATGACATCGGTTGGACCTTTCTTTTTACGGTAGGTTTTATTAATATGAGCTATCGCCTCATCATTTGTTAAAATGAGTGTAACAATTACATTATCCACTTCCTGATACTTTAAAACAGCATCTATGATTTTTTTACAAAAAGCAGAAAAGCCTTTGGGCACCGTGATGTGCTCACTTTCGACATTAACCTTAATTGCCATTGGATGATTTTTTCTCCAATCGGTTTATAGCTTCCTTTGTGGGATATTCAATGCGTGAATGGAATATGCCCTGTAACACCTGCACAAATGCATTCTGAATTTTGTTTAATTCATTCAGGTTAATATCAGCCCTTTCCAGGTCACCTTCATTGAGCCGATTATAGATAATTCGTTTTACCAGTGTTTCTAATTTTTCCAGTGTTGGCTCCTGTATTGAACGCGATGCAGCTTCAATTGCATCCGCCAGCATCACTATGGCGGTTTCACGAGTATGCGGTTTTGGGCCAGGATACTGAAAATCACTTTTCTTAATGTTGTTACCGTTAGTACTGCCTTCTTCAAGCGCCTGATGGTAAAAATATGTCATCACTGTCTGTCCGTGATGCTCACGGATAAAATCAATAACCATTTCTGGAAGATTATTTTTCCGTGCCAGTTCAACGCCCTTTTCAACATGTGAGACAATTAATCTACAATATTCAAGGGCTGACATGTCTTTGGCACGTGGGTCGGTAACCTTATTCTCAATATAAAAATTTGCGTCCTGAATTTTCCCTATATCATGGTAATATCCGCCAACACGCGCCAGCAAGGCGTTGGCACCAACCTCCTTACATGCGGATTCAGCAAGTGTTGCCACCATCAGTGAATGATTATACGTTCCTGGCGCCTTGATAAGCATCTCTTTAAATATTGGTGCATTAAGGTCCGATAGCTCCAGCAACTTAAACTTTGTTGTAACACCAAAGAGGTTTTCATATACCGGGAACACACCAAACACAATAATTGCATTAATGATACCTGATATAAAAGCCAATCCAAAATTATTTGCAATGATACCAAAATGCATTTCCTGCATCAAACCAACTGCAATGACTATCACCGAATTAATAAGCCCTAAGGTAACACCACCTCGTAAAAAGTCAGAACGACGTTCAACATCACCAACAACGAATACACCTGATAATGCAGAACTGAAAGCCAGTAGTAACGTTGTAAAGTCACCTTTCATGCTTACGGTAACAAAGAACACAATATATACACCAATCAGCATGGCAATGTGCATGTTATACATGATTGCAAGTACCATGGTCACCAGGGGAATAGGTAAAAGAAGCGGGAAGAACAATCCCTCAAATGCCCTTCCCTGCCACCTGGCCACAAAAAAGGCAATAACAATAAATGCCATCACAAGTGTAAACACTATCAGAGGCATTTTATTATCAACAACCAGGTTGCTATAATAGGTGATGAGAAAATAGCCAAATATGACTAAAAATGCCAGCTGGATAAGAAGCAGCCCAATAATAAAACTTGAACCAGAAAAGTGCGCATTCTTGTTTATAATATTAATCTTCTGTAACATATCCTCTGTTATGGTATCACCTTCACGGGCTATGGACTGGCCTTTCTTTATCACACGGGTAACAGGTTTTACAGACTGGACAGCTTCATCAATTCTTCTTTTTGTTTCTTCCTCATTATAAAAAAGGTTAGGCTGTAACAGACTGATAATTACAGAATTTACTGCATACAACACATCACTGGACGGTTTGTTAAGAACCTCCTTGCTAATAATTGGCACAAGCGATTGTATTTTTTTTATATCTACTAATGCATCAACATTTATTTGCTTTTCTTTTAATTCTGCAGCATTCCCCACTACCCTTACAACAACATAGTTTGACTGTAATTTTAATGGATTGGTATATGGCTTTTCCAGAATACCATTATTATATACTTGTAATAGAATCTTATTCAAGTCTCTGTGCAAAAGCTGTTCATCATATTGTAACAATCCCATAAGGACTTTATCAGAATATTGCAGATAATCAGGCAACATGGTCCTTAGCAACAACACCTGTTTTACAGGGCTGGTGTCAGGCATTTGCTCCTTAACTTTAATAACTGCCTCACACAGCATGTTGCTTATTTTCAACTTATCTTCTACAATGGATTCATTGAGGTCAAAGATGGCAGGCATTGCTTCGGCAATACGGTTTTTTTCAATTTCGGTTTCTATTGATACAGGATATTCTATGGTCATGGGTGCACGAATATCCTCCCGTGCAATATCCCCAGCCTGATAACTGTATGTGGCACCTATCCTGTTTAATGTAAGAAGGGCAGTAGCAGCACAAATAACTATTAATGTATAAATAAAAGAAGCTTTCAGGCTTTTTTTCTTGAAAGCAAACTGTATGCCCCTTTTAAAAACCATAAATGAATTTAACATATTGATAACCGGATTGTATTATTCAGCATGCTGCTCATACGCTGCAATAATTTTTTCAACTATTGGATGCCGGCAGATGTCCTCTTTTGAAAATTCAATGAAGGTAATTTCTTCAATACCATGAAGAATTTTTTGTGCAGCCAGTAAGCCAGATTGTCGTGGTTTTTCCAGATCTATCTGAGTAATATCACCAGATATCACCATTTTTGAACTGTTACCCAGACGTGTTAAAAACATCTTCATCTGTGAAGAAGTAGTATTCTGTGCTTCATCAAGTATAATGAATGCCTTATTGAGTGTGCGCCCACGCATATACGCCAGTGGTGCAATCTCAATTATTCCTTTTTCCATATACCTGGAAATCCTTTCATAAGGAAGAATATCAAACAGGGCATCATACAGCGGTCGTAAATACGGATTAATTTTCTGAATAAAATCACCCGGCAGGTACCCCAGGCTTTCACCTGCTTCAACTGCAGGTCGTGTTAAAATGATGCGCTCCACCCTGCCCGTTAACAAAAACTTTACGCCTACAGCTACCGCCAAATATGTTTTCCCTGTCCCGGCCGGCCCAATGGAGATAGTGATGGGACTTTTATGGATTGCCGACATGTAATTTGCCTGATTAATAGTTTTGGGTACAATGGTTTTACCCGTTTCAGGAATAACAATCTTTAGTCTGTTGATTTCATCAGCATCTACTTTGATACCCTGATTTATGGAAAGTGCCAGGTAGCGTATATCAAAATCATCAAACTCATAGAGGGAATCACGCATATATAAATAGTCACCCATCAGGTGCAAAAGCTGTAGGGCCTTAGCGGCATTATCACCGGAAGCTTCAACTATCAGGGTATTTCCCCGTGGGATTATTTTAACATCAAGAAGCTTTTCAATTGCTTTGATATTCTTGTCTTTATACCCACATATACGTTTATAAATGGATATATCGTCAATTTCAAATTTTGTATCTACCATTATAATTCAACCACCTTGATAGATAGCTCTTTTAACTGCTGTGCACTCACTGGCGAAGGAGCTTCACTCATAAGGCATTGTCCTTTCTGCGTTTTAGGAAATGCAATCACATCCCGTATAGAATTGCGTTTTAAAAGCAGCATCAGGATCCTGTCCAACCCCAGTGCTATTCCACCATGAGGCGGTGCACCATACTTTAATGCATCCAGTAAAAATGAAAATTTTATTTTTGCCTCTTCTTCGGAAATACCAAGAATACTAAACATCTTTTTCTGTAATGACATACGATTAATTCGAATAGAACCACCGCCAATTTCAACACCGTTTAGCACTATATCATACGCCTGTGCCTTGATTGCTTCTGTTGTTTGCGGAGTAATAGTATCAAGCATTGGCTCGCACTCGGGTTTTGGTGCTGTAAACGGATGATGCATAGCATAGTATCGGCCTTCCAGATCATCATATTCCAGAAGTGGAAAATCAACAACCCACAGGAAATTGAGTTTATTTTCGTCAATTAGATTAAGCTGCTGTGCAATCTTTAAACGCAGATTGCCCAGTGCATCATTGACAATCTTTGGCTTATCACATGAAAAAATAATGAGTGAATTGGAATTGAGTTTTAATCTGTCAACAAGCTTTTGCTTTTCACTATCGCTTAAAAATTTTGCTATCCCTGTTTCAAAAGTGCTGCCTGTATACCGCACACTTGGCAATCCCATGGCTTTAAACGTGCGCACGTAATTAATGTATTCATCAATCATTGCACGTGAAATTTTGCCCTCATCATTAATAACTATCGCCTTAATGATGCCACCATTTCCCAATGCTGTTTTGAAAACATTAAATGATGAATCAGTAAAAATATCACTGACATCCTTCAGTTCCAGCTCAAAACGTGTGTCAGGGGCATCCTTACCATAGCGCTGCATGACTTCATCATACGTGAATACCGGAAATGGTGTTTCAATTTCTTTACCCAGCACCTCTTTAACGATCCCTTTCAGAAGCCCTTCAATAATATTAATAACAATTGAAGGATTGACAAATGACATTTCTAAATCCACCTGGGTAAATTCAGGCTGGCGATCATTACGCAGATCTTCATCACGGAAACATTTGGCAATCTGAAAATAGCGGTCAAAACCGGATATCATCAAAATTTGCTTAAACAGCTGTGGCGATTGCGGTAATGCATAAAACATACCACGGTTAATGCGGCTTGGGACAAGAAAATCACGGGCACCTTCAGGTGTGGACTTATTCAGTATTGGCGTTTCAATTTCAATAAATCTATTATCAGTAAGGTAACGCCGTGTTGTCTGCATAACCTTATGGCGTACTATAATAGCTTCCTGCATATCAGCCCTGCGAAGATCTAAATAACGGTACTTCAACCGCACTTCTTCGTTCAGGTTAGTATAGGTGTCAATGGGAAATGGTGTCACTTCCGATTCAGATAAAATTGCAATATCCTGCCCAATAACCTCTATCCTGCCAGTTTTTAGATTAGGATTGACTGTCTCCTCAGAACGGTTGGCAACCTCCCCGGTTACATAAATACAGTATTCATTTTTCACTTTATCTGCTTTTTCATATGCATTACTGTTCTTTGAGGCATCAAACACAACCTGTACAATTCCTGTTACGTCCCTCATCTCAATAAATATTATGCCACCTAAATCGCGCTTGGTGTCAACCCAGCCTGCTAAACGAACCAATGTACCAACATCATTCACTGTTAATTCACCACAGTAGCTTCTTTGTTCAAACATTCCCCTAACCCAATAGAAAATAATATAGCAACATACCAGAATCAATATAAAAATTCAAAAAATTATACAATTTTACTCCCCGCCAAAAGCATATTACCATAAACAGGGCAGTGTAACTAATAATTTGATTTCGATAGTATTACGGAAGCAGGCTTATTTTTGTCAAGTAATTATATTCATGTACATTATTTCATTGTTTTAAACGTACTGACAATGGCTTCACACTGTTTTTTTGACTTCCCTTCAGCAATAATTCTGAATATTGGCTCCGTATTGGAAGGACGCAAATGTACCCAACCACCACTAAACGCTTCATGATGAACAAAATCTATGCGTATGCCATCAAGGGTGTTAATGACTTCATCAGCATATTGTTCTTTAATTTTTTGGGCGATAGTTCCTGTATCAAATCCACTGTCAATAGTAATAGTATCCTTATGCATGTAATAGCCTGGCAGCGATGCTACAATCTGTGAGATTGGCTTTTTGCTATGTGCCATTAGCTCCAGGCAATACCCAATACCCACCAGGCTATCCCTACCGTAATGGACCTCAGGCGCTATAACACCACCATTACCCTCGCCACCAATCACTGCCCTGTATTTTTTCATTGTTTCAACCACATGTATTTCGCCAACCTTTGAACGATACACCGGTGAGCCAAACCTGGAAGCAACATCTTCAATTGCCTTTGTTGTAGACATATTCACCACCACAGGCCCCTTCTTCTTTGCAAGACAGCGCATAGCAGCCAGTGTTACGGTAAGCTCCTCGCCAATGGGATTCCCTTTTTCATTAACTATCGCCAACCTGTCTGCATCCGGGTCCTGCGCAAAACCAATATCAGCCTTATGTTCTTTTACAGCCCGGGACAATGCTTTTAGATTTTTTGCAACAGGCTCTGCACCACGGGGAAATATGCCAGCAGTTATATCGCAATGAATGGGGATTACCCTGCAGCCCAATTTTTTTAAAAGTTGTTGAGTAATGAGTGAGCCAGCACCATTAACCGAATCAAGTACCACCGTGAATTTTCTTTTTCTGATAGCTGCACCGTCTATGACAGCAAGTACTTTTTCAATATGAACATCAGCCGCAGAACTATCGTACATAACAGGTTTTATACCATTCCATTTTGCACCAAAAGGCGTAATGCTATCAACCCGCGACAAAAACGTATTCATCTCATCAGGACCAAAGAAGCTGCCAGTTGCATTAATAAGCTTGAAAGCATTCCACTGGATGGGATTATGTGATGCAGAAATAACCACACCACCTCTGGCCTTAGTATGCTCAACCATAATCTGCACTGTAGGGGTTGGAACTACACCAATATTAATGACCTGACAGCCGCATAATGACAGCACACTCTCAAAACACTGTGCAATCTGCTGCCCAGTAATTCTTGAGTCACGCCCAATAATAACTTTGCCACCATTTATATGACTGGCAAATGCCATTGCAACTTTAGTAATCAAATCGGGCGTAAAAGATTCCCCAACCACACCCCGAATACCAGAAATGCTTTTCATTAAACTCATAATACACCTCTTTATACGCTACATCCCAAAATCGTTAATCCAGCTTGTATTGCTACCGGTATGGTTATCCTCGCCTGCTTCTTCGTGTTTTTTTGCGCTTTACACCACCTATTATTTCCCGGTTTTTATCTTCCTGGCTACGTACAGATGGCCGTGGTATAGCAGCAACAGGGATTCCACCTGCACCAAATTGTTCAACCTCAGGTTTGATTTCCTGTCCAAACGGTACAGAAAGCTCTTCAGGCTTGATTTCTATTTCTTCAACCTTCTGTAAGCGCACTTTCAAAAGCATCTCAATGATATCTAATTTTAGATTATCAAGCATCTCGTTGAAAAGCTCAAAACCCTTAAGCTTATACTCAACCAGCGGGTTACGCTCACTGTAGCCTGCTGTCCATATGCCATCACGCAGATCATCCATGACCAGCAGGTGATCACGCCACTTGGTATCAATCACCTGAAGCGATACCAGCCGTTCAAGGGTGCGCATATGGTCGCTGCCAACTTCCTCTTCCTTTGCTTTATACAATTTCAGCAATTCTTCTTTTACACTATTAATAAGTTCATCATGCGACAAACTTTCATTATCTACCCCTAAACTTCCAATATCAAATCCAAACTTTGATCGCAGGAAACCATTTAAGCCTTCAATATCCCAGTCCTCCGAATGACGTTTGCCTTCGGTAAAATACGGAATCCAGCTTTCTACTACATCATTAATGTACTCACGAATCTTGGGCGAAACATCTTCACCATCCAGTATAGCATTGCGTTCCTTATAAATATATTCACGCTGGCTGTTCATGACATCGTCATATTCCAGAAGGTGCTTGCGTATTTCAAAGTTTCTTGCTTCCACTCTTTTCTGTGCATTTTCAATAGCACGCGACACCATCCTGCTTTCAATTTCCTGTCCTTCCTCCATACCTAAACGCTGCATAACACCGGAAATCCTATCCGAGCCAAAAATACGCATCAGGTCATCTTCCAGTGAAAGATAAAACCGTGATGAACCTGGATCGCCCTGCCTTCCCGAACGCCCCCGTAACTGATTATCAATTCGGCGAGCTTCATGACGTTCAGTACCCAGAATGTGCAACCCACCCGCCTGTACCACTTTATTGTGATTATCAAGCCACTCCTTACCTTTACGCACAATATCCAGTGCTTTATGCTGATCCTGTCCTATCATGGTATTGGCAAGACTTGCTGCATAGTCAAAATCACTCTTCAAAATTGCTTCCCTAAATCGTTCCCATAGTGCAGCATCATGGATGGGCTTCCAGTTTTCCAGTTCATCAATATACGTCTTTCTTCCACCAAGCACAATGTCCGTACCACGCCCTGCCATATTAGTGGCGATAGTTACTGTGCCAGGACGCCCTGCTTCAGCAATAATCTGAGCTTCTTTTTCATGATACTTTGCATTTAACACATTATGCGGAATACCCACTCTTTTTAGCATGTCCGACAATTTTTCAGATTTTTCAATGGAGATTGTACCTACCAGTACTGGCCTGCCCTCCTGGCGCAGTTGCTGAATTTCCTGTACAATAGCGTTGAACTTTTCTTTTTCAGTACGATAGATCCTGTCAGGATAATCGGTTCTTCGTACAGGTTCATTTGTGGGAATGACAACAACATCTAAGTTATATATCTTTTTAAATTCGATAGCTTCTGTATCAGCGGTACCAGTCATACCGGCAAGTTTCTTGTACATCCTGAAATAATTCTGGAATGTAATTTGTGCAAAGGTTTGGCTTTCACGCGCTATGGGCACATTTTCCTTTGCTTCCAGTGCCTGATGTAAACCATCAGAATACCGTCTACCAGGCATAAGCCTTCCGGTAAACTCATCCACAATAATGACCTGCCCATCTTTTACAATGTAATCAATATCACGTTTGAATAAGGTATGAGCTTTCAATGCCTGATTAACATGATGCACCAGTTCTATATTTCGGCTATCGTACAGGTTATCTATCTTTAAGAGCTTTTCAACATGTTTCACGCCTTCTTCGGTCAACAGGGCATTGCGATCTTTTTCGTTTACTTCATAATCAACGCCTTCCTTAAGGCTTGGTATAATTTTATTAATCAGATAGTATTTCTTAGTGGATTCATCAGTGGAACCTGAAATGATAAGCGGTGTACGCGCTTCATCAATGAGTATTGAATCAACCTCGTCCACAATTGCATAGTAAAGCTCACGCTGTACTTTAAGGGATTTATGTTCTACCATATTATCCCTGAGATAATCAAAACCAAATTCGTTATTGGTTCCGTAGGTCACATCACAGCGGTACGCCTTCTGTCGTGCATAATAATCCATATTATGCTGAATAACACCAACCGTAAGCCCTAAATATTTATAGATTGGGCCCATCCACTCAGAGTCACGACGTGCTAAATAATCATTAACAGTAACAACATGGACACCTTTCCCTGCCAATGCATTGAGATAAACTGGCATGGTTGCCACAAGCGTTTTTCCTTCACCGGTTTTCATTTCTGCTATCTTGCCCTGATGCAGTACAATTGCACCCATAAGCTGCACATCAAAATGACGCATACCAATGGTACGCCAGGCAGCCTCTCTTACCATGGCAAACGCATATGGCAACAGTTCATCTATTGGCTGTCCCTGTTCTATGCGCCCTCTGAATTCAGCAGTTTTGGAGAGCATCTGGTCCAGTGTTAGTTTTTTAACCTCACCTTCCAGTGCATTTATTTGAGCTACAATGGGCTGTAGCTTTTTAATATCGCGTTCGTGCTTTGTACCAAAAAATAAACTTAAAATTTTATCTATCATATTATTTACCTGTTTATAAAATTATGATTTACTATCCTCTAAACAATTCTGTACACAAGTATTTTTTTTGCATGATTTACATTCACTATATTTAATATCTTTATGTAGAAACAATTATATATCTGTTGTTACATAAAAGCATTTACTATACTTCTTCCTTAACCATCATAGGCTGCAGTGTATTCACTGCTTATTCAAGCCATAATTACATCATTCCTGGAAATACAATACATTTCTGCAAACAAACATGGCAGAAATACTCCCAGCCATTAAAATTAAAATACAATCAAATCATCCCTATTGATAACCTCTTCATAGTATTTTGAACCAAATATTTTCTTTATCTCCTGAGTGTTTTTACCTTTTATTTTTTCAAGCTCCCCGCTGGTATAATTGACAATACCTTTTGCTATCAGGGTTCCACGTTTGTCAGCAATTTCTACTGCATCACCTAAGTCAAAATTTCCCTCTACCTGCGTTATACCAATGGCCAGCAATGATTTTTTATTTTCCTTAAGTGCCTTAACCGCCCCATCATCAATAATGAGCTTTCCTTTTGGTTTTACATTGAATGCTATCCAGCGCTTTTTACTTTTCAATTGTTTTTTGCCTAAAAACAGTGTACCAACCTTCTCACCCTGCATAATGCTTTTTAAGATATGTTCCGTCCTTCCATTTGCAATAATCATCATCTCACCGGATTGTATGACCATCTCTCCCGCTTTTATTTTTGTATACATACCACCTGTACCATGCTCACTGCCAGCACCTCTGCAACGTGCGCGCACCTCATCATTAATCTCATGAATTTCAGGCACTGGTTCAGTGTCACCTTCATCCCAGTAAAAGCCATCAACATCTGATAGCAGCACCAAAAGATTTGCCTGTACAATATTGGCAACATGAGCAGAGAGCGTATCATTATCGCCAAATTTTATCTCTTTAATCACAACCGAGTCATTTTCATTAACTATCGGTACCACACCCATTTCTAAAAGTGCGTTCAGGGTATGTCGGGCATTTAAAAACCTGCGCCGGTGTTTCACATCATCCTCGGTAAGCAATATCTGACCAACTTCATACCCATATTTGTTGAAGCACTCACGGTACACATCCATAAGTATGGATTGACCTATGGCCGCCAGAGCTTGCTTTTCAGGTATAGTGCACAGATTTCGCTTTTTTTTCATAACTGCTGAACCGGCACTGATAGCTCCTGAGCTTACAATAACAATCCGGTACTTTTTCTTTAATAAAAATACAACATCATCAACCAGCCGGGTCACCTGTTTTTTTGATATGCCTGATTCATCAGTAATTAGCGATGATCCAACCTTAACAACTATTGTTTTGACATGTTTTAAGTATGCAGAACGTGGCATGTAATTATTCCATTAACAAAAAAAGTTTTTCTATTAATATATCTATATTGTATCCTGTCAATGATGATATGGGAAGCACCATATATTTTTCTTTTTCAAGCAATGCAATACGCTTACGTAGCACTGATTCATTTACACAATCGCTTTTTGTCAATAGAATCATGGATGTTCTTTGAGGTAAATCCTTATTATATGTGGACAGTTCAGCTTTTAACAGTGAAAGTGTGTACAGTGGATCAGCATCAATTGCCTCAATACAGAACAGGATAATCCGCACACGCTCAATATGCTGCAAAAACGATAATCCCAAACCCAACCCCTTATGTGCTCCTTCAATAATTCCTGGTATGTCTGCTATTTTAATTACTTGTTCACCACGTTCAATGACACCCAGATTTGGTATAAGCGTAGTAAATGGATAGTCAGCAATCTTTGGCTGGGCATTAGTGATAGCTTTCAGCAAGGTTGATTTACCCACATTAGGAAGCCCCACCAAACCCACATCAGCAATCAATTTAAGGTTCAGTAAAATTGAACGTTCTTCACCGGGCATACCAGGCTGTGCAAACCGTGGTGCCTGATGGGTTGCTGTTTTAAAAAAAGCATTGCCCTTTCCCCCCATACCTCCCCTGGCCACACATACTGTATCACCTTCATGAACAAGATCAGCTAATAGTTCTCCGGTTTCAGCATCCAGCACCTGTGTACCTGCCGGCACATGTATAACTAAATCCTGTCCATCCTTGCCATGGCGGTTCTGACCCATCCCAAAACCACCATTCTGGGCTTTATATATCCTATCCTTAAAAAGATGCCCTAAGTTATAATATCCCTGCATAGCCTGAATAATGACATCACCGCCTTTACCTCCGTCACCACCATCAGGACCTCCCCTGGGGATATATTTTTCCCTTCTGAACGAAACAGAACCGGCACCACCTTTGCCAGCCCGCACTTTGATCACTATGTTATCTTTAAATTTTGCCACATCATTACCTGTTTACTGTAAAACGTATATCAACTTATATTACAGGATAGCTCATGGTATGTATTCAGCACGAAAATTGATTATTATGTAATTTAATTAGGGCTTCCTGAAAAACTCAGTATGCCTGTAATATATTAGAAAATCTCCATCTTGAACATAAAAAAT
>JBBFLA010000070.1:0-14112 GCA_037481795.1 Spirochaetota bacterium
GCTGGTGGAGTTAATCCGGCCTTTTCTACTTCTGTAGCGATAGTTTCCAGTGTGCAGGTTGCTACCTTTTGTTTTGGCATAGTTCCCCAGGTAACCACTGCGATTGGTGTTTGCGCCGGGAAATTTTTTTCCTGTATCAGTCGCTTGCAGATAGTGTCTAAATTTTTCATTCCCATAAGAAATGTGTATGTTTTCTGTGAGCTATAATCAGGCAGTGTTATATCTTCAGTGCCATCAGATCGCCTGTGTCCGGTGATTACTTCAAAGCTTGCTGCATAATCACGATGTGTTATGGGGATGCCGGCATAAGACAATGCCGAATAAAAGGACGATATACCGGGAACTATCGCATACGGAATCCCTGCTGCTACCAGTTCCTCAGCTTCCTCACCACCCCTGCCAAAGATAAATGGGTCCCCACCCTTCAGGCGCACCACTACCTTGCCTTCACGTGCCTTTTGCACGATGAGCTTGTTAATCTCTTCCTGCGAAAGTGTGTGCTGACTTCCCTGTTTGCCCACATAGATAAGCTCAGCACGGGTGTGTTGCAACAAAACAGGATTTGCTAAATAGTCATAAATTATGCAATCAGCTTTTTCAATGCACTCTTTCCCCTTAACCGAAATGAGTCCCGGATCACCGGGACCTGCTCCTACTAAATACACAAATCCATTCTGTTTCATAGTAGTTTTTCTGCTCCCTGTTCAATCATAAAGCGTGCTAAACTATCGCCTGCTCGTTCGGGGTCCATATCCATAACAGTATGCCGAAAATACCGTGTTCCGTCAACCGAAAGTATAACACCGGTAAGTATAATAGTTTCATCAACAGAATGTGCAAACGCTCCTAATGGTACATGGCAGCCTGCACCAAAAGCTTTCAGGAACTGTCGCTCAGCCTGAACTGATTTTGCTGTTTCTGTATCGTGAAGGTGCTTTACAGCTTCAATTGCCATTTTATCATCACTTCTCACCTGTATGGCAAGCGCTCCCTGACCTGGTGAAGGCAAAAAGTAACTGAATGGCAGCACCATACTATAAAATCCTGACAGATCAACACCTAACCGTTTTAATCCCGCTTTAGCCAGTATGATGGCATCAAACTTACTTTCTCGCAGTCGACGGATTCGTGTGGGCACATTGCCTCTGAGTGGTATAGCCTGCGCTGACGAAAGTATTCGTTTGAGTTGCGCCACTCTTCTAAGTGAGCTTGTCCCAACTTTTGTATTTTCTTTTAGCGGAAACCAATGGTTTGCCCGATATGCTTCAGGCCGTATGATGATAACATCTGAAGGATCCTCACGTTTTGTGACTGCTGCAATGGTAAGCCCCTGTGTTTCATCGGTTGGCAGGTCCTTCATGGAATGCACGGCCATGTCGATAGTTCCTGATAACAGGGCCTCTTCCAGTTCCTTAGTAAAAAAACCTTTGCCTTCAATTTTATCAAAGGACACATTTTGTATGCGATCACCCTTTGTTTTAATGGTGACTATTGTATGCTCCTGTGTAAGTTGACCTGCTACAAAATGAGCCTGCCACAGTGCAAGAGCACTACCCCGTGTTCCTATTTTTATCATGGTTACCCATCTATCACGTTTTACGGTAATTGCACAACAACAAACGTATATGTTTGTAGTGTAGTATGGTGAACGTAGATATGATTGTGTCAAATAAAAATTAAGGAAGTATAACAAAAGAATATATAATTCTTATATCGTCATATTTCATGGTACATGACTCTATTTATGGGAGCAAATTAATGAATCTTGAAGATTTAGGCTACAATGAAACATTAGAACAACTGTGGATTGAACACAACCTGCAAAATTTTGAGATAGGAAGAATCATCACAGAACACAAAGAACGCTATGTGGTGAACAGTGCGCATGGTGAATATGATGCTGAAATAACCGGCAATCTGCGTTTTACTGCCACAGGTAGGGAAGATTTCCCCGCGGTTGGTAATTGGGTAGCACTTACTATCGTTGATAATTATTTTGCAATAATTCATGCCATACTTCCACGATTTTCAATGATATCACGGAAAGCTATTGATAAACAAGGACATAAACAAATTATTGCAACAAATGTGGACTATGCTTTTATTGTTCAGGCAGTTGATAGGGACTTCAACATCAACAGGCTTGAACGATACCTGACTATCTGCTACACATCAAAGGTTACTCCGCTCATAATACTTACCAAAACCGATTTGATGGATAATGACACTATTGCTCGAATAATTCAGAGCATACAATCACGGATTAAAAATGTACAGGTATTTGCAATCAGCAATATAACAAAGGATGGATATAGTAGACTGCAGCAAAGTATTGAAAAAGGCAAAACGTACTGTATGCTTGGTTCATCAGGGGTGGGGAAATCAACACTTATAAACAATCTTTGCGGCAAAGATATCATGAAGACAAATACAATCAGTCAGAGCACCCAGAAGGGGCGGCATGTCACAAGCCACAGGCAATTGATAATTCTTGAAAATGGTGGAATATTCATTGACAATCCTGGCATGAGGGAAGTGGGAATAGCTGATGCATCAGAAGGTCTTGAAAAAACATTTGATGATATTTATCACCTTGCAGCATACTGTAAATTTAAAGATTGTACTCATACCAGCGAAGTTGGATGCGCTGTCATTCATGCAGTTGAACATGGACAGATTGACAGGAAATCCTATGAAAATTATTTAAAGATGACAAGGGAAAAAGCATTTTTTGAATCAACAGTTGCAGAGCGCCGAAAAAAGGACAGGGAATTTGGTAAAATGATGAAGAATTATAAAAAGGAATATGGTGAAATAATAAAGGTCATACATTATTAGCATCTGCAAAAAAGCTATATTCTATTATATTCAAATATTCGATGTATTTACTTGATTTCATAGTATTATGTATATATCCCCGGTTAATCATAAAAATAATTTGAAAAATAAATGATACTTATAGGTGTTGAATTTTTTTTTAGTATTATTGAGCATCAAATAATTAGGAGCTATAATTAAAAAAGCATATCAAAAAATACTCCATGGTTTTGTAATATTTAGCTTTAATAGAATGTTAAAAAGCTTATGATGAAAGAGTAAAGATGAAAACAACGTTTAAAAAATTATATAATACTTGTACTTCATTTCAGAATACTAAATATAGCAATATTATTATTATAGTAGTATTTTCAGTTATTTATTCGTTGGTTTTCAATGCCATTGATTTCATACGTTACCCCGTTAAATATGGCAATACATTGATAAATACTATTCTATTATTCATACTTTCAATCCCATTGGTTTTTTACTTTTTTCTTGTAGCATCCATACATAAAAAACTTTTTACTATCATTACACTACTAACAACATTTTTGAGCTCTATAGCACTTTATTTTATCATAGTATATAAAGTTAGAATCTATCTGCTGGATACCTTTATCTTACTTGTTCAAACAAATCCTCATGAAGCAGGTGGCGTTATTAGTTTAGATTTAATAATAATGGTAATATCTATTACGCTGCTAACTGCTTTATTTTTATATTATTATAATAAACTCCATAATGATGTACCATTCAGACGTATTAAAATTATCTTCATATTGCTACTAAGTCCAGTGCTTTTTTTGCTATATTTTTCAAGACCTGTAATGCCATATGCTTTCATGTATGCCATTAATATGTATAATAAATACCAGACAATTATACAACAACCACGTACTGACATTTCAAAGTTACCATCATCGTTCAATGAAGAAAAAAATCATGACCTTACTGTTATATTTATCATAGGTGAAGCTGCACGAGCTGATCATTTTTCAATTAACGGATACCCACGGAAAACTTCACCCAACATTGAAAAATTACAGGTTGTCAGTTTACCTAACATAAACTCCATTTATGGTGTTACCAATAAATGCGTTCCATTAATGGTAACCCGTGCAACGGAACACACATTTGAAGCTGCATATAAAGAAACTTCTTTTGTTTCAATATTTAATAAGCATGGATTTTCCACTGCATGGATATCCAATCAGGATGTTATAGACAACAGCTATTCCAATATTGCTCCATTTGCCAATGAGGCATTAATCAAAAAGCAAATTATATGGAATAAAAATAGCAAAAAAGATTTCAGTGTAACAGATGCAAATATTTTAGATGAAAATATGCTACCTGAACTAGATGAACTGCTAAAGATTAATAATAGAAGATTGGTCATTTTACATTGTATGGGAAGCCACTGGGAGTTTCATAAACATTATCCTGATACATTCCGAAAGTTTGTTCCAATATGCACAACCAGCAACGTATCTCGTTGCATTCATGATGAACTCATTAATAATTATGACAATTCAATAGCATATGCTGATTATTTCATATCGCAGGTTATACAACGAGTGATACATAAAAACGCAATTGTAATATATTGTTCAGATCATGGTGAATTCCTTGGTGAAGATGGCTATTATGGGCATATACCTGGAATACAACGAAAAGAAATAACAAATCCTGCCATGTTTGTATGGATGTCAGATGAATATAAAAAAAGAAATCCTGAAAAATATAATAATCTTATGAAAAATAAAGACAAACATCTTCCTAGCTATATACTTTTTCACAGTATCTTGGATGCTGCTTCAATAAATAGTGCAGCAGCAAATTATAAGCTAAGTATATTTTCTAAGATGTAACAATCTACTGTTATATATTTATGGGTTTGCCTTAAAGGTTTCTTTTAGAGCCTTAAGCTCCCCTCCTGTTGCGTATACTATTGGAGAGCCCTGAATAAATAATTTTTTCTGTTCCAGTACAGATAAATTGCGTTTAATAATAAAATAGATAATTCTGTCACCCACCTGCAAAGTATTAATCTTTGGAATGTTTAAAGGATTTACATTCAGGAATACCTTTCTAACTGCATTTAAACTTTTTACTGGCATATTAGGCCGTATAGATCTATAATATTGTAAATCAACACCAGCCAGTTGCAATGCTTCGGTAAGATTTTTACCCTGGGATCTCAGTTTCTGGACACTATCGTATATTTCTTTATCCTTTACGTAATATACGTAATCAGATACTATAGGCACCTCTTTTTCATAAGCATCGTTGAATATGGAATAATATGTAAAAAAACGTAAAAATTTATGCTCTTTTATTTTTAACGGATTATTATAGTAGGGAGAAGCTTTATCAGGTAATAAATTGCTTGAAAGAATAATCAGTGATACAAATGTTAAAAATACAATAATAGCTGTCCAGATTTTAATGGGCTCAGTAGATGGCTTTACAAGTCTTTGCAACACATTACTTTTTTTGTATACAAATTGTATACTTTCATCAATAAAAATTGCAATGACAAATAGCATAAATGGCAGGGCAAAAAGCAGATGAACTTCTTTATATGCCAGAGCAGGTACAATGGGATTAATACTCTTAACCGCAAAGAGCATACATAAAAAGAAAATAAAGCCAGGAATAATAATAGATTTTATTTCAACATTTGATTTTTTCCAGACTGGATACAATAAAACAAGATACACATAAAATGGTATTCGCCACAATAGCTGTGTTTTAGTATATCTGTCAAAAAGCTGCCAGAAAGATATGGGAACAAATTTTTCAAGTGTAAAATGATGACCAGTTATGGCATGATACCGGGCCATAACATCACCGGTATAATAATAAAACACTGATGTTTCAAAGAGGAACAGAATAAATAAAACAGTGCTATAGAATATTGCATGTTTCATATTTCTTTTAAAAAGCAGTATAACAAGTAAGTATCCCGGCATAAGAAAAATATCCAGCTCATGTGCGCAATATGCCCAGAATAACATAAAAGCTGATAAAGTTAGATACAGGAGTTCTTTTTTATTGTCATCTTTGTATTTTAATAGTAAATAAAAAGATGCTGTAACTAATGGCCCGCCAACAGCTTCAGGAACCACCTGTGTACCAAACCGAATAATATATGGACATAACATATATAAGAGCACAGTAATAAAACCTGTTGTAGGGCTTTTTATTTTTACACCTATCTTATACAAGAGGATTATATGAATGATAAAAAATAAATTTGGTATTATGAGTGAAACAGCCGGATGGGCTCCAAAAATTAATTGACTAAACCAGATAGGTAAAATTAAACCAAATCGTGCAGTCTGATGGTCAAGTTCAATGTAGGGTACATTATATAAAATGTGTTTTGCTGCAAACCAATAGTTTATTGCATCTCCACCAATATCAAACATCCTGAATGTAAAAAATTTATAAATAACAATAAACACCAGCAGTAATAACAACATCATCCTTTCATTTTTCTGTGAGATAGTATTCATGATAAACTCCTGTTTGAATAATTATCACCATATATCAATAACATATTGTTTTATATGACAATTTAGATAGCTCTGTAAATGTTGTCTTAATTATAAAATAATTTAAATGTATCATTACTGTATACATTTAGTTTATTGCAACTAAAAAACATTTGATTTTTCCCGGTAACTATCGCACAATAGTAAAAATATTTGAGGAGCACACTATGGATTTACTCAGAATATGGCAGGAAGCTGATATCAAGGATGTACAGGAACATATACTGATGGCAGATGACCTTTTTGGGTTTTGCCCGGGGTGTAAAACACCGGGGCTTAAACTTCAGGATTTGCATATATGCCCAACCTGCAAAAGGGAATTCAAGTACGTGACAAGTAAAGACGCACGAGGCGGAAAAAGTTCTGAGGTGGTGATGCGTTTAAAGAAAAAGTTACCGCACTTAACCTTTGTTGATTATGACGATTATGAACGGTTATCCAGCAAAAACAAGGCTGCTGATTTATTTAAAAATATGTAACCTGTAAAAATCTGTCTTGACATTTTTTCTTTTGATTGTATTATTTATTGTCGATGTTAGTATCATACAGAAGGTTTATGGATGTTTAAAAAAGCTATTATTTATATTCCATTACTGATTTTGATTTTTATTGTTTGCGCAAATACTTTTGCATTTGCCCAGCGTTACTTTGGAGTTGGCATTCATGTTGGCGGGCAGCACGATGTAGGTGATCTTACCACCTTTTATCCCGCTGCACAAACTGAACCGCAAAATAGTGCTATTTTTGGTGTGGCTATACGATTATCAATTCCTTTCTTTTTTATTCGCACAGGTGGCGATGCTTCTTTTACAATTAATAAAGGTAAGGTTTTGGAAGACCAGGCTACTGTGGGAGTTAATCAATACAATGTACAATACACTATGCTTCCCCTTTATGCTGGTCTGCAATTCCCCCTGCGTGACAGAGGGGCATTTTATTTAGGTGGCGGGGTGTCATACTTTTACGGAACAGGTTCAGTGAAGCTTTCAAATGGCACATCCCAGGATATTGACGCTACAGCTTATGGAGCTGGCTTTTTAGCTGGCATGCAACTTCATGTAACCAGTTCTTTTTCACTGTATATGGAATGGATATACGTTGATGCACGCTCAAAGCCAGTCATTACAACTACCGGAACATATAATGCCAATAATTATAAAGACCTTTTTATTGATTACAGCGGCCACAGAATTATGATAGGTGTCATGTACTATGTATTATAAACTATTTATAGTATTTTGTTGTTGTGCGATAGTTCTTGTACCAGTCTTTTCCCTGGCTTCGCCATTCAACCAGGCAATAAGCCTTTATGCTGGTTACATTCCTTCGTTAGGAGGCAATCTTTATTCATATGAGCAGGAAAATACTTTTGGTTCTGCTACTGGGATTGATGGTATAAATAAATCTCAGACTGGATTTTCCACCTCACAGATACACAGGCTTATTGGTGCAACAGGGGGGATAAATTTCAAGGTGGCAATGTATGACTTTTTTGCTATTAGAATAGGAGCCAATTATTTTAAGAATGTCTGGGGTGGGAAAGGTAAAACTGTATATAATAATGCTGGCACCGACACATTGCTCGAGTGTAAATACATCTTTGATGGATTTGATGTTCCACTTACATTTGGCATTGTTATCCCTTTTTACAAAGACATGAAAATCACATTTTCCTGTGGTGTTGCGTATGCATGGGGAAGGTATAAAAATAAATTTGAGTCGGATGCCCCCTTAACATACAAAGGCAAATTCAAAGGAAGTGCTTATCCACTGGTCATCAATACAGAAGGCGAATATTTTATTAATGAAAAGTTTGCTGTATCCACTTCTCTATCATATTACCGTGGCACAACAGATGTAATCAAGGATTCAAAAAAAGGGGATGGCAACACTGATTATGCACCCATTGACTTTTCAGGATACCGATTTCTTTTAGGCATATCATATTATTTTAAACCAATATAGCCATGATCAGAATGAAAAAAACATATCACATCACATCAATATCATGCATCATACTGTTGTGTTTAGTTTTAATGGTACAAGGTGCCTATGCAATTGGTGAATTTTCATTAGGAATTAATGCTGGTATTACCTATGATCCTAACCATTTGGAACCAGCTATAACACAGTGGAATACACAGGCAAAAACCACCGCTTCAACAGTTCAACAAATCAGCATCCCTTATTCATTTACATGGGGAATTGCTATGCGCTATCAGTTTAATTATTTCCTTTTCCGAATTGGTTCATATTTTACCAGTCCTTATCAGGTCAAAGGGAAAGCTGATGCAAATAAAGTATCTATTTCAACCTATCAGTTTGGCCTACCCGCTACAGTTGGTTTAGTCATGCCATTAAAGCAGCGTACATACTTCTTTATTGGCGCAGGCATAACGTATAACTATGCATATCTGGAATGGGAAGAAACTGCACCTGCTAACAAATACCGCTTTGCTGACTCTATCCCTGGGTTCCACTACATGATGGGAGCTGAAGCACCCATAACCTCCAAAATTACACTATCAGTTGAATGGATGCATCAGGAAGGGCGTTCCATACCCATTAAAGATGAAATTGCAGGAACCACCAATCAAACCATATCTGTAAAAGGTGACTTTCTTCTTTTTGGTGTCAATTACTACATATCCATGTAATTTATGGACATATCGATTATTTATCTATTTACTTTTCTCTTTGGTGCTAGCTGGGGAAGTTTTTTATATACTTTCATCATTCGCTATACTAACGGGACGTATGCAAAGAATCCGTTTCATGCTCTCACCTATCCATCGCATTGCCCTTATTGTAAGCAGAAAATTAAACCCGTTTATCTAATACCTGTTTTTGGATATTTCCTCACAAAAGGCCGCTGCAGTGTATGCGGAAAACCAGTTTCTTTTTTATACGTGGTAGTTGAAATTGCCTGTGGCTGTGTAGCTATAGCCTCCATATATTTTTTTAATCTGGCGATAGCTCCTTTATATTTCATCATCATTACAACAAGCATATGCATTGCCATAATTGATTTTCTCACCATGGAAATACCCAACTTTTTAGTATGGATATTTTTTATAACAGGTATCATTGTCAGTTTTTTAGATGGGCAGTGGTTAGCACACATACAGGGTTTAGTACTCATGGTTATAGTTTTTATTGTGCCTCTTATTTTAGTAAAAGGCGGTTTTGGCGGTGGCGACGTAAAATTTGCAGGTGCAATAGGTTTTACTCTTGGTCTGCATGAAACGATAGTAGCACTGGAGATAGCTCTGGTCACTGGTGCACTGTATGGAATTGGATATGCAGTTTTTAAAAGCAAAACACTTAAAGCACACATACCATTTGGGCCATTTTTAACATTAGGATTTATCACCGCGTTACTGTTTGGTAAAGATATTATGCAGATATATTTTTCTTTTATTTAATTATAAGGCTCTGACCCCATTTAAAGTGTTTCTCGTTACTATTTACTATGCTCTGACCCCATTTTTTTCAATTTTTTCATCAAATACTACAAAATTTTTCTAAATCCTTTTAATTTTTTAAACTTCGCGCGTTGTATATAGTAAAAGCGTAATGTAAAAATTACTACATAATCGGAGGAATACCTATGGCACGGAAATTGCGTGTACAGCTACCAGGATTAACCTACCACATCACGTCTCGTTGTATTGAGTGGAAAAACCACCTGCAGGAAGACTACTTCAAAGCCTGTTTTGTGGAAATACTCAACAGAGCAAAACAAAAATATCATTTTAAGCTCATTGCCTTCTGTGTTATGGATAATCACATCCATTTAGTTATTCACACCCTTGAGGATGGTGCGCCCATTTCCCGTATTGTGCAGTATATCAAGGCACGGTTTGCTGAACTGTATAATAAAATTACGGGCAGAACAGGTCCTTTCTGGAATGAGCGGTATAAGGATAGTATTATACAATTTGCAAAAGATGGGTTTCACTATTTGTTGTGGTTGTTATGGTATCTGGCATATAATCCCATACGAAAAAGATTATGCTCTGACCCTACAAAATACCACTACAGCAGCATACAGGCATATTTAGATGAAAAAGCCGATGTAGGAGTACCCATAGACCATCATGACTACTTTGTGCAGTTGGGGGAAACGTTTGCCAAAAGGGTGACAGTGTTTAAGCAATATGAGGAATACTATCGAAAGAAGTATTCCATGATACTTGAGTGGGTGTAAAAGGGGTCAGAGCCTAATATACCCAGTAACTATCGCACATTTACAAGAGGTGCGATACCTGTTGCAGCGGGATTTTCAATTACGCCTTTTTCAGTAATAATGGCTGTAATGTTTACAGCAGGAGTAACATCAAATGCTGGATTTTTTATAAATATTCCTTCAGGAGCTATCTGCACACCCTGTATATATGCAACCTCATCAATATTTCGCTCTTCAATGATGATGCTGTTGCCATCAGGTGTATCAGGATCCAGTGTTGAAATAGGGGCTGCAACATAAAACGGTATCTCATGTGCTTTGGCCAGTATAGACATTGTATACGTTCCAATTTTGTTTGCAGTATCACCATTTGCTGCAATACGGTCTGCTCCAACAACGACACACTGTATTTCACCTTTCTGCATGAAATGACCAGCCATATTATCGCAAATAAGAGTGGTGTCTATGTTATCTTTAAAAAGTTCCCATGCAGTGATACGTGCACCCTGCAAGTATGGTCTTGTTTCGCATGCATATACTTTTATTTTTTTTCCATGTTCCACAGCACTTCGAATTACACCCAGTGCTGTACCATATCCACCGGTAGCCAGTGCTCCTGCATTACAATAGGTCATTACAGTAAAGCCATCCTCAATATATTTTTGGCCAAATTCACCAATCTTTTTATTTATTTCAATATCTTCCTGGTGAATTTTTTGAGCTTCACTTACCAGATCACTTTTACATGTATCAATGTCTTCTGCTTTTTCAATTATATTCCTCATCCTATTGATTGCCCAGAACAGATTAACAGCAGTTGGCCGTGTTGATGCAAAAATCTGGCATACCTGCAGCATTTCAGATTTGAAATCATCAATATTATTTATTTTACTCTTAATAGCAGCCAGTGCTATACCCATAGCTGCAGTTATACCAATAGCAGGAGCTCCTCTAACTACCATTGACCTTATTGCATCCGCTACATCATGATAGTTTGTATAATGCCGATATACTTCCTGCACTGGTAACATGCGTTGATCCAACATTGAAACTGCTGTTTCATCCCAGCGTATGGTATAGTACATTATTTCCTCCTCACTGTATTGTCTTATATTTTCGCATTCGTATCTGTCTTCCACCCTTTTCCCATGCAACTTCATCCATGTGAACCTGAATTATAAAAAGACCCCGCCCACTATTTTTTAAAAAGTTTTCCGGGTCCCTTGGATCCGCAACATTGGTATAATCAAATCCTTTCCCTTCATCTTCAATAATATATTCAACATACTCACCAGTATAATGATAATGAATAGTTACTTTTCTGTGACTGAACTGAGGGTTCTGCAAGCGCTTCTGTATTTCATCATTAAACCCTTTCATTCCCTGTTCTTCTCGCACTTCAGACGGAATTTCCAGATTTCCATGATACATGGCATTGGAAAGCGCTTCTAAAAGAGCCATGGAAATATTCTCAGCAGTTGAACGATTGCAAAATCCTGCATACGGTAGATGCTTTGTCAATTCATATGCAACAATATCTGCTATAGTTTCATCAACGGGTATTACCAGTGTTCTTTGATCATGTATAATGTATTCTCCCAGACGGTTTTCCAGGCTGTGCTGCTGTTTCCTGCGTAAAATGTTTCTTACTATTGAAGCAACTTCATTAATATCAAACGGTTTGCGTATAAAATCTATTGCACCATATCGTAACGCTTTGATAGCATCTTCAATGTTACCCTGGCCTGTGATAATGAGCGTTGGGACCGGATTTTCACTTGTGTTGATATGACGCAATAATTCAATCCCATCCATTTTCCTAAGTTTAATATCCGTAATTATCAGGTCAATATCACGCTCATCATTTTTAAGCAAGAAAAGGGCATCTTCAGCTTTACTTAAAGAGATAATATTATAGCCCAGCCTTGAAAGCTTCTTCTGGAGGCTATAGCGAATCACCTCATCATCATCAACAACAACTATTGTAGGTGGCTGACCATTTTTCAAGACTTCTTTTCCTCTGAAGCTTGTAGTATTATATGACCCATCTTATCTTTTTTTGTTTTTAAATAGTGATAGTTTTCTTTTATTGGCTGTATTTCTATTGGAACCCTTTCTACGATAGTAAGGCCATAACCTTCAAGTCCAATTACTTTCTTGGGGTTATTTGTCATTAAACGGATAGTTGATAATCCCAGATCAACAAGTATCTGAGCGCCAATCCCGTAATCACGCAGATCGGCAGGGAATCCTAATTTTATATTAGCCTCAACTGTATCGTACCCCTGTTCCTGTAGATGATAAGCTTTGAGCTTATTACTTAAACCTATTCCGCGTCCCTCCTGACGCATATATAATAGTACACCAAGGCCTTCTTTTTCAATCATGCGTAATGCTTGATGCAATTGCGATCCGCAATCACAACGATGTGAACCAAACACATCACCGGTTAAACATTCTGAATGAACGCGCACAAGTACATTTTCTCTGCCATCTACCTCTCCTTTTACAAGAGCAACATGTGTTGCATTATCAACTTCAGTTTCATATGCTATTATAGTAAAATCACCATATTCGGTTGGTAGATGAGCTTCTGACACCCGCCGAACCAGCCGTTCTTTATGCTGCCTGAATTTAATTAAATCTTCTATCGTACCAATTTTAAGATTATGTTTTTCGGCAAATTTATTTAAATCCGGACGGCGTGCCATGGTACCATCATCATTTAAAATTTCGCACATCACTGCAGCAGGATAAAGACCCGCCAAACGGGTTAAATCAATAGACCCTTCAGTATGACCAGCCCTTACCAGTACCCCTCCTTTTTTTGCAGCAAGGGGGAATATGTGGCCTGGTTTATTTAAATCCTGTGGTTTTGTACGTGGATCAATTAATACATGTACAGTTTTTGCCCTGTCATAGGCAGATATACCAGTTGTAGTTCCCTCTTTGGCATCAACAGAAACAGTAAATGCAGTACAGAATTTATCAGAATTTTCAGGAACCATTAAGGGTAATCCCAACTCCTGCAACCTGTCCTGGGTCATTGCAATACATATTAACCCCTTACCGTGGGTTGCCATAAAATTAATTTTATCCGGTGTACAATACTGAGCTGCAACAATAAGGTCACCCTCATTTTCCCTGTCTTCATTATCAACAAGGATTATCATCTTTCCATTGCGTATATCTTCAATTAGTTCGGGGATGGTGGCAGTTTTCATATATTTTCTCCTGTCATGTACACTAAAAAAATATTCTTGTTATAGTCAAGAGTTTTATATTCTGACATTTTGTCATTTAGTGTAAAATAATACACTACGTATTCCTATACAAATAAAATAAATATACAAACCACACGTGAATTAATGTAAATCTCCACCACTCACGGTGGCAAAAGTTCACAATTCTTCCACTTAAATATTTTAAATAAATCATGAAATAATTAGGGTCTACTGAAAAAATTGAAACTCCTGAAAAAATTAATTGTTATAAGAAATAAGTATGATATAAGTGCACAAGAAATAGCCACAATGGCTCAAA
>JBBFLA010000071.1:0-13125 GCA_037481795.1 Spirochaetota bacterium
CTATTGAGATCCTGAATCAATCCTGAAATAAATTCAGGACATGGTTCAGGATCTCAATAGTGAGGATAGAGATTCCGGGTCAAGCCTGGAATGACAATGCATCGTAAAGAGGTATCTTTTGGGACACCCCTACTTTAATAATGGTGCCATATAGGCAAACGTATCGCCAATGTTATTTAATGGTTTTGCATCACTCAAATCGGTAATCTTGCTCCACTGAGCCATGATATCTTCAGCAGTTATCTCTTTTCCCTGAATTATAGTGCCGCTTGCACACATTATGGCAGTTCGGCTATACCATCCTCCACCACAGTTAAATATCATTCCCGTATCCTTACATTCATCTGAACATAAATACATTACCAATGGTGTCACATATTCGGGTTTCAGCTTTTCAAAGATTTCTTTTGGCAGTACATCCTCGGTCATTCGGGATGCTGCTACAGGAGCTATCGTGTTAACCAAAATGTTATATTTTGCCCCTTCTAATTTTAGTGCATTCATAAGACCAACAAGCGCCATCTTTGCTGAAGCATAGTTGGTTTGTCCAAAGTTGCCATATAGACCTGCCCCTGATGCAGTAAAGATAATCCTGCCCCAGCCCTGCTCACGCATTATCTTAAATGCCGGTGCAGTGACGCAAAAAGCACCTCGTAAATGCACAGCCAGCACTATATCCCACTCATCCTCAGTCATTTTAACAAATGTCTTGTCGCGAAGTATCCCAGCATTATTAACAACAATATCAACCCGGCCAAATGCATCCATAGCAGTTTTAATAATGTTTTCACCACCCTGAACAGTAGCTACCGAGTCATAATTTGCCACAGCCTTGCCGCCACTTTTTTTTATTTCCTCTACAACAGCTTCAGCAGCACTGCTGTTTGCACCTGAGCCATCTCGCGAACTGCCAAGGTCATTAACAACCACCATTGCACCGCGTTTTGCAAACTCTAACGCATAGGTGCGCCCCAAACCAGAACCTGCTCCGGTAACAATAGCCACTTTACCGTCAAATCGTATAGCCATAATACCCTCCTGATTTTACGTATTTTTATTGGGCAACGGAGCACCACGCATTTCGCAGCACATCCTTGCCATCATTATTTAACGCAACTATTCCATATTTTGTTCTATCTGCAAGCTTTTCTTTAGTATATCCTTTAAATGTAAGCGTTTGCCCCGGCAATACTGGCCGTGCAAACCGAACAAATAATTCCCGCACCTTCAAGGGATCACGATCAGGTGTTAGATGATCTACTGCCATCTTATGTGCAAATGCCATGGTGCAAAGCCCCTGTAAAATGATGCCGGGCAATCCCACTTTTTTTGCAAACTCATCATCAACATGGATGGGGTTGTGGTCGCCCGATGGTTCGGCATAGATATACGTCTGTCCATTTTTTACTTTCATAGTGTCTTCAAACACAAACTCTGATGGAGCAGTTTCCTCATCACCTTTTGTATCCGGTTTTCCCGAACCTGCACTCCTGTCAAAAAACTCCCATCGTGCTTTTAATACAACATCATCATGTTGATTTTTAGTAACTGTCTCCCAGCCCAAAATACTCCCCTTTTCTTTAACGGTAATATGAGTGATAGTTCCTTCTGAGGTGACTTCATCCCCCGGTTTAACAGGCTTCAGCCATTCAAAATATTGGCTGTAATGTACCACAAACATCATGTTCATGCCAATCTCTGTATCAAAGATTATATGAGCAGTGGGACCAGCCCCATAAAATACCGCATACATGGGTGGCGCAATAATTCCACCAGGCCTTCGATTATCAAAATAGGCATCATTGTCTTCATTATAGGCAAGGGCATAATAGATACTTTCATGCTGCGATATTTTTACAGGGTCAGATGTATATTTTTTACCAATAACTTTTTCATTAAGTGGCATATTTACCTCCTGTTACATGATGGCGATAGTTCATGATAGCAGTCTCAATTTATGTAATACAATCATACATATTTTTGTCAAGAATTAATTGATTGCTGCTATGCTTCCAGTGACATAACTCTTGTCATTGCAAGGAATCCTATTGTCGGCGGAATGATGAAGCAATCCCCCTTTTCGTCATTGAAAGTCCCAACGAAGTTGGCTCGCTTTTCGTCATTGCAAGTATTGACAAAGTCGGGGCGAAGCAATCTCATTTGAATGTAAAATGTACCTACTGAAAATGTTTGTATTGACAATAGTTTTTATTAATTTTATGGTATAGGTATACAAGGAATTATATGTATTAGCATATGAAAACAAAAGATTTAAAACAACAATATTACATTGATCAAAGTTATAAAACTTTAACAATAAGCAGAATTACATCTCCAGCGGCAGCTATTATAATTGCGTTGTTTCTGTATCAGGATATTTACATTTTACATTTTGATTTCACACTGTGGTACAGGTTAGTTTCCATACTACTGTGTAGTGTATATTTTATACTATCAGTAACAATACTAAAACAATATATCCATTATGTTATTCCCCTGTATACAATTATTCTTACCTCAGGTATAATTATGATGCTGGGAATAGCATATCATATCTTTATCAATCCTCTCCATCCTGATATCTATATAGCAAACGTTTCAACCGGAATTCAAACTGTTTTTATAGTTACATTCCTCATATCATCAGGTGCCTTACGGTATATGCCAATATTGTTAATAGTGCCACTATCACTTTTTATTTTCATTGTAGCAATAAAAACACAATTGACCACACACGAGTGGACAACTCTTTCAAATCCCATTGCTACAGCTTTTTTCTTAAGCCTGTTAGCATTCATAACCGAACAGAGAAATTTTAAGGATTTTATACTGAATAACAAACTTGAAGCAAATGAAGAAATGTTAAGCAGATATAAATTTACCATGGAAAAGGAATTGACCTTTGCATCACAATTACACCGTTTTATCATGCCACAAAACTCACCTACTCCTAAAATTTCTCTGTATTACAGACCATATTACAGTTTAGGTGGGGATTTTTATGATTTTATTCCTCTTGATAAAACAAAGAACAGGATTGGCATATTTTTAAGCGATGTTACAGGGCATGGCATTTCATCAGCATTTATAACCGCATTGTTGAAGCATTATCTTATAGTTGGGAAAAAATATTATTTTAAACCTGACAAATTACTGTACTACCTCAATGAATATCTCACTGATAACATTGGGGCAAACTTTGTCACAGCACTCTATTGCATTATTGACTTTGACAAAAGGGAATTACTCTACAGCAATGCTGCTCATTATCCACCAATAATTGTAAACAATGATGGCACATTATGTGAGCTTTCAAAAATAGGGAAACCATTCCCTATTGGAATATTAAAAAAAAGGGATCTAATTAAAAAAGGAAGGAATTATGCTGTTTCAACAACAAAACTAAAAAAAGGCTCAAAGTTAGTTTTATACACTGATGGGATTATTGAACTATATAACCCTACTACTAAAACAAATATTGACAGCAATACATTGTTTAACATATTAAAAAAACATCATAAACTCACCGGCAATGAGTTGATACGTAAAATTGAAGAATTTCTAAACAGCCACATTACCAGTGAGTTCATTAATGATGATATTTGCATCATCGTAATGGAAGTATGATTACAAACTAATGGACAAAAAATTCAGTCTGCTCTTTTTCTAACCATCCCGGAAGCTCAAGAATAAACTCTTTTATCTGGTCACGTACTCGCCTGTAATGTTGCAATACTTCTTCAGGTGTCTTTGCTCCTTTTGCCAATTGTGGTGGATCTTCAAATCCACGGTGGAATACCTTTGTTTTACCAGGGAACAGCGGGCAATTTTCGTTAGCATGTCCACACACTGTTATAACATAATCAAACTGCTTATTTTTCAGATCATTCACATGCTTTGACGCATGATGTGAAATATCAACACCTGCTTCTTTCATAACAATCACAGCATTTGGATCAAGGCCTTTTGGTTCAATGCCTGCAGAATAGGCTTCAATAATATCCCCGCGTAATGCATTTGCAAAACCTTCGGCCATCTGGCTTCTACAGGAATTGCCAGTACAAAGAAACAGAATGGAAATTTTTTTCTGCATAGAATCAACCTCTTTAAATTTTTTTTATGGACAAAGTACAATTCCTTTTGCCCAAAGGCATTCTCCACACGGTGAAGTATTCCAGTAACAATCCCTGTTTTCCACAGTGCGGTGATAACACATATCAGGTTCCACACACAACGTGCAATCAGGAAATTCAAAATACCTGAATTTATCCCTGTAACTGACAAATTCAGCACTTTCCCATACAGCAGCAATACTATTTTTTGCTATATTCCCAAATCTATGCTGTATATGTGTACGTGAATTACCAAAATAGTAAGCACTGTGTGTATAGGCAAGCTCAGGACAGGGCGAAATGTATCCTTCAACATTGATAAACACCGTTCCCTTTTCAATAAATGGGCACCTGCGTAATGTGGATGCATTGCTTTCTGCCACAGTTACTGTGGAATCATGTGCCAATAATTTCCTTGCCTGCTTTAATCCATCATATTTCCCATCAATTGAATAGGCTATAGCCATACTCATAGCACTGTTATACGGGAACACATGACTTACAATACATTGCTCTGCCCCTGCCTGTTTTGCCATCGTAATAATATCAACAACGCTGTTACCATTGTACTCAGTAACAACAGTTTCCACACCTATTATCGGCTTTTGTGCTTTTTTGCTTATTTTTGTTTCTTTAAGCACAGTTATTGCCTGCAACGGTATATGCACATCACTTCCCTTTCGGATAACAGGTTTAACTCCTGCAGGATCATCTATAGATATATAGACTGCTTCAAGAGGCAACAAAACAAATAACTCTGCTAAATGCTGCATAATAAGCAAACCATTGGTAACAAGTACTATCGGCACATTTAGTGTACTCAGTTGTCGCAGGTGCCACTGTATGTCGGGATTACAAAGAGCTTCGCCAAATCCTAATAAAACAATACGGTCAAGGTGCGATAGTCCCTGTAATTGACCCACCAGTTTGTTAAGTAACTTCCTGGTAAAATGGGCATTTTTAAAATCTTTAATGGAATGGCGTACACAGGTTGTACACGATAAATTGCAGGCAGTGGAAAGTTCAATATATACCTGACCAATAACATCAGCTACATATTGCCTTTCCTGCCTGCCCATCCATTCAAAGCGCATACACGTATCTACTGAATAAAACCCTAAAAATAGCGTTTTTTAAATGCTAAAGCCACATTGACAAGGCCAATCAAAACCGGCACTTCCACCAGTGGACCAATAACCGTTGCAAAGGCCTGCCCGGAATTAATGCCAAATATGGCAATGGCAACTGCAATTGCCAGTTCAAAGTCATTGGATCCAGCTGTGAATGCTACTGCTGTTGTTTTTGGATAATCACCGGTGATACGCCGCACAATATAGAATGTAACAAACCACATTAAGACAAAGTATAAAAGCATTGGGAACGCTGCTATAACAACATCCTGTGGACGCTCAATGATCTTATTGCCCTGCATTGAAAACATTACCACAATGGTAAAAAGCAAAGCCACCAACGTAATGGGACTTATTTTAGGAATAAACACCGTTTCATACCACTCCTTCCCTTTGAGAGCAATCATCCCAAACCGTGTGATTACACCACCAAGAAATGGTATGCCTAAATATATGAATACCGTTTTAGCCGATTCAGACATTGAAACCGATATAGAAAGCCCCTTGACAAGGCCAAACCAGTTAAGTGCAAGTGTGATAAATAAATATATGTACACTGCATAAAACAAAACCTGAAATACCGCATTAAACGCAACCATACCAACAGCTAATTCACGATCACCGCCAGCAAGCTCATTCCACACAATTACCATTGCAATGCACCGTGCAAGCCCAACCAGTATAACACCAATCATGTATTCAGGATATGAGCGCAAAAGTAGCACTGCCAGTACAAACATGACAATTGGGCCAATCACCCAGTTCATAAGCAGAGATACACCCAGCAATTTTTTATTCTGAAAGATTTTTCCCATTTCTTCATATTTAACCTTAGCAAGAGGTGGATACATCATGAGTATAAGCCCTATGGCAATGGGGATATTGGTTGTTCCTACCTGCAAAGTATTAATGAAGCCTTTTACACCAGGCAAATAATACCCCATGGCAACACCCAGTGCTATTGCTAAAAATATCCATAATGTTAAATACCTATCAACAAACGAAAGCCTTTTTGCTACACTATCAGCCATAGTTATACCTCTTTTATATAATAATTATTTCACTTTCGTGATAATTCACAGTACTTACGATTGATCATTATTTTATTTTAACGGTGGTATCAATAATACCGGCTGTGCTGCATTGCGTAAAACATTCCAGCTTACACTACCAATAAAAACATCTTTTATAAGGCTTCTACCTAAAGAACCCATAACTATCATTGCATAATCTCTGTTTTTGGATTCATTAATTATTTCTTCTACCGGTATCCCATATTTTAAAATAAAATCAACGTTTTTTGCACCTTTTTTAATTAGCCTCTCTTTCAGCAATACAAGCCTTTCAGTATCTATAGTATCAAATTCATCCAGTCTGTCTTTTAGATATTTTTCAATTCTTGTTTTATCCTGAATATGTATCAATGTGACGTTTTTTGCTCCGCTTTCCACCATTTTTTCCACATACGTAAATGCCAGCTCAGCTGTATCTGAAAAATCTGTTGTATAGAGTAACGGTTTTTTAATATCAACACAGGCTGCCTTACATACAGGCTTAGTGGTATCTTCCGCACTTAAACGTACAACAAGAAGGGGCTTTACAATATCGTGGATAATTTTATGTGCAGTGCCACCCAATGCTACATCAAACGCTAAACTACGCCCATGAGTTCCAATGACAACCATTGAAACATTTTCTTGTTTTGCCAGTTTCCATAATTCATAAGAAGCACCATCATTGGCAACATGCACCCTTACAGAATACCCGTAGCTTTCAAGTATTGCTTTTTGTTTTTGCAGTATCGGTTCGGCTTCTTTTAACAGTTGATAGCGTAAATCTTCAAGATACTTTATACCTAAAGCATGAAATAAAATTATTTCTTTTGTCCCATATACTTTTAAGTCTTTAATACATTCAATAACATGAGTAGATGCCTCTGACAGATCAGATGCAAAGAGCACTTTACTAAACATTGTTGCCTCCTAATAAATTTTCAAATTTTAACCACACTGCAATTCAAAACACATGTTGCGTGTACCAAATCCTTCCACAAAAGTTTATATACATAGTTAACATGCGCCTCCACAGGAACAGCCACCACCAACTAAGGGGAGATCCTTTTTTTTACCACCAACAGATATACTGGAATATACCTGCCGTACATTGGTGCTTCCACATATTTTACATACCACCTGTAACCCTTTTTCTTTTTCACTCATAGAGGCAAT
Source organism: Spirochaetota bacterium (assembly GCA_037481795.1). Classification (GTDB taxonomy): domain Bacteria; phylum Spirochaetota; class UBA4802; order UBA4802; family UB4802; genus UBA4802. The sequence goes on from JBBFLA010000071.1 coordinate 7,471, forward strand.
GACAGTAAATGTTTCATTACAGTCATCACAACGATATTCATACGCTGGCATAGTAACAATTCCTCCTTATTTAAAAAATTAATACCATTTAACTTTATACCCTGCAATGGGAACTACCCATTGCATGCAGTGTTTTTATATCATCCTTATACATTGATTCCAATGAAAACACCTGCATAAGATATTCAAATAATTGTTTGTTGTCTTTAATAAAATCTTGATTAAGACTATAATATATCCACTGCCCATCTTTCCGATAGTGCACCATATTGGCAGCATGGAGCTTTGCTAAGTGATGAGACAAGTTGGTTTGTGATATTCCAAGCAACTCAGCCATATGGCACACACATAACTCTTTCTGCATAAGGAGATTTATTATTCTCAGTCTGTTAATATCAGAAAGCATTTTAAATATAGTTGTTACTTTAACCTGCGTTATCATGCCGTTAGTCCATTGTGTCTGGATATATTAGTATATGAACAAATATTCATATACTAAATGTACTGTATACTACCCATAAATCAAATTTTTTTATTATTATAACACACTAAAAATCAAATATACTCCGCCACCAATAACCAGGAGCCCACATGCTTTTTTCACAATCACAGCACCCTTTGAACGTTCATTCCAGTTTAAGTATCGCTGCACAACTTCATACGAAGTACCTGCAATAACTATTACACTGCAATGGCCAATTGCATACATGGTCACCAGAGCTATCGCAAATATAATCTTTGTGGCAGCTACCTGAAACGCCACTCCTAACATTGGTGCCATATATGCAAAAGTACAGGGCCCTAGTGCAATACCAAACAAAAGTCCCAACATAAAGGCGGCCCACAAACCTTTTTGCGTAACTTTAGGATTTGCGCTTTTTTGTAAAAAAGGTATGGTAATAATCTCAAGTAAGTGCAGCCCAATGATGAAAAAAATAATTGCCACAAATACATTACCCCATACCCCAACGTCACCCATCATTCTGCCCGCAACAGCGGTAACCACACCAACAAGCGCAATGGTAATAAGTATTCCCAACGAAAACAAAAGCGACACCACAAATGCCCGTGCTGTTGTCCTGATTCCCTGATCATCAATATATCCAATGATAAGCGGAATACTAGTCAGGTGGCAGGGCGATAGCACTATTGATAAAACTCCCCACACAAACGAAGCAACAATTGCAATCCATACGGTGCCATACAGTGCATGTGTAAGCCAGGTAAAAAGCTCCATCATTGCGCTACTCCATGTTTTTGCAATAACTCATCAATTGCTTCAAAAGGGAAATACCCTTCATGACGGAAAAATTCTTTGCCATCTTTGTCCAGAAACACCTGTGTTGGAATTACGCGTATGCCAAACTTTTGAGCATACGGTGCACCTTCCTGTGTCCATACATCATAAAAAACAATCTTTACTTTGCTGCCATACTTTTCTTCAACTTTTTTCATGACTGGTTGCATCATGCGGCAAGGGATACAATTAACCGAGCCAATTTCAACAAATGTTACTATAGCGTTATCCTTTGTTTCAGCCACTACAGTATTTTCTACTGTTGTGTTTTGCTGTGTTTGTGCATCATTATTATTTTGTTTACAGGCGATAGTTACTGATAAGAAAATCAATAGTATTGAAACAATCCACTGTTTCATAATTTATTCTCCCTAAAATTTAATTTAAACGTTATGATGCTCTTACTTCCACTTTGAGCATTGCCACTGTCATTTTGAGCAACCCTTTCTGTCATTTCGAGCGGAGCGAGAAATCTTTACTCAGTACTTTAAGATTTTTTCTCACTTCATTCCTCTTAATGATAGCATAGTACTGTCATTCCGGACCTGTTCCGGAATCTTTTCGTAGTACTGTCATTCCGGGCTTGACCCGGAATCTTTTCGTAGTATTGTCATTCCGGGCTTGTCCCGGAATCTCTATCCTCACCATTGAGATCCTGAATCAATCCTGAAATAAATTCAGGACATGGTTCAGGATGACTGTACTGAATCAATCCTGAAATAAATTTAGGACATGGTTCAGGATGACTTGTTACATAGCCGTCATTCCGGGCTTGACCCGGAATCTTTACAACACATTGTCATTGCGAGCAACCTTTTCTGTCATTTCGAGCGCAGCGAGAAATCTTTACACAATACTTTAAGTTTTTTCAGTCGCTCCGCTCCTTCAAAATGACAGAATGGGTTTGGCTTGACGAAATGACAGTGTATACTACCATACAGCTTAATAATATCCAACAAGCCTATCTATCATATAGAGTAAGGCACTACTATATTAAAACCTTCATAAAATTACAATTTTTCCCTAACTTCAATAGTTAAATAAAAAAACGTCATTGCACTATCAACAGTTGCCACAAGAACAGCCGCCAGAGCCTTCATCTTCTTCTATTATTCTGGCAGACACAGATTGGCAATTTATATCTTCTTTAATACGCAGTGCTATCTCCTCAATGAATTCTTCATTAACTGGTGTTTCACCTTTTTTACAACCATAATTGGCCAAATTATATACTTCGGGTGTAACACCTATTGCTTCAAGTCCTTTTTGTGCACAGGCAACAGGGCAGCCATCAATAACTATATTGCGATCTGCCCCCTGTGCTGAAGCAATAAACCCGGAAAGGCGTGCACCAACTCCAGCCAGGCAGGTCATCCTGCCAACCTTTTCTTTAGAAAGAATGCGTGCAACCTTGTCAGCTATACAGCCAACATCAGCTGCACCAGAACAAGAATATAGCAGTACAGTACCGCCACCACAACAGTCCATAAACAAACTCCTCCTGATAGAATTAATAAAATTTACTGGATCAACTTTTTAATTTCATCCAGTGTTGGGACTTTCCCAGCCACCTTAACCTGTCCATCAACAACAAGCGCCGGTGTAATCATCACACCATAGTTCATTATCTGCTTGATGTCAGTAACCTTTTTCATTTCATACTGCAAACCTAACTCCTTTGCAGCCTGTTCGGTTAAATTTTGCAACATATTGCACTTTGGGCAACCGGTACCCAGAATTTCAAACTTTTTCATTACTACCTCCTGTGAAAGTGGATATTTAAATTCATCATATAATACCTTATTATATCATTTTCATCAATTTGTAATCAGGAACACAGGCATATGCACTCTTCACCTGCTTTTATAATACTTAAAATTATTCAACTTTACTTCCAATAGACATCCTAATTATTCTTCAAAATGTTACTATTCTTATATCGTAAGCTTACCTTCTTCCTTCATCTGTTTGGTTACATGCGCCCATATCTTTTCCCGCTCATACAGTGCACGTAATTCATTGATTTCCGGAAATGTTATGGCATTACCTTTACAAAGATTTGCACATGTGGTACAACCAACAATACAGCTCAAAGGATTTTCTACAATCGGTCCTTCCTTTGTCCATTTATAGACCTGTCTTCCACAATTCATGCACATACCACATTTAACACATTTTTCTAAATCCACAGTTGGATGCCAATTAACCTTTTCACGGGGATACCCTGCTAACCATGCCATACTGAATTAACTCCATATATGAATAAATTTTATAATTCTATTTTATGATTAACACTGAGCAGGAAGCCTTGCGTGCTAATTTTTCAGTTGTTGACCCCAAGCGTGATATTGGCAAATTGCTTGACCCATGGGAACCAATAACCAGGACTGCCACCTGGTTTGCATCAATGTATTTTGCAATCTCTTCCGTTGGATGGCCTTCTACAATTATCTTTTTTCCCCGTAATGCCGATGGTATCTTTTTAAACAGTTTATCAAGCTCTTTCTGACACTGAGTTAAGCGTGCAGCATGAAATTTTTCTATCACCGGGAAAAATTCTTCATCCATTGGTGTTGTTTCATGTGAACGCTTTATTCTGTATACATCTTCTTCAACATGGATAAGGTCCACCTTGCCTTTTAAACCTTTTGCAATTTTCATGCCACTATCAAGAATTTTATGCGAAAACCCTGAAAAATCTATTGCAACAAGTACTGTATTGCTCATAATATTCCTCCTTTAGACACTTAAAAACTTATGCCACATTTAACATACATAACCTCATCAGCTTTTGACAATGAATCATCTTTTTTGTGCTGATAATACACAATAGTTCGCACATCTTTACTGAAACGATACCCAATACCACCTGAGTAAATCTTAGTAGTATTGTCAGTATCTGTATTTTTACCATAGCCAAAGCGCGCTGCCACAAGCAGCGGTATACTCCCTACATACGAAAGGTCAATATGTAGATAACTATCTATCAGCCTATACTTTGTTTTTTGGTCACTTGTTTCCTCAATGGGTAGTGCATATACAATACCGGCTTTTACAACGTCCTGTGTATAGAATGCACCAAACGCTGTGTTGTTGGTATAGTTATCTAACCTATCACTATCATTGGTTATACAATATCTATTGAATGCTATTAGACTGAAATGTTCAAACGGTTTAACTGTGAGCATACCATAGTAGGCCTTACCATCATCGGTTTCGCTTACATGCTTAAATCCTTCACCATTGGTGATAGCTCCTGTTATGGTAACCACCTTGAAAAAAGAAACATCGGCTCTGACCCCAGCATCTGCCGAATAATCAACTGTAGTAGCTATTAAATCCTTTGAATTGTCAAAATAGTTTTGCTGTATCCACCGGTAATCACTTTGTTCATCAACGTAATTGAGCAGCGGAGTTCCCACCATACCGCATTTAACCACATATCCAACTGAGCTAAACTGCTGTGCTGCCTGAACATACGCAAACTTAAGATACACCGTATAATTGTTGGTTTTTGATTTCACTTTTGAATCTGTCCCACTATCTTCCTGGTATTCTGTTGTGCTTTCGCTTTCTACCTGGCCAATATCAGTCGTCACTCGCAAGCTCCATATCTCATCAAACTGCTTTATAAAGTTAACATACACACGGTTAAGCTCAAAGGTATTTTCACATTCTGAACCATCTGACTTCTGTATGTCCTTCTTCCAGTCAAAATAACCAACACCCGAAATATTTACCAGCGGTTTGCTTTCTTCTGCAAAACCATACCCGGTAACTATCGCCCATATAATAAAAACTACAGCAATTTTTTTTAGCATATACTTACCATCCTATGAATACATCATTCCAAACACAAGCCCTGTGATGGTTGCCATAATCACCACCAACGATACATAGATAACAGTCTTTTTGGTACCTATAACACTGCGTATAACAAGCATATTGGGAAGTGACAGCGCAGGACCAGCTAAAAGTAATGCCAATGCAGGACCATATCCCATACCGCTGCCAAGTAATCCCTGCAAAATGGGAACCTCGGTGAGTGTTGCAAAATACATGAATGCACCCACTAAAGAAGAAAAAAAGTTGGCAAATACGGAATTACCACCAACAGCAACACTTACCCACTCTGATGGGATGATCCCCTCATGCCCAGGACGACCTAATAAAAATCCCGCAACAAGCACACCACCTAAAAGAAGCGGCAGTATCTGTTTTGCAAATGACCATGTTTGCTGTAGCCACGTTTCCATTTCGCCTTTTTCAGTAGCAGTAACTATTGTGAGTGCAACAACTCCTGCAGCAAATGCTATCACAGGCTCATGGGGAAATACAAATCCTAAAACACCAACAAC
>JBBFLA010000072.1:0-12956 GCA_037481795.1 Spirochaetota bacterium
CCACATCGGTAGCTTGAGAAGGCTCAACAGGGACTACCAGTTTTTCATCTCCACCAACGTTTGCATTTATTTCTTTCATCAATGCATGTATTTTTTTTATTATTGCCTCTTTTTTTTCAACATCAGATGCATACTGCTGTTTAACTTTTTCAGTATCAGCATGTTTTTGCTTAACTACTGAAGCCTGAATATTTGCTAACATTGTAATTATTATAAAGATAATCCATTTTTTATTCATAGTGTATTGAACTCCTTCTTAAAAATAAGATTTATTGCAAAATGTGACCATAATGAACATGTGCTTTTGCCAACCTGATGAGGTTTTGCTCAATTGGGACGACGAAGGATCCTGCCGTTCTAATATTTGGTAACCTTCTCTTTCAGCTCAGGATGACATATCAACTACCCAGTCATAGTTAGCCCCAATACATTCGGGACGTAGTATTTGTATTCACTTACCTAAAAACTGTTTCCCTTTGCCAAACGTCGCTACTTCCTTTTTACATATAGGTGATAATGTTATCGTTTTAGGGGCAACTACAGTATATTTTCGGTAGTATCCAAGAAAATACTTACTGTGCAAGGACTTCATTAATTACTTTTATTATCTCTTCAATTTTGTATGGTTTTGCAATAACACCTTTGAATCCATATTCTTTATAGTGTGACATCACAGGATCATTGGAATAACCGCTTGAAACAATAACTTTTGCACCAGGATTTATTTCTAAGATTTCCTGTACAGCCTGTACACCACCCATGGCTCCGGGAACGGTTAAATCCATAATAATAAGGTCATACGGGTTGCCTGATGCAATTGATGCTTTGTACTGTGCAATTGCCTTTTCACCAGTGTCAACCCAATCAACTTCAAATCCATAGATATCAAGCATATGGGAAGCAACCTCATAGATTGTGAAATCATCATCCATGAGTAGTATCCTCCCTCCTTTAGGAGCAATGTGTGCTTCGTGGTCTTTATGATTATGAGTGCTTTTTTCTGTAGCATGGAGGTAGATTATAAACTCTGAACCTTTGTCAACTTCTGAATGAACTTCAATATGGCCACCATGTCTTTTAATAATTGAGAAGCTTGTTGCAAGTCCCAATCCACTGCCACGTTCCTTAGTTGTAAAAAACGGATCAAATATTCGTGATAAATTTTCTTTTGGTATACCAATTCCTTCATCCTTTACTGTTATCCTGACATAATTACCAGGTAATAGTGGTTTTTGTTGAGTACCATCATATACAACATTTTCAGTTTTAATAGTAATAACCCCTCCCTTAGGCATGGATTGGGCTGCATTAATGATTAAATTCTGAAATACCTGACTTATTTGACCCACATCCACTTCACAATTCCACATATCAGGTTGTATTTCAAAATTACACCTTACACTGGAACCTGATAATACAAACTGTGCTGTGTCCCTGATTACCTGCTCCAGTGAAGTTACTTCTTTTATTGGCTCTCCACCCTTGGAAAATGTTAAAAGCTGCTTGGTAAGGTCAGCTGCTCTCTGCGCTGCGTTTTCAATGCGTTCTATATATTTTTGATATATTTCTTTATCAGTTAGTTTTACTTTTAATATTGAAAGATTACCAATGATGGATGTTAATAGGTTATTAAAGTCATGAGCAATGCCGCCAGCTAAAATACTCAGTGACTCTAATTTACTTATCTTTTGAATCTCTTTTTCCAGCCAGTATTGACCGGTGATGTCATGCATAACTATGACGGTACCAATGATGTTTCCTTCAACATAAATTGGGGCACCCGATAGTTCTACAATTATGTCTTTATCAGAAGATTGCAATGTCAGAGCAAAGCCACTTGTATCAAGCTCACCATATCGTAAAATTTCATGTACGGGATTTTTGAATTCTTCTCCAGTGGTAAGATAATGAAATGTGAATATTGAATTAAATAGCCTGCCAATAACATCATTAGATGATTTGCCTGCTAATTTTAGAGCTTTGTCATTAGCAAGAATAATAGTGCCATGCAAGTCAGTTGCTACAACACCATCATATATAGAGCGTAATGTTGCGTGTAATCGCTCACTTTCTTCTTCAAGCTTATGTGTTGCTTCAGTAAGTTCATAATGTGTGCGTACCATTTCTTCATTCATTGCTTCCAATTCTTCATACTGTGACTGTATTTCCTCATACTGCTGCTGAATGGTATCATACGCTTCTTTCAGTGCACTGATATCAGTGATAATGGCTATGCTTGTGGGTATTCCATCCAGTATAACCATCTGGGCTGAAATGAGGACATCAATGATATTGCCTGTTTTTCGCTTTAGCTGAGCTTCATATTGCACTTTTGCTTCTTTCTTTTGCAATCGGTTGTTATACTGGGTTAATACCTCTTTGCCAAGCTCAGTATCAGCAACAATTTGCTTTAAGTGCATATTAATAAGTTCTTTAACAGTATACCCAATCATCCGTGCGAACGCATCATTGGAATAAACAACCTTCCAGTTCTGAACCAGGATGATGCCATCATGGGCGTTTTCAACCAGGGTGCGGTAGCGAGCCTCTGATGTTGCAAGTTGTGACAGCGCTCGCTCTTTATCTTTGCGCCATGTATTTACCTTATCAGCAATACCCAACGAAAACAGTATAATCATTGCCGAGGAGCCCAACTGATATCCCCATGCAGTAAAGAAGTTATCACCCAATACACCAAAAGAACGGAGACCAATAAGCAATACTCCTAATACAAAGCTTAATGTAGCAATATTGTAAAATATTGCTTCCCTGACTTTTTTTATTTGTGCTATTATCCCAATTGCAATAACTGAAACTGAGCCAATAGCTGCCATAAGTACTGATAGCTGTGTGGCATAGTAATAGGGTAGTATAAATGGTGTTAGTCCACAGAGTGCGGTTATGAGTGTCATAGAAAGTACAAATGTATCCAGTTTTTGTATTACAAATCGTAATGATAAAAACTCACGGGTAAAGAGCAGTATGCCAACCATTGCAAAAAATACAGAAAAAGGATGACATATATTCCCCCACCAGGTACTTGCAGGCCACAAATATTGAGCTGCAAGTCCATTGTTAGCCATGGCAAACAATGTCACTCCAATGATAAACATCCCTACATATAAAAAGCTTTTTTCACGAGTGGATAAAAATAAAAATAAATTATAGAAAAATAACGCTAACATAAGACCATAGTGCATCCAGATAAGAGGAAGAGTGGTATTACGCATATGTTCAAATGATTGTGGAGACCATAATTTTAAGGGAACCACCAATGAGCCTTCTGAGCGAATACGTAAAAAATAAGTGGTTGCACCAGGTTTTTGCTCAATAGGGAATACAAATGATCTGTAAGGGAAAGGGCGCGATGAAAATGGGAAATGATCTCCTGTTTGTATTTCTTTAAACTGTGCACCATCTGGGATAAAAAGGGTAATATCATCAATAATGGGGTAATCATACTCTAAAAGCAATGGCACAGGTGTTTTTGATGTATGTGCAAGAGTGAAGCTTACCCATATACAGTTGTGAGAATATCCAAACGATGGGTTTATATCAGTAGATTCCTTAAATTGATTATTTTTATATGAGGTTATGATTTCATTAATAGTTGTATGTGGTGGCACATCGCGCAAATATTGTACATATAGGCCAAGACTGGCAACATCAAAATCGTCAGTAACAAATAGTGTATCACCGGCAAAAGCAGCGGTAACTATCGCCCCCAATAAAATAATGAATGATACTAGTATTACTATGCTCTTCTTAAGCATTATTGTAAACCTTATAAACGATGATACTGGTATTTGTGATTTAATTCAATTGTTTTTTAAGATAATTGTAAAGGTATGGTGTAAAATTTTATATTGACAGTATATTTGTAAAGTATTTATTGGTATATAAGATTTGTATATTCAGCAAAAGGGTTTTGTAGTATGGCACACTATAAGCTTGATGGGGCAAAATTTGAATCGCTTGAAGAATTAAAAGAAGTCATGTGGCAGTTGTATAAAGATAAAATGTCTCGTGAAGAATTTGAAAAGTATGTTGAACAGAATGTTCAGATTAGCGAATAATTTTTTACTATTCTGTCCACCACCTCATTAAACCCGGCAGGTCCTGTTTTTTTTGTTTTATGTATTGTAGGGCATAGCTTCTTTATGGTTTTCCATAAATCTTTTCTTCCCACAAAATAGGCTTCATCAACTGCAGTAAACATATCAGTGTCATTGATGCCATCGCCTATAGCATATGAGTATATGGTAGCATGCTTTTCCCGGTACATTGTCTGTATAATCTGAACTGCATTCCCTTTACTAACAGTGCTATCAATAACAGTAATAAACCTGCCACCGGTTGTTATGGCAATACCATATTGAGCAAGTTTTTTATTAATTTTTTCAATATCTAGTGGGCCAGGTGCTATGCATAACACAGATGCCATGCGTGTCATCATATCCTTAACTTCTTTTGTGGAAAGCCCGGTATATGCCGATAGTTCCTGCAATGATAGCTTATCTGCCCACTGTATATTGCCACACACCTGTTCAATTACAGGCTTATACAGTGCCAACTGCATTGCTGATTTACCATGGATTGTGTAAGAGCCATCAGGATTAGCAATACCCGCACCATTTTCAAAAATAAATGGGTATGTAAGTGAAAGCTTTTTGTTTAGCTTCAGCATTTCAGCATACGTTTTGCTTGATACTAAAATAAGTGGTATGCTCCTGCCGACAAGTTTTTGTATTGCCGGCAGGGAAAGCGTATATGAATATGTGGTGTAATCAAGAATGGTCCCGTCTATATCAGAAAATACAACTGGGAACACATCCATGCTTATTTTACCTGTAAGTCTTCAGGCTTCACTAATAAAAATTCAACGCGGCGGTTTCGCCTTCGGTTTTCAACACTTGTGTTGGGTAAAAATGGTGATGTTTCACCCATGCCGCGTGAAGATAAACGTTTTTTATCAATGCCCTTTTTGATAAGGTAATCCATAACCGACTGAGCCCGCGCTTCAGAAAGTTTCAGGTTATACTGTTCTTCGCCAATGTCATCGGTGTGGCCTTCAATCAGAACATTGTACTTCCCGTATTTATTCAATATCTCGGCAACCCTGTTTAAAATAGGGAATGCTTTTCCGGTTAATTTTGCACTGTCAAATGCAAATTCAATGTTACTGATGCGAATCTTCAATCCGCGCTCTGTCACCATGACCAGTACATCAATGGGTAACTTTATGCGTTTTGTCTTTGCTGAATTTCCGGTTATATCGGTGGCCGATAGTTCCATGAAGTAATCCGCAGCAGATTCAACAAGCTCATTGTTTCCCCCAATACCGTCCCACTTGAGCTCTGCAGGCACTTCAGCACCTTTGAATGTTTTAAAAACGTATCCAGCTGGTGCATAGATTATCAATTCCCAATTTCTGACTCCAACATTATCATTCAGTGATGGAGTGATGGTGAGAATATCATTTTCCCCATCACCATCAGGTGAGAAAAGATCAGGTTCATAGGATAGATTAACTTCAGGTGGGGTGCTATCAATGGTAAAAGTTTTTACAAATGACTGTGGATTATTGCCACTTAAATATTCAGCACTGAATCTGTAGCGATAGATGCCATCATTGAGCTTTTCGCCTTTATCTGTCTTGCAGTCCCAGGTAATTGTTTTTGGCACTGTCTGTCCCTGAGTTTGATATACAGGCTTGTCCTTTTCATTGGTTACCGATAGTTGCCATTTAACCAGGTCTTTAGTGTCAGAGACTATAGGAGTAAATATTATTGTGTTGTGTAGTGCATATGAAAAATATTCCAGTGATGCGCTGATATCAACTGTTTGGTACTGGCGGGTTAAACTGATTTCCCTAATTATAGCCTGTGCTTTATTGCCCGCATTGTCAGTGCATTGAATTTGATAGATATATAGGCCTTCAGGTACATCATTGCCAGCATCATCTTTCCCATCCCATACCAGTGTTTTAGGAATTTCGTTGCCCTGCCAGCTGTATTTTTTCACTATTTTACCGTCTTTATCAAGAAAAGAAGCCTGCCATACATCGTTACCTTGAGTCTTTATTGTTTGCACTATCTTCAATGTATCCTTACGGCCATCGTTATTGGGTGAAAAGAACCTGTCTTCAACAGCTAATTCAACAACAGGAGGAGTATTATCAATAGTAATAACGCCGGTAACCTCTGGTGATATGTTATCACGTTCGTCCCATGCCATAAAAGCATACACATAGTCACCATCCGGCAACACATTTGCATTAGTATCTGTGCCATCCCAGAAAATGGTTTCGGGCACCATGGCAGATTCCTTTGGAGTCCATATCTTTTGTATAAAGCTTTTTACTGTCAACGATTCTTCAACATCTCTATCGCTTACCCTGAATTCCTTTACTACAGTTCCTGCTTCATTTTTGATCTGTAATCGCCAGCCGCCAATCTTACTTGCATCACTAACACTTACATTAAAAAGTACAAAATCCTGAACACCATCAGTATTGGGAGATATATACTTCTGGCTTGCTTTTACAGCAGTTTGTGGTGGTTCCTTATCTAACCTACCATAGCGCACTTGAGTGCCAACGTAATGGACAAAATCAGTTTTTTTATAGTGTACCAGTGCATAGTTGAATTCAGCCTGATATTCCTGCCCGGTAAGCCTGTAACCGGCGCCTGCCGTGAAGTCAGCATATTCGTACGGTCCGGGTGCCATAAAACCCAAACGTACAATATATGTATTGTTATACATACCCTCGGCACCAACCTTTACTGCTATTTCATCATATTGTACTAACGTATAGTCATTGAGCAGGCTCACCTCAATGTTATTTCTTTTATACAATGGGAGCGTAAAGCCTAATGTTGCCTGATTCATGTCGGCAAAATCACTGTCACTCCCTATGGGTAATCCTGCGTTAAGAGCAACACCAATGGTTGGGTAATATAAGCCAAAACCTTTACCAATCTCAGCATTGATAGCGGTTTGATAGATGCTGCCAAGAGTTATACCTGTAAAATATGCACCAGAGTTGGGACCATTTCCTAAAAGAAATGACAGCGATGCACCCATTGAAAGACGCCGTGTAAATTCTTTGGCACCACCCAGCATAAACTGATAGCCATTTAAGGTGTCAGAGCCGGAAATCATCCTGAATGCGCCACCAATAACACCATATGAGGTGGGGAATCCTGCAACTACCGATGGGTTGTAGTAATCAAAAAGAAGATTACCATAGTTGAATGACCCGATAAAACGCTCTTCTTTTGCAATAGCTGCCGGGTTTAGTAAGAAGGTGTCAGAGCCAAAATAGGCAACACCGGTATCAGCCCTTCCAAACATGCTGGCACTGCCTCCAAGCAACATCAGCGCCGTACCATCAGAGGCAGCAAATACCTGAGTGACAGAGCAAATCAATAGTATAGCAATAATAACAAAACGGATTTTCACAGTTATCCTCCTGTTAAGTGGGATTTTTTATATTTTTTTTACATTCATTGCACGCAAAATATTTTTTGTCAAGTGGTTATATTTTTATGTGAGGGAATTGACAAACATTTAAATAATTAGTATTTTAGTATATACTTTATAAGTGCTATTTTAACCAGTGTTAATATACATTTTACCATGAGGACAGAATGATGAAAGAAGATAGTTTATTAAACAAACCAGCACCTCAGTTCAAGCTTCCTGATAAAGATAAAAAGATAATAGAAAGCAATACTTTCAGAGGCAACTGGGTGGTTGTTTATTTTTATCCCAAAGACAATACTCAAGGATGCACCCTGGAAGCTATTGATTTTACCAAAAGTATAAATGAATTTAAAAAATACAATGCTATTGTTTTAGGCATTAGCCCAGATAGTCCTGAAAGCCATTGCAAATTTTATGACAAGCATAACCTTAACCTGATGCTCTTGTCAGATACCGATCATACAGTGGCAAAAGAATATGGAGTATGGAAAAAAAAGAGCATGTATGGCAAAAGCTTTATGGGCATAGAGCGGAGTACATTCCTGATTGATCCAGAAGGGATGGTCAGAGCAGTTTGGCGAAAGGTTAAGGTGCCAGGACATGTTGAAGAAGTGTTGCAAACGCTTAAATCTTTGTAGTAGAGGAGGTTACCATGACATTACAGGAAGCTATTGAGACAAGAAGAGCATATCGGTCACTTGCTCCAGTGACGATTACCGAAAACACGGTGTCAGAGCTAGCAAAAACGGCTGCACTTGCTCCATCGTGCTATAACAATCAACCCTGGAGATTTGTATTTGTCTATGAGCCAGGGAAATTAGATGAAGTAAAAAAAGCCCTGGCAAAAGGGAATGAATGGGCTCTTAAGGCTTCCATGATTATAGCGGTTTTTAGCAAGGAAAAAGATGATTGTGTATTGAAAAACCGCATATATCATCAATTTGATACGGGAATGGCTACGGCTCTTCTGTTACTCAAAGCAACTGAATTAGGTTTGGTGGCTCACCCCATAGCAGGGTATGATGAAGAAGCAGTTAAAAAAGCATGCGCTATACCTAGTGAGTTTACTGTAATTACTATCATTATCATTGGTAAAAAAGATGATGTAATACATGATGATTTGAGCGAATGGCAAAAGGAAAGCGAAAAGAGCCGTCCACCCAGAAAGCCGCTGGAAGACTTTGCTTTTCACAATGTTTATACGTCCAGGTAAAAGGGTCAGAGCAAAAGCTCACCACGGCAATAAGCACACAGGCGCTCAATACACTCTTCCAGTGTATCCCCCAACTCTAAAAAATACTGATGCAGGGTAATTTTTAAATGAGGGCGATAGTTACTGTCAAAATAAGCCTTTGACCCACCAAAGTAGCTTTCAAAAGGGCTTTTCACCTTGCCTGCACGCACCGGATTGTTGGCAAAATACCATAGTAAGTTGAGTAAATACAAACGTGGATTGTCCGCAAACTCTACAATGCTGTCTTTGAAGCGCTCATTCCATACTGGGCCAGTGCGTTGCATCATGCGATTAAACCGTTGTGCAAACCGTGACTTAATGTACTGCACTATACGGGATATAGTAGCACCACCTTCCACCGTTCGAATAAGCAGATGAATATGATTATCCATAATCTGGTAATTGATGAGTTCAAAGGGGTATTTTTCCAGTGCCAGCGATATGCAGTATTCAAATAGTGCTTTGATGGAGTCTTCTTCCATCATATTTCTGCATTCAATGATGCGGCTGGTGACATGATAGGTAATGTTTGGTGCAATAAAACGGGGTTTACGCATGGTAATTCCTCCCAAAATTAATCTGGTAAAAAATGCGTTTTTGTATATACAATGCATGAAAGTAAAAAAATATTACAGGACATGATGAAAAAATGTTAAAAAAAGTAAATTTTTTAGTGTCAGAGCACAGTTACAGCGAGCATTACATTGGAGCGATCCAATGGTGTGTCAATGGTGTCTGAGCGGTATTATTACTGGGGAACTCCCACAAATAAAAAGAGCTCAGAGCAACGATGGTTGGTACACAAGGTGAAAATGTTTATGGCAGTATGTATCATCACTGATAAAATCAGTATAAGTAAGTGAACTTGGCATCCATGTGGGGTCAGAGCAAGAGAAGTAAACAGGCACGAACAAGGGCATAGGTCTAATCATCGGTAACTATCGCCCTCAAGGTGTCAGAGCATGAAAAAAACACATCACTAAAAGAAGGGGATATATCTTGATATCGACTTTATATTTTACATTAGATGTCCATGAAATATTTTCTTGATTTTGATAATTTTATATATAAAATATTTTTTTATGAATGCTATTATACAGAATAGACAGTTGCTTCTTATAGTAACGTTTGGTATTCTATTTGGGGTGATTGCTGCAATTGCTGGATTTATTAATGCGTACGAAGGGTATAGCCATTTTCCCGAAATAACCAGTGCAAAAAAAATTTGGCTGTCGTTATCAATTGCATTAGGAGCTTTTTTTGTGATCAGTGGAGGAGTTATTATTGCACTATTCTTTTTACAATGAACTAAGAGGTAGTATTTATCATACAAAATTAACAAATTGTTGACAATTTATTATTGATTTTATTTTCTGTTCTGTGATTGTGTGCTATATTGGTATAAACCACTTAGTGTAATTTAAGGTGATGGAGTTCGCCTTAAACCGCCTGAATTAGGCTGATAACTCCTGTTATATATTTTCATAACTAACAGGAGGTATATATGGGCGGCAATTCAGAAAAACAGATTACCACAACCAGCCATAATTTAACCCAAACCCTGTATAATCTTCTAAATCTTATAAGCCAGATGGGCAGTGACTATGAGTTATACAAAAGTAAACTTGAAGAGATAGCACAGCGTTATGCACAGGGTAAAATCCATTTAGCAGTACTGGGGCAATTTAAACGAGGTAAAAGTTCTTTATTAAATGCACTGTTAGGTGAAAAGCTCCTCCCCACCGCAGTCATCCCTTTGACCTCAGTTCCTACTTATATCAGGTATAGCGAACATCCGTATGTCCATGTAAGCTTTGAGGGTAATAAAGCTGGTGATACATTATCATCAAAAGACCCACAGGAAATTCAGCAATTTCTTTCGATGTATGTGTCAGAAGAGGCTAACCCCAATAATTCATTGCACGTTGAGGGAGTGGAATTATATTATGATGCAGAAATACTAAAAAAGGGGGTGGTGCTTATTGATACCCCGGGGATTGGGTCAACTCATCGCCATAATACAGAAGCAACGTTAAACTTTCTCCCTCAGTGTGATGCGGCACTTTTTTTAATGTCGGCAGATCCGCCCATTACCGAAGTTGAACTGGAATTTTTAAAGCAGGTTGCTATCAGGGTTAATAAAATCTTTTTTATACTCAATAAGATTGATTATCTCAGTCAGGATGAGCTTGAAGAAGTTCAACGATTTATTGCCCGTGTCATTCATGATAAAGCTGGTATACAGGAAGATATTGCACTGTATCCGGTATCCGCAAAGCTAGGACTTGAGGCAAAACGTTCCAATGATACATCACTGCTTTCAAAAAGCAGGCTTGATTATCTGGAAGACCATATCATAAGCTTCATGTCGCAAAAGAAAGAAAAAATATTGCAGGCTAGTATACCACGCAAAAGTTTTGATATTTTAACTGATCTTGAGATGCAACTGAGTCTTTCGTTAAGAGCGTATACTATGCCACAGGAAGAATTGCAACAGAAACTTATACAGTTTGATGAAATCATAAAACAGGCAGAACTGCAAAAAATATTTTCCGGCGATATATTAGCAGGTGAGCGCAGACGTCTGTTGGGACTTTTAGAAGAGCAGTCAGAAAATTTACGACAAAAGGGGCGGCACTATCTGGAATCGGTGGCTAACAGTTGCCTTTATGAAAAAAATACAATTGATGAAAATGCTATAACGCAGGCACTTGCTTTAGCCATACCAGGATTTTTTGAACATGAGCTTGGCCAGATGTCGCGCTTTTTTGAAACTCATGTGGCACAGGTTATTGCAACACATCAAATGAGAGCAAGTGACATTATTGATTCAGTTAGAAAAGCTGCATCAGACTTATTTGATATTCCATTTATTCCTCATGCGCCCATTACTGGTATGGAAGTTACTAAAGAACCGTACTGGGTAATGCATCAGTGGCGATATTCCTATATGGCAATACCTGAGGAAATTATTGATAAACTACTACCAAAGAGTGTACGGATCAAGCGTATCAAAAAACGCATTGACCGACAGATTCATGCATTGGTTCTAAATAATGTAGAAAACCTACGGTGGGCAACAGTACAAAATTTGGATTCAACATTCCGTACCATCATGTTGAGTATTGATGAGCAGTTTGCCCATGTTATAACTATTACCCGAAAAGCAATTGATGTGGCTTTACAAAAGAAACAAACATACGCCAGTGAAGTTGCCGGGCAGATTGCACATCTTGAACAATTGATTGCTGCACTGGTAGAACATAAAAAGCACATAGCGTTGTTTATCAAGGATTCTGAAACGGTGTAATATTGATGCACACCACAATGGTTTATCATGTGGGCGATAGCTATTAAGATTCATCAATTGCTAGAAATGTTATATCCTTCCATAATCATACTACTGTAGCTTTTTACCAACATTTCTACTTTTTTACGCTGGATTATCAATTGCAAGTACCTTTTTTGCCAACTATTACAACCATTGTTTTCCGATTGTAAAAAGGGGATTCAATATTCCCTTAAGAAGATATATTAGGGTATTATGCTTATTTCTTTTTTTAATGGTAAATAATGCTGATTCAAGAATAAAGTTTATCACAAAATAAAAAATTGTAGCCTCATACATAACACACCCTTTAGAGTGGATATAAGTAAAAAAACTTAAAGGAGACAGTATGGGGATATACTTTTACCAACGTAAAAGTTTTGTTATGTCTTATGTTAGTCGATTACCTTTAGCTGTGATGGCTATTGGGTGGCCAATTTTACCAATTCCGGCGGTGGCCCCCAGTAAAATTGACAACATGGGATGCCTTCTTCTAAATAAAATGAAAATGTGTAGCCGCTAAAACGATAGTTATCGGTATTATCTTCACTGTCTAAGGCTGCAAGATAATCATACAGATAATTCTCAACACAATAGGCTATAATCTTAGCCAGTGACATCTTACAGACTTTCCGCACATCCATCACAAACTCATACTCATTCTCGTACAAATACAGATGCACCCGTTTCCACGTTTGATACCGCTTCCTATATTTCAATCGTGAATAACTTTTTACCGGTATACGTTTATACGACAGAACATAGTTTATAAAATTAATAATAAACGTATGAAGCGGTAATTTATACATAGCAGCATAGAATTGGAAAAGCTCTAAGTGTTCATAGGCAATACAGGTAGTCGTTTCTATATTCATACATTTCCTCCAAAGTATATATATGACACAA
>JBBFLA010000073.1:0-12948 GCA_037481795.1 Spirochaetota bacterium
GGTATTGCAGATAACTTTGGCATTGCCTATTTCAAGGCACAGGATGCAGCTGGCCAACGATTGCCACTGGAAGGAAATGTCTTGATTACGGTTAACCGCAAAGACCGTGAAGGAGCACTTGAAGTTGCACAAAATTTCCACAAGTTAGGCTTTTCAATTTTTGCAACAGAAGGTACATCGCAGTATCTCAATGAACATGGCATACCATCTACAATGGTTCTGAAACTTCAGGAGGGAAGACCTAACATCATAGATAAAATTAAAAATAAGGAAATTAATTTAATTATCAATACTCCGTATGGACCATCAAGTAAATGGGATGATTCGTACATCCGTAAGGCTGCTATCAGGTACAAGATCCCCTACATAACAACTATCGCAGCAGCTAAGGCAGCGGTAAACGGAATTGCAATGCGTAAAAAATATGGAGACGAAATCCCAAAATCACTGCAGGAATACCATGCTGAAATGAAGCTGACATAGCCATTATTTAAATTTTTCTATTGACTTTTTCTATTGTATCCATGTAATGGCAAAAAAAAGATAACCAATCAACTGGGATTATTGTAAAAGCGGTTTCAATAATCAAACGCATTTTTTTCATAATCTTCTTGACTATTATATTATGAGAATCTCATTGTAAGAAAAAATTAATAGATTGTTGCTATAAATAAGAAATGGCAGTAAAAACCTATTAATTTTTTAGATAAATCTTTTATATAATAAGAGAGGCGTATCTTGACACTTAAAAATACTGAAATTCAAAAAGCTGAAGGCAAGTTAGGGGTACTTATCCCCGGGCTTGGTGCTGTTAGCACCACTTTTATTGCAGGTGTAATGCTTATTCGTAAAGGATTAAAGCTTCCTAAAGGCTCTGTAGCTATGATGGGAAAGCTCAGAATAGGTAAAGGTGATGATGCACGTTATGTGCCAATCAAAGATTTTGTTCCGCTGGCTGATTTAAAAGATATGGAATTTGGCGGATGGGATATTTTTGAAGATAATGCATATGAAGCAGCCATTAAATCGGGCGTGTTACAGAAGCAGGACCTTGAACCAATAAAGGAAGAATTATCTTCAGTCAAGCCATGGAAAGCTGTATTTTTTAACAATTATGTCAAAAAGCTTCATGGAACATGGGTAAAAAATGCTCCAAGCTACTGGGACTTAGCCCAGATGGTTAAAGAAGACATTCTCAATTTCAAGAAAGAAAAAAATATTTCCCGCATGGTAATGGTATGGTGTGGCAGCACCGAGATATACCAGGAAATGAAGCCGGGAGTGCACGACACAATTGAAAATTTTGAAAAAGCTCTTAAAGAAAGCAATAAGTATATTGCTCCCAGCATGATATACGCGTATGCAGCACTTGATTTAGGAATACCATTTGCCAATGGTGCTCCAAACCTGTGTAATGAAATACCAGCATTGCGTCAGTTATCTGAAAAGAACAAAGTGCCAATGGGCGGTAGGGATTTCAAAACGGGCCAGACATTAATGAAAACAATTATTGCCCCTGGACTTAAAGCACGAATGATTGGTGTTGATGGCTGGTATTCAACCAACATTTTAGGCAACCGCGATGGGGAAGTTCTTGATGACCCTGAATCATTCAAAACCAAAGAAGTAAGTAAACTTTCAGTTCTTGATAATATCTTCCAGCCTGATGAATACCCTGAATTGTATGACGGCTATCACCATGTTGTAAGAATTAATTATTATCCACCTCGTGGCGACAATAAGGAAAGCTGGGACAACATTGACATACGCGGCTGGTTAGATTACCCAATGCAGATTAAAGTCAATTTTCTGTGCCGCGATTCAATACTGGCTGCTCCTGTTGTTCTTGATCTGGTACTCTTCTTTGATTTAGCGCAGCGTGCATCAATGTATGGTATTCAGGAATGGCTTTCTTTCTACTGGAAGAGCCCGATGTTTGAACCAGGCGAACAGCCAATCCATGACCTTTTTGTTCAGCTCATGAAGCTGAAAAATACATTGCGCTGGTTGATGGATGTTCCTCCTGTAACCTACTTAGGAGCTGAAACATACGATTAATATCAATAATAAAAGAGGGCTTGCTAAAAGCCCTCTTTTAGTATATACTTCATTATATGAAACCAACTATATTGTTATTGGGTATTAATGCTAAATTTATTCATTCCACACTATCTCTTTACTATTTAAAACAAATTATTGCATCATATAATTATAATGTTTCTATTCTTGAAACAACCATTAACAACCAGCTTCAGGAAACCATTAACAGTATAATCGCCATTAAACCTGATATATGCTGTATAGCTGTATATATATGGAATGCACAGTATATTAAAAGTCTTTTACCTTTATTACATACCAGGCTTCCACAATGCAAAATTATATTAGGTGGTCCCCAGGTAAGCTATACCAGCAATGACTGGCTAAAGCAGTTCCCGTTTATTGACTGTATCATATATGGGGCTGGAGAAAAATCCTTTGAATACTTAGCTAACCACCAATTCAGCACACATGAAAAGATAGTACGTCATCCAAATTATCATTTTAACGATATCCCTTTCCCGTATACTTCTGAAGATTTAAAAAATTTAGCAAATCATTATATTTACTACGAATCAAGCCGTGGATGCCCTTATTCATGCAGTTACTGTATATCATCGCGTGAAGACCAGAAATTGCAATTTAAAGACATCCAGAAAGTATATGATGAACTTGATGTTCTTTTACAGCATAAAGTACGTATGGTAAAATTTGTTGACAGAACCTTCAACTGCAATCCCACACATTCACGTGCATTGTTTATATATTTGCTTGATCATAATAATTACCATACCCGCTTTCATTTTGAAATACATCCTGATCTGCTCTTTGATGAGGATTTTGAAATATTGAAACAGGTACCACCACAGTATTTCCAGTTTGAGATTGGCATTCAATCAATACATGAAAATACATTACATGCTATTCAGCGTAAGATGAACCGGGAAAAAGCAAGGGAAAATATCCGCAAACTTGTAGATTTACAAAACATCCATATACACCTTGATATGATCTGTGGGCTTCCCTATGAAGATATGGAAGGTGTTAAGGAAAGTTTTAATGCAATACTAAGCTTGCAACCTCACTACTTCCAGGTTGGATTTTTAAAGATACTGCCTGGAACAGACATCGATACAAAAAAACATGAGTATGGCATTGAACATGAAGACCACCCACCCTATATGGTTATAAAAAATAAATGGATTTCACAAGAAGAGATGCAACTTCTCCACCATATTGAACGCGTTGTGGATAGTCTGTATAATCACCATTTTAAAACAACATCGTTGATGCTTTCTAACTTTATTGCAAAAGATAATCTGTTTACTATATACAACGAGATTGCAAACTTTTTTCAACAACATGGATTTGGATTGTATGCAAAAAGCTGGGAATCTATTGCTGAAGTACTGCTTGAATTTATCAAACAGCACTACCCTGAACATACCCGGCTTGCAACTGATTGCCTGCGGTGGGACTGGTTTGTTAAATCAAATAACAAATGGGTGCCACCATTTATACGAAGCAGTGGCAACCCAAATACCATAAAAGAAATGATTATTCAACAAAATAGAATATCTAAACAGGAACTATCGCTCAATAATAAAATAATTCCTATTAGTGAACTACAACGCTCACAGATTTTTATTGGCGAAAGCAATCACTTTATGCAGTGGCGTATGGACAATCACCGGTACGCAGTAAAGCTTAATGGCCAGATACTCTTGATAGATTAATTACACTATTGAAGCACCACCATCTATCAGGATTGTTTGCCCGGTAATATATCGCGCCCCATCTGATGCCAGAAAAAGAACAGGATGCACCACTTCGTCAACTTGGGCAATTCTTCCCATGGGGATATTTTTTACAATCATATCATGGATGGCATCATTTGACCAGAACGGCTTGCTGAAATCAGTTTTTACCATTCCGGGTGCAACTGCATTTACCTGTACATTAAATGGTGCAAGCTCCAGTGCCAGGTTTTTTGTCATCATCTCAATGCCTGCTTTTGCAATACCGTAAACATTCATGCCTGGTGAAGCTAATCTGCCTGCAATTGATGATATGCTGACAATCTTTCCGCTTTTCTGCTGGCGCATGATTGCACCAACCTTCTTTGACACCAGAAATGTGCCAGTAAGGTTTGAATCAATAATCTTTTGCCATGCCGACAGTTCAACATCAACAAGGCTTCCCGTTGGCAGATTCATACCAACGTTATTAATTAATATATCAATTTTTGAAAATGCTTTTAGTGTTGTATCTACCAGAGCATTGACATCCTCTTCTCTGGCAATATGCGCTACGCAGGTTATAAGGTTATTGCCACCTTTGAGGATTTCTTTTGCTTTATCCAGCCCATCCTGCTTGCGTGCACATATTACAACCTTTGCATTCTGGCGCAACAATTCCTGGGCAATAGCAAGCCCAATACCACGAGTGCCACCGGTTACAATAGCAACCTTACCATCTAAATGATATGAAAGCAAACTCATACAAGACCTCCTTTTTAAAGGTTATATAAACTCAACGAAAGCTCCATTATCCATATAATAGACAGCGGTTTTCATTATGGTTGCCGCTGCCAGTGGATGGTCAACCTGGCACCAGTCAGCAATAAGGCTGTCAGGCCGTATTGACCCTTCACCTGCTGGTATGAGTAACTCAATGCTTGTATCATGTATCAAAAACTGTACAATACCATCATCAAATCGCAAATTCTTCAATCCTTTTTTGGTCTTCTTAACGATATCTGTTTTGTTGTTTAATTTGCTGGCAAACATATCATACAGCCTGCCATCAGAAAATGTTATGCTATAACGGGAATATGCAATGGATTGAAGGGGCAATGTTGTTTCAGTATGATGATACGCCGATACAATTTCAAAGCCCTCAGGAAATAATTTTCCAAGATTATCTACTATTGTATCACTGCACTGCTGGTAGAGTTCAACATCAACAAACTCGCACAGGCTTTCATACCCAAGCGGCAGCGCGGGCCCGGTAATAAGACGCTCATGTTTATTATACCCTTGCGTATATGCTACAGGGACATTGGCCATGCGAAGTGCACGCTTGAATATTTCCATGCAATCTATGTGACCTAAAAACCGCGCTTTCCCTTTTTTAGCATAGTGCACGCGCAGGGTAGCAGCAGCTTTATATCGTTTTTCAAATGACTGAGCAGCTTTTTTAAATGCTTCTTTATTAAGCATGGTTTTTTTAAACCCAGCAGGGAATGTTTTGCCATCCCAGCTTGAATGCATCTTTTTGTGTATAAGGGTATCGTAGCGGGTTTTAATAACATGCCAGGGCAAAACTTCCTGTAATTGTCTTTGTTCTAAATATCGGCGCCAGTTACCGGTAGTTGTTTGCAATGCATTATCCCATATAGTAAAATCAAAATGCTCACCCCATAAATCTAAACGGGCTCCACTGCGGTATGCTGCAACAAGGGCATTGGAAAGTAAACTGTCGCCACGTGCAAACACACCTTCAATTAATGAAGCATACACATCATGATTTTTTATTGTTACCGATTTTGGCACGCTGCGTTTAATTTTGCTTATTACTTCAAGGCAATAGGTTTCATCATATTGCTTTTCATACTGAAATGGGGTGTGCGGTTTTGGTACAAACGGCGATATGGTAACATTGTACTGAATTTTTTTATTAATGGAACATGCCATTTTCATAAATGAAACAATATCAGCTGCTTCATCCACCCGGTCACACCCTGGAAGGCCAATCATAAAGTATAGCTTTATGCGTTGCCATCCACGCCCTGATAGCACAGTTATGATATTCATGATTTCTTCAACGGCAAGACGCTTGTACGCCGTATAGCGCAGAATATCAGAAGCTGACTCAATGGCAAAGGTCAGCGATGTTTTCTTTAAATCAGAAATTGATTCAATAATATCAAGCGTTTGTAAATCCACTCTTAGCGAAGGAAGTGAGATACTGATACCCTGCTCAACCAGTGGCGGCACAATATGGTTCAAAAGCTCCACAATATCAGAATAATCCCCAACACTCAGCGAGTGCAACGATACATCACCAAACCCTGTATGCTGCACCGTATCCAGTATAGTGCTGGCAAGTGCCCTAACATTTACCCTGCGGTAGGGAAGCTCCCAGTAGCCTGCATGGCAAAACTTGCACAGGTTTTTACAGCCTCTGTCTAATTGAATGGAAACCCTGTCCTGCACACTGCGTATGGATGGCACCACCGGCCGTGTGGCTTCATATCTATGGAAATTGTGTGCAACTCGTTTATATACTACCGGCGCTTTGATAGCTGTCAATATCTGACCTTCATAGGTAAACTCAACATCACGGCTGCATAACACCCCTTCTATTTTTGCTAATCGTGCAAGCACGTCATCTTTTGATAAACCTTTTGTCTTTTTCTCAATAAGGATGTTTACAATCTCCACAATGGCTTCTTCACCATCACCAGCAAAAACTGCATCAGCAAATGGCAAAAGTGGTGCTGGATTGCTTGCCGCCTCCCCACCAATGACTATTAACGGGTAACTATCGCCCCTGTCCTTTGCAAAAAAAGGGATGTTGCCCAGTTCCAGTACCTGAAGTATATTGGTGTATAATAATTCGCAGGCTGCATTGAAGCCTACCATATCAAGCTGGTATAGCGGTGTAAATGTTTCAAGGGTGTACAGTGGTGTCCCTGAGTTTTTCAAAATATTTTCAAAATCACGCTCCACGGCAAACACGCGCTCACACGCTGCACCTTCTATTGCATTCACCGCACTGTACAAAATCTGAATGCCGTTATTGGACATGCCAACCTCATACAGGTCCGGAAAACACAGCCCAACTTTTACTATTGTCTCAGGCTTTACAACAGCATTCCATTCACCACCCACATAGCGTGCAGGTTTTGAAACGTGCGCCACAAGGGAAAATACTTTTTCTTTGTCTATTGCCATGCTGATACCTTTATTTTTCATGATATGCACAATACTGTGCCAGTGCAATAAAATCCTGTAATGAAAGCTCTTCACCACGAACTGTTGAATCAAAGCCCAATGCCTCAAATGCCCTGCCAATCAATGATTCATCATACGTTCCATACGGTGAACGCTTCAACGCTGTTTTTAACATCTTGCGGCGCCCCCAGAAGGCTGTTGCAACAAGTTGTTCAAATATTTCTTTTTCGTTGTCCTGTAAGGGCATCTTGTCTTTTCGTATCAGTTGCACAAACGTTGAATGCACCTTTGGCGCTGGATAAAATGCATGTGGCGGTATATCAAAAAGTCTTTGCACATCAAAGTAAAGCTGCACGCCTACCGTGAATGCTGAATACATATCGCTTCCTGGCAAAGCTATCAGTCGCCCCGCCATCTCCTTCTGAATCAGAAAAAAACAGTGCGAAGCCGAATAGTGTTTTGCCACCCTGAAAATAATCTGTGAAGACACATTATAGGGAAGATTGCCAACAATACGCGTACAACCTTCTACAGGAGGTAGTTTTAAAAAATCACCATGTATAACAGTTACCTGCGACATCGCAGCCAACTGTTCTGTAAGTATTCGTGCAAACCCTGCGTCTATTTCTACGCAAAAAAGCTTTTTTACAAGCCTGCTTAACGGTGCTGTGATAATTCCTGGACCCGGGCCTATTTCCAGTATACAGTCCTCAGGCTGCGGGCTTATTGCAGTAATGATGGCCTCAATATATTTTTCTGAAATTAAAAAATGCTGGCCATAAGCCTTATTGGGCGATAGCCCCTGTGACTTTAAGTATGCAAGGATTTCTTTTTTATTCAATATACTTCTCTTTTTCTTTCCTGAGGCTGATGACACCATTGTCATGCAATTGACGCATTACTCTGACAATATTGTCCCGCGCTTCCTGAATCTCGGATAGGCGCACGGGGCCCATTGCCTCCATTTCGTGCATAATATCAGTTGCGCGGTTTTTGCTCATATTGCGGAAAAACTTAAAACGAATTTCATCGCCAGCTCCTTTCAGAGCCTTTGCAATCATATAGTCATTGTTGATTTCATCAATAAGTATCCGCATTTCGGTATTGGTAAGTGTAAGAACATTTTCAAAGGTAAAGATACGTGCTTTTATTTCATCAGCAATCTGCGGCATGGTGCTTTCAAAATAATCAATAAGCTGTTTTTCCTGATCGCCACTTAAATGCGACATGATATCAATAAGCGCATTGAGCCCTCCTGCTTTTGAACTGGATTGCCCCTGATAGCGATACTCATCATATTTTTTGCGCAACACTCGTGAAATTTCAAGCACCGCATCAGGCGACGTTCGCTCCATCTTTGCCATGCGCAGCGTAACCTCTTTTGCTAAATCCCCGGGAAGCAATTTAACAACTTCGGCTGCCTTGGCTGCAGGAATATAAGCCAGTGTCACAGCAATAGTCTGAGGATGCTCATTCTGTAGAAATGTAACAATTAACTCAGCATCTATATCATTAAGAAAGCCAAAACCTTTTTCTAAATCCTTGTGAGTGAGCCGTTTTAAAATGTCCTTTGCTTTGTTCTCCCCAAAAGCTGCATACAGTATTTCTTTGGCAACATTGTGACCACCAAATGCAACTCCACGCGCTTTTCGCAATTCCAGTAAAAACTGTCCTATGAGCTCTTCTTTTTCTTCAGGTGACAGTATATCTATCTTTGCTATCTCTGCAGCTAATTTATTAACACTTTCTTCATCAAGAAATTTCATTATCTCTGAAGCAACTTCAGGGCCCAGTGCCACTAAAAGCGCTGCAGCCTTTTCGGCACCGTTCATCTGGTCAATTGGTTTCACGTTTAATTACCATAACTTTTTTAAAGTCAATAACTTTCTGCGGACAAACTTCAGCACATCTTCCACAATTAATACACAATTCATAATCAATAGTAGCCAAAAAATTTTCCACCTTGATTGCTGTATCAACATCAGGATTGTCTTTAAATACTTCCTCACGGCATACTTTTTCACATCGCCGGCATGCAGTACAGCCAACACTGCAACCCAACTTCATAATCGGTGCCTTTTGCTTGTTACGGCACATGACATAGACATCCACAGTGTTGTCCAGCAGGCTTATTATATTACGTGGGCAGGCTTCAACACAGTTACCACACCCTGTGCATTTTTCAGCATCAACAAATGGCAGCCCCCTATCGTCCAGATGAATGGCATCAAACGGGCATGCCCGTACGCAATCACCAAGACCCAAACATCCATATTCACACACCTTAAAGCCACCCATAACAAGTTGAGCAGCCGTACAGCTGTGAGGACCATCGTACATGAACCTGATCTTGGTTTCATTAACACCGCCCTGGCAGTGAACACGGGCAATTCGTTTAACACCAACTTCAGCTTCAATACCCATAATTTCTGAAATTTTCTTTACACTTTCCGGACCACCAACAGGACACATATTAATGGCTGCACCATGTTCAACAATATTGGTTGCATACCCGGCACAACCGGGAAACCCGCATGCACCGCAATTTGCACCAGGAAGAGCTTCCATTACCTTCTCAATACGGGGATCTTTTTCAACTTTTAATAAAACCTTTGCAAGTGACAGCAAAATACCACATGCAAGGCTCAATATAGTTATACTGATTATAGATGGCACCGAAGGGAATAATATATCAAGCATAGTTAACCTCAGTGTTAAATTTTAAGGTAGCATTGTTTATGACACTATATAAAAAGTCAATACTGTTGCAACTAAAAAATTCTTGCAATATTGGCATTATACCGATAATATAGGTAAAATCAATGAAATAACAACCATTTACTCTATGGCGCCAACAACATCACAGGACATTTTACACGAGATACTATCGGCAATAAATAAAAACCAGGAAGTTGTTTTTGTTAGCTATTCCATCCTGGATGAAACAGAAAAAAATATACAGTATGCTTTAAGCAAAATACTGGAACGGCATAACAAAGCAGATCTCTACACACCTGTTTTTTCATCAATCAAGGAACTCATTGCAAATGCAGTAAAAGCCAATGCCAAATATATTCTTATTGAAGAAGGTGAAATTAAAAACCCTGATGACATTAAAGAAGTTGTAACAAAAGTCAGGAATATACTTAACGAAGAATCTCTGCTTATTTATGGCATAAAAGCAAAGCAATATGGATTATCCACCAGGATATATTTAAAACCACAACCAACACGCCTCACAATTGAAGTAATAAATAACTTGCCAGTGACAAAAAAAGAACTGGAACGTATGCGGGAACGAATTGAACGTTCCTCTCACTATGATAGCATTGCAGATTTCTATTTAGAAAATCCTGACCCTGCAGCTGAGGGCATGGGATTAGGGCTTTCCATGGTAGTGGTGCTATTAAAAAGTGTAGGGATACCGTATACTAATTTTACATTATATACTGATTTTAAAACAAAAACAATTGCGCGTATTATTGTACCTTTAATTTAGGATAAAACAAGCAGCATCCTGATACAGGCGTTTGTATTATTGTCCCGCCAGTTTTGGTTTAGCCTCTAAATATGCCATTATCATCTTCATGCACGTTTTTGCCAGGTGATCTATGTTGTAAAGCTCGTGATTAAAGGTCCACTGTATAGCAACATTCATAACCATTGCCACAATTGCATGCGCAGCCAGTCTGGCATCAACCGGTTTGAATACCCCCTGGCTTATACCATCTTCAATAACCTTTACTATTTCATCGCATAACTGTTTGTAGATGTCAGTATTTATGTGCTTAACCCTTTCATTGATGGGAATCTGTGCCCAGAAATCAACCAGTACTGTGTAAAATGCAGGATGACGTTTTGCCGTAACAATAAATGCTATAACAATTGCTCGCATACGACGTTCGGGAGTTCGATATTTTGCAGCACGTTTATTAATATTTTTTTTAATGATAATATAAATCTGTTCCAGCAAATAGATGAGTATATCTTCTTTGGATTTAAAATAGTGCAGCACACCACCTTTTGATAAGCCCGCATTTCTTGCAATATCATCCAGAGTGAAGTTATTATACCCTTTAGCAGAAATAACCTCATATGCCGCTTTTATTATCTGCGTTTTTCTTTGCTCTTCTTTTTCCGCCCGTGCTTCTGGTTTTAATCGTGGCATGTAGTTTTCCTCATACTCTATATTCAATCCTGGCACAAAGTAATATACAACACTGTAAAATTAGTGTTTATACAATTATGGCTATTTTTTCTTAATTTGTAAAGTTTTTTTCGTTAATTTAAAAATAAATTCATATTTTTTTATAAAATCTTCCGCGAGCTTCATCAAAAAACTCAACAACACCCTGCTTCACCATTTCCTCAAGTATCTGTTGCACTTCAAAATTATCTTTGCCCAGTGAATAGGCTAAATCGTCCACTGTGGATGGCCTTCGTTCAATAGTTGACAATATCATTTCTTTCAATGGCAACTGTAACTCAAGTAACCGGTACTCAGGAGTGCCAGGAATATCCACAGGTATTGGTGCAAAGATGCGAGCATACTGTTTCAGCGTTTCAATGGAAGCTCTTTTTACCCACTCTTCAGCTGCTGGCCTGTCCAGGTAGTTAAGCTGTATTCGGTGTGGTTGTATACTGTGTGCAACTTTTGCCAGCGCTTCTAATTCTGATGGCACATCATTAATACCCGGCACAATAAAAATTTCCAGAATAAATAGCCCTTTAAATTCTTTTCCAAACAGGGCAATCCCATCAATAATCTTTGGTAAAGACAATTGCTTAAACGGCCTGCATATTTTTTTAAAAGCGTGCTCTGTTGCAGCATCCAGTGAAGGAATAACAATATCAGCATTATACAGGCGCTCTCTTACTTCAGGTTTCCACAGCAGCGTTCCATTAGTAAGCACAGCAATTTTGTAGCGATAGTTACTTTTTAAATGATCTATGATGGTGCCAATGCCACTGTGCAACGTTGGCTCACCTGAACCTGAAAAGGTGATAACATCCAGTTTGGGATTGCTGCACAATAGTGCATCTAACTCATTTTTTACTTCCTCAGTGGGCACATACTCTTTTATTTCATCAGTAAGTACTGTGGTTTTCCCGCACTCACAGTATACACAGTTGAGTGTGCAGGTTTTATGTGGCACAATATCAACACCAAGCGATACCCCTAACCTTCGAGATTGCACCGGCCCAAAGCAGTACTGTAGCGATTTTTCATTCATAGTTATTAATTGTAGCACATAAGAAAGTGCTTACCAATGTTACTGAAGTTTTGTTTTATTTTTTTGGGCGATAGTTACTGGTATAATTCTTCTGGCTTTTATTTATAAATTTTTACTTGCCTGTTTATATGCTTTGACTTCATAATGGTATTCCACAAATTAAAACACAAAGGAAATTCATCATGACTGATATTGTTATAAAGAAAAGCTATGAAGAAATAAACGCAAAGATAAAAAAAGGTGATGCAGTTGTTGTCACTGCCGAAGAAATGGTAAACATAGTAAAATCTGAAGGATACAAATCAGCATTTAAAAAAGTTGACGTAGTTACAACCGGTACCTTTGGCACCATGTGTTCTTCTGGTGCATTTATTAATTTTGGTCATACCCGCCCCAAGATTAAAGCATCAAAGGTATGGCTTAACGATGTAGAGGCATACGCAGGCCTTGCTGCAGTGGACATTTACATTGGTGCAACACAGGTGCAGGAAGATGACCCACTCAATAAAGTACATCCAGGACGCTTCAAATATGGTGGTGGGCATGTCATTGAGGATTTAATTGCTGGTAAACCCGTTAAGCTAAAAGCAAAAAGCTATGGTACTGACTGTTACCCCTTACGCGAATACGAAGCAACAGTAACCATACATGACCTTCGTGATGCGTTTTTATACAATCCACGCAATGCCTATCAAAACTATAACTGTGCGGTTAAT
>JBBFLA010000074.1:0-12714 GCA_037481795.1 Spirochaetota bacterium
TCTTGTGCACTTATATCATACTTATTTCTTATAACAATTAATTTTTTCAGGAGTTTCAATTTTTTCAGTAGACCCTACTTAACTTCAGATTGGCGGGTCTTCAAAATTTAGGATTGAAACTACCAAACTTTTTACGATATATTCAACTTGATTTTGGATATTTCACTCGAAATTATTACAGTGGTGACGTTACTGATGAGGGGCCGTATAGAAGCCTGTATTATGGTGTCTCATTGAACTTTATGGAAATAGTAAAAGACTTTTTTGATAATCCTGAAACTAACGCTAGTAGAATTTTACAGCAACCTTTTAAATACTATCATATACCAGCAGGGTATCATGAAGATTATAAGATATAATTGCAAGGTGGGTGTGTAATAGATAAATAACAGGCGCTCAAATATTTGGGCGCCTGTAGAAATAAAGCAATACGTATAATTAAAAAATCTTGTACTCTTCTTACTCTCTGCAAGAAAACATAAATAATTGCTCACGCAGAGATCGCTGAATAACATACGGCAGAGCATTATTTCATCACAATTTGCCAACATTAAACATATTCTCATTAATTGCCGGGTTATTGTATTGCAGATTTGTTATGGTTACTTCGGTTCTGCCTAAGTTATCCCCTTTTTTATCAAGTCGATACATAACAGCTTTATAGGGGGTAATAATACCATCAACCTTTTTCAGGTTATAATTTATTAATCGCTTATATAGATATCCTTCATAAAAAATATCTATACGTACAGCAAAGTACTGAAATTCACCTGATTTGATAATGAAAAATATAGCCTTATCATAGATACTTTTCCCGGGTTTTGGTTTTGCTTCAACCTTATAACATAGATACCCTTCAACAGTTTCTTCTCCCAATAGGGTGTATTCGTAGTCATCAATATTTCGTGAACGCAAATCTTCGTAGAAGATGTGAGAGTTTACAAACGCACCACTACGATCACCTGATGATATGCGCTTTACTTTCCCATTAGACATCTTAACCCATTGCATGTCTTCGCCTGTTTTATTGGTATGTGTCAATACCTTGGTAATATCGCCACCGGGTTCTTCCTTAACCACTGCAAGCACCTTGTCGTTTTGTCCAACCTTCATTGCCATCATCTCAATGGTACGTGTTAAACTATCTCCCCCTTTGTGAATTACCATCGTTGCTTTGCTTATCGCGGTTTTGGGTTCAGGCAGTGCGTCTGACTTTTCCATTATTTCCCTGCCTGTCATTGCATACACAGTAACTATCGCCAAACAAAACACAGACAATAGACCTAATACTAAAAACCTTTTCATTGTATCCCTCCTGTTAACAATCTGTTGTGATTTAAAATTGTTTTACTAATAACATTAAAAAATAGTAATCCTGTGAAAATAGATCATATATCAAAGTCATTCCTGAATCCCCATAGGGGATTTATAGTACATCATTCTGATTCCAATTCAAAGTATTTACCAATATTTAAAATTTGACCTACCTTTGATGTAGATATTTTTGGTGAAAGATTTAATTTAAAGAAATAAATGGTTGCAGGTAAAAATAACAATGCACCCAGTGTTGTGGTTATCATGGTTGTGGCCAGCAGTATTGAAAAATAGATAACCGGTTTAAAGCTTGAAACTACCAATACTAAAAATCCAAAGATTAAAGCTAATGAAGTATAGATTATAGCTTTACCTGCACGTAAAAGTGTTTTTGTAATAACATCTTCCAGTGATAACTCATGTTTATCAAAGTGGCGATAGGTATTTAAAAAATGGATGGTATCGTCAATTCCAATGCCAATGGTGATAGAGGCAATGATAGCAGTTGCAATATCAAGTCGGATACCCAAAAAGCCCATTACGCCAAAGTTAAAAAGCACCGCAGTACTAATGGGGATAAGAGAAACCAGTGCTGCTTTCCAGTTCTGAAAGATTAAAAATACAACAAATGCCACGCTTAATAAGCTCAGTGCTAAACTCATTATCTGTCCTTTCACTATATAATCCGACAAACGCACCAACACTTTTGGTTCACCGGTGATTTTGTATGAGCAGTGTTCGGGAAGATGTTCATCAAGATATTTGCTAATTTTGTTAATTATGTAATGCATGGTATTTGAGCTTAAAAGCTTGCCATCTTTTTCCCATAACCGTGCAAAGATATTGACAGTGGTAAATTTTCTATCAACGTATGGCTCAAACTCATCAGCCAATCCATTATCATTATCATCATTTCCTCCATATAAATCTATATAGCTGTCTATATCTTCTTTGCTATTGGGTATTGAATAGTAATCAAAGTTATTATCATTCATAGCTAAATTAACAGTTTTTATAAAGTCGGTGAAAGCATCAGTTCTTCCAATGTTAAGATCACGATTTTCCTCGGCTACCAACCATGCTCTGAATGAATCAACAAATCGTAAAAGATCAGGATCCTTAACTCCGTCTTCCTTACCTGTGCTTATTAAAATGTTTAAACCAGAGGCACCGCCAAATTTTTTACCGATTATTTTTGAGCTGGTAAGCACATAGTCCCCTTCCTTAAAGTACGCGTGTACCGAAGATTCTACTTTAACCTTGCTTGCTCCTGCTATTGCTAAACCCATGGCTATGAAAAGTAAAAAAATTACCACACCACTTTTTGAAACAGCCAGGTACGATAGTTTGTGGACAATTCTATCCACAAAATTAAACGATTGAAATAGAGAGTGAATTTTTGATTTTGACGTAAGCTTTTTTTCTTTTTGAGGAAGTAAAACCAATGTTGCAGGGATTAATGTGAATGCTATGAAAACAGCAAATAGCACTCCAATAGCTGAGAATACTCCCATTTCCCTGATTGAAGAAACTTGATTGGTGATAAGACTAAAAAAACCAATAAAGGTAGTTGCACCTGCTAAAAGAACAGTAAGTGAAATATGCAGAAGCGATGATTGAATCCCTTTAAGGTTGCCCAAACGGTTTATAAGATGGTGATCATGATAGTATTGATTTAATATATGAATGGAATATGAGCTCCCTACTGCCGTCATAAGAGGAGGTAGGGCAACACCAATGACATTGAGCTTGTAACCTAAATGCCCCATGAGTCCTACAACCCATACATCGGCTAACACCAGGGTTGCAAAAGGCAGAAGCATGCCACGAATAGATCCAAAGTTTAAGTAGAATACAAAAAGAACAACGAGCATAACTAACGGCAAAAAGCGCTTAAGGTCAGATTTCATATAGTCGTTTATTTCACGATGAGTTACGGGAACTCCTTGCAAAACAATGCTCATGTCTTTTTCATAGCTGCGTGTAATTTCAGCTATCTCTTTAACAAGTGGGTCGTATACAGGTTGATCCATAAGGCGAATCATAATGCCAAAATCGGTAATGACCCCACTATCATTTTTTACATATATGCCACGTTCAAATGCAGGATTATTGGTAAGGCGTTTTTTAAATTCGGCAATTTCCTGTGGTGTTTGCGGTATTTTGCGTTTCCCTGTTTCATCCTTTTCTACAATATCGCGAACATACAGAGTATCATCTTTACCTAAAAGGTCTTTCATTGTAAAGGGGGAAAGAATGATATCTATTGTTTCACGCTTTTTAATTTCAATACTTGCCTGATGCTTTTTTATGATAGCGTTTACCTCACGATAAGTCACAATATCAGTATCTATGGATAGTTCTGTAAAGGCTCGTTCAAGATAGCGGTAAAACACGGGGTCATTTGCAAATGCCGCTAAAAGTTTTTGTTTTGTTAAATTTTTTGTATGCGATAGCTCCTGCAAAATAGCTAAACGATTCATCTCCTTTTCTTCATCAAATTTCCGGTATTCTTCGATGTCATCGTGGAGATTCCCAACCTGCTGTAAAATCTCAGGAGTAAGCATGTCATCGGCTTCAAGATCAATGATAATAAATTTTCCATTATTACCGTAAATCTTCTTAACTTCCTCATTGAGAAGATACTCAGGGTCATGCTTGGGCATAACGGCATCTAATGAGCTGTCAAACTGTATCTTGGCTAATCCAGAACCCAGAATCAACGATATCACCACGATAATGGCAATAGTTGCTTTTGGATAATTAAGCACTATGCTGATGAACTTTTTCATCTTGTATCACCTATCTTCGTAATGTTTTATGCATATATATTTTATATACTCGTATTTTATTACAAACTTTGGTAGTATGGAATCACCTACCATGCAAAACGTATTTTTCATATTCTTAAAAAGTCTTACCAATTGATGTTGTTTTACAAATCTTACCATTGTGCAAATAGCAATTAAGCCAACCATTCAATAAGTATTGCTTGAAAAACGAACTGTTTTATTTAGGATTGTTGTGCCATCTCCTAAGGGTGATGGAAGCTTTGCAGGATAGTATACAAAAATCCTATTCCAATAAAAGCCAATATATTCACCATCATCAGGTTTTCCATTTCCATTACTATCCAGTACTGCCAGTACCCAGACATCATTAATGAAAAGCTCGGCATCTTGTGTTGCCGGTATTGACTCATGTAATGCGGGCATTACTGGCATAGTGTAATATACCGTGGTGTTTCCTCCATCTATCCTGTTAATGCGAACATTTGCTGTTGCAATTATTTTATCCATATCAAGGTTATATGAACCATATTGTATAAATTGTTCTGCTATATTATCTGTTTCATATACTGCAACAACTATTACCTTGGTACCGTTTGCAAATTGTGTATCATTAAGATCCCCTTTTTCAAGCTGAAACCGTATGGTAGCATTATGATTATATATAATCCGGTTTAGAGAAAACAAATACCCACCATTGCCATTGAATAAATATTGTGTTCCACTTTTTAATAATTGATTATTTCCATCCTGTAATGTTACAGTATAGGCAAAAGTACTTTTATTCATTACAAATCCTAATGTATCCCCCTGTGTTGCATTGGGAAGGCCGCTTTCATAATCTTTATCCCACAAGGCAAAGACAAAAACTTTATCGCCAGGTGTAAATTTACGCCGTGATAGGGTGATAGCAAATGAATTGGAACCCTGGTCTACACGGGTATAATCAAATGTTTCCGTATTGAGATTTTTAATATTGGTAAATACCTCATTGGGGTCAGAGCCTTTTGCCACCACTATAAATATTGGCTTTGATGCGGGGTCAGAGCTATATCCTGCAGGAGCATCAAACTGGCCTGTTATGGTTAATGGCGGTTCATTAGTAGCAGGTTCATCGTATATGGGCATAATAAACCTAATAGTGGAAGCAGAAACCACGCCACCCGTCACCGTTATGGCTACCGGTGTATTGCTGCCCGGTTCAACAGCAAATCCAACTGTGTCACCTTCGTCAGGAATGCCGTTATTATTTGCATCCAGTAGTGCTATGATATAGACACCACCAATTGGGACATTATATCCGTATGGCATAACAGGGAGGGTAAAACTCACCGGTTGAGCTGGTTTTGTAAACTTTTTGTACCCTATAACAGCATCGATATCAATATCAGAAAAATTGCTTGAATTGAAATCACCTGCATAGGCAATGAGAATGACATCGCCTGATTCTGTGCCATCAAGTATGCCAATAACGCTTGCATTAAAATCATGCTGTTGTCGGTTAATCAGGATAGTGGCCTGCCCATCAACACCAATGGTGTATGAAAGCTTGAAGCCGTTGTTGTAAAAGCCAACTGCATCGCCGGGTGAGGGGAAGGGGATGCCGCCAGCATAATCGTTATCAATAAAGGCAAACAGGAATACCTCATCGCCGCTTTTTAATCCATAGTCCCTGCACTCAATGGAAAAGTCTCCCGAATCATCTGGTTGTATGACGGTGATGATGGTACTATCTGGATCGTTTTGTATGGCTTCGATATCGCCATTTTTGGCAATGGCTACAAAAACAGGGGCGCTTTCAGCACGTGAAATTCCTTCACTCACCATGACAGAGCCAGCAATGATTGAAGTATCCTCCTGTAGTGCTCCGCAGGAAGTAAAGGCTATAACAGTAACTATCGCCACAAAGAGTATTTTAGAATTCATAGCTAACCCTCCCTGTTACGCAATCATTGTTATTGTAGCCTGCAAAATATGAAGTATTGGTCATATGAAGATATATGTACGTTACGTCAACGGTAAGCCCACTGTCAAAGCGGTATCCAACGTGGGGCATTATCATGTAACTTTTAGTTTGCTTTTCAACAAATGAGCTTATCTTTACAGTGAGTTTGTTATTAAAAAAGGTATCCTGTAATCTCAGTACAACAATATCCGAAAGCATTGGCTTCATGAGCTTGTTATCAAAAAAGTGCGACTGGCTCCACTCAAAGGTAAATACACATTGTCCTTCGTGCTCTTTAAAATAATCGCGGATGGGTATAAAATAGTTGAATCCTGCTGAATACGTTACAAAATGGCTTTTGCGCGTTTTGTAGGGAAGTAGTGTTAGTAGCTGTGCACCGCTCACGTTTTGCAAATCAACATCCACAACACCCCTTTTATCAGGGGAATACACCGCCTCAACCTGGAATACAAAATCTTTATATGCTTTTGATAGAGCAGTGCCCGCCATGTTCACTATAGCATATTTTGGCTCTACCAGAATTGAAACAGGTTCATTTGGCTGTAGTATGGTTTTTACCGGCAAAAGGTATGGCTGTGTGTCGGGACCGTGGTATGCACTCAGGTGAACATCAATGCCGGCAAGGTTGTGGTAGTAGCGTGCACCAACGCCAGCATTATTAATTTCAAAGGGCAGGGCTTGAGGTTGTGCGATA
This sequence comes from Spirochaetota bacterium, assembly GCA_037481795.1. Classification (GTDB taxonomy): domain Bacteria; phylum Spirochaetota; class UBA4802; order UBA4802; family UB4802; genus UBA4802. The sequence continues at coordinate 6,764 of JBBFLA010000074.1, forward strand.
GTTACCGGAAATGGGCCCTCTTTCACGGTTAGTTGCCAGAATGTGCTGGCTTGTGGCATACGCAGGGGAACATGCAGCGGTGTGATAACAAACTCAAGTGTATCGTTACCCAGCGTTATAAGCATTGACACTGCTGGAACGCCCATCTTTAACTCAGTGTCCTCATCCTTAAACAGAAATTCACGAAGGTCGTATGTATTAAAATACGATGTTGGGTTAAATGCATCGGCAGTGCCCCATGCAAATATTTGATTGCCTGCTCGCAAGCGTACTGAGCCAATCTCATAGTTGACATAACATTCACGGAAATTAATTTCTGCATTGCTTGAAGTTATGGTGCCATTTTGCAGGATGTTGGTTTTTGATGAATATTGATATGCAGGATTTATGTTTTTGTTTATCAGGTTTGACAGCAGATATGCATTTATATCAGTATAAACATAGAATGAGTCCTTACCATATTTGATGGTAGTGTTTGCTTTAAGTTCATCTTTTTTAAAGATATCGGTTGTTTTCTGATGGGGATAGGTGGATGTGGTGGTGTCAATTTCAACAAATCCGTTGATGCTAAGGGTTGATTTGTCTTCTACGGATAAAAGGCTAAAAGGCTCCTGTGCAAAGGCAACCCGACTTACTATAACAGTTACTATCGCCCAAAAAAATATGTATGGTTTATTGCTCATAGCAAAATCCCATGCAGTATGACATTGGAAAGCTTGTCAGCAATATAGTCATTGGATTTATCATTGAGATTGATTGAGGGAAGCACTCTGCCAATGACTAAAAGGGATAAAAGTGAGATGATAAATGCCTTTATATAGAACTGATAATCGTCATCTTTTATAATTTTTCCCACAATGGTGCTTTTAATTTTTTCATTAAATGTTTGGGTTGATTCATTAATAATTTTATCAAGTATTCTGTCGGTATGTTTTCCGTTGAATTCGGTAAGATCAATAAATATGAGCCTGAACTTGTGTAAATCCCTATCAACAAGAGTTTTTACAGTTTTGATAATATCTTTAAAATTATTGGGAAATTGAGTGTTGATCATTTCTCTTACATTATCAAGATGTTCAAGCATGATATCCGGATCTAATAAACAGCTAAACAGTTCTTCTTTATTTTTAAAATAATTATAGAAATTTCCCAGCGAAAGACCTGCATTTTCGGCTATTTCACGTATGCCCGTGGCCGAATATCCTTTTGTGGCAAAAAGCTCTTTTGCCACATCAAGGATTTGCTGGCGTTTATCTGTGATTGTGTTGCTCATATTTCACCTCTGAACGAACGTTCGTACTGGTTAATATAGCTATGATTTTGATTTTCGTCAAGGCAAGATAAGATTTTTTTTAAAAAAAATGGGATAAGATCAAAAAATGCATCACGCAGAGATCGCTAAGGTTGCTGAATGCATAAACTGGGGTCAGAGCATATATTTAAAACTTGGTGTTGTAAGCGTTCTCTGCGTGAATAATTTTATTCTTTGTACATTTCTTCTATAATATCTGCATATTTTTTCTGAATAACTTTGCGTTTGATTTTGAGTGTAGGTGTTAATTCACCTGTTTCCTGGGTAAATTGCTGTGGTAGCAGTGCAAACTTTTTAATCTGTTCAACCTTGCCAAACTCCTTATTAACCTCATTAACTATGGTATCATATTTTTTACGCACATCAGGATGTTTAACCAGTTCGTCATTGGATGCTGCAGATATTCCTTGAGTAGCTGCCCATTGTGTTAATGTTTCAAAATTTGGCACAATCAGGGCAACGATGTATTTTCGTGCATCCCCAACAATAGCAATCTGCTCAATAAAGGGATGTATAAGCAAGCGCTGCTCAATAACCTGTGGCGCAATATTTTTGCCACCAGCTGTGACGATAATATCTTTCTTGCGGTCAGTTATTTTAAGGTATCCTTCATTGTCAAGGACACCAATATCGCCTGTTTTAATCCAACCGTCGTCAGTAAACATTTCCTTTGTAGCTTCAGGCTTATTAAGGTAACCTTTCATCAACTGAGGGCCTTTGGCCAGGATTTCACCGTCATCAGCAATCTTTATCTGCGTTTCAGGGAATGGGCATATCCAGCCATCAGATTTTATAGGCCTAATTTTTGGTGAACCGTCAACAGCCAGAACGGGTGAAGTTTCGGTCAATCCATATCCTTTACGTACCTGAAGATTCATTGCCCAGAAGAAATCATGTATTTCTTTTGCCAGAGGTGCACCAGCAGCACCCCAGCAAATAACACGGTCAAGGTCAAGTGCATTTTTAAGTTTTGAAAAAATAAGTTTGTTTGCTATTGCATATTTTACTGCAAGTAGTGGAGGTTTGCGCTTTGCTGCCATAAAGTATGGTGCTGCCTGAAGTCCTACCGATAGTGCCCAGTTAAAAATCTTTTGCTTCTTTTCAGGCATTTCTTTAACTTTTGCCATAACTCCGTTGTAAATCTTTTCAAAAACGCGAGGAACCAGAATATCACATTGTGGGCGGATTTCCTTGAGTTCTTCTGCAAAGTATTCTGTACCACGGCTATAATAAATTACAGCTCCACGCTCTAACACGCTATAGTAATCCATGGTACGCTCAACCGAATGAGATAGTGGAAGTAACGATAAATGTATAAAACCTTCTGGTAAAGCTTCAACTTTGTTAAACGTAAGACATATAAACATTATATTTTTATGGGTTAGCATAACACCCTTTGGGTCGCCTGTAGTTCCGGATGTATAGATTAATGTCATCACATCGTCGGGTTTCACATCCTTTGTTCGCTTTTCTATCTCCTCAATGTGGAGGTTTGCATTACCAGCATTAACTGCATCTTTAAATGTGATGATCATATCATCATTGTAATTGATATCATCGCATACAATAATTTTCTTTAAGTTTGGCAGTTCACTTTTTTTGGAAAGGACATTATCAGTCTGAAATTTTGATGAACACACGCAAACAACAGATGAAGAATCTTTCAATATATATGCCGCTTCAGGTGCAGAATTTGTTGGATAAATAGCTGCATCAATGCCACCAATTGAAAGAGTAGCTAAATCGGCAATTGCCCATTCAGGGCGGTTTTCTGAATAGATTGATACAACATCTCCGGGTTTTAATCCCAGATTAATGAAGTACGATGCAAGGGCTTTAACCATTGTATCAACCTGATTCCAGGTGAAAGATTCCCACTGCGTACCATTATGACGATTTAATAAGACTTTATTGCCATATTTTTTAACACCGTCTTTAAAAAGGTCCAAAACAGTATGTGTATTATAATGATAATCTGACAGCATATTAACCTCACCATTTCTTTAGAATAATAGTATTCTTGAAACTGTACTCATGGGATGTCATATTGCCAATTAAAATATATAAAATTTAATAAATAATTATGAAAAAATGATAATTCAATTGTAGCAGGTATTCACCAGTATACATTAGCATGAAAATAAGGTCAGATGAGAAAAACATTACCCAAGTGCTCAAAGATTGCAAAGAGCGCTTGTAAATTGGGGTCAGAGCATGTATTTAAAACTCAGTGTTGTAAGCGATCTCTGCATGAAAGAAAAAGAAGGCGTAACATATTTTTTAAAAAAAATATTGCTAAATATTGTTTAATTTCGTAATGTCAATATTTTAAAAGTTCAATAATCCAGGTAATAAAAGGAATAGTATGAAGGTACTGCTTATAAATCCACCATATCCTTTTGAAGAATCGCCATCACCACCATTTGGACTTATGGCACTGGCTGCGTATCTTGAAGAAAAAAACATTGAAGTAAAAATTGAGGATTATATAGTAAATAGGTTTTCTGAAAACCGTGCACAGAACATTATGTCAATATTTGCACCGGATGTTGTTGGTTCAACCGGTGTTACCATGAACATAAAAAAGGCATTGTCAATCCTGAAAGTTTATAAACAGATTAATCCAGATATTATCACTGTACTTGGAGGTCCTCACGCAACGTTTGATGCCCATAATATGTTGCTTCACCACACGTATATTGATGTCATTGTGCGTGGTGAAGGGGAATTGACATTTGAACAGTTACTATCGCACCTTAATGATAAAGATGCTTACGCACATATTGAAGGTATTTCATACCGCGATAGTGAAAATGCGATAGTGCATAATCCCAACAGGGATTTTATCCCCGATATTAATATCCTGCCATATCCTGCGCGGCATCTGGTAGAGCTATCAAAATATAGAGCCTTGGGTTTTCCCATTAACATGATGACTTCCCGTGGATGCCCGTTTAATTGTATTTTTTGTGTTGGCAGCAAGATGGTAGGCAGAAAGGTGCGCTATTTTGAAACAAACCGCGTTGTAGATGAATTTGCCATGCTTGCTACCATGAAATTTAAACAAATTAATATCGTTGATGACCTTTTTACATCGCATAAAAGCCGTTGTATTGAAGTGTGCAAGGAAATTAAACGGCGTGGGATTAATCATCCCTGGACTGCATTTGCCCGCGTTGATACGGTAAATGTTGAGCTACTTGAACATATGAAAGATGCTGGTTGTACCATGCTTTGTTTTGGCATTGAAAGCGGCAATCAGGAAATTCTTGATAAGGTAAAGAAAAAGATAACACTTGAAAAATGTAAACAGGCAGTTGATATGTGCAGGCAGGTTGGCATTAGCCCCATGACCTCGTATATATTGGGATTGCCTGGCGAAACAGAAGAAACCATTAAAAAGACACTGGAATTTGCAAAAGAGTTGAGCGATAATTATGGATTCCATGTTTTGGCACCATTCCCTGGTACTGAAGTGCGTGAAATGAAAGATTATTATGGTATAGAGATTTTAACCAATGACTGGGATATGTATGATGCAAACAGGGCTGTTTCAGTTACACCGTGGGTTACTGCTGAAAGGATTAATGAGATAGTGGATAGATTCAATGGCAGCATAAAGGCATATATATTGTCTTTGGGTGAAAAGCAGAAACAGGGCCAGAAGCTTTCACAAAATGAACAGGAGCTAATCAGCAATATACGATCATTTGAAATAGTACGTGATATGATATTAGAACGGCTTGTTGAAGAATTTCCGGGTATAGAGAATGGTGTTCCCGTTGATGTTAAAAAGGAATTTGTTGAGTACCTATTGAATAAAACAAAATTTTCAAAGGAGGAAATAACGAGCCAGGTTGAGCGGCTTGTACAGCTACAATGCATTGATTTTGTATATAGCAATAATAAAATTTATCCAGTATGGACTTAATATGATGTGATGGTACAAGTATAGTAACACTGTTATTTTTTGATATTTCAAATTATAATGATTATTCGTGAACTACTTACTATAGAAAAAAAGTATAGCGGAGGATATATATGAATTTTGAAACAACCACCTGTATATCAAAAGAGCATTATACATTATTAAGCAATTATTCAGAAAGGTATAATGTAAGGATTTCAAAACTTATTACTGCTCTGTTGCGTTTTGTTGGTGAAAATCAAAAGATTAATTTTACCACAAACAGACGAATTAAATATAGGGAAAGGCAGGGATCTGGTAATTGGAGACGAATTCATATTACACTTACCCCATATGATTATGAGATATTCCTGGATTTGAAGAAGTATGGGAAGATGTCTTTGGCAAAGATGATTGAATTCAGTATTGAAAATTATTTCGAAAGATTTGTTGACAGTGTTCTTAAAAAACAGAAAACCGATAACTATCTATATGCAAATTATCATTTTGAGGTTACAACCGAAGATAATATATTCAGCTACAGTGTCTATTGGGGATTCCCACCAAAAATCCTTGAAAAGATAACAAAAATCGCTCACCCAATCCCTGGTACGTGACCTTAATTGTCTCCTACTTTACCACCTTGATCATCAGTGTCACACCAAAGTGCTTGAGCCATGGGCTTTTAGTGTTTGCCCTTTTTTCTATTTTGTCCGATAGTATTCGCAGACG
>JBBFLA010000075.1:0-12383 GCA_037481795.1 Spirochaetota bacterium
GGCGTTTTCTAACTGGGATGGTGCACATGTAGTCAATACCGAAAAAGCAGCTATGCGAGCCTATCAGGAAGCTGGCATTAAAAATCCGCGAGAAGAGTTAAGCCTATTAGAAGTACATGATTGCTTTTCCATAACTGAGCTTGTAACCATGGAGGATCTTCATGTATCTGAGCGGGGGAAGGCTGTGAACGATGTCATGGATGGTTTTTTTGATAGCACCGGTAAAATCCCCTGTCAGATTGATGGAGGTCTTAAATGCTTTGGGCATCCCATTGGCGCATCGGGACTGCGGATGATATATGAAATCTATCTGCAGTTGCATGGAAGGGCTGACAAACGGCAGTTAAAAGACCCAAAGTTAGGGCTAACTCATAACTTAGGGGGATTTCCCATGATGAATGTGGTAAGTGTGGCGATAGTAGGAAGATATACATAATCATTGAGGAAATGATCGCTAAGGTATAATATAACACACATGCCGGGATGAGTAGTAAGGGAGTATAGTACTATAGCTTCAGGTGTAGTATGGGGATACTTTCGTAAAAATTATCTTGCTAAAAAGAGATAGTAGAATTATATTTGATTGTAATGATAGTAATATCGTAACTATCTGTACATGACCAGATAAGTTTATTAAAAAGAGTTAGGTGGTAAAATGCCATATAGTGCTAAAATCATTAAACATTTGGATGGGCTTGAACCAAAAGTTAGGCGTGTAATTTTAGAACTTCTGGAAGAAATTGATAAAAATGTTAAGGAATCAGTCAGGAAAGAAGACTTTCATGAACTGAAGAAGACAGTATCAGAATTATCTGAAACAACAAAACGATTGGCAGATACTCAAGAAAAAAGCGAGAAGTTATTACAGGAATTAATTGATACTCAGAAAAAAACTGATATGCGACTTGATTCATTGACTCTGCGGATGGAAGAGTTAGCTGTAGCACAAAAGAAGACAGAAGAAAGGCTTGATTCATTAACTCTGCGGATGGAAGAGTTAGCTCAAGCACAAAAGAAGACAGAAGAAAGGCTTGATTCATTAACTCTGCGAGTAGAAGAGTTAACCATAGCACAAAAGAAGACAGAAGAAAGACTTGATTCATTAACCAAGCGGATGGAAGAGTTAGCTATAGCACAGAAACAAACTGATGAAATTGTGCAACAATTGGTTATAGACATGGATGGAGTAAAAAAACAATTGGGTGGACTTTCTCATGCTGTTGGATATGGCATTGAAGATAAACTTTTTCCTTTTATGGATTCCTTTATTCATAAAGAATTTGGATTTGTTCCTGATGAGGTTGAAAGGAGATTCATACAATATGATAAAAATAGAAAAGATGAAGTAAATATTTTTATTAAAGGAATTAATAATAATAGACCTGTTATAGTGGTAGGAGAATGTAAATCACAGCCTGGGAAACGGGATATTGATGATTTTGATGAAATGATAAAGCGACTGAAAAATCATTTTAAAATCGATATTTATGGATTTATTGTTGGCTATATATTCGATCCTGATGTAGAAGAGTATATTAAGGCACATTATCCTTATATTAAATACTATAAAACGTATCAGGTTGAGCGTATCGCTTTAGGAAACAGATAGCATCTGGAAGAATATTTTTCCCTATCCAATAAACCAACTTGACAAAATATTCTTGCTTTTAGTATATATGTATGGTATAGGCGATAGTTACTATCGCCTAAAATTTTTATAAAATCACAAGTGAGGATTTCATGTTTGAAGGTGTTTTTACAGCACTGGTAACGCCTTTTAAGAATGGCAAGATTGATTACGATTCTGTGGAAAAGATTATTGAGCATCAGATTGCAGGGGGAGTTGATGGCGTTGTTCCCATGGGCACCACAGGAGAATCTCCCACGGTAAGCTATGAGGAGCATGAAGAGTTTATCATTCGTGTTGTGAAAATGGTAAATAAAAGAATAAAGGTCATTGCAGGCACAGGTTCCAATTCAACCGATGAAGCAATTTATCTTTCAAAGGCTGCTCAGGATGCAGGGGTTGATGCAGTGTTGCTTGTCAATCCATACTATAACAAACCGCCGCAGCGAGGGCTTATTGCACACTTTGAAGCAGTGGCACAGTCAATTTCTATTTCGGTGGTGTTATACAATATACCGGGTAGAACCGGAATAAACTTTTTGCCCGAAAGTGTTGCAGAGCTTATAAAGCGTGTACCCAATATTGTTGCCATGAAGGAAGCATCGGGTGATATTAATCAAATGATGAATCTCATTGAATTATGCGGTGATAGGATTACACTTCTTTCGGGTGATGATAATCTACTTTTGCCTGTGTTGGGTATTGGCGGAAAAGGTATTATTTCTGTTCTTTCTAATCTATTACCTGCAGATGTACAGTCTGTGGTAACGCTATTTAAGGCTGGCAAATTTGAAGAAGCAAAAAAGAAATTTTATGCATTATTGCCACTATGCCGTGCAATGTTTTATGAAACAAATCCAATTCCCATTAAAGCAGCCATGGAAATGGCTGGATTCTGTTCTTCCGAAGTAAGGTTGCCACTGGTTCCCCTTTCTGATGATAATCGCAAGAAACTTAAAGATGTTTTGATTGCTTATGGAGTGAAGCTATGAGGATTGCTATATGTGGAATTACCGGCAGGATGGGCAAAGTAATTCTTACTGTTGCCCTTGAAAGAGGCCATACGCTATCACAGGCACTAGATGCTGAGCAATGTCCATTACTGGGTCAGGATGCGGGTAGTTTGATTTCAAAAAAACTGTCTGTAACCATTGAGTCATTAAACAGTGCAAAGCTTACTGCTGATGTAGTGATAGATTTTTCTGCACCTGATGCTACTCTGGTATTGTTACAAAAAGCAGTGGAACAAAAAATTCCCGTGGTGATAGGTACCACCGGATTTTCAGAGACACAAAAAGATAAAATTCAACAGGCAGCGCAAATGATTCCCATTGTATTTTCACCCAATATGTCGGTGGGGGTTAATCTTTTATTCAAGCTTACACAGATGGCTGCGTCAGTGTTACAGGATGGCTATGACGTTGAAATATTTGAGGCTCATCACCGTTTAAAAAAAGATTCTCCTTCAGGCACCGCAAAAAAGCTTATTGATATTGTCATGGAAACAAGAAAGGATTTGCACAGTGCAAAGCTTATGCATGGAAGGGAAGGCATCATTGGCCAGCGCACTGATAATGAGATTGGTGTCATGGTAATGCGTGGTGGTGATATTGTTGGTGAACATACTGTGTACTTTATTGCCAATGGAGAGCGTGTTGAGCTGACTCATCGTGCAACAAGCCGTGAAAATTTTGCACGTGGTGCTGTCAGAGCAGCAGAGTTTTTGGCAGATAAAAAGAACGGGATTTATTCCATGTTTGATGTATTGGGATTATAACAGCAATGAGCCAGAATGATGTAAAAAGTGATACTGTTTCATTTGAAGAAAATCCTTACTCACCTGAGATAAAGAAACCAGAAGATATTGTCAGGCTTTTCTATATTCACAATGTCCCAATTTTGCCAGTTATATCAAAGCGTGGGATATTATTTGGAATATTAAAGAAAGATGATGTTATTGCTGAACTCAGTGATATTGCCCGCAGTACGGTTAAAATTGATGAATTTGTCCAGAAGCTTGCAAAAAAGATGACCATGGATGAGCTCCTGCCGCTGGTAGTAAATGTTAAGGAACTCATTGCCATTGACCTGTTTGGCGAGGTTCAGGGTCGCATGACACGTCTGGATTTATTTATGGCAGCTGAGGGACACTATGAAAAAAAGGAAAAAGAAAAAGGGAAGGAAGAAAAAGAAATTCAACCAAAAGATACTGTTATTGAATGGCTTATCTATCTGGTTCTGGAACATATACCCAGGGCACTCTATGCGGTAAATAGTAATGGGAAAACAATATTTTTCAATGGTAATTTTGAAGAAATGTATATTAATTCTTTCCCGGAATCAAATGATGTTGATATAGCATTTACTGAAAAAATACTAATGGATTCAGCTATCAATGATATATATACTTCGTATGTCTATAAGCGGCAGTTTTTTTATAATAAAGAGTTGAAAGCATATTATGAACGAGTGCCATTAAAAAGCGAAAACAAAACCGTAGGATACCTTTTCATGTTTGAAAGGGATATCACAAAACAAGATTTGCTTGTCCCGGATATCATTTCTGACATTGATGGTATTGACGAACTTCTTTCTCGTGCCGAGCGTTCTATACTGGTGCAGGCGTTAACACAATCTGGCTTTGATATAGCACAAACCGCAAAGATGCTCAATATTAGCGTTGCTGATTTGAAAAAAAGAATAAAGAATTATGATATCACCATTACCAAGAAAGAAGGTTAATCTATTACATGACCCAAACTTCATTAAACAAAACAATTAATATATTGCTTATTGAAGACCTCAACTATGACGCACAATTAGAACAAACAATTTTAGAAAAATCAAATTCTCAGTATTCCATTCAATGGGTGTCAAATAAAGAAGAATTTTATAAAGCCTGTGAACAATGTGTACCTGATGTAGTTGTAAGTGATTATCACCTTCCTGATATAACAGCTGAAGAAATAGTAGAATATATAAATACCAAATTCAAATACGTACCTATTATCATTATCAGTGGTGCTATTGGTGAAGAAACTACCGTAGAAATAATAAAATATGGTGCTGTAGATGTATTACTCAAACAGCATTTATTCAAGCTTCCTCAGGCTATAGAACGGGCAATAGTTGAAACGGGTAAGCGTAAGGAGTTAGATGATGCCTTGGAAAAATTAAAGAAGACAAAGGAACTGCAGGAATTAATTTTGCAGAATGTTCCCGTTGGCATAATTGTTGCAGCAGAGGATGGGAAAGTCATTGAAATAAATAAATATGCATTATCCTTATTAGGATATGCACAGGACAATAAACCACACTATCTTTCGGCTAAAACCTTTTTTGCTGAAAACACTCAACGAATACGTTTTTTCAAAGTACTTAATGAAAAAAAAATAATCCAGAATTATGAAGCAAAAATAAAACGTGAGAATGGAGCTATACGGATATTTTCTTTTTATGCAGTGATGCATCATATAGATAGACAGCAGTACATTTTTACAGCATTTTTTGATGTTACCGAACAAAAAGCGCTGGAAGACAGAATATTATTTCTTTCTTTTTTTGATCCACTTACACAGTTGCCAAATAGAGCGCTTTTAAAAGATCGTATAGATTTAGCCTTAATGCGTGCCCGGCATAATAAACGGTATGTTGCAGTTATAACGCTTGATGTTGATCGCTTTAAGTATGTCAATGATTCTCTGGGACATAGAGTTGGTGATGATATTTTACTTGAAATATCGCAAAAATTATCACAATCATTGCGTGACGGTGATGTGGTTGCCCGTATAGGAAATGATGAATTTGGAATTATGCTCATTGATATTGCCCGTAATGAAGATATTATTTCTATTATTAATAAAATACGAAACATATTTACACTACCATTTCATGTTGATACTAATGAATTATTAATAACTGCAAGTATGGGGGTATCAATATTCCCCACCGATGGCAATACTGCTGAAGAATTATTGCAAAATGCAGATATAGCGCTAGCTAAAGCCCGTGAGCAGGGTCGCTTTTACCTGCGAATTTTATACAAAGGATTTAAATAAAAAGGTATCTGATTATATAAGCTTAGAGGCCAAACTCAAAAGAGCTATCGCTCAAAATGAATTTGAACTGTACTATCAGCCATACTTCAATATTAAAACCAGAAAAGTGGCTGGTATGGAAGCGCTGCTCAGGTGGAACAGTGAAGGCAACGTTATATCCCCTGCAACGTTTATCCCGGTACTTGAGGATAGTGGCCTTATCATTGATGCCGGAAGGTGGATTATTGAAGAGGTTTGCAGGCAACTGTTACGGTGGAAACAGGCAGGATTGCTGGTTAAGCCGGTATCACTGAATGTATCGCCAATCCAGTTCCAACAGACAGACTTTAAAGATATGGTTCTGGATATTATTTCATCTTATGCCATGGATACGGGATATATTGTACTGGAAATTACTGAAAGCACCTATATGCGCAACATTGATTATACAAAAATAGTTATGCAGGTATTGAAGGATGCAGGATTGCATTTTGCCATTGATGATTTTGGAACAGGTTATTCTTCCCTGAGTTCTCTTTTAGCGCTATCATTTGATTATTTGAAAGTAGACAGATCATTTGTCATGAATGTTGATGTGGACCCGCATTCTTCAGTTTTGATTCGTGCAATCAATACCATGGCACATACTATAGGGATTCGTACAATTGCTGAAGGTGTTGAAACAGAATCACAATTACAGTCATTGACTGATTTGCGATGTGATTATACACAGGGATATTATTTCAGCAGGCCATTACAGGTCGATGCAGTTCAGAAATTGTTACTTCAATCGTGATGCTTTAGGGCGATAGTTACTGGTAATTCCCAATGTTTAATAATTGAATTAATATGTAAAAAATTGTCTTGACTCACTCTCATTCCAGCCTTAGTATGAAGTTCACTGGTATCGTGGAAATTTTATTATAATGGAGGATCTTGGTATGAAAAAAATATTTATTGTTACACTAATAGTATATATAAGTTTTCTTTCCTGTGCTACAAAAAAAGGTGTTGTGGCCAGAAAGATTGCCATTACGCCAGGTTCAAGAATAGTTGTTATTGCAAATCATACCAATAATATTAAAAATGTTATTATTGCACGGTTCATGAGTAAGAATTACTCTGTTAAAGCATTCAATGCTTCCGATTTATATACCATTGAAGATGTCTATGATGTAAAAGATTTTAAAAAAGTTGCTTATATGCAGCCCTTGAAAGATGATAACATGGTGTCATTTGAAAAGGCAGTGGAAAACATCTATAAACTGCATATATACAACTATGAATTGAGCAAGGCCGAAGCTCTCAGCGATATGCGCACGAAATATGGTACCCAGTATCTTATATTAATGGAGCTTAAGGATTGGCAAAAAGTATCCTGGGCACGTGCTATTGATTTAACCAATATGGAAGTAGTGTGGGTTGAAAATTACCCTGCACAGTATAAAGATACTCTTGAAACAGTTGTTGATCATTTTATTGCCAGCATGAGTAAGTAATAATGTTACAATCATGAAAAAATGCTTTATCATAGCTTTGACGTATGTACTGATGCTTACTAGCGCAGTATATGCAAAAACAACTGTTGCATTTGGATATTTAACAAACAGAAGCGGCAATCCAAATTTCAATTATATGGAGATTATCTTCCCCAATTCTTTTGCTTCTTCTATTGAAGCTGTGTATGATTGTAATGTAATAAAGCCACTTAAATTAAATGAACTTCTTGAAAAAAAGCAATTAACATTACAACGACATTATGAAAATCATGAACTGCCGCAAATAACAAAAACCATTGGCTGTGATCTTTTTATCTTTGGTTATTTTATACCATTGCCTGATAATACTATCAAAATTGTTTTAACATTGTATGAGAGTGGTTCCAACCAGATATTTACGTTTACCAACATAGGCAGGATGGAAACGGAGATTTTCAAAATCATTGATAGAATTACCCTGGTGTTGTTTGATTTCTTTGGAAAGAATGGTTTTTTTATGTCAAAGCCTATTATGCGCGGTAGTTCGGTTGGTCTGATTACAAACCTGAATCCTGAAGAGCTCAATATTATGTATGCTGAATTTTTTAATGCAGGATATTCAGTAATTGCAATTCAGGGGAATGAGCTGGATAGTTACTATGCTCATGAAAATGAAATTATGAATTATTTTCGGTATATCAGTACTGATGCCAACTCATATGATATAATTACGGATTGGAGCAAATTTACAATGACGCTGGGGATTTGGGAGGGCAAGAAAAAGAAAGAATGGCAGGAAGATTTAAGAAAAGTATATGAAATGTATGACCTTAATTATAAAGTTTTTAAAAATACAGTACTGGAAAGATACCAAAATATATATCCACGATGTGATTATTTACTGTTTGTTGTGTATAATGCTTCGCGTACAAGCTGCTGGGCACGGGCTATTGATATAAAAACAAAACAATTAATATTTATGCATTCAAATGTAGTTGCATCAGGGATAAAAACCGATCTGCAAAAAACCACACGCCAGCTTATAACGATTATTCAAACACCAACGGCTCTGCCTCAAAAATCAAAGAAGAAATAAAACACAATTATTCAAAATCTTCAGATAACGATTTGTTTTTACCCCATACAGTAAATCTAAGGCCTACAAGAAATTGTAATCCGCCAATACTGGCATTTTTCAGATCAGTTGTATACATTGATTTAGTATACCCAATTTCAATAAACGGAGCAATCCATTGTGTGAGCAACCAATGCGTGCCCAACCAGAACCCAAAACCAATACCGGTTTCTGACAATTCTTTGATACCTGAAGCATCTTCTTTTGGCTGTATGTCTGTACTGGATACACCTATACCAGCACTCAGTGAAACTAAAAGGGGGAATTGCTGGATATAATATAAATATTCCCCGCCCAGGAAACCCTGAATTTGCATATAATCGGTTTCATTAATTGTGTTTGGGTCTTCCGTAGTTGCGCTATATGTCTGTTTCAGAAAAATATTTATGTCATCTTTAATACTTGCTGCAATTTTGAGTCCAATGCCACTCTGAGACTTTGCGTCACCTGCATCATTGGATATGAAAAAACCATCAACGTATAGATTAGCCATTGCAATCGTTGTACTGGCAAGCAGGGTAAACATCATAACAATTATTTTTTTCACAGTGACCTCCAGTAAATCTTTGCTTTTATTACATTAAAAGTACTTTACATAGTAACTATCGCCCAATTTTAATTTTTTAAAGAATATACTTATAAATATGTTTGTGTCAATATAAAAATTGAATTTGTACTATTCTTTTTAACTTTGCTTATTTTCATGAGTGTTAACGATAGTTTAAAAAAATATAAAAAAGACTTGCAGTTGTAAAATGTTTGGGAATCAATTTAATAAAATGCCCTGTATGTTCGAAATTATAAATATAGATTAGATAGGACAAGTTTTTAATGAAAAATAGAATATTGATTATATTGTTTTGTTTTATCTGCATTCACATCAGTTTGGTTGCGTTTGCAGAACAATCTGATATTATAACGACAATCATAAATGAAGAGCAAAATAAGGAATATTCAGATGCATTGCAACAGATGCTGCAGTTTATAGATAATTTATATGATAATTTGCAAAGCCGGGTGAAGAATGGTGAAAAGATAGTAATATTTTTTGACCCTGCACATGGTATTGATGATGATGGCAGGTGGGAAGGCGAAAAAACGGGAAGGGTAAGCTGTACAGGCATGCCTGAGGAATATTACTCACTTGCGCTTTCACGCCAGCTCTACAATCTTTTAAAGAAAAATCCATATATTCAAGTGGTAAGCACACAGGATTATATTGATGCCCTTGAAGGTAAGACTGATACGTATAACAATATAACTTTCAGGGAAACAGTGGAACTGGCAAAAGATGCTAAAGCTGTACTTGTAATTTCTGAACATCTTAATAATACGGCTTCAATATTCAAAGCATATGGACTTGCAAATGTAAAAGGTATACATATTACGTACAGTAATGGGAAAGCATACCTTACCCATATACGACAAGAGCATAAAGGCTTCTTAACGCTGTATAATAAGTTTGATGCCAGTGGTTTTTCGTATAGGGTTGCAAGCAAAGTTAAGGAAAAGCTTCTGGCATATAATTTGCATGTTAACAGCTGGAATTATGGCACCGTAGCGGATGACCGGTTCACTTATTTTGTCAATTACCCAATATCTGTTATCTTTGAATCAGGATTTATATCAAATCCCGATGATGAAAAAATATTAAGTAACCCTGAATATCAGAAACTCATTGCACAATCGCACTATGATGCAATTCTTGAAACCATTGCACTGACATTTGGCATTGATATTTCTGGCTTCTGGGGACCGCGGATTGTTGACACTGTCAATCCATCACGAAATTTGCTGTTGCTTAAATTATCCCGTATTGCCTGTTATTACATTTCACATAATGATACTGCAAAAGGTGTACAGGTGTTATCGCTTTTGCTGAAGCAATGTGATCCGGCAAAGGATGCTGCAATTATAGAAAATATACAGGACATGAAATACCGCATTGAACGTTCAAAAGAGTTATATACAAAAGCTATCGCCCTGAAAAAAAAGGGAAAGGTGAAACGTGCACGCTATACCATGCGGAAGGCAATAAGCCTTGTAAGCAGGTCACCTGTTTTTTATGAATTGCGCAAAGCATACCGTGCTGAGTATAAAGGGTTAAAAGAAGTGATTGAACAAAAATCAACTGCACCCAGGTTCCCGGCACCTGATAAGATGGTTAATCCTTTATCTTCAGGGATTACCAGGCCAGTTTTGGTGGTGATTGAAAAAAATATGACCCCACAGGAAGCTATATTTAATGCTTTGCAGTGTGATGAAACATTGTTAAAAAAAATTTCAAGCCAGTTTGTACAAACAAAAATTAAGATTGGCAAAAAAAGATTTGAAAAACCTACACAGGAAGGTATATACATAGTACAGCTTACAGCAAAGGGCAATGTTAAAAGTGTCAAGCGTGTTGCAATTGCAAAGCTTGATCCATCTAAATATCAAAATCAGATGTATTTAAAGAATTCATATTGTGTTCCACAAGAAAGAAATAAATCATTATAAACATGGCACCTGGTATGGTAAGCCATACCACTTCTTTGGCGATCATCTGTACCATACATTCAATGCAAAAATCCTGAAACTATCTATTAATGCAAATCTGGGCTGTCCTAATCGTGATGGCACAGTTGGCAGTAGTGGATGCATTTTTTGCTCTGAAGGATCAGCATCACCAACGGCAACAGTGGCCATGTCAATTTGCCAGCAGATGCAGGCCGCAGTTGATGGATTTAATCGTGGTATGTATACACCGCGGTATATTGCGTATTTTCAGGCTTTTACCAATACGTATGCCACAGTAGATGTCTTAAAAAAGCTATATGATACTGCTTTAGCATTCCCCAATGTTGTAGGCCTTATGATTGGTACACGACCAGATTGCGTACCTGATGATGTGCTTGATTTGATAGCCAGCTACAAAAATAAAAATTTTGAATTATGGCTTGAGATTGGCATGCAGAGCATGCATGATAAAAGTTTACAATTTTTACAGCGCGGCCACACACATGCACAAACAGTGGATGCAATCACAAGAGCATCAACGCGTGGCATCCCGGTTTGTGTCCATGTTATACTGGGCATACCCGGCGAAAGCTGGGATGATATGATGTCAACAGCAATTGAAATTAGCAGGCTTCCGGTACAGGGTGTTAAGATACATCATCTTCATGTTATAAAAAATACACCTCTTGAAGCATTGTATACTAACAATAAGATAAAATTATTATCATTTAAACAGTATGTATCGTATGTATGTGATTTCATCGAACGCCTGAGGGGTGATATCATCATTCACCGCCTGCTTGGTGACCAGCCCAAAGATATGTTAATTGCTCCGGTATGGGGATTGCACAAGGGGACAGTGCTTAAAGCCATAGAAGATGAACTGCTGCGGCGTGGTACCTATCAGGGTTTTTTGTGCGATAGTAACTGATAATTTTATGGTTGCTTTTTAATTAAAGCGTATAGTATTCAAAATTTAAATTTTATTCTCTCAAGGAGAAAACGCTATGAATCTGCGTCCTGACACCTATGCACGTTCAACGCTGGAACGATATACTGGTTCTTCAATTGATGATTTTGGCAAATATATCATTTTATGCAATTTCCAGCGGTATGTTGATGATTTTGCATCCATGACGGGTGCAAAAGTCAGTGCTGGTTACTGGAGCTGTGCGCATAGTCGTGAACGCAACATATCCATTATAAATTTTGGTGTTGGTTCACCATCGGCAGGTATTGTTGTTCATTGTTTGTCATATCTGGATAATATACAGACAGTGCTCATGTTAGGGATGTGTGGTGGAATTGATGATAACCTGCAGGTTGGCGATTTTTTAATCCCCACAGCAAGTGTACGAGATGAAGGTACAAGCATCCATTATATACCAAAAGATGTTCCGGCACAGCCAAGTTTCTGGATTAACAGGATATGTGAAAAAGTTATTAATAAAGAAACAGGTGTAGCACCCAAGACTGGTATAATGCTTACTACCGATTACCGCATGTGGGAATTTGATAATGAATTTATTGATGAATCCCCTGCAAAAAGGGCAAGAGTTATACAAATGAAATTTTATAGGTGAAATCATATAAATTAATTTACAGGA
>JBBFLA010000076.1:0-12363 GCA_037481795.1 Spirochaetota bacterium
ACCTGATTATTCTATAAATAATATTTTTATATTATTTGAATAGGGTCTTGAAAATATTTTGACTTTTTATAGGAGGCAGTAATATGGCGGGGACCTTTAAAATATAATCTTATTAAACAGTTTTTATCTGATGTTGAATGGGGTAAACTTGACTATCTTGTTATCGACTCACCTCCGGGAACTGGAGACGAACCGCTATCTGTTGCTCAGCTGGTTAAAAATCCAACGGGAGCAATTATTGTTACCACACCGCAGAACATATCAACAATTGATGTAAAAAAATCTATTACATTTTGCAACAAGCTTGGTATCCCTGTGTTAGGGGTCATAGAAAACATGAGTGGCTTTGTTTGCCCTCATTGTGGAAAAGAAACCTTCATATTTAGAAAAGGTGGAGGTACTGATGTATCTACTGAAATGAATGTACCGTTTTTAGGGACTTTGCCGCTTGATCCACTTATTGTTGAAAACAGTGATGCAGGTAGACCTTTTACACAGTCTGCTGCTGTTAATTCTACGGTATCGCAACGCCATTTTGAAGAGATAATAACTGCATTATTAAAAATAATAAACTCAAAGGAGGCTTAAAATGAGAATAGCAGTACCACTAACCCATGATAACCTTTTCTCAATGCATTTTGGACACTGCGATAAATTTGCATTGTATGATGTGGACGAATCATCAAAAATAATTATCCGTAAAGAAGAGATACCTGCACCACCTCACCAGCCCGGATTGCTTCCGCGTTTTTTATCAGAGAAAGGTGCAACCTGTATTTTAGCTGGAGGAATGGGTACACGTGCCAGGGATCTTTTTGAACAAAACAATGTTCATGTTATAACAGGAGTAATGGGAGATAACCCGGATAGCATAATTAATGATTACCTTGCCGGTAAACTTCAAATTGGTGCCAATGTGTGTGATCATTAAGAAATTGTATATTATATATTGTCTTGATTGACAATGCATTTTAACTGTTTGTAAACAATTGGCAACTCTTCTTTAACAATGATCCATACAATGTCATAATCAATTATAAAATAACCATGGATCAGCCTATGGCGTAAACTTATCATTTGCTGCCAGGGAATGTCAGTATATTTCTCAATAATATTGGGAGGAATATGATTTGCAGCTTCTCCTATTTCAATTAGATTTTTAACAACTGCATCCTTTGTTTTTTCATCATATTTAAAATCTTCGTAACTGAGCCCTTCAATATAATTATTTATTTTTTCAATGTCATTTAAGATATCAGAAATGAGATGATGATAATCTCTTTTAGACATTAATGATTTCCTTTTTTATACTTTCCCATAACAAAGGCTTTTGTTTTATAGATTTAAAAGTAAAAAGATCAACTTTACAATTTAATACTTTTTCTAAATAATCTGCCAATTCAAAATACTTAAAACCTATTTGTTTATCAAATTCAACAAGAATGTCAACATCACTCTGAGGAGTATTTTCCTCACGTGCATATGAACCAAATATAGCAATGTCGTTGACATTGTACTTTTCTTTTAAGTACAATTTCTGAGATGATAAAATTTCAATTATATCTTTTTTTGATTGCATATTCATTTAGCTATTTAAGAATTTTAGACAAGAGACATCAAAATTTATTAAAAATTAAATTGATTTTTATAATATAAAAATAAATATAAATACAATAAGCGTCAATCACATTTTTGATTTATTATTATATGTTACTATATGAATAATACTCTTAAAATTACATTAAAAACTGAGGGTCATTGCATTGAAAATGCAGCAAAGGAAAAACTGCAGGAGTTAATCAATACAATTATAATCCGCGATGAAGAAGATTTTATCCTGCAGTCTCAGTATGAGCTTTTATATGAATTTATACATACTGCAGATTTTAAAACCTTAAGAGCATCTGATGAAAGACTAGCAGGGATTCTACCCTGCGAGTGTGAAATTTTCAAAAATGTCGAAGGCAACATTGTAGTGCGAATTGTAGAAGAACATAATCGCCAATAACTTAAATTTATTTATAACTACAAAAATTAATTTGACGAACATAATGGTGTTATTTTGATGTTCATGCATTATTCACAACATTTTAGTTTTAATCAGTTTATTGTATGAAGCAGTTTTAAACAATACAATATATTCTTTATCAGGAGGAGGAATTATGGACAATATTTACAATGCCTTACAAAAGCGATTGGACATGTATTCATTGGGATTTCCAGAAACGAAATCAAAAATAGAGATTACCATATTAAAAAAGCTATTTTCTGAAGATGATGCAAAACTCTTTTTAGAGCTTTCGCCGGCTCTTGAAACTGCAGAAAGCATTGCCGCACGGATAGGTAAACAGGAAAGCGATATAAAACCTCATTTAGAAGACATGGTAAAACGGGGACTTTTATTTAAAAAGACAAAAGATGGTGTTGATAAGTATGGAGCAATACCGTTTATACACGGCGTGTTTGAATTTCAGGTTAAGCGGTTAAGTAAAGATCTTGCTATGCTACTGGAGCAATATTTTGAGGAAGGATTATCAAAAGCTGTAGCTAAAAGTACCAATTTATTTTTGCGCCCTATTCCAGTAAATGAATCAATTGAAACAAAAAGCACTGTTGCACCTTTTGAAGATGCTGTTGCAATAATTAAGCAGGCCCCGGTTATAGCTGTTGCTGATTGTATATGCCGTAAAGAAAAAAAGATTGTTGGCAAAGGCTGTGATAAGCCAATGGAAACCTGTCTTATGTTTGGATCGATGGCCGAATACTATATTGATAATAACCTTGGAAGAAAAATAAGCGCAGATGAGGCGATAGCTATTGTGAAAGAGGCACAAAGGCATGGAATGGTAACTCAGCCTGGCACCGCACAAAATCCTGCTGGCATGTGCAGTTGCTGTGGCGACTGTTGCGCAGTGTTACTATCAATAAAACGATTTCCCAAACCCGCAGAGATGGTTTTTTCAAATTATTATGCTGAATCAAACGATAACTGTACAGCTTGTGGTAACTGTGTTGATATGTGTCAGATGGAAGCAATTGATATTACTGACATAGCTCATGTTAACAAAGACCGATGTATTGGATGTGGATTATGTGTTATGGCATGCCCTAATGATGCAATAAAACTTGTACAAAAAGAACAATCGAAAAAGGTTCCACCAAAAACCAGTGGCGAACAGATGTTACAGATGGCAAAACAACGGGGAATCCTTTAAATGAGTGTTATTTTATTGACATTTATAACACTTAGATATATATTTATTATATGAATCATAGGTTCTTATCATCATTATTGGCTTTTTTTGCTGCAACTGTTATTTGCTATGGTTCAACAATAGATTCTATACATACACATATCTCTTTTAGAGATAATTGTCCTGTATGCCATTTTCAATTAATTGATTCTACTGATATACAGGATCCTGTAACATTCAATATATCTTTCAAAATTCAGTACCTGCAAGAATTCATTCCTTACTTTAATTATCCTACAATTACCTATCTCATTACCTGGCGTGCACCTCCAGTAAAATCATAGCAACAGTAGAATGTATTCCTGCTTATATCATCGTGCTTATATTTATAGGGAATACATCGCTGAATAATGTCCATAATGGTATCGATACGTTGTTATGTAAAGTATTATTATGCAATATCAATTATTGTTTTCACTAGATATGCGTAATAATATCGGCTGTTAAATATCTTTATGTTCAATATTATATCCAATTACAATACAGAGGGGGATACTATGCAAAGATTATATATACTGTCTATAGCTTTATTAATTGCAGTAATGTCTTTTTCAGTAACTATCGCACAGGAAAATGAGAATATATTGGATCCTTTTTCACAGTCAAAGTTTGTTCCTGATATTGCGGTGATAGTTGACACATCGTATGTATACAATTCATTAAAAGACGCATCACACTACGAACGACCCGGGTTTATACATCACCATGAAGAATCTGATCATCATAACGAACATGGTTTAAATCAGAATGATGGTTTTAATTTTAACTATGCGGAAATTTCTTTTTATGCACCGGTAGATCCTTATTTTGATATGTTTGCAGTATTGCATGCCGGGTTGGATGGAGCAGAAATTGAAGAGGCATATTTTACCACACAACAGTTGCCATTTGGCTTTAAAATCAAAGGTGGTAAATTTTTAAGCAGTATTGGAAGAATTAATGACCGTCATGCGCATTACTGGGATTTTGCTGATTTACCGCTTATATATCAGGCTTTTTTTGGCTCACAGCTGAATGAAATTGGCGTACAAATAAACTGGCTGAGCCCCTTACCTTTTTATTTTCTGGCCGCTTGTGAAATATTAAAAGGTGAAAATGAAGCAAGTTTTGGTACTGAAGGTTTTGAATTTGAAAGTGGTGCTCCTTATCCAGCTGTAGAAGATGCACGATATCCCAATGTATACACCTCATTTATTAAAACATCATTTGACATTGGAAATTTTACAGTGCTTCTGGGCGCATCTATTATATATGGAAAAACACGTATTAATCACGGCATTACCGAATCAGATGGCCATGCATTTTATGGCACAACGTATATAGCCGGTACTGATTTAACACTCAGGTATGACTTTAGCTCATATCAATATATAGCCTTGCAGTCGGAATATCTTTACAGGCATAAAAAAGGCAATATGTATGAATATGATAGTACAACTACCACAAAAGAAGACTTTTCAGCAAAGCAATCAGGATTATATTCACAACTTGTTATTAGAACAGGACAATTGACACGTATTGGATTGCGATATGATCTGTTAGCACAAAATGATTTGGGGAATAGTACCAATTTAAAAGAAAATTTGCCCCGTTACACAGCCATGCTGGAATATAATCCAACTGAATTCTCTCGATTCAGGCTACAGTATAGTTACGATAAAACATTGTATGATGAATCTGATTCTAATAAAGTAAATCATCAAATAATTTTCCAGTGCAATTTATCCATAGGTGCACATGGCGCACATAGTTTTTAATATGTATTTGTGTTATATAAAGACTTTTATCTTTGAAAAGGAGAACAATGTATGAAATCGCATTCTATATTTTATAAACTTTTGCTAATTATTGCAGTAACAATAGCATTGACCATTTCAAAAAATGTCTTTGCAAAAAATTTTGTTATTGTTACCACATACAACTACATTGAAAACATCACCCGTCAGATTACCGGTAACACTGCAACCATTACTTCACTTGC
The DNA here is from genome assembly GCA_037481795.1 of Spirochaetota bacterium. GTDB lineage: Bacteria > Spirochaetota > UBA4802 > UBA4802 > UB4802 > UBA4802. Next base: position 5,236 of record JBBFLA010000076.1, read on the forward strand.
ACCTCCGCAATTTGATCCCCATTTTATAGTACCAAAACCATCACATATAGTTACACTGAGAAATGCTGATTTACTCATTATTAACGGTGCACAGCTTGAAGCAGGATGGCTTCCTCCGCTTATCAGGCAGGCTAATAATCCAAAAATAAATACTTCTGAAAGAGGGTTTCTTGATCTTTCAGGGTATGTAAAAAAAATTGAAATACCGCAATCCGTAACAAGAGCCAAAGGCGATGTTCATCCCGATGGCAATCCCCATTTTCACCTTGATCCCTACAATATTCCTGTCCTTGCAAAGGCAATTCATCAACGATTAATATTACTCAATCCTGAATATGCTGCTTTGTATACGGAAAATTATACTGCTTTCATTACAAAATGGCAAGATTACCTTATTAAGTGGAATAACGCACTTAAGCCACTTAATGGGAAAACTGTCATTACATATCATACACTCTACAACTACTTTTTACAACGATATGGTCTAACACTTGCCGCAACATTAGAACCAGTACCCGGGATACCACCAACATCAAAACATATAAAATCACTTGAACCTCTGTTTGCTGAAAAAAAAGTGGCGTTTATACTTCAGGATATCTATCATCCTGATACTGCAGCACACTATTTTGCTTCAAAGTATGCAGTACCTGTCATTGTTCTGCCCCATGATGTAAATTCTACCAGTGATACAAAGGACATATTTGCCCTTTTTGACGCTATCGTGCGGAGGTTATCACAATGATAGATATTTTACTTTCAGCATTTTTAGTATCCATAGTGTTAGTTGGAATTCATTCTTATTTTGGCATTGAAATTATACGGCGTGGAATAATTTTTACTGATTTAGCAATTGGTCAGATGGCAGCTTTAGGTGCTGCCATCTCACTTCTTTTATTTGATGGTACGTACATATACCCTTTATCACTGTTAATGGCAATATTGGCTGCGCTTTTAGTTTCTTATGCAACAATTCGCTCGCATCATCCGGAAGCAATAATTGGTTTACTCTATGCATTTTCACTTTCAGCAGTATACATTGTTTTAAGTAAATCGTATCACGGCATGGAAGAATTCTACAAGCTATTAGCTTCGGATATTTTATTTACTTCATTACCGAAAATAATTGAAACAGCACTATTGTACTCTGTAATTGGAATAATGCTGTATTTCATACACCATTCCGCATCCAAACGCTTTAAGGATATTCTATTCTTTGCGTTATTTGCCCTTACAGTAACAAGCTCAGTGAAACTGGCAGGTGTGTTGATTGTGTTTGCTCTGCTTCTATCACCAGCAATGATTGCACTTTCATTAGTACAAAAGCATCATCTTGCATTTGCGTGGATTGCTGGAATAGCATTTAACCTCATTTCAATTTTGATATCATATACATTTGATTTGCCAACAGGCTATACGTTAGTTGCTTTACATACGTTAGCAGCAATAGTAATTGGATTGGTATTTGGTAAAAACACACATACTGCAAAACAAATATGATAAATAAATTTTGCACTTCAAACTTGAACATGCCTATAGTTGGAGTGAAGACATAATTTTTTAATTGACTTTTTTATCATATGTCATTATACTGTCATTATAATGTCATTTTGCTATTACCCTTGTGAGGTTTATTATGCAATATATAAAATATACCGATTTTAGAAATAAATCTAAAGAATATATTGACAAAGTTGAAGAAGGTAATGACTATATTATCGTTCGTAAAGGGAAGCCTGTTGCAAAATTAATTCCTTTCAATGAAAATGAGTCGCAAGGCTGGAAGCGGAATATAAAAAAAGTAACACTTAAATCCAAAAAAACTACACTTGATTACATTTTAAATGAACGATATAAATGATACACATACCATACAATGGATATTTTCATAGACACCTCAGCTTTAATGAAGCGCTATATCAGCGAAATTGGTTCTGATATCATTGATAATTTATTTACTAAATGTGATACTATCTACGTTTCAATTATAACTGAAATTGAAGCATTTTCAACAATACGGCGTTTGCTTTATGATAAACAAATTGGAAAACATGAATTTTTACATTTACATAACGAAATTGAAACAGATTTACAATATTTCACAATAATTGATATTAATGAATCTGTTATTAAACTTTCAAAAGATTTAATTATGCATCACAGCTTAAGAACTCTTGATTCAATACAATTATCATCTGCACTTTTAATCAAAGATACTATTGATTATTTTGTTTGCAGCGATAATAGGCTTATTACCGCTGCACAGAATGAAAAAATGAAAATACTAAATCCGCTGAAAAATTAATACTACTTGTTTAACTACGACAATTTCCTTTCACGTTTTTGCTGTGTAGTATTCCTGAGCAATGTTAAGTATGGCACAATTGCATCATTTTTAAAGCTACCGGTACCATCATACGTTAAGCTTACCACTGGCACACCAGTAACCTCATAAATCTTATTGGCCATTGCTTCAGTTATAAGGGATGGACAGCAAAACGCTGGACTTGTTTGCACAAAAAGCTGAATATCAGGATAATGCTGCAAAAGGGAAAATATCTTGATAAGATTATCAAACGATTCACCGGTATGATACATCGTAACACCAAACTTTGATACTACTTTTTCAAAGTCAACAGTATATACAGGATTTGGCTCATTCAGCAGTGTTTCAAAATAACTGTAGTATCTCTTTTCCATAAGTTCAACTGCTGTCAGCAATGTTTTACCAGTAACTATCGCCTTAAATTTACCCTCCCTGAACCATTTCTTAAAATATGGATTGGCAATCATCTTAGCATAATAATTGTATGGTGTTGTGATTACCTCGCCACCATGCTTTTCAATAAAAGCTATCAAGTTTTGATTCATGACATCATTGTCACGAACATACAGGTCACCAAATATTGCCACTTTTGGACGGTTAGTACGCTTAACCTTTATTGCCTTGAATCGCTTAACCATATTATCCAGCGCATCCGACCACTCCATTTCATCCCTGAAAGCTTTCTCAAACTCCTGCATGGTTTGCTCAATGGCTTTATCAGTGGAACCCGGAACGCATTCATACGGCCTGAAATTGCAACCTGCTCTGCGCAGCAAGCCGCTGAACATGAAGGCAAAATACGTATATATTGCTGTCTTTACGGAAACTTCTCTGAATGATATATCGCCCACAAAAACATGTGTTTGTTCAAATCCTTTACCATAACTATCTAAAATACTTTTTATAAAATACTGATACATACGAATATTACACGATATTTCCGAATCAGCCATCCACAATATTGTTTTGGCTGGATTGAGATTATGTTTTTCAACATAATCAATGTATTCATGCGCGATGATGTTTAAAGGAATACATTGCCCGGTATTGGTTCGTGTACCCTTTGCAATGAGCGCATCATCTTCATAAAGTATATGTGCATTAATGCCTTCACGCTCAAGGTTTGCTTTAAGCAGGCGCGCTGCCATCATATCCCAGTTTGGCAGCAACACTGTTTTGCCCTGTAACGATTCCCGTGTAATTGAAGGAACAACACGAACCACTTTTGAAGGCACACCCAGCGATGCATGGTGATTTTTAAATGAACGTATTGCTGCTTCTATTCGTGTTTCATAGCCAACAGTTGAGTCGTGCTCATCAAGTTGCAAAATTAAATACGGCTTGCCAGCTTTATCCATGATACGTTTAAAGTATTCCATTACAAACGAATCAGGTGCACACTTAAACGATGTAACCAGCACAGGATACAATCCATCCTTCTTTGCAATAACATGTGCCGTTTCAATTATTTTTGAAGCATAGTGCCAGTGAAATGCTGTAAGTAAATCGTTAATATCTTCTACATCCTTACTGGTATAATTAATCATATCCTGATACAGCACCGGTATTCCTAAATTAATAAAAATTGAAGGTATGGACTTATTCATGGAATCAGGCAATACATTATATGGCCTGGCAAGCAAAACCACTGCCAGTCCATTGTGTGACTTCAAAAATTGAGTACCAGCTTTCAGTAGCTTTTTGCTTTTTTCTTTATGCGCCGTCAGTGCCTGCTCAAATGCCATCATGATTTCAAGGTAATTGGCATTAATGTTCATCTTTTTACATGCGTTAAATAATGCCATTCTGCTTTGCAGTGGCTGTATTTCATAATTAAGTACGGGCGATAGTAACTTTGTAAAAGCTTCAGGCATAAGATGACCCAATGCAGGCGCAAATTGCGTATAATAACAATATTGCCTGCGCGCCTCTTGTGGTGCATCCTTTTCCAAATAGAATGGTGCAAAGATATAATTGCATTTATCTACCAGATATGCAATATGGCCATGAAAAGCTGCCATAGGCGCACAGAATTCAGCCTGTGCTAAACGTTTACCAGTAGCTACCGGGTCAGGACAATCCATGCTTGTAATGACACTGACACCCAAACGGTTAAAGAAATCAATCCACAGGTCAAGCTCATCCACCAGATGAAGTGCTGCTGGTATCCCTACTGTTGCTGTTTTATGTTTGGTTGATGTAACAAGAATCTTCTTTCGTTCTTTTGTAAAATCAAATATTCCCTTAGTTTTGCTGACAAACTTTTTATAATGATAATCCCTGCCACACAAAAATCCAAATGCAACTATCTCATTATCAATAGTAGCCACTTTAAGCTTACAGTGATTGGTGCATAGATTACACACTTCATTCTTAATAGGTATATCTTTTGTATACAGGTCTATGCCACGGAATTTTGTTTTTCCGCTATACGTTTCAATTACCTCAAGTGCGCAGCCCAGCGCTCCTGTCAAATGACAATACTTTGAAACAAATATTGGCTTTTGCAGGCGCTGCTCAAACGCTGCAACCAGTGCTTTGTTTTTGGCTGTTGCTCCCTGAAAGCATATACAGTTACCTATTTTTGCCTCACCTGAAACCTTTGACAGATAGTTTTCAACAACTGAATGCAAAACCGTTGCCAGAAGCTCATTAATTGAGTATCCCTTACTCATAAGGTAGTTAATATCACGTTCCATGAACACAGTACATCTGTCACTGGCAACAGGCGAAAGCTGTCCCAACGCTCTTTCAGCATATTCGGCTAATGTGCAACCTAATTTATACGCCTGCTCTTCAATAAAGCTTCCTGTTCCGGCAGCACACACATTATTCATCTGCGAAAATACTACATTGCCATTTTTTAGCATCGTAAACTTGGAATCCTGACCACCAATCTCAATGATTGTATCAACATCAGGATTGAGTGCACATGCAGCCTTTGCATGAGCTGAAATCTCATCCAGAATGACATCGGCACCAATGATTGTGCCAATGAATTTTCTACCGGATCCCGTTGTAGCAGCACCACGCACTGTGAGTGATATGTTGTTATTTTTTGTAAAGCTATCTATCGCTTCAAATAATGACATAACTGCTTCCAGCGGTTTACCAGCAGTGCGTGTATACAAACCTGCAAGTATATTGCCGTAACTATCGGTCACTGACATTTTAGTGCTTGTTGAACCAATATCTATACCAATGAATGCCTGTGTGCTGCTATCAAACTGAGAATATATATCAACTTCAACGTCGTGTCGTGAATGGAAAATATATGATTGAATACCGGCAAAATCAGGATACTGGCTTTTTTCTAAAGTAAGCGGTGCATAGTGATATTCTTTTTGTGTGGCGCTGTTTTCAAATTGTATGGTACCTTTGTAAGTGCCTGCAGCAATGCTCCACAGTGCAGCCCCAAGGCTTCCATACAGGTGCGATAGTTCCGGTACCAGAATATCCGTGTTTAAAATGGCCTGCAGGTGTTTAATGACCGCACCATTTAACGACACACCACCAACAACTGCAATTGGCTCTTCTGGTTTGGTGCCCGCAAACAGAGTATCGGCAATGTTTCGTGCAAGGCCATAGCATAAGCCATCAGCAATTTCGTAAATATTGTATCCTTCCTGCTGTACGTGGATAAGGTCGGTTTTGGCAAAGACTGCACACCGCGATGCAATTTTGGGAATGTCACCAAAATTTTTTAATGCAAGTTCCGAAAGCTGCTGTGAACCGGATAGCTCTAATCTTCGTGCCTGCTGATCTAAAAATGAACCTGTTCCCGCTGCACAGCCTGTATTGCCTTTATAGTGCAGGTAATTACCCTGCTCGTCAAATTCAATTACTCCAAATTTTTCCCCACCTATGATAATAAGCGTGCGGATATGCGGCATAAACTCTTTTGCAGCATATACATACGCCACCTGTGTATTAACAACATCTGCATTGAGCACCTGCGGCGTTGACGATGTAATGGCAACTCCCGCAAGTGTTGATATTTGTTTATTAATGAAGTATTTTTCTACTGTTTCTTTGATTTTTCCGTGATGATAGGTATAAAAGCTATCAATGATGGTTTTATTTTCATCTAGTAATGTTATTGACAGTGTTGTAGATCCAGCATCAATACCTAAAAAAAGCTTATTTGAAGTTTCTGTATTTTCCATAGTATCCACCCCATAGTATTTTGTATGACAATATTAAATATGACACTTATTATATATATGTTTATTTATACAATTATACACAAAGGAGAAATTTAATCAATAAAATTTTTTGATTTCCATATTTTTTATAAGAGGTTTAATATCCATAAATTTACTTAGCTATAAACTACTTTTCACTTTATGATAATTGCCAAAAAAGCCACATATTCTTCATGTTATCATTGCTCCATCTTCTAAATGTATTAAAACAAACCCAAATGGTTAGCACACCCAGACTTTATTGTTAGCAACTATTAATGCCTTTATTGCAAGAAGGGATATTCCTAATAATGAATTCGTTAACTCACTGTTTATATAGTTTTTAAATCCTTATCTGAAGCAATGCTCCCATAGAGATTATAAAATGTCCAGTAGTTCTTTTACTCCTGACTCTATTAGAAATTTTGTTTTTGCTTTTCTTTAGTTTATTGTAGTTACTCCATTGATTTTTATTAAATTTTTATTATTCCATAGTATAAATTGCGGATAACTGCTATGAATATTAACTAAAATAGGACAACTCTCTCCCACAGCTTTATAGTGTTATCAGCACTTCCCGAGGCAAGCAGCTTCCCATCCGGACTAAAGGCTACTGAA
>JBBFLA010000077.1:0-11742 GCA_037481795.1 Spirochaetota bacterium
TTTATATAATCATCTGTTGCTGTAATCTTAATCCTTACCCGCTCACCTTTAAGAATTTTGATATCATTACGCACTGCATCTTGCAACAAAATATATTCTCCTTCATATTTTTTTAATGTTAGTTTTTCTTCTTTTGTTATGTAACTGGAGCACTGCGTAAATACTGCAACAGTAAAAAAGAACACAATAATAATGCTACTTGTTTTTATACTACATGGTAGGTATTTTTTTATGCAATTCATTTCTTGCTCCTTAGAGAATAGAATGTATATCACAACTATGCATGTATTAATGAAAATTGTCAACCATGTATACGCATTTTAGTAATTATTCACTACTGTGTAAATGTAATCAATAAATTCAACAGACAATAATCCTTTAAAATACTTCTTATTGTAAAAGAGGGAAATTTATTAAACCTGCCCCTTCGTGGGAGATAATAAAGCATTTTTTGCCGTAAAAAAGTTAAAGAATATATACTGAAACTCAATATAAATATTTAATCCACAAAAAAAAATGTGAAATCCATTTTTGATACTGTTTACAGGAAAGCACAGACTATCGGTATTGAATTAAAAAAATATATTGCATCAATGAATAATAATTTTAAGATATACCACAAATTATTTATTTGAGGTAAAGTATGTATATTGACTCACATGCACACTTTGATCTATGTGCCGAAGACCACAACACAACACCAGAAGCAATCATTTCACGTATGGATGAAAACCAGGTAAGCCTGGCAGTGCATGTGGTTATTGATTATGAAGGGCTGCAGTGGGGAGTTGAATTTGCCAGCAGACATAAAAATATTTACCTTGCTTTAGGTATTCATCCTTCATCACTGGCTGATAGTTCAACATTACGTCAATTCACCGTAACTATCGAACAGTATATAAAAACAATTCCTGAAAGGATTTTTGGTATTGGTGAAACCGGCCTTGACTATTACCGTATGCGTCAGCCAAAAGCCATGCAACAACAATCATTTCATACACAAATACAGTTAGCTAAAAAGTATAACCTGCCTGTTATTGTACATTCGCGCGATGCAATGGACGATACCTACGCAATACTGAAAGAGCTAATTCCACTCAAAGGTATTATCCATTGCTTTTCTGGTACTCCTTCCGATGCCAGGAAATTTATTGACCTGGGCTTCTATATTTCTTTTGCAGGAAATGTAACATACAAAACTGCAACCAATCTTCAGGATGCAGCGCAGTATGTTCCTTTTGACAGAATGCTCCTTGAAACCGATGCACCATTTTTAACTCCCATACCACACAGAGGCAAGCCAAATCACCCGGGGATGGTTATACATACATACCATTTTATTGCTGCACTCAAAAAAGCGGCACTATCAAATTGTATTGACAATATTGCACAAAACTTTTCCAATTTACTCAACAAACAATAATAGTCATTATAATGAGTATAGAAGTTTTTACATCAGATTTTTTAGTCATAGGCAGTGGTATTGCAGGATTAACATTTGCAATAAAAGCTTCTGACCTGGGGACTGTTCATATTGTAACCAAAAAGAAAGACTTTGACTCAAATACAAACTATGCACAGGGTGGTATTGCTTCAGTTTTTGATCCTAACGATTCTATTGAGTCACATATCAACGATACATTAACTGCAGGAGCAGGACTTTGCAATGAAACCGCAGTACGGATATTGGCTGAAAGCGGCCCACAGCGTGTTCATGAACTCATAAATTGGGGCGCACATTTCAGTACCAGGAAAAACACAAACGGCTCAATATCCCTTGATTTGGGCAGAGAGGGAGGGCATTCATATAACAGGATTGTCCATGCAAAAGACCTTACCGGGCAAGAAGTTGAACGGGCGTTGCTTGATGAAATTGCCCGCAGAAAAAATATACAGGTGTTTGAAAACCATACCGCAGTTGACCTCCTTACCCAGCATCAGCTTAAATTAACCGGTAAACATGTTAATTCTTATAACAATATACGATGCTATGGTGCATACATACTTGATAACACTACGGGTATAGTTCATATTTTTACTGCTCCATACACATTGCTTGCTACTGGCGGTATTGGCCAGGTATATCTTCATACCACCAACCCTGCCATTGCAACTGGTGATGGTATTGCAATGGCATACCGCGCGGGTGCCCTCATAGCTGACATGGAATTTATTCAATTTCATCCAACATCATTATATGAGCCAGGGCAGAAAGAACGGGCATTTCTTATCAGTGAGGCAGTCCGTGGCGAGGGCGCAATTTTAGTCAATAGCCGTGGTGAACGTTTTATGGAAAAGGTTCACCCTTTAAAAGAACTGGCACCTCGCGATATCGTTGCCAGAGCCATTGACATGGAATTAAAGCGCCTTGGAGATCAATGTGTATATCTTGATATATCTTTCAAAGATAAGGATTTTCTTGAATCCCGTTTCCCAACTATTTATCATTACTGCATGGAAGCTGGCATCGACATAAGCAAAGAACCCATCCCGGTAGTACCGGCTGCACACTATCTGTGCGGAGGAATTGTATCTGATTTAAACGGAAGAACATCTATCGGCAATCTGTATGTGTCAGGTGAATCTGCTTGCACTGGCGTCCATGGCGCTAACCGACTTGCCAGCAATTCCCTTCTTGAAGGAATTGTATTTTCCCACAGAGCTTTTTGCCATATAAAAGAAATATTTTCACCTGTCCACAAAGATGCATTACCGCAGTTTCCACAATGGGATAAGAAGGGAACGTTTGATTTAGAGGAATGGATCTTGATTCAGCATAACATTGAAGATGTAAAACGTGTTATGTGGGATTATGTTGGTATTGTACGTTCAAATCGCAGGTTGGAAAGGGCTATACGACGTATAACCCTCCTTGAAGAAGAAATACAGGATTACTACAGAAGAAGTACCATAACTTCTCGATTGGTCGAATTGCGTAATTTGATAACCACTGCAAAATTGATAGTTCATAGTGCAATGCTTCGCAAAGAAAGCCGGGGACTTCACTACAATACCGATTATCCCAAGCAGGATGAATCATTTAACGGAAGCTTTATTATATCATCACAGCAACAGCCATTATTTATGAAAATTTCTGAGATTTCATTTACATAACCTATTGTAGTTATACAACTCAGGGGCTCTTTGCATTGCTCCTCTATAATACATTAATTATCTTATTTTCGGAGGATTTCACAATGGCAAAGCGACTAATTCTTCATGGTGTTGTTCAGGGGGTGTTTTGCCGTTACTATTGCAGTGAGACCGCCAAGCGTTTGGGACTTCACGGCAGTGCAACCAACTTGTACGACGGTACAGTTGAAGTCCTCCTGGATACAGACGATGATGCATTAGTTGATTCATTTATTCAGGCTCTCAAAACCAATCCTTACGGCATTCGCTTTTATGGCTCAATCAGCAGAGTGGATATTTCTGATTATCAGGGAACTATTCGCGGTGACTATCGCTTCTAATTTTCTTTGATTTTAATTTTTTGTGGGCGTGGCACTTTCATAGTAGAAGCATAGATTGTTTCAAATTGCTCTGCAAGTTGTGCAAAGTTTAAGTCAAGTAGTGTATTGAGTGGTGTATTTTTAATTTTATTATAATAGTGTAATACCTCATTTTCAAACTGGTTATTAAAATGTTTTTTTGAATGTCCATGGGAAAATTTATATTTGCCCATTCTTCGTACATCACCGTTAAACTGCGGACTGATGTGATATAATTCATGAAATGCTACATTAAGTTTTTCATAAGCTGGAAGGTCAAAATATCGGGGTATATAAAAATACACAATGTATAAAATCTCAAAATCATTATTCATAATCTTTGGATACACATACCAGTAACTCTTAAACTTTTTTACCGGTAATCCATTTTCAAAACGCATGGGTACAACCTTAGCAAAAATTCCACCACCAGTTGTCTTTCTATTATACGCACTGAATACAAGAACACGATTCATGTCTATATGCGAAAACAATGGTGTGGCAGTGATTATATCATGAAGAAGAAACGTCATAAAATCTGAAAGGTTTATTGTTCTTCCAGCCATGATTACTGCCTTGAAGCCAGTTCAATTAATTCTTTTGCATGTTTTACACTGAGGTCGGTAACAACCTCGCCTGCCAGCATGCGTGCCACTTCGTTTACTTTTTCATTGGGCGATAGTTTTTCAACATGAGTTGTAGTGCGGGCATTAACCGATTTTTTTTGTACCATATAATGATTATCGGACATTGCTGCAATTTGAGGAAGATGGGTAATAACCAATACCTGACGTTGCTTTGCCAATGCTTTTAACTTTTTACCAACTACTTCTGCCGTTTTACCACCAATTCCTGCATCAACTTCATCAAATACAAGCGAATCAACAATATCAGCATCAAGGATGCACTTTTTCAGTGCCAGCATAATCCGCGACATCTCACCACCGCTTGCCACTTTTCGCAACTGACGCAATTCCTCACCTTCGTTAGCTGAAAGCAAAAACTCCACTCTATCAAGGCCATGAGGGTATAAAATATATTTTTTATTATTGGCTTCTATCTCTCCATCCGGGCTTATTTCACGTTTTATTGACACCCTGAACACCGTTCCCTGCATCCCCAGATCAGCTAATTCCCGTGTTACCATTTGTTCCAATTTTTTTGCTGCCTCAAGCCGTTTTTCTGAAAGCTGCAATGCTAACTCACGTGCCTGTTTTAAAGTTACTTCATATTCCTGTTGTAGTTTATCCAGCGCTTCTTCAGTTGTTGTAATGGTAGAAAGTTCACGCCTGGCATTCTGCGCATAAGATAAAATATCCTGAATGGTATCACCATATTTCTTCTTCAAGCTTGAGATAAGTGCAAGCCGCTCTTCAACCTGGTTAATGCGTTCTGGGGAAAAATCTATTGATCGTGCGTAATCACGAAGTGTGGCATGTGCATCTTCTAATGAATAATATGCTTCTCTTACTGTTTCAAGTACACCCGACAAATTTGGATCAAAACCTGCCATGTGTCCCAGACTCATTTCTATTTTCTTTAAACTCTGGACAACACCGCGGTCACCCTGCATGAGTTCCTGGACAATATTCAACTCATTAAACAGTTTCTCCGAATTGCTCAAGAGGTTTGATTCATTCTTCAATGCTTCTTCTTCATTTGGCTGCAGGTTTGCCTGTTCAATTTCACCAATAGCATGAGTAAGATAATCTATGCGCCGGGCCTTTTCCCTTTCATCTATCTGGAGTGATGCTATTTTTTCTTTTATTTCCTGTAATTGTTTATGAAGCTGCGACATGTTTTGCACCAGCGGCTGCAACAAGCCAAAATTATCCAATAGCTCCCGATGCTTTGCAACCTGCACAATATTTTGATGTTCATTTTGTCCATGTATATCAACTAAATAGTCAGCAATCTCTTTCAGTTTAGCAAGGGGAATCTGGATGGAATTTGCAAAACACCTGCCTTTGCCATTGGAATATATTTCTCGGCGAAGAATGAGTGTATCATCTTCATTATCAATGCCCGATTGCTCCAAAATCTGCTTAACCTGAGGGAGATTGCTTATATCAAAGACACCTTCAAGCACTGCCCTATCATAGCTAGAACGAATCATGTCAGTTGACATTTTCTCACCCAGCACCCCTGAGAGTGCATCAATAAGGATGGATTTGCCTGCACCCGTTTCACCGGTGAGGATATTCAATCCCTTACCAAAGGTTATTGATAACTCATCTATCAAAATAAAATTTTTTATTTTAAGTTCTACAAGCATAGCCTACTCTGCATTGTTTGCTCCCCATCCTAACTTCTGACGCAGCACGTCAAAATACCGCCGTGATGGGTGATTAATAATATGTATCACATATGATGACCGTGAAAAATGTACAATATCCGTTTCCTGCAATGCAATAGCCTCCTGGCCATCAACTGTCAATAATAAATTCTCTATAGTTGTAACAACCCGTGCCGACAGCACCATTGAATCTGGAACCACCATTGGCCGTATGGCTAGCGTATGAGGGCATATTGGGTTAACTATAAATACCGATTCATCATCAGGGAGAACAATTGGGCCGCCTGCTGACAGTGAATATGCTGTTGAACCAGTTGCCGTGGCAATAATAAGGCCATCACCTGAATAGCAGGTAACAAATTCATCATTGAGTTCCAGCCGAATTCTAATTGGCCTTGAAAATGATCCTTTGGTAATAACAGCATCATTCAAATAATCTACTGCCGTGTACTGTTGTCCATCACGAATAATATTGGCCCTGAGCATCTTTCTTTTGGAAAAAGTATAATTGCCTTTTAAAATTTCATCAAAATAATCCAGCGCTTCCTGAGGCAAAAATTCATTTAAAAATCCTAACCTACCACGATTAACACCAAGGATGGGAACATTTGATGCTGCAAATATCCGTGCAGTACGGATAAAGGTTCCATCCCCACCAATAGCAATGGCAAAATCAACATTGGTATACGTATCATTTTTTGCAATTAAAGAGGAAAAATCTTTTTGTATAATGAGATAGTTGGGTAGTAACACCTGCACTCCTTTTGCATGTGCTTTTTTAATTAATGCACTTATAATTTTAAGAGACCCTTCATCATCAGGGTGCAGGTTTATTGCTATTTTTTGCATTGTCTTCCTGTAATGATTATAAAATACAAATAAAAAAATAAATATATACCAGATATGTCTTAAATGACTTCTTTTACACAGCCTTGATGGTTATTCATTATTAACAAAATTAGTATTAAGGAATTGATTACCATTGTACTATATGAATTATCAGAATTATGTCAATTAAAATATACCATGCAGTTTTAGTAATTATTCCTAAAATCACTTTTTTTTAGTATTACAGTAATTAAATGTATAATCCACATCGTTTTCAGCATAGGAAATAATAAAGCATTTTATACCCAAAAAAAATTTAGGGATACATACTGATTCATTTTACTATCATTTGAAGTACATGATTATTTTCATATATAAACAATAATAATGCTTTATATTCAATAGTTACATATTACACACCTTTTTATAAGGGAACTTCTAAAAACTGTTTTTTAGGATTTTCCTTTGTGGGCACAAAATATGGGATAAAACCGTTTTCTATTATATGAATAATTTTGGAAGAAAGCAGTTTTTTCAAAGTGCCCATAATACTTATTGACATATCATATTCTTTTTATTATTTTACTAAAAGATAGAGTAGTACTATTTCAATAAAACATATTTAAATTTTGCTTGGATATATTTCCCGTTTTTGTTAAAGTAAAATGGCAAGTTTCATTATAAGCCCACAGAAAAACTGTGATTGAAGAGAACATATTTTATTTTCAAAGGAGGTGAATATATGGCTTTACGGAAGAGGAAAGAAGCTGTAAAAGACATCAAAATACCCAAACACAAACCTACTAAAAAAAACACACCCATCAAAACAGAACATAATGAACCGTTGCATGATGCTATAAGGCTACAGGCATACTATAATTATCTTTACAGAATAACTCATAATACGCCTGGTGACCAGTTAAGCGACTGGCTTGAAGCGGAAAAGTATATCCTTAATAGCAGAAAAACAAGAAAAACATTGGCACAATAAAACAATACTGCTTTCTTTGATAATACTAATATACTGGATTTTACAATATTAAAAACAAAGTCACCATCATGCCATACTGCTATAACTATTTTTAAAGCCCTCTTTTATAAATACAAAAATCCACTTTGATGTATTATATTTATTACAATAACATGGCATTATCATAATTATAGTTTTCCTCGTTAATTCCTAAATGTGAAAATTTGATCAAAATATAAAATAGTGTATACCCCCGCCGCCGAAGGCGGCGGTGTACACTATATTCATTATGAAATTTTTTAAGGAATTATTACTAGTTTTCCTGATCTTAATAGAATGTATATCATTTTTTTAATTGCATTACCTACTGCATTTTGGAACATGGTACCAAGCATTGTGTATAATAGTATTATGCTGCCTTGGGAAGGGATTTCATGTATTATGAATCTTTTAAAATTGTTCGATAGTAGAATATAATGGACTCAAAAGAAATATTAAAAACCGTGCAGTTGTTCTCATCGCTTAATGATAGCGAATTAAATATTATTCAGAATTACTGCAGATTCAAAGAACTTCAGGAAAAAGAAAAACTTTTTGATTTTGATGAAGATTTTAAGCTTCTGTGCATTGTAACAGCCGGCAGCATTGCAATTTATTCCAACGGCTCTTCAAACCGACTCATAGCACGATATCTTCCCAATGAAAGTTTTGGCGAGCTTAATCTCTGCGGCATTACACTTGGCAATGCACAGGCAGTTGCACTGGAACCATCCAGTGTACTGCTTTTCCCAACAATATCATTTGAGGATTTTATTACACAGCATGCCAATATTGGTGCAAAAGTCATTTACCAGTTACTATCGAACATATCATTTAGAATACGCGAAACAAACAAGCTCATTTCACAAAACTATAGCTGGGTAAGCGAACTTAAAAAAGCCATATACACTGACAGGCTTACAGGTCTTTATAACAGGCAATATTGCGAAGAGCTTCTAAAAGAAAACAAAAAGTACGCAATTGCGGTTATCAAACCTGATAAATTCAAAGCCATCAACGACACCTGCGGACATAAAGCTGGTGATGCCACTCTTATTGCTCTGGCACAGACAATCCGCAAAGCTGCCCCCGATGCCATTCACATCCGTTACAGGGGCGATGAATTCATTGTTGCCACTCCCCCTGATATGGATATTCAGTCACTGGCACAATCAGTACAAAAAGCTATTCAGACAATTAATATTGCATCAATTACCAGCGGTCAGATTACATCAATAACGGCAAGTATTGGCACTGGAAGTGGTATGTTTTCCCAGAATCTTATAGACAGTGTGTATGAGCGCATGTGGTCAGTATACCATAAAGGTGGAAATTCAATAGCAGTGGAAGGTGACATGTGAACGGGCTTGATGTATTGCTTTCAAAAGTTACCATTTTCAAAAAGCTAACGCAGGATGAGATTTTACAGCTTGTTCCCTATCTTTCACAAAAGGATTATGCTAAAGATAGCATCATCTTTGATGAAGGAACCTATGGTAGCGAGCTTTTCATTGTTGCAAGCGGCGAAGTTGCTGCATTTATTACATTGCCAGATGGTAACCTGCGCGAAGTTGCGCGTTTTACTACAGGTGACTTCTTTGGCGATATGGCAATATTTGAAAATGATGTGCGCTCGGCAACCTGTATTGCACAAACAAATTGCACACTATTGTCACTAACAGCTTCCAACTTTTTTACAATAATAAATAGTCATCCATCTGCTGCTATCAAAATTATGTATGATATGCTCACCGTCATTTCGCAGCGTCTTATGAAAACGGGATCATTTTTAACCGAGATGATTCAGTGGGGTGAGGCAGCACGCAAGCGTTCAATTATTGATGAATTCACAGGTGTTTATAACCGCAGCTATTTTGAAGATACAATCACCTTAAAGATGACTCAGGAAAAGCCATTTTGCCTTATCATGGTGGACCTTGACTATTTCAGAAAAATAAATGAAGAGTATAGTCACGAAGTTGGCGATAGGGCAATATTTGCCATAGTTGACGTACTAAAAACAACATTCAGAGAAACTGATGCTCTATGCCGTTATGGTGGTGACGAGTTTGCAGTAATTTTTGATGGTAATGACGTGACACACGCTTACACACTTGCAGAGAAAGCACGGCACAACGTTAACAAAATTGATTGCCACACGTTAGGTATGGAAAATTTTAAACTATCTTTAAGTATGGGCATTGCTGCATTTCCCACATTTGACAGGGATAGTGTCCGTGCAAAGGCTGATGAAGCATTATATATTGCAAAAGAGAGTGGGCGGAATTGTGTTGTGATAGCACAATAATTTATTTTTTTCTATACGCTTCAAATAAATATTTGGCTCCACGCAATTTATAAAAACCAATAATTTTTTTGCCATTTTCTTTATATGTGCCAACATAATACTGTGTAAAATATTCGCGCGCACCTGTCTTTATCCGTTCCTGTTCATTGGAAACCGAACGTGTAAATTGCAATGTGTTGTTTTTTATTGTTACTCCTTTCAACGGTTCCCATACACCATTTGCCCAGTTTGGGAAACGCACCGAACCATACAGTACCCCGTCCTTTACCTGTAGCACTAGTATCCCCTCGTGGCCTGATGCATTGATGTGGTATACACCCAGATACTGCGGCGGCACATACACATTTTCAAAATGATTAAAATACATGGTGGCGATAGTTCCTGTTGTAACTACTTTAAAGGCGTGAGGCAACTTATCAAGATCTTTGTTTTGTGGGGAACTATCGCTTAAAAAACCAATTGCTATATTCCCAAAAACCGCAAGCCTGCTTGCATGATAGTATTGCTTTGTTACATCCTGGATTACAACATTCTGTGTAAACGACAATCCATATATCAGTAACACCAATAAAATGGCAATACTTCCACAAATGAAAACAGTTATATATGGTATTATTTTTTTCATTGCGCATTCCTCCAGATAGTTATTCATACTACAAAAATATAAAATATTGTACACCCCCGCCGCCGAAGGCGGCGGGGGTGTACACTCATATTCATTATGAAATTTTTTAAGGAATTATTACTGTATCAGAATCATAAAAACATCTAGCTGCATTTTTTATCAGTTATATTGTTGTTAAGATTGAATTAGTAATAATCTTCTTTCACTTTTTTAATACTTTGAAAAGCAATTTACTGATTTCATCTTTCAGTTTATATCCAATTTCTTCAATAGATATAGTTTCCAGGCTACTCACAAAACATACGGTTGCAACACTTTGTGACAACATCAGGTTCAGATACCCATCATCAGCACTTCTCCTGAAATCAGTGCGTACACCTATTATTGGAATACCCTTAGCATACGCATATCCCATTTCAAAACAAGTGCCCGAATCAGCATCAGCACCATCCATCACTGCAACAACACACCATGCATTATCAAGCCCCTTTATGCACCTCTTGAATATATCATTAGGTGAAGAAATTCCCTGGCATTCTTTTTGCGGTAGATATACAGCATAACCCGCTTGCTCAATATATTGGGCTAATGATTCATTAAATTGCCTTTCAGCTGCAGTAAACAGCGGCCCCGCAAAATAAATCCATTTATCCTTTATATCCATGATATACCTTACTTGAAAAATTTATTGCCATATACATCTAAATACACAAATTCATGTAATTCTTTGCGTGGTGGTCCCTGCTTGCCACTTACCTCAGGTTTGCCTACAGGAATTGTTACAACAACTGTTGAATCAGGTGGAACATTTAGGATTTCATTACACTTTTCATGATCAAGAAATCCAACAACCACCGTGCCAAGCCCAAGCTCATGCGCTTTAAGGCACAGATTCTGAACTGCCATACCAACATCAAACATATACCAGTTTGGCAAGGCAGTGACCTGTTGACCTTCCTTGCAACCAGAAATATTTTTACGAGCACATGCAACCAGCAGCGCAGTTGATGCCAGTGAACATTTTCGAGCAGGATTGTTAGGTGAGTATGTTTGGGCTATTTTTTCAATTAATGTTTTATCCCTCACTACAATGAATTCCCACGGCTGCACATTAGCCCATGAAGGAGCCATGCGGGCAGCCTCCAGTATCTGTTTAATCTCATCATCAGTTACATAGTAATCGGT
>JBBFLA010000078.1:0-11598 GCA_037481795.1 Spirochaetota bacterium
CTAATCACTGCCCTGCCCGTACCATACTTGTGCGCGATCTTTGCAATGAACTCAGGGTAATGATGTATGATGGATCACGCTGTACCTACTGCGGACGCTGTGCAGATCTATGTCCTGAAAAAGCAATAACAATGACACCACAGTATGAACTGGCAACTGATGACAAACGCGACATTAATGAAACAATGGAACTATTTATGCTGACATGTCAGCGTTGTGGGAGATGTTTTGATCATGAAATAAAGAATGCCATCGATAAGCTGTCATATTTAGGGTATAGGTATGATAATTTGGAGATGAGGGCAGTCATTCCTGTTTCTTCACAGACATTTGACAAGGAATTGTATGAAAAAACTAAGACCTATAAAAGGCCTGAAAAGATAGGAGAATAGCCATGTTGGGTAAATTAGCAAAGAAGGCATTTCCAAAATCATTGTGGGTGTATCACTGCAATTCTGGTGCATGCAATGGGTGTGATATAGAAATATTAAATGTATTAACTCCTTACTATGATGTGGAACGGTTTGGCATCAAACTTGTTGCTTCCCCCAGGCATGCTGATGTAATGCTTATTTCAGGTGCTGTTACCAGGCCAACATTTCCTTTGGTAAAAAAAGCATATGATGCAATGCCATCACCAAAACTTGTATTTGGGATTGGTTCATGTGCAACAGGTGGCGGATGCTGGTTTGACACCTATAATGTAACAGGCGGTGCTGATAAGGCAATACCGGTTAATTATTTTATCCCTGGCTGTCCTCCAAGGCCTGAAGCAATTATTTATGGTGTTGCATTAGCGTTAGGTCTTGTTGATAAGAAGGCAGCTCCTATTGAATTGAAGCAGATTGAATTCCCAATAGATATCTATCAGCAAACGAAGGCATGGGAAGAAAGAAATGTCATTTATCAGCTGCTCTATGATTAAAATTTGGTAGATGGAGTATATACAATGGCAAAAAAAATATTATTAGTTGATGACGATAGAGACCTGGTTGAAAGCCTGAAACAGGCTTTAACCATGAATGGATATGAGGTGGAAGTTGCCTATAGTGGCGCTGAAGGATTAAAAAAGTTACTATCGTATCATCCTGATCTTATGATTTTAGACGTCATGATGGAGACTGATACTGCAGGCTTTGAGATATCATATCAGATACGAAGCAACAGGGAAGATTCAAAATACAAAGACGTAAAAAATGTGCCTATTATCATGTTGACTGCAATTAATCAGGTAACTAACTCACGATTTTCGCTGAATGAGGAACAATCGTTCCTTCCTGGAATTAATGATTTTTTGACAAAACCGGTACGCATAGATGAGTTACTGGAAAAAATCAAAAAGTATGTATGAGTTTACCGTGATGTGCATATAGTATCACAACAACCTGTTTACAATCGCAAAGCCGGAATGTCAGGATCTGATGTTCCGGCTATTTTCTATTTTTGCTTATGTGTCAATAAAAAGGTTGCAAAATATATGCAATACGATTTATTATATTAAATATAATTAAATGAATGATAGCATATTAAAATGAAAAAGCGATTTGCCACACAGATACGGTTTAAATTATTTATTAGCATACTTTCCATTGTGCTTTTATCAGGAATTGCGTCAACCTTTGTTGGCATACGGACAATTGAAAAACATGTTGTTGGGCAGGCATTTGATACTGTATTGAAGGATTTAGACACAGCTGATTTTATTTACAATAGCAGAGTTGCTCTTAAAAGCAAGATGCTCAAGCATATTGCTCTGTTAGAATATATTCAATTGGCAATTATGCATAATAACCGGCAGGTATTAATAAATAAATGCAAAGAAGTGCAGAAGGAATTGGGAATTGATATTGTCAATTTTACCGATGCTCAGGGTAAGGTGATTGCCCGCGCAAATAATTATTCATTTGGAGATGATGTTTCCGATGATAACCATATTGGGTATGTATTAAAAAATAAAACACCATGTGAGGGAACAGATATCGTTACCCATAAACATCTTGAGCGGGAAGGAGAAGAAATAGCCAAAAAAGTAATTATTAATATTGTGCCAACTCCTAAGTCAAGAAAAATTGAACGGACAAAGGTTGTTGATGCACTGGCAATACGAGCAACTATCCCCATATTTTATAATAATAATTTTATTGGTATTATTTATGGCGTAAGGATTTTAAATAATTATAACGGGATAGTAGACCAGATAAAAGAGCTGGTATTCAAAGATGAAAAGATTGGAGGACTTGAGGTTGGTACTTCAACAATATTCCTGGATGATGTCAGAGTATGCACCAATGTAAAAAAGCCTGATGGTAGTAGGGCAATTGGTACACTGCTTTCAGAGGAAGTATATAATAAGGTCATTTTGCAAGGAAAGGTATGGTGGGATAAAGCATTTGTGGTTAATAACTGGTATATATCTGCGTATAAGCCGCTTTTAAATGTATATCATAAGCCTATTGGTATTCTTTATGTTGGGATACTTGAAAAAAAATTTGATGAGATTAAAACAAGTTCAACTGTCAATTTTGCGGTGATTACAATTTTAATTGCAATTGTTGCTGTGGGAATTTCCATGTATCTTTTAAACATGATAATTCAGCCTGTGCGCACTTTGGTGAAAGCTTCAGAATCGGTTATAAATGGAAACTATGACGCACACATTGAGATAGAAAGCGAAGATGAGATAGGGTATTTGTGTTATACATTTAACCAGATGATTGATGCAATCAAAGAAAGAGACAGAAAGCTGAAAGAACAAACTCAAAACCAGATATTGCAATCTGAAAAGTTAGCCTCACTGGGAAGGCTTGCATCAGGAATTGCCCATGAAATAAATAACCCCCTTACGGCCATTCTTACCTACAGTTCATTGTTACTGGAAGATTTGAAGGATACTGATTTTGAGGAAGACTTAAGAGTAATTATTAAGGAAACATTACGATGCAGGGATATAGTACGTAATATTTTAGATTTTGCTCGCTCAACAAAACCTGATATCAAACGGACTAATATAAATATTCTTATAAATGAAGTTCTTCTGATACTTGAAAAGCATGTTAACTTCCACAATATTGTCATTAATAAAGAACTGGATCCTGATGTACCTGATATGTATATAGATGAAAATCAGTTTAAGTCGGTTATTAATAATTTAGCAATGAATGCGGCGGATGCAATGCCACAGGGAGGCACACTGACAGTAAAAACCAGATATAATTTACATAACGATAGTATCACCATCATTGTTTCGGATACTGGAACAGGCATCAAGGAGGAGCATTTAGATAAAATATTTGATCCATTTTTTACCACAAAAGAGCAGGGGAAAGGTACTGGTTTGGGATTGGCTGTAACCTATGGTATTATTAAACGATACCATGGTAATATTGATGTGCAAAGTGAGATAGGGAAGGGCACAATTTTTACCATTACATTCCCACTGTCTAAAAATAAGGAAGAATATGCAGTATTTCAAAAAACATGAAAGGTGTGAGCCATGAAAGATATTCTTGCTAAAATTCTGATAGTAGATGATGAGGATATAGTACTCAAAAGCTGCCTCAGAGTGTTGCAGAAACTGGACTATGAAATTGAAACCGCATATTCAGGGCAAACCGCGCTGGATAATCTTGAAAAAAAGAAATATGATATTGTTGTTACCGATCTCATGATGCCGGGCATGGATGGCATGCAACTATTAGAGGAAATAAAAAAACGATACCCTGAGGTAATTGTTATTATATTTACCGGTTATGCAACGGTTGAAACCGCACGACAGGCATTGAAGGCAGGAGCTTTTGATTATATCCCCAAACCATTCACTCCTGATGAGTTGCGCAATGTTATTGAAAATGCAGTTAAAAGCTTAAAAAACAAAAAGCAATAATTAGTGGAAATATTTTACTCCTTTATTATGCATATTCCTGAATTAATCTATCATAGTGGCGGTTTTTTTCTTCATGCAATTCCATAAGCTCTTCAAGTTCATCATATAAGCTGCTTAATGTTTTTTCCAGTTTATTAATTTCAATGGATAAACGCTGAATTTCACTGCTCTTCTGTGATTGTGACGCAATGATAATATCAGCATTATATTGTTTTAAAAGATTATCATAATGCATGATTTCATTTTCAATGTGCTCAATGCGCTGCTGCAATGGTCTGCATTCACTCTGCTTTTGTTGCAGCAATTGTGAACGAATCCTACGTAATTCTTTTTTGTTGAGTTTGCTTTCAGAGTGTTCTGTATTATCTGCCTTTGAGGTATCTGATTCAGAAATCCAGCCTGCTTTTTCCAGAAAGCGTTCGTAATCGCCTTCAAAAATGCTTATGGTATTATTTTGAAAAACGATTAATCGCTGTGCGATAGCTCTAAGGAAGAGTTCATTATGTGTGACCAGTATCACTGCGCCTTCAAAGCTGTCGATAGCCGTAAGCAATGCATCGCAGGCTTCCATGTCTAAGTGATTGGAAGGCTCATCCAGTATAAGAAGATTTATTGGTTTAACCAGAATTTTCCCCAAAAGTACCCGGCTCTTTTCACCGCCTGAAAGAACCGACACAGGTTTTAATGCATCATCACCTTCAAAAAGAAGAGAGCCGCATATATTGCGTGCAAGCTGTTTGTTGTTATCAGGGTCGCTGTAGAAAATCTCATCTTCTATTGTAGCATTGGGGTTTAATGTTGAAATATTTGTTTGCTCAAAATATCCTGTTTCAACACCTAATGCTTTGGTGATAGTTCCTGATTGAGGCTGCAGGCTGCCAGCAAGGAGTTTACACAGTGTGGTTTTCCCTTTGCCATTTGGACCTATTATGCAGATTCTATCGCCGGAAGCTACAGAAAATGAAAGATTATATATTAAAGGTTTTTCATCATAGCCAAATGAAATAGAATCAACCTGTACAACATATTTTGCTGTTATGGGCTTGTACCTGAATTCAAAATCCAGATTTTTTAATGGTACCAGCTTTTCTCGTTTTTGCATCTTTTCTATAGTCTTGATTCTAGACTGTACCAGGTTGGCAAGCCGTGCTTTTGCTCTGAATCGCGAAATAAATTCTTCTATTTCTTTTTTTCTACGCTCATCGTTGATGCGGGTTTTTTCATATATTTCTTCTTCAAGTGCAATTTGCTCATAGAATTGCTGGGTATTGCCCTTTATTTTTTTTATCCGGTTGCGATGAATCCCAAGAGTGTGTGTAACAATGGAATCCATGAAACCTCTGTCATGCGTAATAAATAGAAGCTCACCTGACCAGTTCTGTAAAAAGCGGGCTAACCAGCGGATAGAAGTAATATCAAGGTAATTGGTTGGCTCATCCAGTAGCAACATGTCGGGGTTTAATATAAGCGTTTTTGCTAGCTGCAGGCGTACCTGAAATCCACCTGAAAGTTCATCCACCCTTTTTAGCATGTCACTGGTGGTAAATCCCAGCCCCGATAAAATTTTTTCAGCACGCCAGTATTCATGCTGCTCGGATTCAGACAAAAGCGATAACGCTTCATCGCGGACCACCGGCTTAGTAAAATGAAGCTGCTGTGACATATAGCCAATGGTGTAATGGCGTGGTATAGACACACTGCCTTCATCAGGCTGTTCAATGCCAGCAATGATTTTAAGCAACGTTGTCTTTCCCAGTCCGTTGCGGCCAACAAGCCCTACCTTTTCTTTACTGCCTATTGTAAAGGTAACATCTTCAAAAAGGAGTGTGCTGCCAAATCGTTTAGCTAAATTTTGAACTGAAATCATTCTGAAATATCTAAGCTTGTAAATTCAATACCGTACTCTTTCCCAAACTGATTTAATGATTCAAGACATTTTTGTTTTACGACATCAAAATTTTTTTCAAATTCATGTTTGGTATAATCAGCGGCACGTTTTGACAGTTCTTGCAATGCTTTATTGCTCATTTCCTGGTCTAACTTCTCAAAGGTAAAAAACGGTGTATATGGATCCCATAACAAGAATGTTGTCCTGACTGTTAGTTTTTGTTTGGAGCTATCGCTAAATTGTATTTCCTGTGATACCGGTATCCCATCCCTTTTTTCAACGGGAACAATGCGGGCAGAAACAAAGGGGCTTATTATATGTAATCCCGGCTGTAACGTTTTATGATATTTGAGTTTTTTTTCAATAATGCAGATAGAATCACGAGGTACAATCTTTATCATCCTCTTGAAAAGAATTACAATAATAATGATAATAATACTGTACACATACACCATAGTGTTACCTCCACAAAAATAATAAATACTTACTGCATTTTATGTGGTGTAGAAAATTGCTAAGGATAAGTCTATAATACTATGTACATCAGTCAGTAAATATTTTCAACAAAAGTTTTTGTATTTTGGCGATAGTTCCTACTATTATATCCCAGGCTGCTATATATACCGTTGCAGGTAATATAATTTATTTCATGGAAAAGAATTGCTTGTAATGTAATATTTGTAAATGGATCTATGAAATCCAACTTTTGTAAAACTTCCCTATTAAAGTATTGATGAAAAGTGCAGATTACACTTCTTAAAACAATGGGCACAATTGGCTCAATATGTTCTATTTAAAAATACAGTGGCAAATTCTTGCCCATAATAAAAAGCTTTAATGAGCACACAAAGAAAATGATGATTATATGTTAAATATGTAACCTAAAAAAAATACACTTGAAAAAACTGTTTTAAGGATATACAATTCATTGTATAATGTAAGGAAAATACTATGGATGTTGAACCAATACGAATTCTTGTTTTGGATGATGACCCCTTCATTGGCAAGATGCTTGCTTCAATGTTAGCTGGCTATAATGTTAAAAATACAACATCGTTTGGCCAGTTCCAGCACGTTATAGAAGAATTTAACCCTGATATTGCAATTATAGATTTACATTTGCCAGATGCACATGGCCTTGATGTGTGTAAATGGATCAGAAGTCAGAATCAGTATGAAGATGTTATCCTGTATATATTGACAGCTACAAACGATGAACAAACTTTGATCAGGGCATACAGCATCGGCGTTATGGATTATATCATAAAGCCTTTTAACAAGTTTATTCTATTTTCAAAATTGCGCCGATGTGCTCTGATGATCGAGATTAAGCGAAAGCTTGAGCATTCATTAGAATATCAAAAGGATATAAAAAAACGATTATTACAACTTAATGATTTTATTAAAAAGTGCATTAAAATTGATGACATTGATACTCTTGTAGCATTGTTCCTCCATATTAAATATATTATTCAACTGGATGGATTATTTATATTTAATAAACTTAAGACAGGGAAATATACAGTATTAAAATTAATTTCACATGAATCCTGGCAATCCCTTATTCCTAAACTTCAAAGGGTTATTACTCAAAATGCTATTGAACCTGTTTCATTTTTCTTTGAATCCACTACTCAAGTATATATTGCCAGCATATCCTTGCAGCAATATGGATATGTATTTTTTGTCAGTAATGTTCCTTACACTCCTGATGAAAAAAATCTTATTGGATTATTAGCAGAAATCATTAAAGTCATAATAAGCAGAACTGAGATTTACGAGTATGTTCAGAAGCAAAATAAATTATATCGTGATGAAATATCAAAAGTACGGCAGATACAGGTTGCACAATTACCAAAATTCAGAAACATGGATGGATATGAAATAGCCTCAACATTTCTGCCAGCGGAAGATATCTCGGGTGATTTTTTTGATGGATTTTATGTCGAAAATGGTATTTTCCAAATTGTACTTTGTGATGTATCCGGTCATGGGATAGCATCATCATACATTGGTAATGCAATGCGTACATTAATCCGTACATTCAGTTTTAATGAGCAATCCCCGGCAAAAGTGTTATATAAGGTTAACCGGCAGATGATTGCTGATGGAAAAGGATTATATTACTTTGGAACAGCAGTAATTTGCAGACTATATCCCGATGGTACAATATTTTATACATCTGGTGGTCATCCTCCATTATACTATTATAAGCATAGTTCCCACACCATTGAAGAGTTGCCCAATACCGGTGGGTTGTTAGGGGTTTTTGATGACATGACTTACCAGGATAGTACAATTACAATGAAAAGTGGGGATATGTTGTTTTTATATACTGATGGTTTAACCGAATCCATGAATCCTGTCTTAAAAACTTTGTATGGAGATCAACGGTTAAAAGATACAATATTTGCAAATGCACATGAAAACCCAGTAGAATTGTTACATTCGATATGTGGAAGTATGTATGAGTTTACTGAGTATGCACCTTTAGAAGATGATGTTACGTTAATTTGCATTAAAAAAATTTAACTTTTTTTAAAAGACTGTAGTCTAAAGTCTTCTATTATACCCGCTATATATGCTTGAATTTTTTTTATTGCTGATGGGGCTGTGTCGTCCTGAAATTGTGCTATTATTTTTTTTCGTTTTTCATCACTTACGTAAAGCTTTGAAAATGATATGGGATAAGCATTACTAAAATGAGGCAGGATATCAGATAGCCATTGGAATACCTGGTGCAGGAGAAAAGCACATTCTTTTAGGTATTCATTTTTGTCCTTTTCAATTTTTATATACTTAACAGATGGTCTCCGTAAAAGTGTAATATGGTCTTCAATTCGTTTTGAAAAACGTTTTGGATTATATGAAGATAAATACTGTAATTGCTGCTCAAATTCATACAACTTGCTATGGTCATCAAGGATAATCCATAAAACAGGGAAATAAAGCTCAAGCAACTCTTTACATGCACCGTACATATGCATTATCTCAAAATGTGCTTTGGGATGGAATTCAATTTTTGGATATTTTTTAATTTTTGCGGTCAATTCTTCAATGAGGGCATCTACTTTTTTACTGAAACTACTTTCGCTTTTTTTCTCCTCATAACGCTTTCGTATTGTTTCAAAATGAGCAATTTCAGCTATAATAAATGCTTCTAGATCGATTTTGCTTCGCAGTGCAGCCTGTAAGCGTTCTTCAAATGATTCTTTGTTAAACCAACGGGGGTTATATTTATGAGCATATTCATCATATTTATTCCGTAGTTTGGCAATTAAAATTTCTATCTCATTATCCTGTAACATATGCATTACCCACTTTTGTTCTTTTTTAATATGCTTAAGATAGTTTGCGATTGATATACCAATACACTCTTTAATGTATCCATGCAAGCATCATTTGGGAATAAATAGTGAAAAATGATGATAAAATGTCGATTATTATACATAAGGAATAGTTACGTCCTCATTTTCTTAAATTAATTTTATGTAAAGGATGATCAGTGGCTATTATTCAACTTCCTGATCAATGTAAGGACCCTTTCAGCTTTGAATCGGTTATTGCCTTGTACCAGCATATAATCAATCAAAAAGCTAAAGGGCTTGATTTGTCCCATGTGACGTTTATTGATCCATATTCATTATTATGTTTGCTTCTTATTGGTCGCAATTACCTGCGATTAACAGGGGACAAGTTGACTTTGCATCGCATCCCGGCACAAATATTGCAGTATGCTATAAGGATGGATTTCTTTGCTCATAATATATTTAATTGTGAAGAAACATTGGAAAAACACAAACAGCTGAGGCGAAGCATGGCTTCTTCGCGGTTGCTGGAGGTTATTGAGATCCCGGGTAAAGAAAAGGAAAGCGTCAGGGTTATTGGAAAAGTTATAGCTACTTTCAGAAAGCGTGCTCTTGCCATTTTAAAACACTGGTTTACGTTAACCATGGTGGATTATCTTGTTACCGTCATCTCGGAAATATGCCAGAATATTTTTGAACACAGTTTGGATTCAGGGTTTATTGCCATTCAGAGCTATATGTATTTAAATGAGCGCATATTCCGAATAGCTATCGTTGATTCAGGTATTGGAATACCAGCAACATTTGAATATATGCCCCAAATTAAAGCAATGTCCAATGCAAAGTTGCTGCAAACTGTTTTAACGACACCACTTTCAAGTAAACGACGCTATGGATATGGTTTGTGCCAGGTTAATGCCATTATTGAACAACTGAAAGGCTCAATTTTTCTGCGTTCAGAGAATGCCTATATCAGTGTATTGCATCATCGTCGCCAGGCAAAAGGGAGTTACATATTTCTAAAAGATGATTGTCCATCGTTTCCTGGTACACAGTTTTCAATCACACTAATTGGATGAAATGATGGTAATTGAAATTAGGAAATTAGCAACATCTGTTGCAGTAACTCGCAAAAGCACTGACTTATTTACACGGTATGTTGGTAAATTGTTATTTCAGAAAATTCAAGAAAAGTTAAAACATTTGACTGAACATGAAGTTGTAATCATTGATTTTGATGGTATACGCTCAGTTGATGCTTCGTTTGTTGATGAATGCATTGTACCTCTACTGGAACTATCGCAAACAAACACTTCCCCTTTTTATATCAAGTTAGTCAATATAACAGATAATGTGGAATATATTGTTGATCAGGTTATTGGAATGACTCATGATCAAAAGCGGTATATTGTTATGACCGATAGATTATGTAAAAATGGATGCCATGCGTTGGGTTCTATATCTGAAATTGAGAAGGATATTATTGAATACTGTGTAATAAACAAACAGGCAACATGCGTCGATATTGGTTCATTGTTGCATGTATCAGAAATCGAAGCACAGAAGTGCCTGATGCGTTTGTATGAAATGCGTGCTGTAAGAAAGATAGATAATGATAATGTATTCCAAACTATTTAGTAAAATACTTGATAAATAAATAACTTCCTGTATAATTGAATAAATTGTAATTGTGTGGAATTAACATAATCAGGTAGCTTCTATACCATCATGAAACAGATTATTAAAAAGAAAGAAAGTGAAGATGATTCATTATTTGGGCTTTTAGCTTCATATAAGAATCTTTATAGCTATATCCTGGTTCTTGAATCTCAGGAAGGTACCATAGCTGTTATTATTGCCAAAAACCCTTCCTCATTTGATGAATTGATAAAAACCAAATATCAGGAGTATAAGCCAGTTAGAAGAATAAAGATGGGTGTTTCCAGGTTGTTTGTAAAATACATATCGCCAGAATATATTATAAAATTTTATGGCCCACTATTAGGGTTAAAAATTCCAGAGAATAAAGTACATATTATCAATAATTTGGAAAATGGTTATTTCATACTGGAGGTTCCTTCTCACTATAAAGAGCAGGTTACTCAGTGCATTAAACGTATTATTGGATTAACTCCCCAAAAAAAATATGAAATAATTGAAAAAAGTTTAGCTGACGAAGAGGTTGAAGTATAAATGCCAGATACTACTCAATATGATTCATTCAGTGATCAGACCCAGCTTATAAACAAAGCTTTAAAATATACAAATGGGAATCTGGAAAAAGCCCGCCAGATGGCTGCAGGGATTTTGCAAGATGTTGCTGTTATTAAGGGAAGGTTTAAGGCGGGCAAAGTAGGTGCTTTTTATGTTTTCCTGAATGGTGAATATAATTATATTATTAATATTAACTCACTGGTAACCTCATATAGTGATATTTACAATAAAATTCGCATTTTTGATGCATGGAAGCAATTTTATAATTTATTTGGTGATATTGTTGGTGATTTAGGTGGAGCTAC
>JBBFLA010000079.1:0-11480 GCA_037481795.1 Spirochaetota bacterium
CGACATAATGTACTATATACTATAAAAATTAATAGTACTTTTTTTTATTTCTTGAAAATTTTTTGCTGAATAGTTACGAAAATAAAAAAATTAATTTTTTATTGCATATTATAAACACTAAACTACACTATGCAATAATATCCACTGCATAAAAGAGTACTGTATACTCTTAAAATAAAAATCTTAAATGAGGTAATGTTATGGCAAAAATGTATTACGATAATGATGCCGATTTATCGGTAATTTCAGGCAAAACTATTGCCGTCATAGGATATGGAAGTCAGGGTCACGCACAGGCACAAAATTTGCGCGATAGTGGCTGTAAAGTAATTGTTGCTGAACTTCCAGGCACACCCAATTATGAATTAGCTATTTCTCATAATTTTAAACCCGTCAGTGCAAAAGAAGCTGCAGAAAAAGGCGATATCATTCAGATTCTGGCTCAAGACCATGTACAGGCAAAATTATATGAAACTGAAGTTAAGCCTCATCTTAAAAAAGGTAAAACACTGGTATTTTCCCATGGTTTCAATATCCATTTTGGGCAGATAGTTCCTCCTGCAGATGTGGATGTCATCATGGTTGCACCTAAAGGACCTGGCCACTTAGTACGCAGCGAATATGAAAAAGGTGGTGGAGTACCATGTCTTATTGCTATTCATAATGATGCCAGTGGTAAAGCAAAGGAAACAGCTCTTGCATATGCAAAGGGTATTGGAGCAACCCGTGCAGGTGTTATAGAAACAACTTTTAAAGAAGAAACTGAAACTGACCTTTTTGGCGAGCAGTGTGTATTGTGTGGCGGTGTTTCTGAACTTGTTAAAGCAGGATTTGATACCCTGGTAGAAGCCGGATATCAACCAGAGATTGCCTATTTTGAATGTCTTCATGAACTTAAGCTTATCGTTGACCTTTTCTATCAGGGCGGTATTAACTATATGCGCTATTCAGTTTCCGACACTGCTGAATATGGCGATTATATGGTTGGCAAACGCATAGTAACACCTGAAACCCGTAAAGAAATGAAAAAGGTTCTTGAAGAAATACAGTCAGGCCAGTTTGCTCGCCAATGGATACTGGAAAATCTTGCAGGACGTCCACAGTTTAACGCTATAAAGAAACGCGAACGTGAACACCTGATTGAACGTGTTGGCCGTGAACTAAGAAAAATGATGAAATGGATAGATAGTAAAGAAGCTTAATTTTTTCAGGGTGCAATTACGTATAATTGCACCCTTTTATATTTTTTTGCAACCCCTCTCCTTCCATACCTGTCTTTATATAAAAACCACCTAAAACTATATCCAGATAAAAAATAGAGAGGTTGTTATGAGTAAAAAAGTGTTATTAATATATCCTGAGATCCCACTTACCTATTGGAGTTTTAAATATTCATTAAAATTCATAGGCAAAAAGGCCGTTTTCCCACCACTGGGACTATTAACAGTAGCTGCAATGCTTCCCAAAGACTGGAAAATTGATTTGATTGATTTAAATATTTATTCACTTGATCCGGAGATTCTGCCGCAATATGATATGGTTTTCATTTCAGCAATGCTTGTTCAGAAAGATTCTTTTGAAATGGTAATATCTCTTTGTAAACAGTACAATGTCCCTGTGGTTGCTGGCGGTCCCTATCCTACATCACTATGGCAGTCTATATCCAATGTTAATCATTTTGTGCTCAATGAAGCCGAAGTTACACTACCAAAATTTTTGCACGATTTACAATATGGTATTCCCCATCATCTTTATACATCCAACGAAAAGCCATCACTGGATAAAACTCCTGTACCTTGCTTTGATATTATTGATTTAACACCATATTCCAGTGTACCGTTGCAATTTTCCCGCGGCTGCCCTTTTAACTGTGAATTTTGCGATATCATATCTTTGTTTGGCAGAGTTCCCCGAACAAAATCCCCTCAACAATTTTTAGCGGAACTGGATGCTGTGTACGCAACCGGATTCAGGGAATCAATCTTTATTGTTGATGATAATTTTATTGGAAATAAAATCAAGGCAAAAGAGCTGTTGAAAGCAATAATAGAATGGCAGATTGACCATTCATATCCGTTTTCATTTCAAACCGAAGCAAGTGTTAACCTGGCACACGATAAAGAACTTATGCAACTGATGTATAAAGCTGGTTTTGATATGGTATTTTTAGGAATTGAAACACCGGTTATTTCTTCTCTGGAAAGCGCAGGTAAAACACAGAATACTAAAGAAGATCTTTTGGAAAATGTAAAAATTATACAACAGCATGGTATGGAAGTAAGTGGCGGATTTATCGTTGGATTTGATGATGACCCTGACAATGTTTTTGATTTACAGGCAGAATTTATTCAATCCTCAGGCATTCCCATTGCAATGGTAGGAATTTTAGATGCATTGCCACAAACTCGCCTTTACGACCGGTTGCGCAATGAAGGAAGGCTGTTATATGAATCTAACGGTAATAATACACACAAACTGGCACCTAATTTTATACCTAAAATGCCGGTAAAAAGGCTTATTGATGGCTACATACAACTTTTACAAACAATATATTCGCCACGTAACTACTTTGAACGCTGTCTTACTTTCATCAGCAGAATTCCTCAGGAACGTATGGTTTATAGGCAATTTACATTTAAAGAATTTAAGGCGCTTATACTATCGCTCATAAAACAGGGTTTTTCACATTATTTTATGCATTATTTTAAATTTTTGCTTAATACACTTCGCCTGCGTCCAAAACTGTTTTCAGAAGCTATTGCACTTGCAATCAAAGGATATCATCTTTTTAAAATTACCGAAATATTGCTGGATGAATATAATAAATCCTTGAAAGAAGAAGAACATACTGATACATTTGCACCATCATTTGCTGGCACATTTATATCCAGTACTGACAATACTGGATTAGTACATACTGATAATCCATAGGAGGCTTTTGCATCATGTCAACACCTTCAGAAGCTGTTCAGATATTAGTGACTGTTATTCCCATAGTTGGGATTATAGCAGGAACTGTTGTCATCTTCTTTTTCCTGTATTTCAATCATAAACAGAAGATGCTTCTTATTGAAAAGGGATTGTATCAAAAAATATCATTTGATTTTGATGCGTTCAGCCTTTTCAGCGGATTTCTGCTTACTGGAGTGGGAGGTGCACTAACTATTTTCTTTGTTCTTAAAGATGGTATATCGTATGCTCTTATAGGGGGGCTGGTTCCATTGGGATTGGGCATCAGTTTCATACTGTATTACTTTACCAAAATGAAAACAACTGCAAAATGACAACACAACATGATGAGTACATTGTACAACAGATTCTTAAAGGCAAGCAAGAGTTATTTTCAATTATTGTTGAACGGTACCAGAATCATATATTTACACTAGGAATGCGTTTTTTTAAAAATTACGATGATGCAGCAGATTTTACTCAGGAGGTTTTTGTAAAAGTGTACAACAATTTGGCTTCATTCAAAGGGCTTGCATCATTTAAAAGCTGGCTTATGAAAGTTGGATACAATCATGCTGTTAACAAGCGTAACACATTTAAAAACAATAATTCTGACGAATATAATGACAGTATTGATAATTGCCCCAACCCGGAAACACAGGCAATGCATAATGAACTGCAAGCAATTCTTGAAAAAGCTATTAACACTCTACCTCAAGAATACAGGATATGCATTGACCTTTATTTTTACGTTGGATTGCCATTTAAAGAAATTTCCAATATAACCGGCTATCCTGTTAATACCATCAAGTCGTATGTCTTCAGGGCAAAGCAGCAACTACGACATGCATTAAAAGGCACCATAGCGGAGGAATACCATGAAATGTAATAAAGCCATTGAAAAGTACTTAAGACTTGATAACAATCATTCCATGCCATTGTTATTAATGATCCATCTTTTTACGTGTAAACAATGCAAAAAAGAAATTGAAGACTTGCGCACTACATTTACAATCCTAAAAAATCCACCGTATACTATATCGCTGGAAAAACAAATCATGCAGCAGATAACGTTGCACCAAGCCTACTATCAAAAGGTATCCAATTTTAACTGGATTGCTGCCGGCCTCATTATTTTATTGAGTATTGGGAGTATATCCTACAGTGAAACACTGCTATGGCTAAGCCAGCACTTTGGCAATAAAATCCTGGTGCCACTGTATCTTGTTATGGGATGTATAATATCAGGCTATATTGGCAGTTATGTTGCAGCACATTTAAAAAAATTAGAGGCGATCGTTCATAGTATTAAGTCTTTACTCTGATAAGCAAGCAACAATTTTTCCCTGGTAAATATTTCACTCACATAAATGTGTACAGTAAGTCTTTTATTAATGAGCCTGCGCCCAGTTTTTCCCCCAACCTACATCCACAACAACCGGCACATTAAGTGTGATTGCACTTTTCATTGCACCCACTACAATGCCTTCAACAATATCCTTTTCATCTTCAGGAACCTCAAACACCAGTTCATCATGTACCTGAAGAATCATCCTGCTTTTCAACTTTTTATCAACAAATGATTTATGAATGGCAATCATAGCTATCTTAATCATATCAGCCGATGTCCCTTGAATGGGTGTGTTGATGGCAATTCGTTCTGCACCTTCGCGCCTGAACTGATTGCTTGATGTAATTTCGGGGATATAGCGCTTTCTACCCAATAATGTTTGCACATACCCATGTTTTCGGGCAAAATCAATAGTACTGTCAATGTACTCTTTAATCTTTGGATATGCACTGAAATATTTTTCAATAAATCGTGTTGCGTCATCAAATGAAATATCGGCCTGCTGTGAAAGCCCATATGGCGAAACACCATAGATGGTGGCAAAATTTATGATCTTTGCCTGCCTTCGCATTGCATCCGTAACGTTTCCCAGTGGTACATTAAACACTGCTGAGGCTGTCTGAGCATGAATATCTATTCCCTTATGAAACGCTTCAATCATGGTAGGATCACCTGACAGGTGTGCAGCTAAGCGCAACTCAATTTGTGAGTAATCAGCTGATAACATACGGCAACCTTTTTCAACCACAAAACCTGCCCGTATATTTTTGCCAAATTCATCCCGCACAGGAATATTTTGTAAATTGGGATCAGATGATGAAAGCCTCCCTGTTGCCGTCACTGTCTGATTAAATGACGTGTGAATCCTACCGGTTTTTGGATTAACCAGTGCAGGAAGTGTATCAACATATGTTGTCTGCAGTTTGCTAAGCGTTCGGTACTCAACCAGATAATCAATAATTTCGTGCTGTCCCCTCAAAGCTTCCAGCACCTGAATATCGGTAGAAAAACCAGTTTTAGTTTTCTTTACGGGTTTTAGCCCAATCTTTTCAAATAATATGTGTGATAGTTCCCGTGTTGAGTTGATATTAAAGGAAACCCCTGCCAGTGAGTAAATTCTTTCTTCTGTTTGTTTAATTTTGTGCGATAGTTCCTTAGATAATGTTTCAAAGTGTGCAAGGTCAATCTTTACACCATAATATTCCATGTACGCAAGCACGGTAACAAGCGGCATTTCAACATTCAAAAATAATTCAAGCAGGTTTTCCTCTTCTAACTTTTTATACAGCATATGGTATAAGCGCAAAGCAATATCAGCATCTTCAATAGCGTAGTGTGATAGCTTCTGTAATGGAACCTGCGTGATATGCTGTACCTTTTTGCCATCTTTTACCAGTTCATCATATGTAATTTTTGTATAATTGAGATATTCTGATGCTAAATCATCTAAATTATGTCGCCGCAAACCGGGATTGAGCAAATATGAGGCAACCATGGTATCAAAATAAATACCTTTTAGCGTAATACCACAATTGAGCATAATCAGCATGTCATACTTTATATTCTGACCAATCTTCTTTATTGTTTCATCTTCAAGCACAGTTTTAATTTTTGAAAGCATTTGATCTTTTGGCACTGCATTGTAGCCCCAGAGGGAACTATTGCCCACTGGAATAAACCACCCGGACTCAGGTGCAATAGAAAATGACACGCCCACAAGTTCTGCTTCCATGGGCCGTGATGATGTAGTTTCGGTATCAAATGACACAAGTCCTGCTTTTTTTATTGCTTCAATGACATTGTTCAACGAATCAATATCAGTTATTGTGGAATATCCTGCTATTTCCTTAACTGAGATTGATTTTTCTGTATTGCCCAATTCACGTGCAATGGAATCCATTTCTAAATTTTTGAAAAGCTGTCGCACTTTTTCGTTATGCAAATCAGGGGTCAAAGCCTTTTCAATGGAAAGTGGTAATGGTATATCAGTTTTTATTGTCACAAGCTGACGTGAAAGATATGCTGAGTCTTTCTGTGATTCAATCTGTTCTTTGATTTTTCCGGTAAGCTCATGCAAATGCTTATAAATATTATCTAACGTTCCATACTGCTGCAAAAGTTTTGATGCAGTTTTTTCGCCAATACCTTTTACACCCGGGATATTATCAACAGCATCACCGGTGAGTGCCATATAATCAATGATTTGCTCAGGCTTCACGCCTAATTTTTCAACAACAGCATCGGCATCAATTTTTTCAAATTCAGTGATGCCTTTTTTGCCGGCATAGATTGAAACATTCCTATCGCTCAAAAGCTGGTAAGCGTCCTTATCACCGGTAACAAGTACCACTTTGTATTTATCCGAATACTGACTAGCAATAGAACCAAGCACATCATCAGCTTCATAATCATCCATAATAACAACGGCAAATCCCATTTCCTGCAATATTGCTTTGATTTCTTCAATCTGGCTGCGCAAGTCATCGGGCATCTTTGCACGCTGTGCTTTATACTCGGGATAAATAGAAAAGCGAAAAGATTTTTTTGGCGGGTCAAACGCAATAATTGTGTAATCAGGCTTCTGCGTTTGCAATAAACGAAGTAGCATCCTGAAAAATCCATAGATTGCAGAAACATTCTGTCCTTTGCTATTAATTAAAGGATTGCGTTGTAATGCAAAATATGCCCTGTAGCATAATGCATGACCATCAACTACGAATAACGTTTTTTCTGGCATAATTATTTAACACACCCTTTGTTTTATTGACTATTTCATGAATATCATACATCTTTTGCCAAACCTGGCAGGCACCCTTATGCAGTAATTGTTCTTTCATTGCATCATCATAATAGCCGCTCATCATTACAACTGGTATATCAGGATAATTACTTTTTATGTAATTCAGAACATCTTCTCCAGTTACTTTTGGCATTTTCACATCGCTTATAACTAGTTTTACTATATCAGCATAAGATTCAATATACGCAAACGCTTCGTTGGGATTGGTAAATGGTATTGCTTGCAAGCCACCTAATTTCAATGCTTCCTGATATAATAGGCAAATATTATCATCATCGTCAATAATAATTATAGTGCCACTGGAAGCCTGCAATGCATGATTGTTTTTGTCTTCAGTAAGTTCTTGCAATTGCTTTACAGGCAGATAAATATAAAAGCTTGTACCAGAACCTGGTGTTGAAATTACATCGATATAACCTTTATGCCGCTTAACAATAGCATAGACTATAGCCAGCCCAAACCCACTTCCCTTTTCTTTTGTAGTATACAGCGGCTCAAAAATATGTTCAAGGTGTTCAGGATCAATTCCTGTTCCAGTATCGCTTATCCTCAGTAATACATAATCACCAGCAGGAATAGTTTCTACCAAACCTGCTTTTTCATTTACCACTGTGGTATTTTCAGTCTGGATAGTAATGGTGCCACCTTGAGGCATGGCTTCAGTAGCATTAATCATAAGATTCATAATTACCTGTTGCATTTCAGTGGCATCACCGGATATAGTATCATTAAATGCATGTAACAACTGGACAACATCACAATTCTTTGATAATGTGGTATGCAGCAATGAAACTGCATTAGGGATGACAGTGTGCAGATGTATATCACTGGCATGGAATGCTTTTTTACGTGAAAATGTTAGAAGTTTTGTGACAAGATCTTTTGCATGATTACCAGCCTGAATAATTTTTTCAATAGCAGGTTTATTATTATCATCAATGGATTTTTGGACAAGATTGGCATATCCCAATATCACAGTAAGAATATTATTAAAATCATGTGCTATCCCACCGGCAATCTGCCCAATAATTTCTAATTTCTGGGATTGTAATAGCTGCCCTTTTAACTGTTCCTGTTTTACAAGCAAATGAGCAAGCTCCGTGGTATCGCTTACCACACACTCAACTGCCCCCTGTCCCATCCATATAATAGGCCTTATCCTGAATACCACAGTCAGGTTAACACCATCCTTTCTTTTCCACACTGCTTTGTGAATATGCTGGCTGGATAACAATATCTTCATCTCATCAAACGATAAATACTTTTCTACGCTTTCCCCAGCAACAGAATACTCATCAAAATAATCATCCAATGTTTTACCCATTATTGATTCTACTGAGGTACCAGCAATTCGTGCTCCTTCATAATTTGTAAGGACAATTGCGTTTTTTTGCAGTATATATACTGCAACATTTAAATCATTAATTAGATTTCTGAAATGTGTTTCAAGTAATTGAAGTTTGTGTATTCTTTTTCTTCGTTCATATAGTTGAAACACAAGAAATGAAATAAGTACTGTAATAACAACTATTCCAGAATACACCATTACACGTTTTGAAATATCAGGTGGGGGCATAACGGCAAACCATTTCCAGTAAAGCATATCAATAAAATTCTGAGACTTTAGTTCATAGATACTATTATTGATAATTTTTAATAATTCTTTATTGTGGAGTGAAACAGGAAATGCAATTTTTTTGCGGTCATATACTATATCCCCCCAGTTCCCTTTTACAATTTTAATACTGCCCGAAAAATATTTATTAAGCAAATACACTGAATTAAGATAATCATTTAAAACAGCATCCAGCCTGCCATTCACAAGCGCATTAAATGACTCAACAGTATCCTGAAAGCGCACTATGTTAATATCATAACCCTGCTCCACCAGCTTCATGGCATACTTATCACCCGAAGCATCTTTTTTAACACCCACGGTCATATTTGCTAGATCATAAATTGTGCGGACACTACTTCCTGCAGGAAGCACCAGCACCAGACCACCTTCCAGATAGCTATCTGAAAAATGAAACCAGTGTTCCCGTTCCTCAGCAACATATATACAGCCAATAGCCATATCCGCTTTCCCTTCCTTAACCTGTTGAAGCATATCCTGGAATGAAGTTACAGTTATTGTGTAACTAATATTATTGTGTTTGCATATTTCATTCAAGAGGTCAACGTCAAAGCCAATGAGTTTTCCGTCCTTATACATTACAAATGGCTCATAGATGGCGGTAACAACACGAATTTGCAAAGGTGTGGTAGTATACAATTGCTCAGCAAAAGCACTACCCAAAAAATTAAGGGCGATAGTTACTGTTAAAAAGATGATTGCAGATAAAAATTTCATGAGATAAATAGTATAAAAGGCACTAACATTTGTCAAACGTTATTGGTGTACATTCGTTTATACATCACAATAATGATTGCAGTGTTATTCCAAACAGCTCTTATGGTTAGGGTACTATTAGAATTATTCTTTTAAAGCTGTAGCTACACACTGGCATTTGTATATTTTCCTATGCCTTTACAACCAACATTGCCA
This sequence comes from Spirochaetota bacterium, assembly GCA_037481795.1. Classification (GTDB taxonomy): domain Bacteria; phylum Spirochaetota; class UBA4802; order UBA4802; family UB4802; genus UBA4802. Next base: position 9,649 of record JBBFLA010000079.1, read on the forward strand.
TTTTCGGTACATGTACAAAAGAATGTAAGAGAATCAAGCCAAAGCAATCCGCGAGAAATCTTCAAAACGTAGTCAGACGCATCAATTGGGATGATAGTAACTTATATCTTAAGGAATTACCAAGTGAAAATTCAGTTTTTAAAAAGCTCAGCTATCTGTTATAGCTGCTTAAATACTTAAAAAGTCCGTCAAGATGATTACGGTTACTTTACAACCTGCTATTAAATTTAAAAACCTTGTGTCGTTTAAATTTTATTTTCATTACACGCATATTATTTCTTAAGTCCTTCAATCATAAGGTTCCTTGGTAAAGGAGGAATGTGATTCCTTTCTATAAATTCAATTAACTTTTCAGGAGAAACAACTGCAGTTCCATCCTTCCATATAACATAAATCCAGTTAATTGGAGTGTTGAAAGGTCTACCTTTTACAATTGCCCATCCTTGTGAAATTTCCTCTTCTGTTAATGCTTTTGCTATTTCAGGGCAAAGCGCCGTTATATCAGAATCTTTATCCGGAAAATAGCCATCATTGCCCCACAAATATTTGCGCATATAAAATTTGTATGCTTTATCACCAACAATAACTGTCATAAAATTATCAGGCACTAAATACCCATCCACCCTGAGATAGCCGCTGCGTGCCTCTGATCTTGTTCCTTTATTTGAATATTCTATCCAATGTTCTACATTTGGCTTTTTAGTCTTACCCATTGCCGAACTGTCTGTAATTAATAAATATACACTTAAAAACATCATTGCAAAATACAATAATCTATTCATAAACCCTCTTTCATTCATTGTTATTTCAATATTTTTATAGATTATTAAAGTGTAGATGGATTTTTAAGGTTTTACCCTCAAGAATCCATCTACATGGTATTTAATATTGATATATATTAAGATTATTTTCATCATCCTCATTTGAAATATCAAACCAACTATCTAAAAGCTCAAACCAATTTTCAACAGTATTATTAACAGCAGTAGCATCATCCTTGCACCACGCCAGATTGCCATAAACACCATATGCTTCATACTGACTTAAATCCAGTGCATTATACCACCATTGAAATAACCAGTGTATTTCACCATAATAGTTAGCATCTCCATCCGGGAAGAATATATGAACTCCACTCTTACCTGCTTCAAAGGTTGTAAAATCACTATTTGCAAAAGAATAAAGCACCATTGCATCAACTGCTGTCATAGCATTTGATGCACAATTTATCACTACATCGCTGAAATTTGAACTTTGATTAATAGCTTTTGCAAGATTATAGATATCAAAAAATGGGAAGAAAACGCTAAAAGAGCAGATTAACCTGCTCTTTTAGCTGTTATTTATTTACAACAAATTAAACTTCATTCAACCCTTCTTTCAAAGCATTAGCAAATTCCTCATTTACATCAACATTATCAAAACTTACTGTACCACTTGTGGCGATATTAAATATCCTTCCAGTATTTGGATCAAAATCAAACTCTATTGTAAAATTATCAAATGCAAATGAACCGGTTTCTTTACCAGTGAAATCAACAGTACCATCTAAAATCATTTGTTCAGATATTGATGTAGGTTCTCCGTCACTCAATAGCATCGTAATAGTATATTGTTCACTAAACGTACCATTTAATGTATAACCATCACTGCTATAATTTGTTAATTGAGTTAGCATTAAAATATCAAATATCCATTCATTTTCATTAGAAGTAAAATTATAGGTTAGTATTACAACAAAACCTGGTGCAATAGTAATTGAGACCTCTGAATAAATACTAAAAAAAGGTTGCAATTTCAGTAAAAAATAAAGAGACATAATATAAGAGACA
>JBBFLA010000080.1:0-11098 GCA_037481795.1 Spirochaetota bacterium
CCTACGGCAATAATTGAATCACATTTTTTTGCCCTGTAAATTTTTGCCACCTCATTGACTACTTTTACATCTGAATCTGCTGGTACATTATCAAAGAGTGCAGCAGCCTTGAGCTTTGATTTTTGCATTGCTGCCTGGACAATTTTAATAAGCCCGGCCTGCTCAACGCCTTTATCAGTAATGATCATTGGCCTTTGTGCATTGATTGCTTTCAAGCTCTGGGGTATCTGCTCAAGGGCCTTATGGCCAACTATTGTTTTAACACTGTTACAAAATTCATAATATGCTGGTAATTGCATGATTGCACCTCGTTTCATTTATTTAGAATGTAAATGCACGAACATAGATAAGTATTCTGCCAAAATGTTTTCTGAAGGGATTCATCTGTGACCATTTGGGATATCGTTTAACGGCTAACTTTGCAATAATTTTTGGGAGTAAATAAACTTCTACTATATTTAATATCCTCACCAATGCGCACGCGTCAGGCAAATCCCCATCTACAACCAGCCTATTGCGAGCAGTTGAGATTGCAGTTCCTTCCTGGAATGTAAAAAGAAGCATTGCAGCCTCAACACTTTTTATGGTCATGGTTAAGGTGGGTTTGTAGCCTTTATCCTTCCATCCTAAGTACTTTACCTTGCCATCTTTAGTTTTGCCAACATACATTGCAGGTCCATTTGGCCATATCCACATCTTCAATAAAAAATTATCTTTTAGTTTTGCAAATTCTTCTTTTACTTCACTGTCAACCTTTGCTGCAGCCTGAATGGCCCGGCCAACCACCCACAGCATAACAGCAATATATATTCGTTTAATGAATTTCTTCTTTGGCTTAATTTCAGGATATTGTAATGCGTTCATGATGTAACTCCTTTTTAAAAATTTATTTACCTTCAAAGGATTTTTCTAGAAGTGCCATATATTCAGTTTCTTTGTGCTGTTTATTCTTTGCAGCAGCTAAACGGGCATATTCTTTCAGTTTGTAATGGGGAATATTCAACCCTTTCAATGTTGAAGGTGCATAGTTGCATGTTGCATCAATACACTTGATGAGATAGTCATAGGCGGTTTTCTGACGGTCCTTTTCAGGAGTCTTGGCATATGTATCAATGCCAGCAAGAGCAAGTAGTAATTCAGGGCGTATGCCACCTTTTGCATGCAATTTTGCTGCCAAGCTATATCTAAGCAGAATTCCCATCACTATACCAGGCTGAAGATTGGTATCAAGAACTATCGCCTGCGCTAATGTATGTACTATTCCGTGTGGTGCATTTGAAAATGCTGTATCCGCACAGGCTGCAGCATTAACTATGGCAACACTTCCGTCCTTGTTACATGGCCTTTTAATTGTCTTTGGAAGGTATTGATAAATAAATTGAAGTGCAGTATGTGCATATGCATCATTGATAGGATTAGGTGCAGCTATGCCACATGCTTCAATTGCATGTGCCAGTGAAGTGAGCGCACAGTTTGCCACCTCATGTGAAGTTGCATGGCGCGTTATGCGTGAATCAATAACAATAACGTCAGGATACAGAAAATCGGATTGTTTTTCAAAACACTCGTAATATGCAATAGCAGCCATTTCCCCACCTTCGCAATCTGCAGTGGGTATGCAAATCAAAGGTTTAAGTGGCGATGAAATGGTAAGATCAGTACATTTTAAAATATCAGTTTTCAGTGAAACAACCATATTGACTGCTTTTGCAATATGTGCTATCCCGCCTGAACCAAGTGCAATGATTGAATCACAACCCCTATCTCTGTAAAGCTTGGATAGCTCATTGATTATTGTTACACTGGGGTAGTTAGGAGCATTGGTAAAAAGAGCGCCTATTGTTATGTTGCTATCGTATAAAGCTTTTGTTAATGTTCTGGCTAACCCTTTTTTTGCCCATCGAGATGATGTAATTACAAGGGGCTTGCGGGCATTCAGTGATTCTAATTCAAATGGGATATGTTCCAGCGCTTTAAGCCCAGAACAAATTTTAGGATGACTTAAAAATGTAAAGTTGTATGGAATCATGGTGCCACCTCATTATTTTTTTTCAATTTTTAATCGCTTTAATGTGCTGTCTTTAGGAATGCCATTTTCATCAAATCCACGTGCTTTATAGTAACTATCTACCAGTTCTTCCAATGGTACTGTACGCTGCTGTGGATCACAGTGCCTGCCTTCGGTTAAAAATCGTTGTGGGAGAGTATCATCTTTGCGTGACACACCTTCACGGGTATTCATGTAGCGTTCAAGTACATGTATCCTTCTTCCTGCTTTAATCCACTTGAACATCCCCATGCGCTTGCCAGTAATTCCTGACCACATTTCGGGCCATAGGCTTACATCCATGAATTTTGTAGCAATTGGGTTGAGATAGGTTACCATTGGATTTAAGAGAAATGTTGGGGTGTATTTTACTACAAATGGCTCAAGTTCAACTGCAAATGCAGTAAACTGACATATATGCATTGAATTAATTGCACAGGTGACATCTTCCAAAAATGCAATCATGGAACCTTTACCTTTGAGTGAAAAAGGATCATGCATATTCAGATACACTTCAACTGCAAAGCTTGCAGTGGAAAGATGGCATGCACCACGGTTTGCAACGGCATAACTTAATGCCTGCCCCCAAGCACCACGGGGATCGTAGGCTGCCATTTCAAGGCCTTTAACTTGAATTGCAAAATCAGCACCACCATATTTTTGCGATAGTTTCCTGGTACCATTGGCTAAATCATTACCAAACCCTCTTCTATAAGCAATGTCAGCGATAGTTTTTGCTACATTATCGGTTGATCCAAATTTTAGGTCGGTTTTAATTAATCCTTTTTCGGTGGCTTCCATTGCCCAAGCAATTGTTACCGCAGTGGATATTGTATCAAGGCCATATTTTGTGCACAGTTCGTTAAATTCGCTGACTGCGACTGGATCAAATATCTCTAAATTGGAGCCAAAAGTACCAATAGTTTCATATTCAGGAACCTGACGCATTTGGCCATTTATATTTCCTTTGTGACCGCAGAGAATGGCACAGGGCTTACATGTAGAGAATTTGGTATCAAAGCGTTCAGCCATTTCTTCGCCAGAAATTTTGTGTGCTTCGCCGTGTGAACCACCCGTGAAATTGCGAACCGGTAATAACCCTCCTGCATTGTTGAGATTCACATTTGCATTAGTTCCAAACTGCCGGTAGGATACGGATGTAATGGGATTACGGTTGATAAATTTAAGTGTTTTTTTACGGGCTTTATCAAACTTTTTGGGATTTTTGGGTACAATCTTAAATTCATTTCCCTTAGCAACTATCGCTTTTACATTTTTTGAACCCAGTACTGCACCCATGCCACAGCGCCCTAAAAATCGATGGCCGGAACAGATATTGGCATACAGTACTTTGTTTTCGCCTGCCTGTCCAATAACCAGTGTACCGCTACCTTCCTTTTCAAGGGCTTTTTGAACAGTTTGAGTGTCTTTACCCCAGAGTTTTTTTGCATCTTTAAACTCAACCCCCTTAGAGTTGATAACCAGATACACCGGTGATTTAGCTTTGCCCTTTACAATGAGTCCATCCCAACCGGAGGTTTTCAATGCCATACCAAATGGACCGCCACAGGAACCGGTTCCCATAAGCCCTGTTAATGGTGATTTGGTAACTGCTGCAAAGCGACCTGCACAAGGGGCGCCAGTGCCAAGATACACTCCCGTCATGACGATGAATTCATTTTCCTCGGAGAAAGGATCAATGCCTGCTGGCACTCTGTCATAAAAAAGTTTTAAGCCCAATCCCTTGCCGCCTAAATAGAGTTCCAGGTCTTTTTCAGAGATGGGAATCTCACGGTAGGATTGTGTGGTTAAATCAACTTCAATGACCTTGTTACTTGTTCCAATGATTTCCTGCATATAGTATCTCCTTAAAACTTTAATTTTTTTGATGTTACAGATTGGCGTTAAAACAAAATCGATTAATTGTATTATTACAATAAAATTGTATATGAGTAATAATAGAATAATGTAAAACTATATGTCAACCATGATATTGAGAAGAAAATAAAAAATGAGTGCGATGTTATAAATTAAAACTAAAAAGTTGCATTCTTTATCCAAATTTTGATCTGTTTCAAATAGTGGGAAAAGATAACATAAGCTGTAACTAATAAAAGTTACGTTGATGGAGTCGCAATTACATTAAAAATGATAATATTTTATTGTTAAGGTTTGGTTTATTGAATATTTACTTTAACTTGGGGATATTTTAGTATGTTAGATTAATAAAATATTTAGATGCTTATAGCAATAAATTAAAAATAAATAAAAATGAAAAAATCTTGCACGATAGTTATCGGTAATGTAGTATTGACATAAAAGATAATACTACAATTACACAGTTTGGGAGGAAATTATGGATTTTGAAACCACAACCTGTATTTCGCTTCCCCATTTAGCTATCCTTGGTGAATATGCACACACGTTAGATGTGCCATTGAGAACACTTATTGTGTACATGGTTATGTATGCAGCAAAGAAAGAAAAAAAGACGTATGTAGCATTTAAACGAATAGCTTACCGCAAACGCAGTACAGGCAATCCCTGGAAACGGGTACATTTAGTGTTGTATCAGTCAGAGTATGAGTTTTTCTTAGATGTGAAGAAGTTATGGAAGATGTCGCTTGCCAATATCATTGCATTTTGTGTGGATAATGTGCTGGAAGAATTTTTTTTGTATTTCAAGAAGCGATTAAAAGAAATAAATACCGATAACTATCCTGATAATTTACCCAGTTATTATGAAAATAGGTCATATACCTTTGATTTTCACCGTGAAAATGGCATACATTGCCTAAAATTCTACTGGGGACCACCACCAGAAGTATTGCGGAAACATTTATAAGCAATATTCGCCTAATTTAGACTAGGCAATTATCGTAAAAGATTATAACAGCAATTTTTGCTGAAATGATGGTATTTTTACTATAAAAAATAAAAACCGCTCTGTTATCGTATCTATTTTAAAAAACAAAGCGGTTTTATTCATTCACTATAATTTTAAGAAAATTATATTTTATCGTCTACAAAATATCCTGCTGGTATATGGTAGTATTTAAATGGTTGTTGTAGAATGCGGCTTGCCTTAGAATCAGGATTTTCAAAGAAATCTTTTACTACTTCCATAAAATTTAAAGAGATGCCATAATACATGCTTCTATAAGGTTCTGCAGTTGTTTCATCCCATCGTACATAGTTACGTGTAAAATAGCCAATATCTAACTGTATATAGCGCATGAAGTTTGGTATTTTTATTCCTAAGTTTTGCAGACCTGCTAACCTGAAATTGAAAACATATTTAGCTCCACTGTAATCACTGCTCATATGCAATGGATTTTTACCCCAACGGTCAAAATAGCTTTCAGTGGGCCAGTATTGCCAGCTAAAACCAAAAAGCGAGTCCAGTGTTGGGGAGTATTCCAGTAGTATCCCCAATCCAATACCAAGCATATCAGCAACAACATCTTCATAAGAAAAACCGTATTTGCCGGTAAATGCATCACCTACTTCAATACCAACACCTAAAAATGTAGCTGTTCCAATGGAATAAATCCATTTTGTATTTCTGCCATTCTCTGACCAATCATAGTAGTTATGAAAGATTCTAAAAGCTAAGTAATGAGCCCAGCCATGTCCAATTTTATCAGCACCACCAGAATCAGTATTTTGCCCAAAAAAGCCTTCATGAGCCCATCGCCAATTGCTTTGTTCACCCCAGTCCCATGTTTCCATTCCATATAATATTGTAATTGTAGGTACTGCCACAAACATTGCCAGTGTTGGGATTGTAGGCCAGTTGCTTTCATTTTGAACAGGTGAAGTATTTTCAGTTGTTTCCTGTGCATAGAGCACCATTGGAAATAATACCATAATGGTGAACATTAGAGTGAGTGGCTTTAACAAATTGTTCCATTTCATAATAATGCCCTCAATATACGTTGATCTTCATATTCTGCAGGTGCTATCAGCATTCAATACCAATTAAAGTAAAGCAGAATATTAAAAAAGCACACAAAAGGGCAAAATCGGATATGTCAATAAATTTTAGTAAAATAAATATAAAAAATATATTAAATAACATTGTGTGTTACACAAATCATATGCTACTTCATAGGATTTTTTGTTGTAATTTTTTATAAGGGATATATTACAATACAATAACTATCAACAATAACTATCATGTAAAGTAGGTGCTATGACAGATTATTCAAAAGCCAAAGATGCAATAATTGAAAAAGTTGAAGGGTATGTCTTTGATACAATACCAGCACGCGGCCATTGTCCAGTGGTTCAGTGGGAATATCCTGAGTTTCAGAGTTTGTGCCCGGTGTCTGGCAGACATGATCAGGGTACATTAATACTTATGTATGAGCCAAAAAATCTTCTTTTAGAAAGCAAATCAGTCCGTGATTATCTAAGTGCATGGCGAAATAAATCAATATGGCAGGAATACGTTACTGACGTCATTGCGCAGGACCTGTATAATGCCATCAAGCCAAAGTGGCTCACAGTTGAAATTCAGTGGGCACCACGAGGTGGAATATTTGCCACAACCACATCTGTAAAAGGCAAAAAGTAAATAAAGGGCCCTATGATAGCTGAATATATAGCAGGTGTTGATATTGGTGGAACTAAAATTATTGCAACTATTGCCAATGCCACAGGTATAAAAGCACGGGTTTATCAGCACACACAATTGCAGGGGGATAACCTTGTAATTCCAAAACAGGCATATATGTTGATACAAAAAACAGCTGAATATGCTGGCATTCATTATGAAGACATTAAAGCAGTGGGGATAAGCACCTGCAGCCCTTTTGAAAGAAAAGGAATGTATAAAGAGATAGTTGCCCCAAATCTTTGCGGAGGATTGACAGGGAGTAACCGTTTGCCAAATTCATGGCAGTCCATACCACTTGAAGAATTTTTCAACCGATTATATCCTGAGGTTATAGTAGAGAATGACTGTGTGGCAGCGGTAGTTGCCGAAAAACTTTTTGGCGCTGGAAAGTTTCATGATAATCTTGTGTATGTTACCTGGAGTACAGGTATTGGTGCCGGTGCCTATGTTGACGGAAAGCTCATTCGTGGTAAAAATGGTAATGCACCACACTTTGGTCATATATTTATTGCAGAGGATGGCCCACAATGTGGTTGTGGTAATTACGGGGATTTAGAGGCGATAGCATCTGGAACAGCAATTGCCCGTGATTATGGAGTCAATTCTGCAAAGGAAGTCTTTGACAACTATCGTGCTGGCGATGAAAGAGCTATGCAAATAATACACCGAGCTGCAAAGAATTTTGCGAGGGGACTGGCTTCTCTCAATGCATTATTTGATACGGAATACATTGTTTTAGGTGGTAGCGTCATGAATGACAGCGATATTCTGCTACCGATGATACGGGATGAGTTCTATAAGTCATTCCCGGTGTTATCAAAAAACGTTATTATAGAAAAAAGCACATTGTTTGATTATATTGCTGACATATCAGCACTGTCACTTGTTATGCCTTCATCATGGATAGAATCATGGAGAACATATACGCCGTGGATGCATGCTCCAGAGCTTATCAAACTATAACAAAAAAATAATTATAATTAATTTTTTAAAGAAGTTTATTTATTGAATCGTGAATATTTAAAAATGATGTCATTTCGGTAACGGTGAAAGTTCGTTTTATCTTTTCATTTACGCCAACGGTTGCAAACAGTATCTTGTTCTTCTTGCAGTATAACCGTATTGAAACCAGTATTCCCAATCCAGTTGAATCAATAAAATCAACTTTTGAAAGGTCAAGGATGACACGCTCTTTATTTTCTTTTTCTATAAGCGAAATGATATTTTTGTCAGTATCTAAAGCCTGTGGGGATATTAATTCTCCCTCAATGGATATAATCAATACTCTGTCTTTTATTTCATGTTTGATGTTCATGGTAATAGTCACCTCCGGTACACAATTTATTTTGTAAACCCTTCCATGCAGATGAATATGAAAAAACTCTTAAAGAAAATCAAGCATTATTTATATAGTAGTGATTTCAAAAATTCATGTAGCGTATTATTTTTAAAAGCTTTGACAGTATGTTCAAGAAGCTTTTCATCGGTAACTATCGCTTTTAATAGTTCACTTCGTTGGTGGGATGTAAGATTGTGATAGCTTTCTTTGAGTATTGTTCGTGCTTCATTTAGCGCATCCAGTGTTATCTCTATATCCTGTGGGATACTTTGCTCAATGAGCCTACGTACTTTTGCTGCCATAGCAGGAGATGCGCCACCTGTAGAAACAGCAACAAGAAGTAAGCCACGAGTAAAAAACGATGGCACATAAAACGATGAGTTATCAGGATCGTCCACGGCATTTATGGGAATATTTAACGCCGATGCTTCATCATACACTTTGCGATTTACCTCTGGATTGTTTGTTGCTGAAAAAACAAGCGCTGCACCAGCACAATCGCCTTTTTGATATTCGCGTTTCACAATGCTAATGGCCGAATTGGCTAAGGCATATTCTTCAAGTTCAGTGAAAATTTCAGGAGCTATCACCACAACCTTGGCGCCGGAGTGCACCAGATCTTTGACTTTACGAAATGCAACCTGCCCACCGCCAATGACCACAACGCGCTTTCCCTTTATTTTATACATTATTGGATAAAGCATATTTCATCCTACTTTTGCAATTCAGCCGGCATTTCAAAATATTCTCCATTTGATTTAAGCCGGGCTATTGTTTCATCAGTCAATCCAATCTCTTCGTTGGTAAGGTAGCACTGAGGATCGGGAGCCCATGGGTTGCCAAATACACGGTAGGCACGCACGCGCATAGAACCGTTACACATGGCTTTATATTGACATACCCTGCAGCGCCCTTTTATGTACTCAGCTTTATGTTTCAAGCCTTTCATAAGCGGGTCTGTTTCATCCATCCAGATATCAGCAAAGTTGCGCTCCAGCACATTCCCAAAGGTATAATCCTGCCAAAACTGGTCAGGATGGACATTGCCAACAAAATCAATGTTTGCAATGCCAACACCGGTGGAATAGGCACCACCGCCATTCCAGGTTAATAGATCCTTAACCTGATTGGCTTTTTGTTCGTCTTTGTGTTGCAGCTTACGGTACAAATACACCCCATCTACATGATTATCTACAGTAAGGATGTTGATGTCAAGCCCGCGCCTGAAGAAATCATCCGTACGCTCAATGATGATGTCAAGTGCCTGTCGTTGCTGTGAGTATGTAAGATCATCGGCAAAAAGATTACCACCACGACCAGAATACACCAAATGATAAAAACATGCGCGGTTAATTCCCTCTTTTTCAATAAAATCAAAGATACGGTGAAGGTCCTCAAAATTACGTTGGGTGAGAGTTAAGCGCAATCCCACACGCTGACCAACAGCAATGCAGTGTTCAAAGCCTTTCATAGCTTTTTTAAAAGCACCATCCATGCCGCGGAATCTGTCGTTTACATCTTCCATGCCATCTAAGCTTATGCCGACATACACAATACCTGCATCTTTGATTGAACGGGCTTTATCCCTATCAATTAATGTCCCATTGGTGGAAAGCACGGGTCTTATATTTTTACCTGATGCGCGTTCAATAAGTGTAAATATATCTTTACGCATTAAGGGTTCACCACCTGAAAAAAGCAGGGAAGGAATACCAAACGCGGCTAAATCATCAATGAGTGCAAGTCCCTGATCAGTGGTGAGCTCATCGTATTTTTTGTTGTGCGAATCAGTATAGCAGTGAACGCAGTTTAAGTTGCAGGTGCGTGTCACATTCCACACCACAATGGGGCGGCGCTGGCTGGCAAGCTCCACACGTTTATGGGGCATATTGCCATGCGCATCCACCGTGGCCTCGGTACCATAGCGTAACCCATCACCGGTTGATGAACCGCTACAGTAAAGTTTTCCTATATCAATCATTGTTGAATTCCCCTTTTGTAACCAATAGTCATTGTGTTCATTGAATTTCTTTTCATTTCCCCATTATCCTTCAAAAATTGTAGTTCACAATAAAACAAAGGACGATGGGTGAAGAAACTTCCCAAAAATATACCTTTAATCATTAAAAAAATATATAACTTCATTCTTAAATTCTTGGAATGGGGCCGTCTCAAAACAAACCCCCTTACAATGACTTTTGCCTTCCTGTCATTGCGAGGAACGAAGAGCGAAGCAATCCCATAGTTGCCAGCGCCGCAGGCGCGTGGCAATCTCATCTTCTGCGGCATTGAGATTGCTTCCCTTCGACAAGCTCAGGGACCACCCTTTGACAAGCTCAGGGTAAGCGCTTCGACAATTGGTTACTGAGCTTGTCAAAGCACTCAGCACAGGCACTACGCTCGCAATGACATTGCACTTGCATCATTGCGTGCCCCACGGTTTCTTTTGAGACAGCCCTTCTTTGACCAACAACTTCTAAAATACTTAACACGTTCCTTCTTAAATTCCTGAAAGGAGGTGTCTCAAAAGAAACATCTTTGCAATGACTTTACACCCGCGTCATTGCGAGGAACGAAGTGACGAAGCAATCTTGTCTTCTGCGTCATTGAGATTGCTTCGCTACGCTCGCAATGACATTACTCCCTCGTCATTGTAAGCACCATGTTTTGTTTTGAGACGGCCCCATTCACACCATGAGCTTCTAAAATACGTAACACGTTCCTTTTAAAATTCCTGAAATGGGATGGTATAAAACCATCCCATTCACATCATCAACTTTCAAAATACTTAACACGTTCCTTCTTAAATTCCTGTAACGAGCGATAGCTTTTGTAATCAACCTTTGCTATTGAATGCAGCTTTTGTATGATAGCAGCTAATTCTTCCTGGCTTTTTGCATGCACCATAGCAAACACAGGATATTCCCATGGATTGGGAAAAGCTTCTCGAACATACAGATGCGAAATAGATGGCTCTTTTGAAAATTCATTTAACAACTCTGAAAGCCTATCAGTATCTGCTTTCCACACCGTCATGGCGTTGGCAACAAACCCAACTGCATGATGCCTAACCACCGCGCGGTATGAACGC
>JBBFLA010000081.1:0-10370 GCA_037481795.1 Spirochaetota bacterium
GCAGTATTAGCTTTTCATCATCTACGGATGAATGAGAAAGATACTTTTTATAATTAAATTCATTATCATGTTCCGGGCTATTATTATGAACTATCGCATACCGGTCATCATGAAACATTCCTTTTTGTTTTTCGATATCACCATGATGTTGTATAACCGTTAATTCATTTTGTTTTTTTAACAGCCACCGATATACATCCTCCCATAGCGGATCCTGGATAGCTGTTTCATCATGAAATTCTTTGGGTATAAACGGTAAGCCCTGAGGGATAGTAAGAATAGGCACATCCCACTGGTATTGCCCTTTATGAGAAAAAAAACTTTTGCTATGGTTGTGAATAAATGTATTAACCACCATATCCTGAGCAATATTCTGCAATACAATATCACCTGCCTTTGCCCTGTGATCATGTTCCAGTATGACATGAAGCATTTCATGAACAAGAAGTCCAATAAATTCATCCTGTGAAATAGTGTTTAAAAAATCAGGATTATAGTATAAAACCATTCTCTGTGATGCAATCAGTGATAAAGTTGGTATTGATTGTGATTGTGCAAATTCAACGGCATGATAAAAATATGAGGTAAACCTGCTCTGTTTCCAGATTTTAAGTAGTGCTTGGTTAATAAATACATTGGCCATTGCTATTACACATCAAGAAAAACCTGAACTTTTTGCATAATACTCTGTTTTTCTTCCGGGTTATCAATAAAGTTCAATGCATCTGCTATTTGTGTAAATAGCCCGCAGTCCCTTACCAGTGAATACATGAATGACACTCGTGTATCAGCACGCGTACAGGATACAAATTTCAAGAAATTGGACAACTTTTTCAGCAATTGTTCATCGGGACTGCCATTTCTTTTGACATTGTCATTGTATAGCATATGAATGGCACCGTTAACAGCCCACAGAATATCCTCTGCGGGGATAGTATCATTGAAAAGTTCCTGCAATTTTTTTTCATCACCTGCAAGGATATCATTGCTACTTATAGCACGGGGAGATACATACTGTAAAATAAAATCTGTGCCTGCAATATCGCCAATTAAGGATATAATAATTTTTTGAAGCACCTTATAATCATTATTTATAAGATAGCTTTTGAATTGCTCCTCAGTATGGAAATTATACGCCTTATATAGAGTATCTGAAACCTGATGCCATCCACGGGGATTAGGATTAACCGATGAACTATCCCATAATCTGTCAGGGTATGTTGCAATGTACTGGATAACTGCAGGATGAATGCCTTCTTCAATTGCCCACTGCAGCCAGTTTGAAGCATTTGGAACCAGATTAAATACTGCTAATCTACCATCAAGAGCTGAATCATCAAAATCGGTGATGACTGTATTGTCTGATTCACCTAAATTACCTGCAAGAACAATTGCAGTCTTTGGTGGCAATGCATGTTCGCCACACATACGCTCGGTTATAATCTGAAATAATGTCTGGATGACAGTTGGGTGAGCTCTGTTTGCCTCATCTAAAAACCATAAAATTCCATTATATCCTTCCGGGACAGTTTCCGGGGGAATAAATCGCGGCCTAAAATAAATCATTCTTTTAAGATTGTTATCGGGTACAGGATAGCCACCTAAGTCTACATTTTCTTTGAATGCTAAACGCGTATCTATGTAATAATAATTGTGCTTTTTTGCAACCTGCTCTACTATTGCTGATTTTCCTACACCCGGATACCCAACTATTTTAATGGCATAGTTGATTGCACCTTCAGTTTGCAGATATCTGTCAAGAATCTCAATTAATTCAATAGTTGATACTTCAACTGCTCGTTTCATAGTAATTAATTCTATCGTAAAGAATATATTTATTCAATAATTTATTTATATAGCTTCACCTATTGTCACATAAACACCGGTAAAGTTCTTGCTAAATCCTATATCCAATCGTGCATTAAGAGTCTGATCTTTCTTTAACTTAAATCGCAAACCTCCACCCCAGGTATAGACAATGTGTTCTCTGTTAAAATCACGTATAGCTGGAGCAACTTCACCTGCACCAGCAAAACCACAGCCAATAAACCTCCAGAACAGAGGGAATCTATATTCTGCCTGTATAACAATTACATTACGGTCCCTGTATCTACCTTCATACAAACCACGCATAAGCTTTGCTCCCCCCATTTGCGATAATAAATAAAAGGGAGCCTGACCATGTATATAACCAGAAAAAAATTGCAAAGCTAAAACATGAGAAAACCAGAAAGGTTCAAAGAAACGATAATCAAAGTTTACATTAATATAATCAAAATCACTTTTGATATATTTTGAATACTGTGTAATGGAAAAATTTGCATACCAACCATCACGTGTAAACAGAATGTCATCACGATTGTCATAATTTATAGTAAAACCAAGACCGGAAACAAGCCCTTTATCTGACCCTGGTAATGAATTTGAATCAATGAGTCCACCATCCTGGACATGTGTTGTTTTTCGTATATCTATGTGATACAACAGGCCAATATAAAATCCAGGAATAAATGCACGTTCAATAATATTTTTAAATGAAAATATTCTGGATGTATATGCTTCTTTGTCTTCTTCCAGAGTATCCTGGCCAATTCCATAAAATTTATCAGGATAATTCATATACTGGAATTCATTCTTAATATGATATTTGTCCCTAAAAAAATAGAACTCAGGGAAGACCTGAAATATAAACTGGTCATTTTGAGTATGGGTAAGTGTTATTGCTAATGTTGTTGGACGCAACTTTATTGGCGGTATGCTCATTATTATATCTTGAAAGTATGTCAAAAAGACAAGACCATAGGCAAACTGTGTTTCGGGTTTATAATACAGATGTGGGATTATCATCCAGTCATTCTGGCTTATGACAACTATATCCTGTAATGGCTCACCTGTTACAGTATCTTTCTTGTCAGTTTTTGCATACAAATCAGATGAAAAATAAACAAATAATAAAAAAAATATTATACGTAAAATGATTTTAATAAATTTTCTCATGGTAGATCTATTCATAATTACTATTATAGACATAAACATGAATCTATTTCTAAAAATAGAACTTATGGCATTCATAATAATTTATTTTATCTTAATCCAGTAATATATTAATCCTGAAGAAGTTAACACAATCCCTAACAATGAAGGTATAAATGCAGTAATCAGTGTAACGATTAAATATATTACATAAAATAAAACTACAAGAATTACGGTAACAGGATATCCCCATGTTTTAAATGGTCGTACTGCCTCAGGATATTTTCTCCGTAAAACAATAACACTGGCTAAAGTCAATATATTAAAAATGGTTCCTGTTGCCGAAAAATAATCTATCACTGCTTCATAAGAATTTTTATATGTCGATGCAAAAATTACCAGTATACATGCCCAAATACCCTGCATAATCATTGCATTATTAGGGGTTTTATATGTATCATGAACCTGTGCACACCATGAAAAAAATAAATTATCCTGTGCCATGGCATGCCATGTACGCGCCTTTACCATTACCTGAGTACCAACGTTGCCAAATGTATTAATCATTACTGCATAAGCAACAAGCAATGCCCCCACAGCACCAAGAGCATTCTGCAAAGCATCAACTGCTATCCACTTTGAAATTGCAAATTTATCTACCGGTACCTGAAACAGATACGCTGCATTAGCGCTCATATAGAGAATCAAAACACATGCAATGCCAATTAATAACGACATGGGCAGGTTTTTTCGGGGGTTCTTTACCTCCTCGGCAACATACGTTGCCCCTTCCCAGCCACTGAATGCAAAAAATGCATACCTGAGCGCAGCTCCAATCCCTAAAATATGTGCAAATGTAAATTGCTCTGGCAAAAGTGGCGTAGAAAAATTACTGACATTACCATTTTTTGCAAAACACGCTGTTATAATATAACCAAGCGCAATGACTTTTGATGAACTGATAATAATTTGTACAACTCCACTGAGTTTTACACCAAAACAATTAATAAAGGTATGAAACACTATTACAAATAATGCAATGATAACAACCATAGTATGAGATAAATATATCCCGGAAGAAATTTCAAGGGAAGCCTGAGTATATTCGGCAAAGACCAGTGCCACGGCAGCTATTGCTCCTGTTTCAGATACAAAGAACATTGCCCATCCACGCAAAAATGCAATTAAAGGGCCATATGCTTCTTTTAAATAGATATAGGGGCCACCAGACCGTGGCATCATTGCTACAAGTTCAGCATAGCATACTGCAGCAAAAATTGTTATAACTGCACCAATAATCCAGACGCTTCCAAAAAGCAGTGTTGATCCTACAAGCGCCATAATGGGTCCAGGTGTTCTGAAAATTCCTGATCCAATTATTCGGCTTATTACAATAGAAACAGCCGAAGGTAACCCCAATCCCCGGGTCAGGTTTGTTTCTTCCGTAAAATTCTTATTATGGGTGATATGCATGATGGTTATTGCGCAGGATGGTAAGTATAGTTATGCTTTATGTATATATCTTCAACTTTAAAATCATTAGAACGCAATAAATCAAATAATTCTCTTGCCAGCGTAAGGTTAGATAATCCTATTACCACTCCACAATGCCTGGTTATTGCATTGGGAACAGGCAATAAAGCATAGGATAGTTCAGGATGATTGTCCTGCAGCCAGTAATGTGCACGCATTCCTTCGGCAACTGATACAAATGTTATTAAACATCGGGTAGTATCTTTTTTGAATATAGAAACAAGAAATTTGCGAATATGTAATCGTACACCTAATAAGAAAAAAGCAATCAAATCAAAAATTGATTGTGGTTTATATCCTTTTCCTTTTATTATTTCAAATCGGGCGGTTGAATTATCAATGAAAACAGTACTCATGATATTACCTGTTTCAACACACCATTGCTCTATCTCTTTTTTCATGGAAGGGTCATCTGAAATAATCTCTATAGATGAGCCATCACTAACGGTATTCATAGTTTTAGCAATTAATGCAACAGATATTGGACAACTATAGCCACGGGTATCTATAACTGTTTTTTCATTTTGATGTTTAGCCATCAAACCATGCCCTGAAAGAGTATATCTTAATTATGATATGCATACTGCAACATATTTCTGTATTTATTATATGTATAATACCTGAACTTTAATATATAGTAACGGTTTGTGATGAGTTTTGAATTTTTAAAATCATACGGCGAAAAAAGTATTGGATTTGCCAGAATTGCTAACATCCGTGATTTTTCATCAGTGCTTAGCTTATATATATTTCTTCCAAAATAGTAATATGATGCATTTTTAATTCCAAATACTCCCTTGCCTAATTCACAATAGTTAAGATATAATTCAAGTATCCTATCTTTATCCAGAATCATCTCCATTTCCAATGCAATCAAAAGTTCAAGATATTTTCTGACAATGGATTTAACAGGTAGTAGAAAAAGTGTGCGTGATAGTTGCTGGGTTATGGTACTAGCTCCATACATTTTGTATCCAACTTTATAATTAATAACTATCGCCCGTTTGATTGCCTCAATATCTATTCCACTATGTTTATAAAACTTGTAATCCTCAATTGAGACAACCATCTTCTTGATGTCATCAGGGATTTTCTTAAATGGGATAAACTTTACCGGTTTTACCGTATAACCATCAACATACGACCGGTATACCATTAACGGTGTTGTATATGGGTTATGATTAGAATAATAGTATAGTAAAGCCCCCATACCCACAAAAAAGGCAATATGAAGAACTATCGCCGCTTTAATAATTTTTTTTGTGAAAGCCCACTTATAGTTCAAAGATTCCAGATAATAATCAGTAGCATTACTCCAGCGTTTTAAACGCCCATACATCATTTTTAAATCCTGTACCATCAAAACCACCTATTAAAATAATTCTATCTTTAAAAACAGTACAACTGTGCGAAACACGCTCACCCATTGGCGTGAAGCTGTTAAAAAGTTCCCAATCTTTCCCATTGTCTGACCTGTAAACAGTGCCTCCTTTTCTGAATCCACCTATGACCCACAATGATTTTTTATATACCACTGCTCCATGGCCACCACCGGCAAAAAATGGTATTTTGCTTGCAACCTTAGTCCAGTGAATTCCATCAGATGAATTCCACACATCGCTGAAGCTTGTAAAATTATTATTTCCATCAACACGAATACCACCAATAACCCATAATTTATTGTTAAATGAAGTCAAAACATGTCCACCACGTGAACCAAAAGGCAAATTACCTGCCACTTTATGCCAGCTAATACCATCGTCTGATTTGAAAGCTTCTGCACCACAAGCAATGCCACCAACCAGCAAAATAGTATTTTTAAATACCGTGCATGCATGTCCGCCACGGGGCATAAACTCAGCCGTTTCTTTTATACACTGCCAGCTAATGCCATCATCTGTTGCCCATACGTCATTCAGGTCAATAATATTTCGTGATTCATCAAACGTAAGACCGCCAACAATATATAATTTATCATTATATACAAATGCAGTATGTCCTGCTCTTGGTTTAAATGGCATTGGTCCTGCACTATACCAGTGCAATCCCTCTTTTGAATACCATACATCATTATACGGATTATTGCCGTCCCAGCCACCTATAAGCCATAATTTCCCTTTGAATACAGTGCAGGTATGCCCTGCTCTGCCAGAAAATGGTGCATGCAAAAGATAACGGGTAAAGCTTGATTCTTTTTCACTGAAACCAATCAGCAGTGAAGTAGCAAAAACAATCAGCACTGAAATGAGCAGTGCTGTCACACCATATTTATATAAAATTCTTAAATTCATACTTTTTCTTTGAGATTACCTAATAATCTTATCTAATTTTCTATTACAGTCTTTTTTATCGCTATATTGTATTTTTTCAATTTATTATGCATAGTTTTACGCGATACATTAATGGCCTTTGCTGTTAAGGAAATATTATAATCAAAATGTTTCAACATTTTTTCAATATATTCTTTTTCAATTTCGTCAAGTGTTTTAACCTCATGGGCTTGACTTTGGTTATCCTGAATTTTATTGCTATTTACAACAGCTTGAGGAATTACCTGGTTTATGTGTTCGCTTTCAGTATCAAGGATTTTTGCTTTTGGTTTATTATATTCTTCAAATTCCAAAATGCTTTTAACAACATCAAGCTTAACAGCAGGTTCCGTTGAAAGCAGCACAAGACGTTTAATAACATTTTCCAGCTGTCGCACATTGCCAGGCCAGTGATAATCTGTCAAATATAATCGTGACTGTAAATCAAGTGAAATATTCCTACCATATTCAGTTGTAAATTTATTCAGGAAGTAATCAATAAAAAGGGGGATATCTTCTTTTCGGTCTTTCAACGGGGGCAAATAAATTGGCACCACATTTAAACGGTAATATAAATCTTCCCTAAATGTGCCCTGTTTAACCATCTCGCGTATGTCACGGTTACTTGCAGCAACAATTCGTGTGTCCACTTTAATGATTTCGTTACCGCCAATGCGCTCAAATTCTTTTTCCTGCAAAACACGCAACAGTTTTGCCTGCATATCAAATGAAAGGTTACTAATCTCATCCAGAAAAAGAGTCCCTTTGCTGGCAACTTCAAACTTTCCAATTTTTCGGGCGATAGCCCCTGTGAATGCTCCCTTTTCATGGCCAAACAGCTCACTACCAATTAAATCCTGTGGTATTGTACTGCAATCAATTGATTTGAAAGGATATTGTTTGCGATTACTGTTGTAATGGATAGCTTTTGCAATGATCTCTTTGCCTGTGCCACTTTCACCAATAATTAAAATGGTACTATCGGTATCAATAACCCGTTCCAGCGTTGCAAAGATACGCTGCATCTTTGGCGACTTGCCAATGATATTTTTAAATCTGAAACTTTCTCCAACTTTTTCTCTTAGCTCATTGACTTCGTTTTCCAGATCAAGTTTTTCAACTATATTTTTCAGTATAACCAGAAGCTTATCGGTATCAAATGGTTTTACCAGATAATCATAGGCTCCTAATTTCATGGATGTTATTGCCAGTTGCACATCGTTTGAAGCAGTTATCACCACCACTACAATATCCAGTTTTAAATCACGTATTGTCTGTAACACCTCAATGCCATTTTTACCAGGCATCTGCAAATCAAGTATTAATATATCATATTTATTTTTTGTTAATTCTTCAATTATGGTATCACCACGGTCAATGGTACTAACATAAAATGATCCTTCAAGCAGATCTTTTAACAGGTCACGAATGCCTTTTTCATCATCTGCAATAAGCACTCTATAATATTTTTCTAGAATAGTGTTCATGGTCACAGCATTATGTATGAAAAATATTTATACTGGTATCTCAAGAGTAAATCCATTACGATCTTTTAAAAATGTAAATTGCCATCCACTGCGCTGTGCAATGCAATACACTTTAAAAAGCTCCGTACCCTTATTGAAAAACTGCTTACACTGAAAGGGATAATAAAAAATATCTTCAGGGATACTATCGAATACAACACCCGAAAAACTGAAACGAACATTACACTGCATTTCTTTTGATGAATTAAGATGTAACGATGAACCAGAAAAATATTTCCAGTTAAAACCATTGATAATGCTGCTCAGGCATTGTTGAAATCTATTAATATACAGTGATACACTGAATTGGTCATTGCATTCAATTGTAATATACTCACGATAGGAAGATTCTTCAACTACTGTATACAAAACTTCTGGAAAAACGCACTTTACAATATCATCTTCTATCACAGTGAATGCATCATACAACTGTGTAAAAATAGTATCAATGCGTTCGGATTGCTCAATAATCATATTCTGAGACTTTACAATTAAGGCAGGCTCATTTTTTTGCGATAGCAACTGTGCATATCCCTTTACTGTGGTTAAAGGGTTGCGCACTTCATGAGCAATATTTCGTATTACTCGTTCAATGATATCAACTTCATGCATGTGTGCTTTAATCTAATTCAATTTGCTTAGCATCGGCCCATAGACGCTCTAACTGATAAAATTCACGTGTTTCTTTAGTAAATATGTGAATGATAATATCATTGTAATCCAGAACAATCCATGGTGAATTGGTTGTGGTACGCGAACGCTCTTTTATTCCCATATCAAGAAAATATTTATGAACTTCCCGTGCCAGTGCCTTGCAATGTAATATGGAATTGCCGGTACAGATTAAAAAATAATCAAGATATGAATTCACTTCCCTTAAATCAAGAAAGACGATATCAATTGCCTTTGTATCATCAAGGACCTTTTTACACCCTTTCATCAGGGATAACATTTCGGGTTCTAGGGCATGTTTTGGTTTGGTTTTTTTACTTTTTGCTGTCACTGTGAATAATCCTTTCCTACAATTACTAAAACATCTGCTAACTGTGATGAGTCAACTATATGATACATTGTATCAATTCCAAGAATTGAAGATACTTTTAAAGCCGAGTTTAAATTTCCTTTTTGATTTATTATAACTGTTTTGTCAGTTACCTCATACGGTGATGTACCAAATTCAACCACTGTAAGCCCTTCACGCGTCAACACATTGCGCATCTTTCGCGCAAGCCCTGGGATATCTGATCCATTTAAAATCCTTACTTTAATAGATTCAGAATCTTTAATATCAAGAACCAGTGGGCGCAAGAACTTTTGTTCATATAATTTTCTTGTAATATCATCCACCGTGTAATTATTGTCCTTATCCATCTTGCCTGGCATTATGGTTGTATATACAGTCCTGGCATCATACACAACATCAATAAGGGATAACATTTCCTGTAATAATAAATTGGTATTTATTGAACTGACCATTTCACTAATATATTCTTTATTTGAATACTTTTTATATAACTCTTTATTTGTGAAAAGGGTAAGGGCAATATCCATAATTCTATCATATTTCAGATAAATTGAATTTTGTTCAACTTTATTAATATACCATAAAGCCTTACGGCCATCACAGTAATTGATACCAGTTGTAAATCCCAAATCCATTTTTACCTGGTCAAGTATATATAAATTTATTCCTTCAATTAAATCAATAATTTTTATGGCATCTGAAGCATACAATTCAATATAAAACGGGATTGTTATATGAAGGTCATCTTCAAGTGAGTCTATTATATCACTGTAATCAGAAAATGTAAGTGCTTCAAGTCTTTTTGCCTTTCCGGTTCTTTTATTTAGAGTCACCAGATAATTTGGCGGAACAAATGTAACACCTATACTTTTTTTTTCAGGATTAAAATGAACAATTGCATAAAACGAATGCCGCCTTTCATTATATTCATTGCTTGCAGTTACAAGAATATTAATCAATTCCTTATTGGCAGCCAGTGTGTCTATGGCATTACGTGTAAACCTG
>JBBFLA010000082.1:0-9541 GCA_037481795.1 Spirochaetota bacterium
ATCATACAGTTTGCAAAGGATGGGTTTCACTATTTGTTGTGGTTATTATGGTATCTGGCATATAATCCCATACGAAAGAGGTTATGCTCTGACCCTACACACTATCACTACAGCAGCATTAAAGTATATTTGCAGGAAGAAGCGGATGTAGGAGTTACAATAGATTATCATGAGTACTTTTTACAGCTTGGGGAAACGTTTACAGAAAGGGTGGCAAGATTCATGCAGTATCAGGAATATTACAGGAAGAAGTATTCCATGATACTTGAGTGGGTGTAAAAGGGGTCAGAGCAATTATAAGGTTTGCTAAACATAATTTAGTAGTAGACTTTTTTAAAGGTTAAGGTTACCATATAAATAATTTTTAGTATAAAGGGGTGTTACATGTCAAAACGACCCGGATGGTGGCTATATGTTCTGGCAAAGATATGGCCAATAACATGGATAAGTGCTCAAGCCACACAGAGCAAAATTATTGGCCCTTTGGTTGCAAAAACACTTGTACCTTTTTTCAGTAAAAAAAATCTTAATATCACCTATCTACCCATAAACATAACTATCGCCCCGCAAAGCATTCCTGTACCGTTACTAATTGTTGAAGAAATTATTCGACGCTCAACACATAGAGCAATTATTAAACGCTGCACATGCCGAGATGCAAAACAGTGCACAGAGCATCCTATTGACTACGGCTGTTTACTTATGGGGCAGGGCGCAATGGAAATTGACCCGCGTATAGCAACCCACGTTGGAGTTATTGAGGCGATAGCTCATTTGCATAAGTGTGTTGATGAGGGGCTCATTCCCATGATAGGAAGGGTAAAGATTGATAACCTGATATGGGGAGTGAAGGATACCGGCAAGCTTTTAACCATGTGCTTTTGCTGCAGATGCTGTTGTACGATACTCAATTCAGGTAAATATTTGCCACAGGAAGCTGCCAGCTCAATAATGCGGCTTAAGGGCATTACGCTATCTGTAAATTTGGATGCATGTACTGGATGTGGCACCTGCGTTGATGAATGTTTTATGGATGCAATACGCATTGTTGATGGTAAGGCAGTGCATAACGATGCAGCATGCAAAGGCTGTGGCAGGTGTGCACAGGTGTGCCCGCACGGGGCAACAACAATAACAATCGATAACATTAATACAGCAATACAAGAAATTAATGCGCGTATTAAGCATTACGTACAGTATGAGTAACTTTTATTATTGGAGGTATGCATGACATCACACAAGTATTTCTGGTATTTTTTAATGATTGGTGCGCTTGTTCTGTGGGCTTGCGCTGTTGCACTTGTTTTTTTGTTTCCGGAGTCAGACTACAGGGCAGTGTTACTTATTGCACTGTTACTACTGCACTGTGGTGAAATTCCATACACACTTAAGCTTCTTAAAGGGAAACTGTCGCCGGTAACTATCGCCACCAAAACGTTTTTGTTTGGCTTTACATGGTGGCTGCCGTTTAATAAAGGCATACTCAAAGGTTAACAACATGTTTAGATATGGGCCATCAAAATTAATTGTAAAATTTGCGGTTGCGCTTTCATGGCCAATTATGATTTTAGGCAAGCGCCTGAGTGCGTTTCCCATTGTGAAACACATCATAAATCCTTTTTTTAAATATCCCTACAATGAGGTAACAGCAGTTCCCATTAATGTGGCGATAGTTCCTGCTAAAAGTGTCACCCTCCCGGTGCAGGTGTTAAATGAGGTGGTTGCCCGGGTAAACCATATCTTTATATTAGATGAATGCATTTGCAGAAGCCTTTTGAACTGCACCAATCATCCGCGCACCATTGGATGCATGGCGTTGGGAGAGGCAAGCCACAAGATTCATCCGTCGCATGGGCACAGAGCAACTGCAAAGGAGGCTATGGAACATATTGCAAAAGCAGCACAGGCTGGCCTTGTGGCAAGTGTGGCACATGTTTGGATTGACCCGGTTGCATTCTGGTCAGTGCCGTTTAACAAGCTCATGTTTATTTGTTTCTGTGATGATTGCTGCTGTTTGTATCGCACTCACATGAAAAAACGTGGTGATAACCTCAATAAGGCATATAAAAAATTGCCGGGTGTTACAGTACGTGTTAATTTTGATTTATGTAATGGCTGCGGTGTATGTGCACAACGCTGCTTTGTTGCTGCCATACAGATGAAAGATGGCATTGCGGTAATAGGTGAAGATTGCAAAGGCTGTGGACGGTGCGTGCAGGTGTGCCCACAACAGGCGGTTGATATGTATTTTGATGATAAGGATACACTGGTTGCCAATTTAGTTGAAAGAATAAATAAGGTGGCTGATATTGGTTTGTGATAGCAACTCAGGTAATGAATGCAGAGTACACAGAGGATGTGAAGAGAGAAAGGCTTTGTACATTTTAAATTTCAGCGTTTTCAGTATACTTTGCATAGTATAGGGGTCAGAGCATTATGAAAGTAGAACAACGAATAAATTACGGCTATGTAATTTATGATATAACAGGAGACATTACCTACGATAATTTTACAGAAATTGAAGATGCAATAAAGGACACTCTGCCAGATAATTTTATAAATGTAGTGCTGAACATTGAGCGGGTACCTTATATTAATAGCTCTGCATTGGGATGGCTTGTTAAACTCATGAAAGAAGTTACTGCCAGAGGATATCACTTTTTCCTGATGAATGTAAATAAGGAGATAATGGGCCTTCTTAAGCTAACCAACACATTGCAGTATTTCAAGATTATCCCCAATGAACAGGTGCTTGTGGAAAAAGAAAAGAAGAAGGAATTAGATAAAATTTTAGCGGAGATAGAAGAAGAAAAGCAGGAATAGGGAATTAATATCTAAACTCGTTACATATGGTATATATTTCCCTTTCCACAATCTTTGGATGTAATTTTTCTGCTACAGTAAGATCATAGCCTGCTGTAATTAAAAATGGCAAAGATTCTTCCACAACAGCCAGCGGTATGTATTCATAACTTTGAAGACATGTATTTATAACAGTATGTAAAAACTCTTGCATCATTGTGTCTTCAAATACAAAAGTTCCGTTATCATCATACAGAGGCATGGTAAATGACAGCATGGAAGGTATATCCCCGGTAGTAAAAAATACATCAATTGCATTACCATGATTGGTGACATTTGCTACCTGCATGATGCCCACAATATCTTCACGTAATGCCAGAGCCCTGCAAAGTTCCCTTTTTTGGTAAAAAGCAAACTCCTGATCAATATTGGCAATGTATATTCGTATGCCCGTGATTCGTGTTGCAGAGCTTATCGACACCATTTCTTTTTTTTCCCGCGGATATATTTTTGCTACTGCATTGCCAGTTGCTGTATAAAAACCAAATTTTTTTGTGGCCATGTGCACAAAAATACCAAACTGTGAAAGTAAAGGTGCAAGGCCAAAACGGACAAAACCTGGTGAATGAGTGTATTGACAGTGGGTGACACCTGAAAAATTTATATCCGATTGCACGCTATTACACGATAATGCAGGTGCGATAGTTAAAAAGATGTCAGTCACAGGGCAAAACGAATGCAGTTCGATAGTAGCTGTGCATGCAGGAAGCTTATTATGAGTAACACTGATGATGCCGTTATGATATGTGCAGGAAACGTGTAGCTGGTGTAACACTGTAACGATTGCCTGCAGGGTGCGGTTATAGTATATGTGCTGTTGCAGGGAAGGGTCAATGTGTATGATGCATTCTTTTTGCATCACCAGCGCCAATGCAAGTGCCTGTCGCACAGCTGTAAATGTTGTTGCGTGTACCTGCAACATTTATATTGTTTTTTCTAAATATGGTCTCAGGACTTCTGGGATCGTTATGCTGCCATCCCTGGTTTGATAATTTTCCATTACTGCTGCCAGCGTACGCCCTGCAGCAAGCCCTGAGCCGTTGAGTGTATGCACAAATACTGGCTTTTCACCTTCTTTTTTGCGGTAGCGTATGCGTGCACGGCGTGCCTGATAGTCAACAAAATTGGAACACGATGATATTTCCACATATCGGTTTAAACCAGGCATCCATACTTCAATATCATAGGTTTTGGATGAAGCTGCGGATGTGTCGGCACTGCACAGTAATACAACACGGTAATGCAAGTTTAAAAGCTGCAACACTTCTTCAGCATCAGCAACAAGTTTCTCAAGTTCATCAAATGAAGTCTCAGGCTCAACAAATTTTACAAGCTCCACCTTCTGGAACTGATGCACACGGATAAGACCACGGGTATCCTTGCCAGCTGCACCTGCTTCTCTCCTGAAGCATGATGATTGCATCGTAACATAAATAGGTAAATCTTTTGCATCAAGTATCTCATCGCGGTAAAGATTGGTAAGGGTTACTTCAGCAGTGGGTATTAAGGATAGGGCATCACGTTCAATACGGTAGTACTCGTCCATGAATTTTGGGTACTGACCGGTGCCTACCATGCTATCATCATTGACAATAAATGGACCAAAGATTTCGGTATAGCCATGCTTTTTTGTGTGCAAATCCAGCATGAAGTTTATAATAGCGCGCTCTAACTGTGCAGCCAAACCACGATACACATAAAAGCGTGCACCCGCTATTTTTACGCCACGCTCAAAATCAAGAATGTTAAGCTCGGTGCCCAGGTCATAGTGGGGCTTTGGGGTAAAGTCAAATTGCGGTTTTTGTCCCCATGTACGTACTACAACATTGTCATTTTCATCATTGCCTATGGGGACTGATTCGTGCAAAATATTGGGAATGGAAAGCATCATGGTGTTGTATGTTTCTTCTATGCCTGCAATCTCGTCTTCGTATTTTTTTATTTCATCGCCAATGCCTCGCACTTTTTCCATTAATTCCACAGGGTTTTGGCCTTTTTGTTTTAACGCACCTACCTGCTTTGAGAGTGTGTTACGCTGTGTACGGAGTTCATCAATCTTTGCAATAATAGATCGTCTTTTACTATCCAGCTCTTCCAATGTTGCAATATCAACAGCATCTTCTATCTTGCGAATTTTCAATGTGTGCTTAACAAGGTCTATATGTTCACGCACAATCTTTGGATCTATCATGGTAACCTCTTTTACACGCTCTGAAGATTATTGGGCTCATCTAACAGGTGGTTTCAATATTAATTTCTTTTGGCTCATTGGGTAATAGTGCCAAAAAATGGTTCAAAAATACTATCAAAACAAGCGCATCAAGTAACAACCATTTCTTAGATAGGCCCAAAAACTGTTTTAAATGTTTAAGAATAAATAGTGGAATCTCCAATATTTTTGTCAAGAAACAAAGGGCAAACATTTCAAAATTGTCGGATTGCACGCACTCTATAGGCACTATTTTTATACTGTGTGCTTTGAGTTCCACTGTTAAAATTTTGACACCAGGCTTTGCTTGTTGTGGACTCGGTGGAACTCCAGTAATTGTAACTCGTAAAATTTCCTATCATTGACTTGTATTGAAATAGTTGCTGCAATTCATCTTTTGATGGCAAATACCAGCCATCAAAAGATGTAGCACATGCATACGCTGCATAGTCAGCTTCTCCCAGCACCTGAATGATAGTACATGTATTTGTAAAACCAGTACCAATATCAGAAGCGGTTGCTCCTGTTTCACGATATTGCCCTGCCTGAAGTTGCTGTTCCCATACAATTCCTGTTGACCTTAAATCATAGCGCATTGCTTCTAAATAACGCCAACCATCGCTGTAATATCCTTTATCATAAAACACACATCCACCACAGGGACCAATGTCTCCTAGAACAAAAGGTCTGTAGTGTGCATATAAAATCAAAGATTGCTCAATAGGATATGTATTGCCGGGAAGATAGATATTACCGGAACTATCGCCCCAATAATCAAAACAGTACGATACACCATCCCTATTAATGATTGCTAAATTGCCAGTGTTATGTGCGATAGTTACCAGCTCTCCTTGCTCATAAAACATTGTATCAACAGGAACGGTTCCTGTGGTAGCTCCGTTTGCATGATAGGTAGCAGTGAACGGTTTTGGAATAAACTGAGCAATGAGCTCTATGTTGCAATTTTGTATTGTGATTAATTGGGATGGGAAATAATGGCTTTGAGTACTGGCATTAAACCAACTATGGAATCGATATCCTTGTTTATAAAGATTTCCGGTATTTCCCAGTATATTTGCATTTTCACCAGGACAGTAATAGTTGTTGTCAATGGGCGTGGTGCCACCATCAGCATCACCTGGTAAATAGATGACTGTATAAGCTTGCGTGGTAAAACATGCCCACAACATGGTAGATGCTGTAATAGTAAATGTATAACCTGGTTTTAAAATAGGTGGTGAGCTCTCAGGGCACATGCTCCAACCAATAAAGTAGTGTCCTTCCTTATGCAGATTTTGATTTTGTAAGATAGTAACGGTGTCATTGACGTTATAGACTTGAGTATCAAAAGGTGGTGTGCCATAAGCGCCATTAGCATTGTAAATCACAATGCACTTTTCGTCACTTCCTTCCAAATTCTGATATTCTAAAGACAGGTCGCTGTTACTTTTATGGTTGCAGGTAATAAGTGTAAAGGTTACTATGAATAATAATAAATGTTTCATACATAGCTCCTGTAAAGTAAATCTGTGTATCTGTCTATTAATACGCTTATGCTGGGAAAAATTTAAAAAATTATCAGTAGATGTTTTATGAGAAGGGTATTCCAATATGGGGTCAGAGCTTTAAACCTGATATGAGACAAATGGAAGGGCTTATAGAAAAGATAAACCAAAATAATTATTGTCAAATATTTGGCTTTAGTGTACAGTGAAAGTCCAAAAAATACTTTGGGGGAATGCTATGTATATAGAAACCACTACCTGTATTTCATATGAACATCTTGAAATTCTGAAAACGTATGCTGAAAAACATACTATGTCTTTACGTACTTTTATATCTTCGCTTATTAGTTTTGCAGCACACTATGAAAAAGCAAATATCAAGCACTTCAAGCAGCTGCGGTATAGACGACGGAATAATGGGGAATGGAAGAGATTACATCTGGTTTTGTATGGTGATGAATATGAGTTTTTTATGGATGTTAAGAAGTTATGGAAGATGTCTCTTGCTTTGATTATTGCTTATTGTTTAGATAATGTTCTATATGAATTTTTAAAATTTTTAGAAGAAGCTGAAAAGGATGATGATTATTATACCGATAACTATCGGTATAGCGGGTATACTTTTGAAGTTTCTACAGAAGAAGATATTGTTTATTGCAAGTTTTACTGGGGACCACATCCAGAATTAGTACGAAAAGCCTTTGCCTGAAATAAAAAAATTGGTCAGGGACGGAATCGAACCGCCGACACGGGGATTTTCAGTCCCCTGCTCTACCGACTGAGCTACCTGACCAATTGTTATGCGTGTACACTTAATGAACGGCTTTGAAAATGTCAATACAAAAATTTTTATCAACAGGTTTTTTCATTGTAGCTATCGCATATGCATATGTACATTCATATGCTGGAAGTGATGCTTCATATTACTATAAACGTGCTCTTATCCAGTATACGTACGGGATGTATAATTATGCAGTAGAAAGTTTAGAATTAACATTAAGCTCTGACCCCAAGCATTTTGAAGCGGCTAATTTACTGGGGAAAATTTATCTTGAACATTACAATGATAGGGTCAGAGCATTACAGTATTTTATAGAATCTCTGACAATCAACGACAACCAACCTGATATTCATTTAGAAGCTGGTAAATTGTATTATTTTTTCAACGAGTATTCAAAAGCAATTAACCATTTACAAGGTACTATCGCCCAGAAAAACGATGTATATGCCCATTACTATTTGGTTCTTATATATAATGAACAAAAAAATTATGAAGGTGCAGCTCGTCATATTGCTTTGTGCAATAAAATAACGCTACAGCAAACACAACCTGAACTTGAAAAAGCACAGGCTGCCCAAAAAGAAAATGATAGCAGTGCTGCCGTAGCTCATTATACAAAGGTACTGAAGATAAATCCTGTAAACAGGGAGGCATATATTGAGCTTGCCCATTGTTATAGGATACAGAAAAAAATTAATATGGCTATTCAGATTCTTGAAGATTGTAAAAAAGTATATCCTGCTGATACTGATGTTCTTTTAACGCTTGCCCATATGTATTTTGAGTTTAAACATCCAAAACGTCGTGACTATTTCATAAAACAGGCAATAAACTTAAGCAAAACGGCCATTGCAATTGACAGCTCGTGCTGTGAAGCATATTCTTTGCTGTTTGAAATATATAAAGAATTAGGTGAAGTTCCTTTGAGGGATGAGCATGCTGCAAAGTATGATGCATGCCTTGAGGGTAGCAGATAAAATTTAATCAAACACTATTGTTTTATTTGCGTAAACCAGTACCTTGTGTTCTAAATGTTTTTTGAGTGCTCGGGACAGTACCAGTTTTTCAATATCTTTCCCTTTACGGATAATATCTTCAATTGAATCTTTATGCGAAACACGTATAACGTCCTGCTCAATAATTGGCCCCTGATCTAACAATTCGGTAACGTAGTGGCTGGTAGCGCCGATTATTTTAACACCATGCTGATAAGCCTGGTGGTATGGTTTTGCACCTTTAAATGCTGGTAAAAATGAGTGATGTATATTAATAATTCTGTTATGATACTGTGAAACAAAATTTGCCGATAGTATCTGCATATAGCGGGCAAGCACAATGCAATCAATATCCAGATCCTTAAGTATGGCTAATTCATTTTGCTCTTGCTGCAACTTATTTTCTTTTGTTTTTGGGAAAACAAAAAAGGGAATATCAAAATATTTGGCGATAGTTCCTAATGATTCGTGATTGCTAATAATACAGGCAATATCGGTGGCAATTTCACCTTCTTTTGACTTAAGGAGAATATCATATAGGCAGTGGTCCATTTTTGATACAAAGATTGCTGTCCGCTGCTTCTTTGCAGAGAAATGTAATTGCCAGTTCATACTGTATTCAGCAGCAATTGGCTCAAAAGCTTTTATGATCTTGTTTTTTTCAATAGCAAAACCATCTAAGTCCCATTCAATACGCATGAAAAAAGTTTTGGACTCTTCATCGGCGTGCTGGTCAGATCGCAAAATATTGCCATTATTGGAAAATATAAAGTTTGCAATAGTATATACTATCCCTTTTTGATCAGGACAGGATATAAGGAGTATGGCGCTTCTTTTGGTATCCAAAGAAAACCTCAGGTCAATAAATATTAATTAATCCTTGAATGGTGTGTTGACATATAAAGGTTGTCAACTATATTATTGGCATTATTGGCTCTGACCCCTTTTTTCACACCCACTGTGCAATAGAGTAGCGCTTGCGGTACATTTCCTCATACCGCAAAAATTTCTTTACCCTCTCTGCAAACGTTTCACCAAGCTGTAAAAAATAATCATGATAATCTATGGTAACTCCCACATCTGCTTCTTCCTGCAAATATGCTCGTATGCTACTGTAGTGGTATTTTGTAGGGTCAGAGCATAATCTTTTTCGTATGGGATTATATGCCAGATACCATAACAACCACAA
>JBBFLA010000083.1:0-9431 GCA_037481795.1 Spirochaetota bacterium
ACAATAACAAGCTGGAATAAAGGTGCTTCAACAATTTTAGGATTTCAACCATTTGAAATACTGAATACATCGCTTAATCAATTATTATATCCTGGTGATGGGAAACTGCCATTATTAAAATCTTCTTCTATAAATCCAATAATTACCCAGCCGTATGCTGAAATAACAATGCTGAAAAAATCTGGTGATTTATTAACAACACTGTGTATGTCATCACTGCTTCATGATGACCATGACATACCATTTGCTCACCTCTACTTTTTTATTGATATAAGCGAGAAAAAAAGACTTGAAGCAGAATCGTTAGAGCTCAATCAACGGTTACAACATGCACAAATAGTTACTATCGTTTCGCTTGCAAAACTTGCAGAATACCGCAATAAAGAAACTGGCATGCATCTTGAACGAATCATGCGATACGTTGAAATTTTAGCACATGAGCTATCGCAACACCCCGAATATCAAAATTACATAACTCATGAATATATTCGTGACCTGGTTAATTCATGTTTGCTTCACGATATTGGCAAAGTTGGTGTTCCAGATCATATTTTACTTAAACCCGGAAAACTTACAGAGTATGAATTTGAAATTATGAAGCAACACACAATTATTGGTGCAGAGACAATTGCTGAAGCAGAACGAAAGGTTTCAGGTCGTTCATATCTCAATTTAGGGAAGGAAATTGCATGCTATCATCATGAACGGTGGGATGGTTCAGGATATCCAAAAGGATTGAAAGGTTATGAAATTCCCTTGTCCGCACGTATTGTTGCTATTGCAGATGTATATGATGCGCTTGTTTCAGAACGGCCCTATAAACGAGCTTTTCCACATGAAAAAGCTGTTAAAATAATTGCAGATAAAGCTGGTATATATTTTGACCCTGTGGTTGTTACAGCATTTTTGAAGAATCACAACAAATTCCTTGAAATAAAACAAACTTTATTATAATATTTCTGCCGCTTAAGGTAGTGGGAGTATAAATTATTTAGAAGCACATTTATTAATATATTACACTTTTTTCAATTCCCCCTTTATTCCATTATTGATAGTTATTATTCCATACATCCCGCTTTGCGCTGCACCGGGATTAAACATATAAGGATTTACAGTATCATTCATTGCCCTGTGGGTATGCCCAAAACAAGCAATATCACATCCCAATCGTTTTGCTTCTGACCATACTCCAGTAATATCATGATGAGCACCAAATAAATCTCCATGGGTAATAAAAAATGTATATCCATGAATATGTTCAACAACGGCTGTCTGCCCATTAATTCCCCGTGCTCTATCAATATTTCCACATACCGCAATAACAGGCACTCCAGTTGGTATAACTACATGAATCAAATCATTTATACCATCACCACAATGAATCAGGTAATCAAATGATTTCTCTGATTCAATGATATTCTTTATTTTCTGAATGTTCCCATGTGAATCAGACAGTACAAGGATTTTCATAACTCTTTCCATAAAAAATACTTGCTTTATTTATCATGTAAACGTTCACAGTCTATTAAACACCACTATTGAGTGTATATGTTTTATATTAATATCTTTATTTCAACAATAATTTTTTACCTGAATTTGCTTATCAACTCTCCTGAGCCAAAGGCATCAGGAGGATGTGCTTCATTATGTATACAATAATTTTTGAAATAGTTGCTAATAAATAATCCACTTTCATACTATTACACGCTATATTATAGGTATACTGAAATGTTTATGTATGCAAAAAGAATTTGAAAGGTTGCATGTATATGAAACAGTCGTTAATACGAAATTTTTCCATTATTGCCCACATTGATCATGGCAAGTCAACACTGGCCGATCGCATCATTGAGCGGTGCAATGCCATTGATCCACGCAATCATGTTGATCAGCTTCTTGACGATATGGATATTGAACGTGAGCGCGGAATTACCATAAAAGCAAATGTTATTACCCTTAACTATCCGTCCAAAGACGGCAACATCTATACGTTCAATCTCATAGATACACCAGGACATGTAGACTTCACCTATGAGGTTTCGCGTGCACTGGCAGCATGTGAAGGTGTACTGCTTCTTGTTGATGCCACCCAGGGCGTTGAAGCACAAACAATTGCCAATATGTACCTTGCCCTTGAAAATGATCTTACCATAGTACCAGTTATAAACAAAATTGATATGCCTAATGCTGATATTCCCAGAACCAAAGAAAGTATAAAAAAGAGCCTGGGGCTTGATCCTGAAACTGCTATTTGCGTATCAGCACGTGAAGGCATAGGAATAGATGAGCTTTTAGAAACAATTGTAGCAAAAATTCCATCCCCACAGGGCAATCCTGATGGATCACTGAAGGCATTAATATTTGATTCATATTTTGACCAGTATGTTGGCGTTGTTACAAAAGTAAGAGTATTTGATGGTACCGTAAAAGAGGATGATATCATAATGCTTTTCTCAAATCAAAAACAATATGAAGTAACTGAAGTTGGCCATTTCAGATTAAAAAGAGAAAAGCGCTTGCAGCTTACTGCCGGTGAGGTTGGCTACATTACCGCAGGTATAAAGCAACTTACTGATACACGAACCGGTGATACCATAACATCTGCACAAAATCCCGTTGCGGAACCAATTCTTGGATTCAGAGAAGCAAAGCCAATGGTGTTCTCAGGTCTTTATCCATCAATCAGCGACGACTATGATGATTTGAAAGAGGCACTGTACAAGTTAAAATTGAATGATGCAGCATTATTTTTTGAACCTGATAACTCGTATGCATTAGGTTTTGGATTTAGATGTGGTTATTTAGGACTTTTACATATGGAAATTGTCCAGGAAAGACTGGAACGTGAATTTGGACTGGCACTTATTACCACCGCTCCTACGGTTGAATACAAGGTAATATTAACCAGCGGAACAACGGTAATGATTGATAACCCGGTTAAAATGCCTGACCCTTCTCAGATTGAACGCATTGAAGAACCGTTTGTAGATGCAACCATTATAACACCATCAGAATACATAGGCAATATAATGTCACTGGTCAGTGAATGCAGGGGAATTCACAAAAGAATGGAATACATTGATCAAACACGCGTACAGCTGACCTATGAAATACCATTAGCTGAAATAATGTTTAATTTTTACGATAAACTTAAATCTTGCACCCGTGGCTATGCATCATTTGATTATGAACTTACTGATTATAGAGCTTCCGATATTGTCAAAGTAGATATTCTGGTCAATGAAGAACCGGTTGATGCCCTATCATTCATGGTACATAAGGACAAGGCATATAAACGTGGACGTGAAATTATTGAAAAATTAAAAGACATTATACCGCGCCAGCAATTCAAAATTCCTCTTCAGGCGGCGATAGGCTCTCGCATCATTGCCAGGGAAAATATCTCACCACTACGTAAAAATGTCACTGCAAAATGCTACGGAGGAGATATTACCCGTAAACGTAAGTTACTGGAGAAGCAGAAAGAAGGGAAAAAGCGCCTGAAACAGATTGGTTCTGTAGAAATACCTCAGGAAGCATTTCTTACCATTTTGAAGATAGATTAAGTTAAAAAATTTAATAATGAATATAGGTGCCGTCTCACAACAAAACGTGGGGCTTGCAATGACGCGAGTGCAATGTCATTGCGAGCGTAGCGAAGCAATCCCAATGCTGCAGAAGACAAGATTGCCACGCACCTGCGGCGCTCGCAACTATGGGATTGCTTCGTTACTTCGTTCCTTGCAATGACAAGAGTGCTAAGTAATTGCAAAGATGTATCTTTTGGGACACCCCTATTTTATATTATGTTCATATCTCAATATATAGGAATAATTAATGAAATTAAACAGTATTATGCCCAGGTTATCATCCGCGATTCATATTTACGTGGCATATCAGCATGGAGGGGTATAACCCTCACGGTAAAACCAAACTGCCCTGATTTAAGGCAAAGCATTCTTCCCTCATAAGTATATTTGCCATTTCCCAGATCCTCAACCATGAGCATGGGTAATGCAGCACCTTCTTCAATCTCACCTTTCTGATTAAGATTGCCAAAATACAACTCAACCTGCACATCAGCTGGTTTCAATTCACCTAAGTTAACAACAGCTTTTGCTTTCAGTTGAGATCCAACTATTATTTCTTTTTTGCTTTCATGAGTAATGGACTCAACAGCAATTTGCTGCCATTTCTGCCGTATATGATGTTTCCACTTTGCAAGCTCACGTGAAGCTTTGAAGTTATTATTACTAAACTTCACATAACTATCATATGCAGTAAGATAATACATTTCGGTATATTCTTTCACCATCCTGTTGGTATTAAATTGTGGCAAAATTGTCTTCATGGATTCTTTAATTCTTCTAACCCACTCGCGAGGGATTCCATCAGCACCTCGTGTATAAAACAGTGGAATTACTTCCTGTTCCAGGATGTTGTACAATGATAAACTTTCCACCTCATCCTGATACTCAGGGTCCTGATATTCCTCACCCTTGCCTATTGCCCATCCATTATTACCATTAAATGCCTCAGGCCACCATCCATCAAGTACGCTAATATTGAGTGCACCGTTGGGAACAACCTTCATTCCGCTGGTGCCTGATGCTTCCTGCGGGCGTATAGGTGTATTTAACCACACATCCACTCCCTGAACCAGATACCGTGCAATGTTAATATCATAATCTTCCAGGAACACTATCTTGCTTCTGAATCGGTCCTCTCGGCCTAAATGGATAACCCGTTTAATTAATTCCTTGCCCATGTTATCGCGCGGATGGGCTTTCCCGGCAAAGATAATCTGAACAGGCCTTTCTTTATCAAGAAGTATTCGCTCCAGACGCTGCATATCTTTTAATATTAGTGTTGCCCTCTTGTATGTTGCAAAACGCCGTGCAAAACCTATTGTTAGAGCCTCTGAATCAAGAACCGAATCAGCTTTTTCAACTTCAGCACGCGGCGCACCTCGTGCAATAAGTTGTTCTCGTAATTTTTTTCGTGCAAATGCAACAACCCTTTCCCGCAAACGCTCACGGCATCGCCATAACTCAGAATCAGGGATTGTATCAATATTTTTCCATATAGTTTTATCAACGGGATTATCAATCCACCGTGGTCCCAAATAACGGTTGAGTAACCGCATCATTTCATCTGATGTCCATGACAATATCTGCACGCCATTAGTTACATGATGAATGGGAACTTCGTTGACGGGCAATCCCGGCCAGATATTACTCCACATTTTCCGTGAAACCGCTCCATGTAATTTTGATACGCCATTACAATGTGCAGCAGTTTTTATTGCAAGTACCGTCATACAGAATGTTTCCAGTTTGTCCTGTGGATTTTCTCTTCCCAAACCTAAAAACTCTTCACGTGAAATACCTAACTTCTGGTAATAGTGAGACAAATACTTATCAATCAGCTCAGCTGAAAACCTGTCATTGCCTGCAGGCACAGGTGTATGTGTAGTAAAAATAGTGCCAGCAGTAACAAACTCAAGTGCTTCGTTAAAATTCATTTTGTGAGTAACCATTGCATCATAGATGCGTTCAATACTCAAGAATGCCGAATGCCCTTCATTC
This sequence comes from Spirochaetota bacterium, assembly GCA_037481795.1. Taxonomy (GTDB): domain Bacteria; phylum Spirochaetota; class UBA4802; order UBA4802; family UB4802; genus UBA4802. The sequence goes on from JBBFLA010000083.1 coordinate 5,589, forward strand.
ATATGGTACACGGATATATTCTTCCCCAGGGCTTTGAGCATTCTATACCCGCCAATCCCCAGAAGCATCTCCTGTTTTATACGCATTTCAACATCGCCGCCATAGAGTTGATCAGTGATGGTACGATCCTCAATACTGTTTTCCGAAATATTGGTGTCAAGCAGATACAATCGTATGCGACCAATAATGCATTCCCATACCTGAGCATACACATTTCTACCAGGGAATTCAACATCAATGATTAATGGTTTATCATCCTTCATAACCAATTGCAAAGGAAGGTTGTGAAAATCAGTTTCTGGATACCGTTCCTGCTGCCAGCCATCGATATTCAAATACTGATGAAAATATCCCAATCGGTATAAAAGGCCAACTGCAAAAAACGGCAAGCCCAATTCACTTGCTGACTTTATATGATCTCCTGCCAGAACACCCAGACCACCGGAATAAATGGGCAGGCATTCATGAATACCAAACTCCGCACTGAAATAGGCAATCTGCATGTCTTTATATGTTGGATACGCTTCTTCAAACCATGATTTTTTTGTCAGGTGCCATTCCAATTCTTCTGAAACGCGCTTTAAATGAGCCATAAAACTTTCTGAATCAGCTGCTTCATCTAATTCAGATTGTGAAAGCATACCTAACAGAGCAACAGGATTATGATTTGATTCGCGCCATAATTCTACATTAAGGCGGCGGAATAATTCAATAGCTTCAAAGTTCCACACCCACCACATATTATATGCAATTGTTTTCAATGGCTTAAGGTTATCAGGCAAATATGGATAAACTCTGAACGTCTGTATTGTGCTCATATTCCCTCACATTCTGAAACGTTTTTTCTTATAGTATAGTGCATCATATCGCAAGTCAAGATTTTAATCATTATAATTAAAAGATTTTTGCCATGAATTATCGCATAAATTTTTAAAATAAAAAAATAATGATATACTATTTTAAGCGATAGTTACTGTTGAAAATTTTAACACAGGTGTCTATTCCATATAAAAGGCTTTATTATGGATTATACAATAGTGATGTATCAGTACCCCCTGGGAACATATTTAACTCATGATACAGTCAATAAACTCCGTACCATAAAACCCCATTTTATATGTTTCCCGGAATATTTCTTTGTAAATAAAAAATTAGGCAATCATGTACAAACACTGCATAACCAGGCTTTGCAGTTAAAACGAATGCAGGTGCTATCAAAGGAATTAGATACTGTTGTCATTGGTGGTACCATGCCCGAACGTAATGGCAATTTTTTACATAATACTACTTTTGTTTTCCATAATGGGAATTTGTTAGGTTTTTACCGCAAACAGAACCTGTTCTTTGCTGAAGAGGGCAAGATAACACCTGGAAATAGCCACTCCATTTTCAATGCATATGGCATACGGTTTAGCGTTTTGATATGTGCTGATGTTTTTAAGGATGAAAATTTTATAGCATTGAAAGAATTAGGTGCGCAAATTATCTTCATACCTACATTTTCACTTATGCGCACTGAAACGGTAGAGGAAAAATTTAGACGCGATCAGGATATTTTTGTCAGAGGTGCACAGCTGGCCAATGCAATTCTGGTGAAAGTGTGCGGTGTTAAATCTGATTATAAAAATTTCTTGCAAGCACGTAGCCTCATTGCATCGCCTGATGGCATACTCTACAGAGTAGATCCTGATCAGGAAGACAAGGCAATGCTTATTGTGAACACTGTAAGTATATAAGCTTTTAATGCTGACCAAAAACCCTATGCTTACGATAATCTTAATTATTTAAACAACTTTTCAATTGTCACAAAAAAGCCAATTATTGCCATAAACCACATGACAAGAACTATCGCCTTAAACCATGTATTTTTGGGAAACGATGTAATAGTATAGTCGCTACCACTAACATAACCTGAATGTTTAAAGAATGAAAAGATAAAAGAAAAAAGTATTGCAGCAAAAAAACCTGTAGCGTTCCACCACATCCATGATACTGATTGTAAAAACTGCCATATATACACATTGACCAAAATACCTGTTATAAACCCTCCTATAACAGAAAACTGATGAATCCTCTTTTTAATTAACATTCCAATAATAAATACAGCACAGATTGGCCCATATAACAGTGATCCAATTTTATTTACCAGTTCCACAACTGTTTCACTGCTTCCAGCAAAAATAATGGCAAATAGTGTTGTTATGACACCCCAGAATACAGTTAATAGGCGTGATAAAAATAGTTTTGCTTTATCATTTATAGATTCTACTTTATCATAAACTACTTTAAGTGCATCATTATAGGTTATTGCGCTTAAGGAATTTATTGCTGAATCCATGCTTGACATTGATGCAGCTAAAATCCCTGAAACCACTACACCCTTTAGCCCAGCAGGAATATAGTGTTTAATAAAAGTGGGTATTAACATGTCAGGCTGCTGGTTGTTTAATAAAATGCGTAACGTATTATCAACAGATAATAACAGTAATAGCAAAATCCCTAAAAAAGAATATAACATAACAATGGCAAATCGGACTATAGTATTTATAATAACGGCCTTTTGTGCAGAATCAGTGTTTTCACTTGAAAGAAAACGTTGTGCCTGGCTCTGATCAAAACCATAATATGAAATATATAAAAAGAACCCACCACATAACATTGGTGCCAACGAAAAAGTATTACCATCCAGTATCCCAAATGAATCATAATTAAATATCTTCAATCGTTGGTAATCAAGGGTAAAAACGGTATTGCCATCTATAACATAAATTATTATCCCACAAAATAAAACTGTACTGAACAGTAACACCACAAGTTGCATAACATCAGTGTAAATATCGGCTAAAATTCCTCCAATAGACGTATATACAAGTGATATTAATGATATAGTTACAATAGAAACATACAGATTAAGACCAGTTAAAACACTGAGAACGTATGACGTTGCAACAATGGCTACCCCTGTAGCCAATGACCTGCTGAGTAAAAATACCAGTGCCAGCATAACACGTGTATGCATTCCAAAACGCTTTTCCAACCATTCATAGATGGAAAAACCCTGATATAACCTAAAGGCAGGAATAACAACAATAATGAGGAAAATCATGGATAGTGGAAGGGCTAATTCATACTGCAACCATACCAGCCCCCCGTTTTGTTTTGCTGCAATAAATGCAGGTACTCCAATCAGGCTTATTGCGCTTACCTGATTTGCCGCAAGTGATGATCCTGTTAACCAGGCTGATGCTCTCTGTGAAGCTATATAATAATCAGCCTGATTTTTTTGTTTTTTGCCAATTATATACCCTATGCCAATGACACAAATGCTGTATAAAACAACAATAATCCAATCAATGGCACCCATTGGATATTAATACAAAATCCCCTCTAATTTTGTACGTATAAATTGTGGTAAAGCAAATGCTCCCCTATGGATATCAGGATTATAATATCTGAGCTGTTTGACCAGTGCTTTTGCTTTTTCTTCTTTCAAATCATTTATTGGATGGTATTTCTTGGAACAAAATGAAAAGCCAATCATGCCACTTGGATATGTAGGTACCATGGTAATATAATATGAAGGAACTTTGAAAAACTTTTTATTATATTGTGCCAGTGTAACAATAACATTTGGATGATAGAATATTGATTCTGACTGGGTTGATGCAATCCCATCATCATCCAGGCACTCACTTAAATTTTTGTAAAATTCTTCTGAAAATAATACTGCAGCAGGCCCAATAGGATCAGATGAATCAACAAGGATTACATCATACGCTTTTTTTCTTTCCGCAATAAACTTTGCACCATCTTCAGTATATATTGTCACACGGGGATCATCAT
>JBBFLA010000084.1:0-9052 GCA_037481795.1 Spirochaetota bacterium
GTCACACCAAAGTGCTTGAGCCATGGGCTTTTAGTGTTTGCCCTTTTTTCTATTTTGTCCGATAGTATTCGCAGACGTTTATGGAAGCGTTGTGGGATAATGATATAGTGCCATGTCCATGGTGTGTGGAAGTTCCACGGTGGTCTGAATTCATGTGCGGTTATTTCTACTGTGCTGAATAGTGGCTTACATATTTTATGAATTTCACCAATACGGTAGAAGCGCATTTTTATAGGATCTTTATATCTCAATATGTGGATGCTTATAAGTTGCAAAAATGCCATCAACAGATTTTCAGGAGCAAACCGCGAAGGTACTCTGATATATGCTGTTCCGCCAGGTTTTAATACACGGTGTATTTCTTTTATCACTTTTTTACCGTTTTCTTTGGAAAGATGTTGCAATACCAGAAGTGAATAGACTGTATCAAAGCTACAATCCTTAAATGGTAATAATGTGCCATCGCCTCTGACCAATGGCGTTGGAAGATTATGATGTTGTAGATGTTTTTGTGCTGCAATGAGCATTTGATGTGAGATATCCAGACCAATGGCATTGCCAGTAATAGATCTGACAGGCTTTAACACTCGGCCCCAACCACATCCAAGATCTAGAATTGTTTCGTCAGGGTTGACGTCAAAAGGAGGAGGGCAGTCTAGAAGGTTACCGTAATAATCAGTTAATACAGCTTCAAGCCCCAATGTGATAAATGGTGCGTCCTTAATAGCACCATCGTCCCAAACTTTTATATATTCATATAAAAAATTCTTATCTCTTACTATCACTTGCTTTCCCCCTTTGTATTTTGGCAATGCTGTTATTCTTTTTCATGAAAGCTTTATACACTATCGTATAATCATTGGATGCATTCCAGAACAGGTATCCATAGGTATTGGTGTCGATGCAGGCTTTAATCTGAGCTAATATGTAGTCTTCGTTGTAATTGCTAACACGCCATTTAAATGCCTGTAACCACGGGCGGATTAGTATATGAGGAGCTATCGACTGCACCTTTTTGTTTCCTGTTGCAATAAAGTAATATGGTTCATTGCCAGGATTTGCATATCCATCAAAATTGTCATTGAAGTGAGAAGGGTACAGCATTGGCGAGATTACATCACAGTTACGTGCCAGCAGTTCAATTTTTTGCCCTAACTTATTTACGTCTTCTTCTTTCTGCCATGCAGCTACACCAAAGATGTCGATAGAAACGGCGGTATTAAGCTTATGTAATTCATTTTTAGCTTTTGCTAAAAATTCAGTTATGGTTTCCACTTTTGTTTTTTTACCAAAGTCATACGCATATTGTGCATCTGACAGGTCACCAATGGTGGGGAAACGTATATAGTCAAATTGTACCTCGTCGGCACCCAGTGTGGCAATTTCACAGGCCAGTGCTATATTATAATCCCATACACTCTGTTTTGTTGGATCAACCCATAATTCCTTTGAGCCTAAATTCCATATTCCCCCCGTGCGTTTTGACTTTATTGCCATATCAGGGCTTTTTGTTGCCAGAAGTTGGTCACGGAAAACAGCAATCCGCGCAATGACATACAAGTCCAATTCCTTGAAGTTTCGTATAAGCGTAACAACATCATCAACAGGACGCTTTTCATGTGTATTCAGTTCTACAACCATGGGTACATGGCTTTTGTAATTTACCGTGCCGCATACATCTTTTACATCAAACACAACTGCGTTTATTCCTGCCTGTTTTAACTCAGAAAGCTGCCGTATCATTTTGCTGCTTGCTAAACTGTTACCTGAATAGTAGACCCCTTTTACATATGGTATCTGCGTCATTGACTTTTTGGAAAGGTCTATGGTTATAAAAGGCAAAGGATGCGGTACTACAAGAACTGAACCTACACCAACTGTTTTAGAAGTTAAGGCATTGAGCGTTACAATTGCACTGCAAAGATGTGATGCTCTGTAATAGTAGGTATACCCAATCAACTTTTGTGCAATGTCACTAACCAGTTCTTCTTTTGGTGTTGTATAGAGGAGCATATTGCCACAATGTAGAAGCACATTGGGTGCTTGATGATAGGGGCGCTTGTAATTGAGAAAACGTGTTGGATAGATAATGGAAACCGTGTCAGGTGTAAAAAGTGACTCTTTAATGGTTATATAATATCCTTTAAAATAATTTGCAATGTATATAAGCTTATGCCACTGAAAGATAAAAAGAAGAAGAATACTCAGGACAATAACAAGCTTGACGATTTTAGCCTTATATGCCATAGTCATACTATTCACTTTCAAAAGATATTGTTTTAATATAACAGCGTGTATCACACTGTGAAAACATGGAAATAAATTCAATATAAAAATTATTCTATGATGCAGATTATTAAAAAAAATATTTTCATTATTATTCAAAAGATCGATGGAATCATACGTGGTATTGCTGATTTCAATGCATATATGAAGGCTATTGTTCGTTCTTTTCGTTCATTGCGGTATCTTAAAATTCGATCACTGTATAGTATAGCGGTTAATCAAACGCGGTTTACCGGCATAGATGCTCTGCCACTGGTTTCATGGATTGCGCTTTTACTGGGAGCAACAGTTATTATTCAGGCAACCACCAATTTCCCAAAATATGGAATTGAAAGCTTTATTGGAAATCTTTTGGTTATTATCATTGCCCGGGAGCTTGGTCCCCTGGTTACCGCATTAATTGTGGTAGCGCGATCTGGTTCTGCCATTGCTGCAGAAATTGCAACCCAGACACAGAACAGAGAGATACTTTCGCTTGAATTAATGGGAATTGATACGCGAATGTACATTATATTGCCCCGTATAGTTGCTTCATTTGTAGCAATATTTACATTAATAATTATTTTTGATATTATTGCGTTTTTTGGCGGATATTTGATAGCACTGACCAGCGTATATATACCCATGGGAACATTTACTCAGACACTGCTGGATGCATTTACTTTCAATGATTTACTGGTTACTATCACCAAGAGTATTATATATGGCGTTCTTATTCCTCTTATTTGCTGTTATTATGGATTAAAACCAAAGTCAAGTTTTGAGATTCCTATTTTTGTTTCCAAGGCAGTTATCCGCACCTTACTTGTTATTTTTATCATTAATGCTGTGATTTCAATATTATTCTATTTTTAATTATGGAATGCGAAGAAATTAAACAACTCATTGAAGTCAAAAATGTTACTATCGAAGGTGGCAAGCAAAACCTTCGTAATGTTTCATTTAATCTATGTCTGGGGGAGGATGTTGTCTTCTTTGGTGCTGAGGATAGTGGTATTGATTATATTTGCCCGCTGCTTGCCCATGCTTTTGAAGATTACAGTGGTGAAGTGCTCTATAAAGAGCAACATATTAAACATATGGATTTTGTCGAGGTCCATAATTTCAGGAAGATATTTGGGTATCTGCAACGTGGGTATGCGCTCATCAGCAATATGACAGTATATGAAAATATAGCACTGCCTCTCAGGTATCACACGGATTTATCTGAAAGAGAAATTCATGAGCTGGTTGATTCCCTTATTGTATATCTTCATTTATCTCATTGCAGGGATTTGCGCCCCGTTATTCTCACCCAGTCTGAGATGTTGCGGACTGCCTTTGCACGGGCTGTTGCGTTGGATCCTGATATGCTTCTAATTGAACATCCCCTTGAAGGGCAATGCTTGTGGAATGCACAGATTTTTTTGCAGGCATTGCAGAATAGAGCTTTTGCACCAAATAAAACTGTTATAGTTGTCACCTATCAGCCATTAGTGTATATTGATATTGCAACGCGGTTTATCATGCTGCATGAGGGAAGTATTGTATTTGACGGAACAAAGGAAGAATTTGAAACATTTGAAAATGAATATGTGAAACAATTTGTTGATGTATTGCCGTATGGGCCAATGACCTTACGTTAGGAGTAAGATATATGAAACTGGAAAAGAATGAAATACGGGTTGCTATATTTATACTTTTACCGCTGGTAATACTTCTGGTATTTGTTGTTCTTAAATTAGGCTATTCCTTTGCTACATCAACCATTGATGTGTATATGAAGGTTGATAATATTTCTTCAATAAAAAACGGCACACAGGTAAAAATAAAAGGCTACACTGTGGGAAGGGTAGTGGATATAATTCCGGTATATAAGCCAACATTACATTTTTTGGCACTGTTGCGTATTAAGAAAGAAATTGATATGTATGAAGACTGTTCAGCAGTAATTATGAATCAGAATATCATTGGTGATACCGTTATAGAAATAAGAAATCCCGTTAAAAAGGAAGCATTGTTGCGTCCTGGAGCAGTGATTGAAGGTGTTGAATATGTTAGCCTTGAAACAATAGTGCAGGATGTTCACGAGTTACTGGCAACACTTACAAATACTGTTGCAGTTATTCAGGATATATCACTGGAAAGCAAAGGCAATATAAGAAGCCTGGTTGCCAATCTTTCAAAAAGTGTAGAGACCATAAGCTCAGTATTACAGGATTCGCAAAAAGATATACTGGCTATTATGGCTTCATTCCGTGAAACTGCAAAAACCATGAACGAAATTTCTGTAGAACTAAAAAAACATCCTGTAAAGTTTTTGTTTAAAGGTGAAAAATAATACATGCCGTTTTTCTCGGTTGTTATTCCTACCTTTAACAGAGCGCATCTTATTACTCGGGCGGTTGAGTCGGTACTTATGCAGAAATTTACTGACTATGAATGTCTTGTAATTGATGACGGTTCAACAGATAATACTTTCCAGGTACTATCGCCCTATACAAAACACATACAGTATATATACACTCAGCATGGTGGTGTAAGCAAGGCGCGTAACCGTGGTATACAACAGGCACAGGGAGAGTGGATTGCGTTTCTTGATTCAGACGATATATGGCTGCCTGAAAAACTTGCTGCACAATATGAATATATTCAGGCACATCCTGATGTATATATACATCAGACTGATGAGCTGTGGATAAGAAAGGGCAGACGCGTCAACCCAATGAAAAAGCATCAAAAAAAAGAAGGACATATATTTGAGGATTGCCTGAACCTTTGCCTGATAAGCCCCTCGGCAGTGGTAGTGCACAGGAGCGTCTTTGAACGGGTTGGTATGTTTGATGAGCATATGCCTGCATGTGAGGATTATGATTTGTGGCTACGTGTTGCCTGGCAGTACTATATAGGTTTTATTCCGCAAAAGCTTATTGTAAAATTTGGCGGACACAGCGACCAGCTTTCCCAATCCCTGTGGGGCATGGATCGTTTCAGAGTGTATGCACTGTGCAAACTTATTGCTAACGATGGTTTATTGCTTCCAGAAGCTTACTACAATAAAGCAGTTGAGGTTGCGCTTCAAAAATGTTCTGTGTTATATCAGGGTGCAAAAAAGCGTTCCAATGTTGCATTATTACAAAAGGTAGAACGGGTTGTACGGTGGCTTACTGTTGATAGCCAAAGCACATCAGTGTATCCTGACCTCTTAGAAGAATAATATTGTGCGATAGTATATGGTGAAGGAATGGTTCTTCATAAAATTCCCGCTTGTATAATATACCTTTGCCCCATTGCCATACATACCATACTGAGCCACCTGCATCGGTAGGATAGCTTATCATAAAGATGTCGTTACTGACACTTACCTGTGATTGGCCATACCGTTTTTTGATGATATCATATGGGGTAACATCTTCTCCTTTGATGTCAATTGCAAGCAACCTGCCAAAATCCAGAAACAGTGCTTTGCCGTAAGTATTAATAGCCATTGATGTTTTTACATAATGAGGTGCCGATAGTTCATAGGTAAAACTCTTTTGCCTGGCAATGGTAATGCCCACCACATAATCCCTGCTGCTGTTTCCGCAGTGTACCAGAGCATAGCTTCCGGTATCATCTATAGCGATACCCTTAACAACAGTTGAAGATGGTGAAGTCCCCTTGTAAATAATCTGTCCTTTATTGTTACATATATAGTAACGCCCGTCAATAAAGCCAATTCCTGCAAATGAGCCTTTTTGTGAAAATGCTATAGTAGTGGTAAATTGTCCGTTGAGTTCATCATTGGGGTACACATTGCCGTTGAAGTCAGCAATACGCGCTGAGCTGCCATCAGCAGTAAGGAGTATAATAATGGAACCGTCAGGTGAAATATATGGGTACTCAGTTGAAGGCAGTTTCCAGAAAAACTCATTGCCAGCATTATACATGGCTATTTCATTGCCAATCTTTTTATACGTAATATAAAATTTACCATCGCTGGTGGGTTTAACAAATGTATCAGCAACTGAAATAAATTTATGTACCAAACCGTTGGCGCCAATATAGTAGTAGCCACTATCGGTTGTAACAGCAAAGGACATTTTTTTATCATCAACGGATGCAGGTTCTATACCCTGTAGTTTTTGTAATGAACCATACCATAATGGAGTAAGCACAAATCCTGTATGAATCATGAAAACAGGTGCAATCCCTGAAAGTATCCCTACCAGTAATCCAATTATTGCATATCTCATAGCGTGTGATCAATCCGTTAAAAAGCTTTTTAATTTCTGGCTGCGGGAAGGTAACCGCAGTTTGCGAATAGCTTTTTTTTCAATCTGTCGAATACGTTCTTTTGAAAGCTTAAAGCGTTCACCAATCTGCTGCAATGACATTGGTTCATTTCCGTCCAGGCCATAGCGCAATTTTAATATTTCGCGTTCGGATGGTGTTAATGTGTTAAGCACCTCATTGAGCGCTTCTTTCAATGATTCATCAAATACCTTTTTGTCAGGTGACTCAACCTTAAGATCCTCAACCAGGCTCAATACGGTATTATCTTCAGAATTGCCAATGGTGGCATCAAGCGAAACAAAATCCTGAGTGATATTTCGCAAGTGGTTGATTTCATCATTGTCCATATCAAGTTCTTCAGCAATTTCAGCCGGGCTTGGTTCACGGCCAAGCTTGCTTTCAAGCGACTTGTGAACCTTATCAATTTTTTGCATATCGGCGGTTCTATTCAGTGGCAGCCGTATCAGTGAAGTTTTTTGTGAGATAGCCAGGAGTATTGCCTGCCTGATCCACCACACCGCATAGGAAATAAAATGGTACCCTCTGTCAGGATCAAAGCGCTCAGCAGCCTTGATTAGCCCCATGTTCCCTTCATTGATTAAGTCCAGTAATGAAATACCGCTGGTCTGATATTTCTTGGCTATAGACACCACAAACCGTAAATTAGCTTTTATTAATTCTTCTTTGGCTTTCTGGTCGCCGGCACGAGCACGGCGTGCAAGTGCATCTTCCTCTTCCCGTGTCAAAAGAGGAATTTTATTAATCTGCTCTAAGTACCAGGATATAGAAGAATCGGTGAAATCATCAAAGTTAGCTTTAATGGTTTCATTATTGTTCTTTGTAACTTTTTTCTGCTTTTGAAGCATAGCTTCTTGTTTTTGAAGCTTATGCTTTTTTGCTTGGATTTCAGTTGCAGACAGTATATTTGATTGTATAAATTTTTTCTGTTTAACTTTTTTTGGCATACACCTTCCTGTTAATCACTATATACGTAGTAAAAAATACTATCAGGTTACATTATCATATTCAATGATTATTTTGACAAGGCAAAAAATAACAATAATCAATAATAAAAATTACACTAACATTACAATGAGGTATCGGACAAAAGAAAATAGTTAATTATCTGTTCATTGCCATTTGTCAATTTAAGTTTATTTAGAGCATCTTGTATATATGTTTCGGCATACATTGCGGTAAGTTTGTTTTTGTCTTTAATTTTACTTCCGGTTACTTCATCAATGTAGTACTTTGGTGTTTGGTCAATATATAACGTGCCTTTTAAACCTTGTTCAAATTTTTTTGTTGCTGTATTGTATCGTTTTTCATCAATAGTAATTACATCAACAATATTTTTGCGATAGTTTATAGTACATGAAATCTTAAAGCTTGATGCATCACCTGTGATATATAATCCTGTTACTAATTTATCGGTGTAGGTATATTGAATTCTTAAAAACGTTGTTCCTGCCTGCTTTATACTTGCTGGTTTATTAAATGAAATATCAACCCGCCTGAGATCATTAGTAGATGAATAGTTAAAGATATGAGTTGATTGGTACAACACTGTATCGCTTCCGGGAGATGTTGATGAAATGGTGTAGCTGGTTAAAAGTTTGCCCTTATATTGAAGCTGAATTTTTGTAATGGGAGTATTTTTGTATGGTGTATATTTATTAAGACCTGTGATTCTATTGTTTGTGTCGTAATTAATAATATACCAACCTGTTACCCCATTTTTATCTCTTAAAACTATTTTGACGATTTTGTTATCTTCGTATATTTTTTCTATAGGGGTATACGTTGCACAACAAAGAAATGGTATAATGAAGAATATGTATATTAATATTTTTTTATTTGACATAAATACTATCTTTATTTCATTGCATAAAATTTGTTATTGTTTTATGAAGATATTTATCATATTTAATAAAAATGCAATAATTTTTTTATATTTGCATAATTTTTTATTTATTGCATAGGATATCGTAAAGTTTTTACAATCTTTTATGAGGAAGTGCATCATTATGGTACAGTACATTATTAGAAATGCAAAATTAATTATTGAAGAGATAGTTAAAAATATATGGAAGGCTTTGCTATCAAGTTTTGGCATCATATTGCTTATAGCCTTTTTAGTACTGTATCTTTCACTGAGAGATTCTGTTACCAATTTTGTAGAAAAAAGGCTTTTTGGTTCACTGGATATTAACGAAATCATTATTGAACCAAAGGCAAAAACCGGTGAAGCAACGCTATCGTATGCCATTAACAGCATTCCAGCAGAAAAAGTTAAAGCTATTCGCAAAATGAATAGTGTTGCATCAGTGTACACTGTTACCTGTATAAATGCAGCAACAAAGATAAAAATTGAGTTATTAGGAAAATCACGGGCACCCTATGTACCTATTTGCGGTATAAGTCAGCAGTTTATCAAAGATAAAGTACCGGGGTATAAGTCATTCAGATATTACACCAATGAGCCGGTGCCAGTAATAGCTCCACAGGTGGC
>JBBFLA010000085.1:0-8513 GCA_037481795.1 Spirochaetota bacterium
AAGCATTTATATCCAAGAAGCTTATAGAATTAAATAGGGCTATAAATAAACATATTGATGTAATAGCACAATGTACCTTTGAAACACCAAAGGGAAGCGCATTGCTTGCTACCCTGCCTGGTTCACGGTATCCCTATGTTTATCCGCGCGATAGTGCCTGTGCAACCCGAATGCTATATCGCATTGCAATGAGCCGGTTGCGTTCAAAAGACATTGCTTTTAGACTTCTTGCCGGTATTGCTAAATTTATTTTCAATTGCCAGCGTATGGATGGGTACTGGGGCCAGAGGTATGGGCTTGATGCAGCAGATAAAAGCATCTATAAGCAAGAAGACAATGTGGCGCATGGTGTGACCATATTGTGCAGATACCTGCTTGCAGCTAAAAACAGGGGGCATATTCCTCATGACAGTGAAGCATATATAGAGGCAATTTATAAAGGTGCCATGTTTGCAGTTAAACGGTACTACCGTAATGAAATACATTTATTTTATTCCACAACCTCAATCCATGAATCAGCAATAGAAGAAGGGTATTCAATATGGGTTAATTACGCATATTATTGTATGTTGCTTTTAATTGAGCAGGTGGCAAAAGAATTTAACTGTGAAACAAAATTTGAAAAAGCTTTTGTACTGAAAGATGGATTTGGCACAATTGTTAAAAACGTTTTTACTATTGGAGATAGACTAATACGGCGACTTAAACCTGATGGTGAGGCTGATTTGCGCCCTGATATAACATTAATGAGCCCGTTTTTCTTTGGCACAGGGATAGTGCCAGATATTTTCAAGCCAGATGAGATTTTTATTAACACTATGAAATTTGTAGAGGATACCCTCTGGGACCCTGATCTGGGAATGTTACAGCGGTACCTCCCGTTTATTGAAGATCCTAATACCCATGTACATGCAGGCAATGGGCCTTGGGTACAGTATACTGCAATGCTGGCACAGTATTATTATTTTACAGGGAATGTTGAAAAAGGTGATACAATTATGGATATTATAGATAGCTATAGCACTGATGGCTATTTGTGTGAGCATTTAACCACGCCTGACAGGTTTCATGAATTTATGACATTGGAGTGGTTACCGGGAAGTGATGTGAACAAGGAATTTGCACCTGATATTATGGTTGACGAAGTTACTTATGATTTGATTGTTGAGGAACTTAATCATATGAAAAATTCATATGATCAGATAAAAAGAAGAATTGAAACGGGATCTGTACGCTATCTTACCTTTGCAATCCCGCTCATGTGGTCACATGCTGAATATGCTATGGCTCTATTGCTAAAAACATGGCGGCAATTACAGGATACTGGAGTAAAGCAGCACATTATATGAAGACGTATACCGTAACATTAGAAATTCCTCCACGGATAGCTAAAGAAATTAAGGCTATATGTTCAACATTAACCAGCAATGGGTATGAATGTTATTTAATTGGTGGTTCTGTACGAGACCTTATTTTAGGAATACCTGTATATGATTATGATTTTGCAACCAATGCATATCCGGAAGAAGTAATGAAGCTTTTTAAAAAAGTTGTGCCAACAGGCATTAAACATGGCACAGTGACAGTTCTTATGCATTATGCCCAATATGAGATAACTACATACAGGGCTGATGGTAAATATACTGATGGCAGACATCCTGATACAGTTGTTTTTTCAAAAACACTTAAGGAGGATGTTGAACGCCGTGATTTTACCATAAATGGTCTTGCCTATGATGTCAACACCAACGAGGTCATTGATTATGTAGGAGGCATGCGTGATATTGAAAAAAAGATTATTCGCACCATAGGTGATCCCCTTCAGCGATTCAGTGAGGATGGATTACGTCCATTTAGGGCATGTCGGTTAGCTGCAAAGCTTCATTTCAGCATTCATAAGGAAACACTTGAAGCAATTCCACAAGTATTGGATATAGCAAAAAAGATATCTGTAGAGCGGGTACGCGATGAAATAAAGAAAATGCTTGAAGCCGATAAACCATCTGAGGGATTTGAATATTTACGCGTTACAGGATTGCTTGATCTTTGCATGCCTGAGCTATCGCAAGGTTTTGGAATGGAACAGAATAAATACCATATGTACGATATTTATTATCACAGCATCTATTCATGTGATGCTGCTCCCAAGGAAAAACCTTTGGTCCGACTTGCAGCATTGCTGCATGATATTGGTAAAATCTCTACACGGCGTGAAGGCAGCGATGGCGATTATACCTTTTATAATCACGAGGTGATAAGCTCCAAAATTGCACGCAAGATCATGCGCAGGCTTAAATTTTCCAATGATGAAATAGAGTATGTAACCAACCTTATAGCAAACCATATGTTTCATTATACCAATGAATGGACAGATGGGGCGGTACGCCGGTTTATACGGAAAGTAGGATTAGATAATCTTGATGATCTATTTATATTGCGTCTTGCTGACAGATGCGGCAATGGAATGAGAGATGGATTGCCTGAGCCTATTAAAAAACTTAAAAGGCATATTCAAAAAGTAATAGAAAAGGATAATGCCTTTACTGTAAAGGACCTGGATATAGATGGATATATATTAATGGAACATCTTAAATTAAAACCCGGACCAGTGATTGGCAAAATTCTGAATGAGTTACTGGAACAGGTGCTTGACAACCCTGAATTGAATAACCAGGAAACACTCCTGCAAATGGCACATGAAATATATGCTGCCATGGCTAATGATAACCCAGCCACTCACCATGACAGCATACAGCATCATACTGTTTAAGAAAAGTAGTTAGGCAATATTGCTTTTAGTTTTTTCTTTTGCTTGTTGCTTTGCTTTTTTGGATCGGTGATAACTGCATATTTAATTGCTTCCTTGCACCCACAATTCCTTTCTTTAGTAAGCAACGGTATTAATTCTTTTATAAAGGCTTTTGCATTTGATGCATTTTTATTAAGATTATTAACAACCATATCCACGGTGACATGCTCCTCATCTTCTTTCCAGCAATCATAATCAGTGCTCATGCAGATTACTGCATAACACATCTCAGCTTCGCGTGCAAGCTTGGCTTCGGGTAATGTACTCATGTTGATTACACCTGCCTGCCATGAACGGTAGAGATGACTTTCAGCTCTTGTAGAAAATGCAGGTCCTTCCATGCATATCAGCGTTTCATTGGTATGCATTGGTATATTAAGTTTTTGAGCTGCAACAAGTATTAATTCGTGAAGTCGGCTGCAGAATGGGTCGGCAAAGGCAATATGTGCTGCAATCCCATCGCCAAAAAAGGTTGACACGCGTGATTTTGTTCTATCAATAATCTGGTTGGGTATTACAAAATCAAGTGGCTTAATGCGCTCTTTCAGGCTACCAACAGCAGAAAATGCCACAATCTGGCCAGCACCAAGCATTTTGAGGGATGCAATGTTTGCTCGATAGTTAATCTCATGAGGAAGAATAAAATGTCCACGGCCATGGCGGGGCAAAAACCCAGCTTTAACTCCACCAACTTCTGCAATGGTAATAGTATCAGAAGGCATGCCCCAGGGTGTTTTAACTTTTACTTCATCCAGTATATTGACCCCTTCAATCTGATACAGGCCAGAGCCTCCAATTATACCTACATCAATGTTCTGTTTCATCGGGTATCTCCTCAAAAATTATTTTTCAATGGTTATATGTTTTACAGACACAATGAAAAGTGTCTTTTAAAATTTGCATGATGCAATTGAATATAGCAATGATTTTATTTCCTTGATATCAAAGGGCTTTTTAATATAGCCAAAGGCATTATGTTTGTCAACTATCTCTTTTATTTCATCTTCATAAAAAATGCCTGTTATAAATACAACTTTTTGGTCGGGATTTTCATCCTGAATCATACGGTATGCGTCAATACCTGATAACACGGGCATTGATACATCCATAAAGACGATATCGTATGTGGTGGTTTTGCATAATGAATAGGCTTCAAAGCCATTGGTGGCAAATGTAATAGATTGTATTCCCAATGATTGTAATAATGTTTTGAAAAGTTGTCGTATTGCATCATCATCATCAGCAATGAGTATTGATAAAGTGCTAATATCAGATGATTGCTTGCAGGTATCAATTTCTTTGGGTAAATATGAGGTGGTAAGTTTGGGTAATTCTATAATGAAGGTTGTTTCTTTGTCAGGGGTGCTATGAAAATATATTTTTCCGTTATGCTGTTCAATGATGTTTTTGGAAATGGACAAGCCCATGCCGGTTCCAACAATATTATGTGCACCTGTTTTTGTGGTAAAGAAGGGATTAAAAATTTCGTCTTTTATTTTTGGGTCTATGCCAATACCTGTGTCATGAATTGTTATAAGGGCATTGCCATTGGATTCATCTACTGTAATGGTTATAGTTCCTTTACCTTTTGGGCGTATAGCGTGGACTGCGTTTAAAATGATATTTAAGAACACCTGCTGGATAAGCCCAGCATCAACGTAACATACAGGATTTTTAATAAAGCGTTTTACCACGGTGATATTGTCTTTTAAGAGTATCTTTTCCTGAATGGTAAGAATATCATTAATGACGTCAGCTATGGGGTGACGTTCTTTATTGGTAATATCTTTTCGTGTCAACATGGAAAGATTTTTTAAAATAGCATGTCCCTGTTCGGTCATCTTACCAATGACCTGAAATGCTTTTTTATTTGCATCAGTGTCTTCAGGGTTATCGATAGTGTATTGCACATATCCTTGAATGCTGGTAAGAATATTGTTAAATTCATGAGTAATCCCGGAGGCCAGCTCTCCAATTGCAGACAGCCGCTCTGATTGGAGGATTTTGTCCCACAGTTGGCGGGTTTGGGTGATATCATGCCAGTAAATCTGGTGATATAATGAACTATCGCTTTGAAAGCTTACTATGCCAAGCTCAAGGATTAATTCTTTTTTTAACGAAGTAATTGCACGTACAGTAATTGTGGTGGCAGTTTGAATAACCTTACTTAGCAATGCAGCAAGAGTATCCCAATCAGATGGATGTATTAATGATTGCAATTGTATCTGGGTAACCAATGTGTCAGGTGATAAATTGAACATTTTAAAAAACTGTGGATTAGCATAAAGAAGCGTGTGTCCCTTTGAAAGCGACAATCCGTCAGGAAGATTTTCAACAAGGGTACGGTATCGAAGCTCTGATGATAGAAGAAGGTCCTCAGTTTTACGTTGTGGTGTAATGTTTATTCCGATAAGCAGGTATGCGGTGAAATCATTATACAGCTGAATTTTTTCGCCGGTGACCAGCAAATTTATATCATTGCCATTCATTCTGAATGTTATTTCAGATTCGCGTTGTTCTGCATTTTTTTCTATGAGCAAAAAAAGGTGTTCTATTTTTTCAGGATGTATGGAAAGATCCTGGATTTTTTTGCCGTAGAGCAGTTTTTTTATGTTATTACTCCGGGAAAAATATTGCCGTTGTGTTCTGAAATAGATTATTGTTCCCTGAAGTGTTGTAATGCACACTACTGACGGGTGAAGTTTTACAATGGCATTGTATAAAATGTTCTGCGACAGTAACTTGTAAATATTGCGTGAGATAAGGTTTTCAGTAATATACATCAGCGCATTCAGCGATGCAGTGGCGTTGGACTGCATGGTGTGAGTATCAAGTTTAATAAAATGAGTTCGTTCCGATAGCTCCAGGATACCAACGATTCCGGCAATGCTGAAACGTTTTTTAAAGCGAGTAGTGACAGCAAAATCAGTTGCAAAAAGCAAGCGAGGTGTTAGTTCAGATTGTAACATCCTGTTTAAAAAATCAGAAACTGGTGTTATTGTGTGCATGCTTAAAGGCAGAATTAATAGCGACTGTGGCTCTGGAATTGGGTCATTGGGTTGCAGTATGGAAAATATAATATGGTTTCGGGTGAGATAGCGCACAATGCGGTCATGCAGCGTTGAATCCGTTGCCAGAAGGAATACGTTTGATATTGCTTTTTTATGTAAAAACTGTTTAAACATAATATGCCTTTGGATTATGTTAAATGGTAATAGTAATGGTATATTCATCAACGTTTTTTTTATTCATTGTATACCATTTGTATTAATTTGTTGACAGTTTGGCATAAAAATATGGATTCATACTAATACTATAATACTAATGGTATACATGTATTTCATTACTGTATTATAAGGTAAGGAGGAATTATGATCCATGAGAATGTCATAGCTGATTTTATTGCAAAGGAATATACTCCTGTGGTTGACGAAACGGCGTATGTTCATCCGTTGGCAGCAGTTATTGGCAATGTAATAATTGGAAAACATGTTATGGTTGCGCCATTTGCATCAGTGCGTGGCGATGAAGGTCAGCCTATATTTGTGGGTGATGATTCAAATGTTCAGGATGGTGTTATTATTCACGCACTTGAAACCGAACACAATGGCCACGCAATTGAAAAAAATCTGGTGGAAGCCAATGGGAAAAAATATGCTGTGTATATTGGCAGCCGTGTTTCACTGGCTCATCAGGTACAGATTCATGGTCCCGCCTATGTGGGTGACAGCTCATTTATAGGGATGCAAAGTTTAGTATTCAGAGCAAAGGTTGGCAAAGGCTGTGTGGTAGAACCAAAGTCGCTTGTTATGGGTGTAACCATACCTGACGGGCGCTACGTGCCAGCCGGATCAGTTATTAAAACACAAAAAGATGCTGATGCTCTTCCGGTTATAGATGAAAAGTATCCTTTTAAGAGCTTAAATGATGGCGTGATACATGTCAATGTGTCGCTGGCAGAAGGTTATAGGAAGAAAAAATTGTAAAATTAAAAAACAATCCCAGCAGGAATTACCTGCTGGGATTATATTATGAAAGTTATTCTTCTTTTTCCTGCCCCATTTTTTCAAGCTGTTTTTGTAGCTGCTGCAACTGTTCCAGAGCCTTTTGCTGTTCTTCAGTTAGTTTTTCAGTTTGCTGCATCATCTGTTCTCCCATATGCCCTGCAAACCGATATGCTTTAAAAGAACCATATAATGAAAGAACATATAAAACTGCCAGGATTCCAATCACAATCTTTGCAACATTTTCCTTGGCAGATAGCGCATTGGTAAGTGCTATAAAGGTAAGATAAAGCCCATATAGAGCTACCAGTGCAGATACTATAATTCCTAAATAAAAGCTAATGCCAGTTAAAAATGAGAATAACGCTTGAATAGGGCCAAGTACCATTAATGCAGCAACTACACGGGCATTTGCTTCAAATGCTGTGTTGCCACCGCATATTGCCGAGATAATAAGCATGATTACTCCACCAATGAAAAGCCCAATGACGGCAAAGATTGGTGTGCCAATTAAAGCTGCGGCCGCGCCGCCCCCAAACATGGTAAAAGCTGAAAGGTTCAGCAACGAAAAGATAAAATAGAGTATCCCTGAAATAACACCATACACAGCCGCTTTAATGATAGGTTCAACAAGCCCTCCTTCCTTGGGCATGGATGAAAAATAATCTTTTGGAGCTACTAGTGTTGCTTTTGAATCATTAATGAATTGTGAAAAATCAAAACCTGAAGCCATACGTTCCTCCTTATAATTTAATGTATGTTCTTTTTGCACAATAACATAACCAATGCTTATTACAGTACTTAGTTTAAGACTCTAAGTCAAATATAAAATATCATTGACAGAAATATTTTTAAGTACTATTCTTAAATAGTTGAAATGTAAATCCTTCCTGTGGCAGGGTTATGTCATACCAGCTTTTCCAATATTTACGTATTTGTGAAATTAAATTTCACTAAATTTATATTTTATTAGTGGAGATTTACGATGAATGTAATAAACACAATTAATCATTCGTACCAGGATTCATCATTTATAATCCAGCTGAGAGCCAAAACACTTACCTATTTTTTGCTTATATGCAGTGGTTTGGTGGCTGCTTTTTTTATTGCACAAAATGTTATAGCTCAGCGCTCATTATTATCATTTATTAATGTTGTGATGGTTGTCATATTTGTATTTCTTGTTTCAGGGATTATACTATTATATTTGGGGAAGTATTTTATTGCAGCTAATGTTTCGGTCATTGGATCGGTTATAGCGTTGGGCTTATTGGTAAACTTTGGCAGTATGGCACACAATGAGGGAATAATCCTTACAAATTATCAGTTTTTGGTGTTGATTGTATTCAGTGCATTATTCTGTTCACGGAGAATGGTATTAGTGGTTGCTATACTTTCACTCATGTTTTCATTGCTGTCTTTGATCAGGACTGATCTAGTAACAGATAAGGTTAAAACAGTGACAATTATTGATTTTACCTTTGAACTAATAATTATAACCGCAATAAGCTACATGCTTTTACGTTTAATGGAAGTTACTATAGCCAAGCTTCAGGAAGAACTTGAAAATAAAGACCAGCTTATGCGCATAAAAAAGCTTCTTGAAGCAGTTAAGGATATTTCTTTGTAACTATTCAGCAAAAAATTTTCAAGAAATAAAAAAAAGTACTATTAATTTTTATAGTATATAGTACATTATG
>JBBFLA010000086.1:0-8423 GCA_037481795.1 Spirochaetota bacterium
AAAGTCATTTTTAGCACGAAAAAATATTTTTTGCTGTTTTCCTACTTAAAAACAGTGCGTTTGTGCAGGGGAATCATAATATTAATTATTATTTAACCAAACGCACAACTATAGGCTAAAAACAAATAGATGTTAATATCAGATTTTTGGAGGGTTTAGCGGTATCTAATCGTGTATTTATTGTAGAAATAAATGATATAATCAAAGGAGGTTTGCCATGTCACTTTTGAAACTTACTGCAGATGTTATAGTAATTGGCTCTGGCCCTGGTGGGGCTACCGTTGCTCAAGAACTATCGCGCGCTGGGAAAAAAGTTATTATACTGGATAAAGGAGCCGATCACCGCGGACGCATTTACTACGGGACATATCCCGGCGCAATGATATATTCTGATAAGATGAGCCTGCTTTTTACCAAAGAAGGACTTAATATCATCAGCCCAATTATGGTTGGTGGTGCAACCAGTATGTATTGTGGTTGTGCTGCACCACCACCTGTATGGCTCAAAAAACGCTACAGGATAGATATTGATAAGGAAGTCAATGAAACAATTCAGGAGCTGAATATACAACCACTCCCACCACAGCTTCGTGGAATAGCTTCAACTCGCATTGCCCAGGCTGCAAGTCAACTTGGCTATGAATGGTTTCCGCAGCCAAAGTTTATGAATCCGGAACGTAGCAAAAAATTCCATTGTACTGCAGCATGTATGCTTGGATGCCGGTGTGGTGCAAAGTGGAATGCTGCTGAATGGGTAGATGAAGCGTTGCAGGCAGGAGCATCGTTATATACTCATGTAAAGGTAAAAAAGATACTCCATGATGGAAGATCAGTGCAGGGAGTTGAAGGCACTGTAGGCGGAAAAAAATTTATTGCTCATGCTCCCTATGTGGTAGTGGCGGCAGGTGGTATTGGTAGCCCGCGTTTGCTACAGGCTTCAGGGTTTAAGGATGCAGGAAAAGGCATAACCATGGATGTTACTGTCATGGTATATGGTACAATCAGCGATACAGGCATAGGCAAAGAGCCACCAATGACTTGGTCATGGGAAAATGATGCAGATGGCTACATGCTTTCAACGCTTATTGATCCGTGGTTATTGTATCCGCTAGCGGCAGTACGTGTGGGTATTAAACCATTGTTGCAGTGGTTTCAGTGGAATCATATCCTGGGGGTAATGATTAAACTTAAAGATGATATATCCGGGGGAGTTTATTCTGACGGAACTATCTCCAAACCGTTAACGCAAAAAGACAAAGAGCGTCTGGCAAAAGCACGTGCGGTATGTGAAGCAATACTTAAAAAAGCAGGTGCTCCTGCTTCATCAATTTTCATGCGCCCACTGATTGGTACTCATCCCAGCGGAACCGTGCGAATTGGCGATATGCTTGATACTAATCTTCAGACAAAAATTAATGGTCTGTATGTTTGTGATGCAAGCACTTTTCCAGAATCACTGGATCGCCCCACGGTGCTTACCATTATTGGATTGGGCAAGCGCCTTGCAAAGCACCTTATAAAAAAACGGTAGAGGTGCAGTATGAAAGGATTAAAACGGGTACTTGGGCTTCCGGCGGTAACCTTTATTGCAGTAGGGTTTACCATTGGCGGTGGCGTTTTTGTATTTACGGGCATAGTGTTGAAAATGGTTGGGCCTGCTTTACCGCTAGCATACCTTCTGGCCGTTGTTCCGGTTTTTTTAAGCATGCTGCCGCTTGCAATGTTAGGTTCGGCAATTCCATCGGTGGGTGGTAATTATAAGTATCCCAGCCGTATGGTCTCACCAGGCATTGCGTTTGTGGGTATATGGATATATGTGCTGGCAACATTCTTTGGGCAAATCCCTTTATACAGCATTTCATGTGCACGCTACATCAGCACCTTTTATCCGGAACTATCGCTCAAAATGTGTGCAATAGCTCTTGTGACATTGTTCTATATTGTAAACCTCATTGGCATTAAGCCAGCAGCAACTGTGCAGGCCGTCATGGTCATAGTGTTGATCAGTGCATTGCTGTTTTTTTCGTTCAGTGGTATAGCACGGTTTGATGCTGCAAATTTTGCCAATTTTTTTGAAAAGGGTTTTAGCAACCTACTGGTGGGGGTAGCATTGTTGACCTTTACGTATTTAGGATCAAATGGCATCATTGAATTAGGTGGTGAAATACAAAATCCAGGCACCACAATCCCCAGAGCATACTTCATCACATTCCCTGTTGTCACAGTAGTGTATTTTTGCGTGGCTATAGCTACTGCTGGCAGTATGCCCTGGCAAAAGACAGCGCAGGAAGCAGAGCCCTTGATCTTTTTAAGCAGGTCGTTTTTAAGCAATGCCGGTGTCATGTTTTTTATTTTAGGCGGTGCAGTGCTGGCACTCACCACAACACTTAATGCTCTGTTTATTGTTGGAACTAAATCACTGCTGATTATTATACAGGACCAATTGTTACCGTCATGGCTTGGAAGCATCCATGCAACATTTGGAACACCGCATATATTGCTAACTATGATTTGGCTTTTGTCCATTGTGGGAATTGTATTTGATCTTTCCATGGAAACATTTGCGTCATATTCAGCACTGGGTGGTATAATTATTTTTCTGCCAATTCTTATAGCAGCACTAAAGTTTCCGCGATTGTATCCTGAAAAATACCATGCGGCAGCCTTTAAGCTTAAAGGTGTATGGTTGCATTTATGCGTTATTGTTGGATTTGTGCTAATACTTTTCTTTTGCCTTGTGATACTTATTGACCTTAAAACCATGTTTAAGATTGGATTGTTTGTTGTATTTATTTTAAGCGGCGTCATTTACTATTTCTTCCGAAAGCGCTATTTGGAAGCACAGGGCATTCATCTTGCGGCAATTGCACAAAAAGAAGATTGGGGGTAAGCTGTGAGTGGGTTACCATTATATGAAGTGTTTCCTGAACTGAAGAAACTTCCCCGCGTATCACTGGGAAATTTTCCTACGCCTGTTCAAAAGCTTTCGTCATTAGGGCATGATAGTTTATGGATTAAGCGTGATGATGTTTCATCGGTGCTGTATGGAGGGAACAAGGTACGGAAATTGGAATTTACATTGGCGGAGGCGATAGTTACTGAAAAAAAGAAAGTTGTTACCATGGGAGGCATTGGTACAAATCATGGGTTGGCAACGGCTATCTTTTGTAAGCACCTGGGACTTGGCTGCAGATTGCTTTTATTCTGGCAACCGGTGACAGAATATGTAAAAAGAAATCTACTTTTATTTATACGCTATGGTGCAGAAGTACACTATTATAAAACAATGCTGAAAACAGGCTTTATGTTTTACACAAAAGAACGGTTAGCACACGATGCATACTTTTTATATGCTGGCGGTTCTTCACCATTGGGGACAGTAGGATTTGTCAATGCTGCCTTTGAATTAAAAAGTCAGATAGAAAAAGGTGATTTGCCCGAACCTGATTATATTGTGTGTGCATTAGGTTCGGCTGGTACCATGGCAGGACTATCATTGGGTGCTGCACTGGCTGGCTTACGCAGTATCGTTGTGGGAGTCCGCGTTACCGATAAATCACTTGGGCCGATACCGATAGCTAATGAAAAAAGTGTGCAGGCATTGATGGTAAAGACATATAAATTAATGAAGACTTTTATAAAACTTCCAGATATAAAATTTCAAAGACCCACTATTCTTCACGATTACTGCGGCAAAGGGTATGGCTATCCAACCGGCGTTTGCCAAGATGCTATCGAAAAAATGAAAACTAGTGAAGGTATACAACTTGAGCCTACCTATACAGGGAAAACATTTGCAGCAGTGTGTGATATGATAAAACAATCCGAATACAAAAATAAAACAATACTCTACTGGCACACCTACAATTCAGTTGATTTAACCAAAGAAGCACAAAAGGTTGAAGTGTCTGCACTGCCCAAAGATTTGCAGTGGGTATTTAAAAGCTAAAATATGCATTGGATAATATGGGTTGACATCAGGGTGCCACAACGGTATATTTTACCTATGAATACAGATAATGAAATCGTTGGGTTGTTAAAAAGGTATTTTTCAAATAAAAAAAATGTTCAGAAAGTATTGTTATTTGGTTCATATGCACGAAATACTCAAACCAAACGCAGCGATATTGATGTTATTATTATTATGGAAACAGAAAAACGATTTTTTGACAGGTATGATGAGTTTTCTGATATATACTCAGTAGTAAAAATTCCTTGTGATATGCTCATATATTCTACTAAAGAATGGCATGAAATGTGTAGTCGAAAGTTTATTAAAAATATTACAAAAGAATCAAAAGAGATATATGTCAGTGGAGAATAATAAAAAAGAAGCGCTTAGATGGTTTCAAACGGCATTAAGTGATTATGAAGCAGCAAAAATTATGTATGATAATGAGAAGTATGCACACGCTTGCTTTTTATGCCAACAATCGTCAGAAAAAGCGTTAAAGGCATTGCATTATTACTATGATTCCGAACCGTGGGGGCACTCGATTATAAAACTAATTAATGATGTCAAAAGCATTAATACTTCCTTATATGAAAAATTTTATCAACTTATAGATGATGCACGGTTGCTTGATAAGTTGTATATTCCAACACGATATCCCAATGGTTTGCCAGATATTACGCCAGATATGGCATACTCGCAAAAAGATGCTGATAGTGCATTGTCAAGTACTCAAAGGATACTGGAAAAAGTTAAAGAGTATATTGGGGGATAAAACAAAAAAGGGGTCAGAGCATCCATAATTTTTTTGCTTTCAGAACAAATTCTAGTATATTTACTTTTAAAACATTTTATAAACAATAAAGAGGTAACTCAATGGGTAAAGACCACTGTGAAGTTCCGGCATTTAATCCTGTTGAAAATGAAATTAAAGAAATATTGCAGCGCTATAAGGTTATTGCTGTTGTTGGACTATCTGACGATCCTTCAAAGGATAGTAATAGGGTTGCACAGTATTTAATAAATCATGGGTATACGGTGGTGCCGGTCAATCCCACCAAGCAAACAATTTTAGGATTACCATCATATCCCGATCTAAAGTCAATTCCGTTCCCTGTTGATATAGTTGACATATTCAGAAAACCTCAGGATGTACCACCAGTTGTTGATGAGGCCATCGCAATAGGGGCAAAAGTGGTATGGATGCAGCTTGGGATTGCACACAATGAGGCTGCACAAAAAGCAAAGGAAGCAGGGCTACAGGTAGTACAGAGTAAATGTATCAAGATTGAGCATAGCCGCTATTTTGGTTCCGGTGATGATGCAGGTATTACATTTAATCTAAATCAATAATTTTATGTGGGTTTAAGATCCCGTTGGGGTCAAACGCTTTTTTTAGGCGTTTATAAAGCATTAATTCCTCTGAAGTGGCAAACCGTTTTAACGCATCTTTCCGTATAAATCCGGTCCCATGCTCACCGGTGATAGTTCCGCCATATTTATAGGCCAGCCCATAGATTATTTCTTTTAATGAGGGTACCAAAGCCTTAAACTGTTCATACGGCATATCATTTTTAAGTACATCGATATGTACATTCCCATCACCGGCATGCCCAAACATAATCGATTGCAATCCATAAGGGGTCAGAGCCTCTTTTACCTCCGTTAAAAATTGCACAATGGCAGAGCGGGGGACAGAGCAGTCCTCGGCCAAAAATACCGGGCTTTTTTTATGAATTGCTTCCCGTATACATCGGCGTGCCTGCCAGAGCCTTTCTTTTTGTTCAGGTGACTCTGCGGTGAGTATCATATCAGGGTCAACCGGGCACAGTGATAGTATTTTTTTTAGCAAAAGCTCAATTTCTGAGTAACTATCGCCATCCAATTGTATTAAAAGATGAGCATGTGCCTGCGGATGGGGCATTGCTGTACCAAGGTATTCGGCTGCAAGGGTCAGAGCATCCTCTTCCATAAATTCTATAACTGCAGGACGTATACGGTTAATAAGAAGCGTATACACAAAGCTGGTAGCCTCATGAAGGCTTGGGAATGGAATAAGCATATCAAATGTAAATGGTGGTGCAGGGATAAGTTTACAGTATATTTTAGTAATAACAGCAAGCGTTCCTTCTGAGCCTATGAGTATCCCCGTAAGGTTATAGCCGGTTGCATTTTTTATAAATTTCCCGCCGTGCTGTAGTATGCTGCCATCGGGCAACACAAACTCTACCCCTGTAATATAATCTTTGGTGGTGCCATATTTTACAGCACGGGGACCGCCAGCGCCTTCAGCAACATTGCCACCAAGGGAACAAGAATCCAAACTTGCTGGATCCGGTGGATACATAAGTCCATACTGTAGTGCTTCCTTTTGCAATTGGCCGGTGATGACTCCTGGCTGACAAACGGCTATCATATTTTCAGTGTCTATCTCAAGTATTTTGTTCATTTTTTCAAGCGATAGCACCACACCACCAGATACTGGCACTGCGCCACCGGTAACGCCTGTACCGGCACCACGCGGTATAACCGGTATTTTTAAAGTATTACACAATGATAGCACGGTACTTACATCCTGAGTGGTTTTTGCGTACACAACAAGCCACGGTTCACCTTTAAGGTTGGATGTTTCATCTACTGAATATTTTTCTAACACATCAGGGTCATCACTTACTGAAGTGGTGCTGAGTGTATGTATCAGCTTTTGTTTTAGTTGTTGTATCTTTTCATGTATACTCATGGTTAGGTATCTCTCATTAATTTTTATAGGGCGATAGTTACTGTGTATAAGGTATTATTTTATTGTACAATATCTATTTGATAGTATGGTAGAAAAAAGTGCAATGACTATTAAAAGTGTGGAAGCGCTTACAATATAAAAAGCCTTTTCAACAGTAACTATCGCCGCTAATGAAGCTATAAGTAGTGGCCCTACCGTTTGCCCTATTCTAAGGCCCATGCCATTTAATGACATGATGGCACCGCGGTATTGTGCTGGTGCTGCTGCGGTTAAAAGCGATAGTAAACTGGGATTGTTGATTGCATTGGAAGCTCCACCAATGGTGATAGCTATAGCAAGCCAGAAGTAATTGTATGCAAAACCTGCTATGACAAACGATATACAAAGCCCTATAAAACCGTACAGAATGAGATTTTTTTCCGAATAGCGTTTTGTAAGGATTTGTAATTGCGATGATGTAATAGCAGTTACTATGGACATGGCGGACATGAATAAACCAATGGTTGCTGCTGTCCCTTTAAACCGATAGGATATGATATACGGAAAATAGGTTATGATTGGCCCATATAGAAGTATGAATGTCAAAACGGTTGTTGACAGAAGTCCAATGACATAGGGGCTTCTTATAATAGTAAGTATTGCATGAAAATAGTGTTTTAATGATGAAGTGTTGAGTGGCTCGGGATTGTGTAAATGAAATATGGCAAACCACGCCACAACAAGTGCAAAAGCCGATAGTAAAAAGGGATAATTCCATCCCAGGATGCACATAAATCCCCCAATGGCAGGGTACAGCGCAGTACCAATATTTAAAACACTGGCGTTGTATCCAAATGCAATGGTGCGGTCTTTACCGGTAAACATATCGCCAATGATGGTTGCATTAATTGCCCCTAATGCCGATACGCCCATGCCTTGAATAAAGCGTAATACAATAAGCCAGGTGAAATCGGTAATAAAAAACATGATGAGGCCAGTAATACCAAATACTATCAGTGAGGGTATAATAATTATTTTTCTTCCTATGCGGTCGGCTAAAATGCCCAAGAGGGGGGTAAGTACTATTCCCGGCAAGGTAAATACCGTTATGACCAGTGTAACTGATGAATAGGGGATAGCAAAGTAATGTGCCATAGCAGGAAGTGCGGGTGTGATATTGGTAACTCCCATAACCACTATCAGTGTTATACCAAAAGCAATGAGCAAATTTGTATCAGTGTAGAGTTTCTTTTGATGTTCCATGGCAATAACAGTGTTGTCTTTTTACCTTCATAGATATATAAACACAAGATTACTGATATATAATGAACGTATCAGCCACTGTTTTAATTCAAGCATAAAACTTTTGGTACAACAGTAAAAACATATAAATCAGTATAAAAATTTTTTTGGCGGGATATAAAAATCATTGACAGCAGTATTTTGGTTGTATCATGATAAATCAATAGTTTAATTAAATGTAATAAAATGTAATACAAAAATTTGTATATTAAAATTATATTAAACAAGTGAGAGGAGGATTGGATGGCACAGTTCAAGTCAGAATCTATGTCAGCTGTTTTTCAGGAGCAGGCGGCAAAGTTAGGAAGCAAAGCCTGTGTATCATATAAGAAAGGTGGTCAGTGGGTGGATATATCCTGGGCCGACATGAATACCATGGTACACAATATGGCTTATTATTTAATGGACTTTGGAATCAAGAAAGGGGACAGGGTTGCAATCTTTTCACCA
>JBBFLA010000087.1:0-8391 GCA_037481795.1 Spirochaetota bacterium
ATGATAAACCTTTTTAAGCGCTTCCACATCATCCAGTGTGTCGATAGGGGGCATCCGTTTCCACACCCAATCAGACTCTTCAATTTTTGTTTTCATAAATGATTGATCCAGTGTTGATCCATGCAAGGTCTGCATCACAGTGGATATTTCGCCATATCCTAAAATCTTTAATTTAAGCTCTTCACGATACAACCGTGTAAAATCTTTTGTAAATTGGCGATATAAAGTTGTATCCTGTATAAGATTATTACGGATACGGTCATATATTTCAATAATTGACCACAAATTCTGCACATCAAATTGCGACAGAACTAATTCTTGTAAATTTTTTGCCTTATCAAATTTTTTGAATGTTGGAAGGTATCGCTCTAAATACGGCAATTGTTCCCTGACAAGTTTTTCAATTGAAAGGTTTTCCTCACCATAAAAAAGGTTATATAAATAATGAAGCGCCCTTGTGTTTGCAACATGCCGCACCAGATACTGATAAAAGCGTATCTTATCAACTGTTAGTATAGCTTTATTACCCCGCATCATCGTTATAATTTCATCATGTTGTCCAAAAAGTCCTTTAATAATATCAATACTTTTTGCATGTTGTACGGTATCTTTTAATACTAATCCTTTAGATGTTTTATCCCATATCGCATAAAAATGTTCAGACAGGTGCCTTAGTTCAGTATCAACAGATGCCAGCTGCATAAACCGTATTCGCTTTCGTTTTAGTTCATACACTGCGTTTAATAGTTCTAAATGCTCTTGGATATCCTTATGATCATATTCCATAAAAGCCTCCTCACTGTGATAAGGCCTGTAGCGACTTGGCTACTGCAGCAATAACTAAATCTGCTTCACGCTTTGTAATAATAAGCGGCGGTAGAAACTGAATTACCTTAGGATCATTGCCTGAATACACAACATACACTCCATTATCAAATAGGAGCTTAACCATGAAAAGCGCTGTCATCTCATCGTTAAACGCAAGTCCCATCATAAGTCCCAGCCCCCGTACTGTAAATGAAGCTTTTGGATGCTTTGATGAAAGCAAACTTAGTTTTTGTGTAAAATAATGTGCCATTTCATTCACATGGTTTAGCAATTTACTATCACACATATCCAGAACCGCCATGGCTGCAAAACAGCCAATTTCACTGCCTCCAAACGTTGAGATATGTATAAAAGGATTTTCTTTGAAAAAGAACGCATAGTCTTCTTTATACACTGTTGCTGTGATGGGATAAATGCCACCACTCATGCCTTTGCCCAGAACAACAATGTCTGGTACCACATCAAAATGCTCAAAACCCCATAACTTCCCCGTGCGGCCAAAACCAGTTTGCACCTCATCCATAATTAGCAGTGCGCCATGACTGTGGCAAAGCCTGGACACCTCTTTAAAATAATCTTTATGGGGCACTACAATACCTGAAGTTGCCGGAATTGTTTCAAGGATTACGGCAGCAGTATGTTCACCAATTGCAGCTTTCATTGCATCAACATCATTAAATGGCACCTGCATAAATCCAGGTGAAAGCGGTTCAAATGGCTTTTTAAATTTTTCATCACCCGTTGCAAGTGCCAGGCCCGTATGTCCATGATAACCACCAATAGCTGAAATGATATTTGGACGGCCAGTAACAGCTCGTGCTATTTTGATAGCAGTATCTATTGCCTCACCACCGGAAACACCATATACAACCTGATTTAAGCCAGGTGGCATCATATCTGCCAATTTTTGAGCCAACATTGCCTTGGGCTGGCTTATGAGATGGTGGTTACCAATGTCATAACGCTGCATTGCTTTTTTAACGGCATCCAGTATCTTTTTATTTCTATGCCCCACATTAAACACACCACCGTTACAATGGCAGTTTATGTACCGCTTACCAGTAATATCATACAAAAACACACCACGACGCTTATGTGGCACAAGGACAATATCATATTTTTTGTACATCTCTACTTTGCCGGGGGATACATGACGGGCATACAGATCCATTATTTTTTCTTTGTTCATTGGCACCTCCATTTTTATACTACAGCATAATAATTAATATGTCAAAATCATTTTTTTATTTTTGTTCAATAGTTACGGCAGGTAGTCTATTGCCAATTAATAGCTCTGCTGTACACCAAAGGCACCTCTGCAAGCCAGCGGTGTAAATTCATACTCGGGATAAGCTTTCTTTAATGCAGTTGCCACCTGTTTGGCTGTAAATAGCGTTGTTTTTACACCACGCCCAATATAATTAGAACCCGCATCAACCAAAAACTGTTTTTTGCCATCAACTATTGAATTGAGCTTAATATGACCACCATGTGTGGGGTTAAACGCAAACTCTTCCTGGTCAAGATAATGATGGGTGATTTCATGTGGTTTAGTTCCAGCAGAATAAAACTTTGGTGTATGTGATGAAATCCCCGCTACCGAAGCCAGATAGGTAATGTGTTCGCCAACACGTAATGAATCAAGCCAGAACTTAAATTTTTCATAACATACTCGTTCAATATTACGACGCTCTTTGTACTTGCCAATTCTGAAATATTGCTGAATGGGGATAAATACAGCCTTAAGATTATCTTTTTTATTATAATCTAAAATCTGTTCGGGTACAAATGTTGTTTTAACAAATTGCTCTATATGTAGTGACAACTCTGGATGCTTATGATACAGAGGCCATTCATAAATAATTTTTAACGCCTTAGAAGCTAAAGGGCTTGTTTCAAATGTTGATGCAGCTTTAAAGAAAACATCATCTTCACATGGATAGATTATCCCTTCAGTAGCAACAAGGCTATTACTATTGTGATCAATTACATTTTTTATAATGATCCCTTCATCATACTGAATAAAAACACCCTGTTGCTTTTTTTTAATATTAGTATTAATTCGTAAAAGTATAGTTCCCTGTTTAATATCGTCAATAGTAGATATTTTTTGCCAGTATGATTCCATAGTTCACTAACACATTGAATAAGCAAAACATGTAACACAGTTACAACATATTTAATTCCAATAACCAGATATTATGTAACCGTTACTTTTATTAATGCCTGTTTTAAATCATCAAAAGTAAAGGGTTTAATAAGATACCATGAA
The DNA here is from genome assembly GCA_037481795.1 of Spirochaetota bacterium. GTDB lineage: Bacteria > Spirochaetota > UBA4802 > UBA4802 > UB4802 > UBA4802. The sequence continues at coordinate 3,101 of JBBFLA010000087.1, forward strand.
AATCCATATTGTGCATAATCGGCAATGGCGCTATTATCAGCATATCCGCTCATAACAATTCCCTTTAAATTTTTCTGTGTTTTCTTCATCCGGGCAAAGGCATCCACTCCACTCATGCTTCCAGGAATGGTAATATCAACCAGAACACAATCAAATGGTTTACCCTTTTCTTTTGATGCAATAACTTTTTCAATTGCATCATCACTTTGAGTTGCAGTTTCATATGTACATCCTAATATATCTAACATCCCTGCTGTAACATCAAGTATTTCCTCCCTGTCATCCAGTATTAAAACATGAGCATTTATAGAATCAACTTTTTCTATGTGTTTTTCATTCACAGAAACAGCACCCTTCATTTTTGGCAGATAAATCGTAAAATCAGTTCGTTTATCCGAAGATGAAACGGTAATTGTGCCACCATGCTGTCTAATTATGGATAGCGATGTAGTGAGCCCCAGCCCTGTTCCTTTTTCTTTAGTTGTAAAATAGGGATCAAATATTTTTGTTATATGTTCCTGAGGTATTCCTTTACCCGTATCTGAGAACTGAATCATGACATATGTGCCATCAGGAAGTTGCAAGACATTATTTTTAAGATCTACATTTTTTACTGTAACTGTTAACACGCCGCTATTGTTCATTGCCTGTATTGCATTTAACACTATATTTCTAAATACATGCGAAATCTGATGTTCATCAAAATCAAAATTTTCTATGGGACCTTCAACTATATATTCAACTTTAACGCTGCTACCATGTGTCACAAAATCCACAGTATCATGAAGTAACTGAATAATATTGCCTTCTTTTTTTATTGGTTTACCACCTTTTGCATAGGTTAACAGTTGTCCTGTTAAAGACTGGGCAGATTTCACAGATTTTTTTATACCATTAATTATTTCTGCAAAATCATACTCTTTAGTATTTTTCAAAAGCATTAATGAAGCTATTTCAGCATTACCCATTATTGAAGTAAGGATGTTATTGAAATCATGTGCAATACCAGCAGCAAGTATCCCTAATGATTCAAACTGCTGCAGTTTTATAAACTCATTTTGCATTGCAATCATGTCAGTAATATCCCGTATTATTGTGACAGCACCAATGATAGTATTTTCTATCTCAATGGGTGATGAAGTAACAAACACATCTAATGTTCTATTATTACAATGGCATTTAAGATGATAATATACAATGGTTTTTTTTAACTGAATACATTCACCAATGGGATCAACCGTGTTTTGCGCAGTTGATTCTGTAAAATTAACTAACGATCTAACATCTTTTCCTAATGATATTGCATTATCAAATAATAAATCTGCCTGTTTATTGGAAAGGACGATGCTGCCACTGCTGTCGGTGCTTATAAATGCATCACCAATTGATTGGATAGTAATAAGCAACCGTTCTTTTTCAAGAAGCAATTGCTCCTGAGTTTTTTTATGCCAGTATAACTCATCTTCAAGCTCCTGTGTTTTGATTTTAACCTGCCTGCGTAATGAAGCATTCCAGGCAATGATACCAATTATTACAAGCAATACTCCAAATAGCAATGCAGTCAGGATATACCAGAATTCTTTTTCCTTGTAAAATGGACGCGGTGCCAGTGAAATCCATCTCTGGTAAAAGGTACGCCTGTTACTGTCAGGTATAGAATTTAAAGCCTTAGAAATAATTGAAAAAAGAACAGGATCATCATTGCGAACACCTATACACAAATTCCAGTCATATCCAACATTGCCTGCAACACGTAAATTTGCAATACCATGGGTATCTACCAGATACGATACAGTTGAAAGCGAGATAATCATTGCATCATATTCACCAAATGACAATTTCATCACGCCTTCAGTTTCATTTTTCACTGTCTCAATAGTAAATGATGGATATTTCTTTTTAATAAAGTCAATTACTGCATACCCCTTCACTACTGCAATTTTCATCCCGGCTAAATCACCCATACTGTTAACTTTTGTATTGGATTTTTGCACAACAATAACGTTGGGGATGCGTACATACGGCTTTGTAAAACGTAAATACGAATGGCGCTCTGGGACATCCTGGATTGAAAGAACAATATCCACTTTTCTATCTTTGGCTGCCTGCAACACCTCTGCCCATGATTGTATTGTTACCACCGTGAACGTTAGCCCAAGTTTTTTACTTATCTCATTCAAATAATCATGACTTAACCCAATATGATTACCATCTTGGTCGGTAAAATCAATGGGTGGATAATCTGGACAGGGGGCTGCTATTACAGGTTTTTTTAATGTTTTTAATGATTGTATATAATTTGTTTCTTCAGAAGTCAAATATATTGAGTTAGTATCTTCTGATGAACAGCTTGTAATAATTAATATTGTCAATATACATACTATATGTATGAATGTATTTAATTTTTCCGTCCAGCATGTCAGCAGACATTTCATAGCATACCTTTGTACAACTTAATGCTAATGATATCAAGAATAATTTTATCTGTCAAAATATACCTTAGGCGGTCAAACGCATCATGGTAATACTGGAATTTAAAATTATTGTTGTCAGGTGTACCGTAACGTGTAATTGTAACTATAATATCAGGCATGTACAATATATATTAAAAATAATATTTAACTTCAGCTGCAAGTGCAGGCTTATTGTCAAATAAGGAAAAATCTGAAAGCTTATTGCCAGTAACTATTGCATATAACATATAGAAAGTCATATCACAATCTTCTATTATATTGTAAATTACTGATGGGATAAACATTACACCTTGGCCCTCAAAATCAAGAATAGATGTTACACCGGCGCTAAAGAGTGAAGCTTGAGAATAACTTATCCATAACCCTGCATAATGCCTGTTATATGTCAGGAAATGATATGCAAGCGTACGGTATCGTTCTTCATTTATGCCGTACACTATACTTTCAGAATATGCCTGATACAACATTTGGTTTTTAGACAAACAGTACCCATTATAAAAATACTCAAGCAGGATACTGATACCGCTTTCAAAGGAATAATCATAGCCTGTACCGGCAATGTAGTATATACTATCTCCATCTTTATCAAGAAGGAAGCTTCCACGCAACAAACCATCATACACTGGCAGCGAAATATCTGTACCTCCAACATGTCTTTGCATTATTTTCCCTGCCAGCATTGCAATCTCGGTATTGCCAAATACTACCTTATTGCGCAAAAGGTACACTGAATTACCAAAACTATCACCAAACTCATTGTTCTTTCGTTGAGGCACATACACAAACCCTACTTCAAAAAAATGTGCAGGGTACAGCTCAAAACGCAGGGCGTCCACTCCCTTTGACTCTTCTGCTCCTTCAAAGGATAGAGGCGATATTGGGTTTACAATATCAAGTGGATTCCATATTTTCCCGCTTCCAAAACGTACCAGTTGCCTTCCTAAAGTGATGGTTGCTTTCCCTATGACACATTTGCCAAATGCACGGTGTAGTTTTAAGCGATAGTAACCGGTATCGGTGCGCTTATCATAATAAGCCGAATACAATTCATCATATGAAAATCCAATCCATGTTGCATTAAATGTTTTGCTCTGTGTATAATTTGATATGATATACTCATTATCGATATCAGCATGAAATATAATATTGGGTCCAATATCGCAATGGGGTGATAGTCGTACTCTGTTAACATCAGTTACAAGCAGCTTTTCTTTTAGTGTATAATCTTCCGAATAGTATTCATCAGTTTTATATCCAATGAAAAGATTTTTATAATACCCAGAAAGTGAAAAATTCAGTATTTCGTTCCCGGATACATCGTGCGCATAGACTGGAGTAAAAATAGTAAGTAAAAAATATAATGCTCCGTGTAGTGCATAGAGACAATGAATGAATATCCTGTTCATGTTTTTTCCTGAGTATAGGATATAAGAAAAAGTGTCATGCTTATAAAATGAGATAAATAATCATAATTATTTTTCATTTCTTCTTTTTCTTTATCAAAGTATCCTTCACAATCATTCCATCAATTATATTAATCAGACGGTGTGCACGTTTCATAACCATGGGGTCATGGGTGGAAAAAAGAAATGTTATCTGCTTTTCTTTATTCAAGTGTTCCATTAAATCAAGAAGTGCACTTCCGGTTTTCTGGTCTACATTGGCAGTGGGCTCATCAGCTAAAACTATCGCCGGGCTTGAAACAATAGCGCGAGCTATTGCTACCCGCTGCTGCTGACCGCCGGAAAGCTCGTGTGGAAGTCGGTGCATTTCATCTTTTAAGCCTACAAGCTCCAGTACTTCAGCAGCTTTTCTTTTACGGTAACTATCGCCCATACCTTGTAAAAGAAGGATGTACTCCACATTTTCCAGTGCTGTCAATACCGGGATAAGGTTGTATGCCTGAAATATAAATCCAATTTTAAAAAGACGCAGGCGCGATAGTTCCTTAGGACTAAGCTTTGAAATATCAGTGCCTTCTATATATATATTTCCCAATGTAGGATAATCCAGCCCACCAATGCAATTAAGTAATGTGGTTTTTCCTGAACCTGAAGGCCCAGCTATTGCTGCAAACTCAGCTGTATGTAATGACAGATTTACTCCGCGCAAGGCGTGCACAATTTGCCCATCTGAATGATAATCCTTTTTACAATTCACTACCTGTATTATTTCCATAGTGCCTTCCATTGCTATATAAAATGTAACGCATCAATTGGTTTTATTTTTGCAGCCTTATATGCCGGATACAATGATGCAACAATTGTATTCAACAGGACAATAACTGTAGCCATAATACTGTTTGTTGCTGTTAAAAACGGATAAATGGTAGTACCTGTTCCCCACACCCGCATCGATTCACTGTAAAACGCAAAGTTTATACCTGTTGTGCCGGTAATAGCAACAAGCAGGTACGTAATGACAATACCAGCAACAACACCAAGCACCCCCAAACCACAGGCTTCCAGTATGACAATGGCAGCAATCCATGATGGCTGTGTACCTATTGATTTCATTATGCCTATTTCACGGTATCGTTCCATTATTGCCATAATCATGGTATTGGCAATGGTGAAAATAATTGATATAAATATTATTGCCAGAAACACATACATCATGGTGTCAAAAAGTTTTATGGCCTGCACAATGTTTGGTGCCATCTGTTTCCAGGTTAGCACTTCAAGGTCAGCTATATCCAGTGATGTAATTGTTGAAGCAACACTATCAGCAAAATCTTTATCCGCGCAGCGGACTATGATTTCAGATATAGCATTACCAAGACCCGATATTTCCTGCGCTTTGCGTATACCTGTATAA
>JBBFLA010000088.1:0-8015 GCA_037481795.1 Spirochaetota bacterium
TTTGTATTCACATTCGGATTCAAACCCGGCAAAATTCTCGATTCAACCCCTTTTATCCCGTGGCTTATCTGCGGCATGATTCCCTGGTTTTTTTTAACTGAAGCAATTAATGGCGCCACCCGTTCGCTTCTTGATTATTCTTATTTGATAACTAAAATCAACTTCCGCTCCAGCATCATCCCAATAATCAAACTCCTCACTGCACTCTTCTTGCATTCAATGTTTTTAGCAATTATTGTTATTTTTGCAGTCTCATATGGCTATACTCTTTCATACTATTGGTTACAGATACCATATTATATACTGGCAAGCTGTGTACTCGTAATGGGAATCACATGGTTTACTTCAGCAGTGACTGTTTTTGTTCGCGATATGGAACAAATAGTCCAAGTTGGGATGCAACTTGCATTCTGGGCAACGCCAATATTCTGGGACCATTCCATGCTGACAGGAAAACTGGTTTATGTTGCTTACCTAAACCCTTTTTTCTATATCATAAACGGATACCGCAATACCTTCATCCATCACAAATGGTTCTTTGAAGATCCTATGCTTACCGCATATTTCTGGTGCTTTTCCCTCTTTTTCTTTATTTTTGGAGCACTTGTTTTTGGCCGCCTGAAACCTCATTTTGCCGACGTGCTTTAAATGTAAATACTAAAGCATTGTTATTATGTAATTTTCTTATAAAACCTGAAAAAATCATTCCCAGGGTAAATATAATTCTCTTCGCAGGTCCGCGCTTTGGGAAGATAAACTTTCTATTTTTGAATGCTAAATATGTTGCTCTGACAGGAATTGGCTTATTAATTAAGCCTTCATATATAGTGATAGCTTCGCTAATATATTTTTTGCAGTCATTACTAAATGCGACATTAGTATATATTGCCTTTAACCAGTTATATTTATCTTCATAAAAACTACTTTTAAGCTTTTTGTTTACCTCTTTTACTTTATCCATAACAGTAGGCATAAGCATCTTTTTACCTGTTTGTGAATTATTTTTCCCGTGATAGCGATACCTTACAAGAGGCACTTCGCAAAACTCAACACCCCCATGTGCAGCAGCAACAAGGGCAATCCACCAGTCATGATATGGAATACCTTCTGGAAAGGGCAATAAGTATTGCTTTAATTCTTTTTTAAAAAGAGCTGTACATCCAACTACAAAATTTGAATAAATAAGGTAGCGTAATTGATTTTCACGTTTAAATTCTAAGCCAGTATGTCTATATAAAGAAGTATCTATTATCTCATTATTTTTATTGACAAGAATCAAATCTGAACTCACAAGAAGTTTGCCGTTTATCCTTGAAAGAAGCGTTTCAATTTTTTGAGGTAGCCACACATCATCCTGATCGCATAGAGCAATGTAATCACCCCTGCACATGGATATGGCTTTTTCAAAATTTTTAACAAAACCCAATCTGTGGTCATTAACACAAAATGACAATCCATATTTCTTTTTAAAGTCTTTCAATATTTCTATTGTACCATCGGTTGAACAATCATCACAGGCAATAACTTCTATATGTTTATACGTCTGCTGATAGACTGAATTCAACAAATCTTCTAAATATTCTGCCCCATTGTATGTGGCTAGAGCTATTGAAACCGATGCCTTCATTATTTCCCCTTTTTGTATTTACATTTCTAATTTGGCAAGGTACTTGCCGTATTTACTGGTATGCAAACCCTTTGCCAGCAGCTTAAATTGCTCTTTAGATATCCAACCCTGCCTCAACGCTATTTCCTCAATGCATCCAATTTTCAGCCCTGTTCTATCTTCTATAATTTTAACAAATTCAGATGCTTCAAGTAAACTATCAAAAGTACCTGTATCAAGCCATGCATAGCCACGACTTAAAATTTCAACAGATAGCTTGCCTCTTTTTAAATATTCCTGGTTTACGCTGGTTATTTCAAGCTCACCACGTGCTGATGGCTTAATATTCTTTGCTATCTTTATTACATCATTATCATAAAAATATAAGCCAACCACTGCATAGTTTGACCGCGGTTGCTTTGGTTTTTCTTCAATACTTATAGCTTTACCATTTGAATCAAATTCCACTACTCCATAGCGTTCAGGATCATTTACCCAATATCCAAAAACTGTTCCACCTCCATGTTTTTTAACTTTTGCAACGCTATTTTGCAGTAAATCCGACAAACTGTTACCATAAAAAATATTATCCCCCAATATAAGGCACACCGCATCTTTTCCAATAAAATCCTCACCTAATATAAACGCATGTGCAAGTCCCTCAGGTTTTGGTTGTATTTTGTATGAAAGCTTTAACCCATATTGTGATCCATCGCCAAATATTTTTTCAAAACGAGGAGTATCTTCAGGTGTTGAAATAATTAATATTTCTCTTATGCCTGCTAGCATTAATGTAGACAATGGATAGTAAATCATAGGCTTGTCATATACTGGCAAAAGCTGCTTGCACACAGGAAGCGTTACCGGATAAAGACGTGTTCCCGAACCACCTGCTAAAATAATACCTTTCATTAAAAATTCCTCAACTAATTTATATTAATGTAAAATTCATTCCTTACACACATTTGTCATCCCGAACGCTTATTCGTCATTTTGAGCAAAGCTATAGATCTATCTTCAAAAGCATTATTTGGATTCACAAGTTATTTCGTTTTTAAACAATTGCATTACACCCCTCTCTCCTTTATCCTCTCTATTTGCAATTCTCTATCTGCCTGCATAATTCTTTTCAATCCAGTTTCTATATTCACCACTTTGAATACGTTCAACCCATTCCCTGTTTTCAAGATACCAATCTACAGTCTTTTCAAGACCTTTGTCAAAATCTACTGTCTGACAAAATCCAAGTTCACGTTTAATCTTATCACAATTTATAGCATAGCGTCTATCATGACCGGGTCTGTCTTTTACAAAAGTTATAAGCCTTTTATAGTAATTACCCTCTTTACCTGTTTTAAGTGCAACAATTTCACAAAGCTTATGAACAAGTTCAATGTTAGACCACTCATTTTCCCCACCAATGTTGTAAGTATCACCTGACTTTCCATGATTGAGTATAAGCCATATCCCAGCACAATGATCTTCTACATACAGCCAGTCACGCACATTTTTTCCATCGCCGTATACCGGCAATGACTTTCCCTCAAGCATATTTAAAATCATAAGAGGAATAAGCTTTTCCGGAAACTGGTATGGCCCGTAGTTGTTTGAGCAATTTGAAATAGTTATATTTAGTCCATAGGTATGATGATAAGCTGAAACAAGATGATCAGATGAAGCTTTTGATGCAGAATATGGGCTTCGTGGATTGTATGGAGTAGCTTCATAAAAATAACCTGTTTCTCCAAGCGAGCCATACACCTCGTCAGTGCTGATGTGATGAAACCGGCATTTACTGTAATCGTCCTGCCACCACTTGCGACAGCATTCAAGAAGATTAAAGGTACCGATGATATTGGTATAAATAAAGTCCTTTGGTCCATGGATAGATCGGTCAACATGAGATTCTGCTGCAAAATGAATAACACAATCAACGGCATATTTGGAAAATAAAGCATCACAGGATTCATAATCACAAATATCCACCTTTTCAAAAAAATAACGTGTACCCCCAAATTTTTCATTAATCTCCATTAAATTATCCTGATTTCCAGCATAAGTAAGTTTGTCAGCATTAATAACAATCCCATTATAATTTGTTTTTTTAAAGAGATAATGAATAAAATTTGATCCAATAAATCCTGCACCGCCTGTAACTAAAATTGATTTATAATGTGTTTCGTTCATTCCCCATATCCTTTGTTATACTTAAATGATAATATTGAAGTTAATATTAAATTTTTACAAACTACTTAAACAAGGATTATATTAATTCTTTATTTTTGATTTTCCATTCAGTAAACCATCTGTCTATAGCATTTTGCCACGTTTTAATTTCTTTGCCAACAATTTTTTTTATTTTTGAGCTATCAAGCTTACTATATGCTGGCCTTTGAGCTGGTAAATTAAAATCACTTGTTTTTGCTCTATTTAACACTCCAGTCCAGCCAGTTTTTTTTAAAAGGTATTCAGCCTGATCAAATTTGCTAGCAATACCTTCATTTGAAAAATGATATAATCCATAATGTTGGGTCTGAATAAGCAACCATGAAAAATAAGCTAAATCCTTTGCATATGTTGGTGATGAAATCTGATCATCAACAATTTTTAGCTCCTTTTTTTGTTTTGCCCATTCTAATACCTGTGTATTGAAATTTTTCCCTGCTATCCCAAATAACCATGAAGTACGTATAATAAAAACTTTATTATACGTATTTAAAACATTTTGTTCGCCCTTTAATTTACTCTTTGCATATACTGACATAGGATTCGGAAGATCTTCCTCAACGTATGGTCTGTTTCTTTTACCATCAAAAACAAAATCGGTTGAGTATGTTACAAAAATCCCCCCTTGTTCCTTTGCAACAGTCGCCAAATATAAAGGCGCATGAGCATTTAAAGCAAAGCACGCATCTTTATCTCTTTCTGCTCTATCAACATCATTATATGCGGCACAATTTATGATATATTCAAAAGTATTATTTTGAAAAAATTCTTTTATCTTTTTTTCATTAGTTATATCAAGTTCAGCAAAATCTGTAGCAAGAAAAGGAACTGAATTTTCACTAAACAATTTCCTGAATTCATACCCCAGTTGCCCATTTGCGCCGGTAATTAATACTTTAGATTGCATATCGGTATTGCTTATATTGTAAATTTAATTTTCAAAAATCAAACTTTTATTCATTACTTTAAATGATGTCCTTTCAATTTTCACCTTTACATGATTATAATTTATCCATAATATCTTGCAAATAAGGCAACTTTTCATCTTTTGGAGATAGCAACGGTTTCACAATTCCGTATGTTTCAAATGGCCATTTAATTCCAATTTCGGGGTCATCCCACCTGATACCTGCATCATAATCCGGAGCATATTCGCCACCGGATACTTTATACATTACATCTGCTCTATCCGTGAGTGTTAAAAATGCATGAGCAAAACCTCTTGGGATCCACAGCATAAGTCCATTTTCTTCCGTTAGTTCATAGCCAACCCATTTGCCAAAGGTTATGCTTCCCTTTCTGATATCTACCGCAACATCGAATATCGCGCCTTTCACACAACGCACCAGTTTTCCCTGTTCAAAAGGCTTCCGCTGGAAATGTAAGCCCCGTAACACACCTTTGACCGAGTGGGAATGGTTATCCTGAACAAAAACTTCATTAATCCCCACACTTTCAAAATCGCTCTTTTTATATGTTTCAGTAAAAAAACCTCTTTCATCTGAAAATTTTTTTAATTGCACTAACAACACTTCATCGATAGCTGTTTTTCTGAATTCAAATGGCATAATAAACCTTTATATTGTATAGTATATAAACAAAGTGATTTTCACCAGACAAGATTATCAAGCTTTTATGGGGAATTCTTTCGCAGTAAAATCTTCATATCCCCAACAAACCTTCCTGTCAAACAGTCCCTCGCCAATCTTCCTCGCCTGTTAGAAAAAAATCAATAAAAAAAAAGCGTCAAAAAATGAAATGTTTGGAACAATCTCAGGCAGATTGAATGAATTTATCTTAATTATCGCTTTTACCCTTTCATCAACCTCCTTTCAACATTTTTCCAAAACTAACCCTTAACCTTCCAATTATATACACATCTCACGCCTCACCACTCAACTCCCCCACTCCTCCCACTCAAACCCTGTAATATTCCTCTTTCCCCTGTCAAACTCTATTCCCACAAGATATACAGGTACATTTAATGCCTTATACTTATCAGCATACCCTTTTTCTTTTATCTGCTTTAATGCGGTCCCTTCTTCTTTCTCTTTTATCACCTTAAACTCAAAAATAAACACAGCATGCGTCATCACAACCGCCATGTCTACCCTGCCATAATTTGTTGTATCTTCACACCGTACATCCAATCCCAATGAGGCAAAGTAGCTGTAAAAGACACTTGCATAATATCCTTCATAATTATCTATGTCATTCTTCCTGTACCAATCAGCAGGTATTGATGCAAAATGAGAGTGCATGATATTCTTTATTGCATCAATATTGCATTGCAATAATGCATCTTCCAACCTTATCCTTAATTCTGATATTAATGACCTATTGTATGAATAGCGATTTAGTATATTCTCTGTTAGCGATTTCTCTACCTCGCGGTTTGGATATGAAAGCTTATATCTTATTTCTGCTACCCCTTGTTTAACTTCGCTTATTGTTAAATATCCAGCCTGAAAAAGTAAATTCTCCGGTTCTATAAAGTCTATATCAAAACTGCCTATTAGCGACTCCCCTGCCTCAAGGTTCTCCATAGTGGGAATATAGTACTTCTTTTCTTTTAGCAATTCTATCAAAAACGTTGGCGTGCCACTTTCAAACCAGTAGTTCTTAAATACGCCTGTTTGTAAATAGTTGATTATGCTAAAGGGATTGTAAACCCTTTCACTGCCTGTCCAGTTGTAGCCATTATACCATTGCCTTATTTGCTCCCTATCTTTGTCTTTAAGATACTCTGAAAAATAATTTGTTAAGTCCTCTTCGGTATATCCACATATCGATGAATATGTTTCATCTATTGTTATATCCCTTAGATTATTTAGCCCCGAAAATATAGATACCTTGCTAAATTTACTTACCCCTGTCATAAATACAAACTTGATGTTTGCATCCTGCCCTTTTATCACTGAATATAAATTCTTTAGACCCTCCCGCATCTCTTTTGCTATCTCTATATCCGTGATGTTATCCAGTATTGGCTTATCGTACTCATCTATTAAAATTGCCGTATTCTGGCCATACTTTGATACTGTCTTTTGCATTAACTCTATAAAGCATGATGTGATATCGTCTTCATCCCTGCACTCTACACCAAGCCGCTCCTGATTTACTCTCAATATGTTCATTATTCTTTTGTCTAATTCCTGCCTTCTTCGCAATACCCCTTCTGCAAAATTTATTTGTATAACCGGATACCTCCTATCCCAATCCCATCGGTCATAAATATACAGCCCTTTAAACAGTTCTTTATTGCCTTCAAATGCTTCTTTTAATGTGTCAACAAAAAGAGATTTCCCAAATCTACGTGGACGACTGAGAAAATAATACTTGCCAGTATTGACAAGTTCATGCACATAATAAGTTTTATCCACATAAACATAATCACCATTTATAATTTCTTTGAGTGTACTGATCCCTATAGGTAATTTCTTTTTCATAATATTTATTTCTCCAACCTACATATCAACCCTCACCTCTGCCTCAACCTTTGACTCTACTATCCCCAGATTCACGTCTTACCATTCACCACTCACGACTCACCTCTCACCCATCACCCACCCAAAGCTTCGCCCTCTCAGTTACAGGACATTTCCTTTTAACAGAATTAAAAATAATTATTGTACAAAGGGCATAATACTGTTGCCGCAATATCCAATAAAAAAAATTATTTCCTGTCAAATATAATTTTTATTTTGTATGAGTAATTATTTTGCAAATTCAATTTTGAATAGTTTCTTGTGAACAATTTTGCAGCATGCCCTGTCCTCAATATATAGACGATTCGCTCAGGTGAATAATATTCGTATAATAATTCTTCTATCTTCTATAGAAATCACTATAAGGATGTGCTCCTTATGAGTCTATATTTTTTATTTTACACTTCACCCTTGAATTTGCCCATCTATAGTAAATACTATATCTAACTTTTTTTGCATTTATGCCACTCCCATGCAGTTTTTAGTATCAAATCTAATTGAGATAACTTTGATTGCCAACCTAAAATATTTTTTGCCTTTTCGGCATTTGCAATAAGCATCGGGGGATCACCTGCTCTTCTTGCCACACAGCTATGTTTAATTTCTGCGCCAACAATTGAGCTTGTCCCGATTTTAGTTGAAATTCTTTAACGGTGTAATCCTCATATCCTCAACAAATCTTCTTGTCAATTTTA
>JBBFLA010000089.1:0-7837 GCA_037481795.1 Spirochaetota bacterium
TCCTGTTCATGAGTACATTTATGAACAGATCATCGTTCCACCGCAACTATTTTGACTTTTTTATCATTCCTCCTTTGTATCAGGAAGCATAAAACCAACGGATATAACCTTTAGAAAGTCATTATATTCTACAGGCACTATAGTATTGTGTTCTGTTGCACGCATTGGTGCTTTTTCAAGGCCTAGCATAGTGGGAACGCTTGGGCCGTGAATGTCAATGTCAAGAAGTCCTGTTTTAAATTGGCGTGATGCCAGTGCAAAAGCTAGATTTGCGGCTACTGTGCTTTTGCCAACACCACCTTTACCGGAGAGCACAAGTATGGTGTGTTTAATTTTGTTGAGGTTATCCTGCAGTTTAAATTCCTCGTTGATTGCTGTAATCTGTTGTGAATCCATTCCTGGTTTAACAGCTGATGCTTTTGAACCTTCTTTTCCTTTGCCAAACATATATACCTCACTTAATTATTGATTTACAATTTTATTGTATGGCCAGCAAATTATGCCACCATCAAGGAACTTTACGTTGTTAAAACCAGCACCATCTAAGATTCGCTGTGCTTCATATCCTCTCAGAGAAATTTTGCAAAAGGTAATAATTTCTTTTGTCTTATCCAGTGTATGTAATGATTCGCGAAGTTTCCCTAAGGGTATAAGTATTACCCTTGGATCATCAATGCGCATTTGATCAAATTCTTGTGGTGAACGCACATCCAGCAAAATGAAATCTTCATTGTTGTCAATTTTTTGTTTAACTTCAATTGGCGTTATTGACTTCGTAATGTTATCAAGCTTATTCTGGGCGATATGTGCTGTTACCATAATATTGTCTATTGCGGGCGAGAAGGGTGGTGCATACGCAAGATCATAATAGGCAAGATCATCTATTGTAGCATTGTTGGTGATTGTTGTGATTACTACTTCAATACGTTTAGCTACATCACCAGGACCAATTATCTGTGCACCTAATATTTTTCGAGTTTTCTTATCTACTATTAGTTTAATAATAATTAATTTTGCTTCAGGGTGATAATGCGCTCTGTCGGGTGCAGCATTGAAAACGGTAATATAATCATAGCCTTCTTCTTTTGCCTGTTTCTCTGTTAAGCCGGTTCTGGCAATATTCATATTGAATACTTTACATATAGCTGTTCCAAGTACACCCTTAAATGATGATTTTCTTCCACATATATTATCTGCAATTACTCTTCCATGTTTGTTTGCAGTGGAGCCCATTGGAGCAAAGATTGGCTTACCATTAATGAGGTGCTTATTTTCAACGCAATCGCCACCTGCAAAGATATCAGGATCGGATGTTTGGAGATGTTCATTAACAACTATACCACCAGTTATGCCAATAGTAAGTCCTGCTTCCTTAGCCAACGTTGTATTTGGCTTGGTGCCGATAGCTATGAGAACTAAATCTGCAGGAAATTCTTTTGATTCAGTGGAAACACTTTTTACATTTCCCTGGTCATCACCATTTATAGAAATAACTGAATCATTGGTTACAAGTGTGACACCATTTGATTTTAATTCATTATGAACGTGATATGCCATTTCATAATCAAGAAGTGCGGGGAGCACTCTATCCATTTTTTCGATGAGCGTTACGTTCATCCCCTGCTTTACAAAAGATTCTGTGACTTCTATCCCTATTAATCCGCCACCAATTATTACTGCATTCTTTCCTTTAAGATTTTTTTCCTGATCACGTATTTTACGCGCATCTTCTACTGTGGAAAGAAAGTTAACCCCTTTTAAATCAATTCCTTTAATAGGTGGAGTAACTGGCTGTCCTCCTGTTGCCAGTACCAACTTGTCGTAAGGAAGCTCAATAGTTTTTCCAGTTATGGTATTAACTGCTTTGACAATTTTATTTTTCCTGTCAATAGATTCAGCTAATGTTTGATTAAGGACGGTAATGTCTTTCACCATTTTAAAATAATGAGTATCACGTACCACACCGGTGGGAGTACACATCAACTCTTTATAGTCATGGATTTCACCTGATATATAGAATGGTAATCCACAACCCGCATATGAAAGCAATTCGCCTTTCTCAATAATTGTTACCTGAGCTTCTGGATTAAGCCGTTTAATTCGTGCAGCAGCTTTAGGGCCGCATGCAACACCGCCAATTACTACTACTTTTAATTTTTGCATGTTCATAGTACCCTTTCTCTCTTTCAAAAATATTTTATTGTTTATTGCTTTCCTGGTTATGTATAAACCTAAAAAAATGCGCTTTACGTAAAATTTAGGTTCTTAGCTTTTAGTGCCAAATATTTTATCACACCTGGATTACTGATTTTCTATCCTTAAATACCTCCTCTAATAGTAATTAATCATTTTGATTTTGTATAAGTGCTGCATGTAATATACTTTGCATAGTATCCCATAGTTTAATTATTTCCTTAGCTGCAGTACCGCTAGAATATTCCACAACTGTTTTTCCTGCAATTTGTGCTTTAACAAAATCTTTATCATATGGTATTAACCCTATAATTGGAATATGGTATTTATTACAGATATCTGTAATTAATGTTGTATTTTGTTCAGAAATATCACATTTATTAATACACACAGAAGCCTGTATTCTGAAATGTTGTGTAAGCTGGATGATGCGTTCCAGGTCATGGATACCTGCTATTGTTGGTTCTGTAACGATGAGCACGTGTGAAGTGCCGGTGATAGATGCTATTACAGGGCATCCTATACCAGGAGGACCATCAATAATTATTACATCATAATCTTGTTCATCTGCTATAGATTTTGCTTTCTGACGTAATTCGGTAACCAGCTTGCCTGAGTTTCCTTCACCAATGCCCATTTTAGCAAAAAGAAAAGGTTGTGAATCAGCCTGGGCTACGACTAAAGTTCCGGATTGATGATCAACCATATTAATTGCTTCATGGGGGCACATCATCGCACATACTGCACATCCTTCACATAGCATAGGTTCAACAGTATAGAAATCTTTTATTGCATTGAACCTGCAATATATTACGCAGTCACCACATCCTCTGCATTGTTCGGTTATAAAGGCCTTTTTTTCACCAAAGAAAGGAATTTCCTCTATAATTGTATGTGGCAGTATAATAGGCATGTTGGAAGCATCAACATCACAATCCACTGCAATACGTTTTTTTGCAAGTTTTGCAAGTGAAGCTGCAATACTTGTTTTGCCAGTGCCTCCTTTGCCACTAACTATCGCCAATTGTTGTATTAATGGTTTCATAGCAACACTCTGTTTGTGCAGAATTCATAAATTTTTTGTATATGTTGGCTATAATGGGAAATCAAATAGTCAATAAGATTGTCATGTGTTGTGGACTTTGCAATGTTTATGTCATGCGGTATAGTTGCTAAAAGAGGTATGTTTTCATTGTGAATGAATGTAAGCAAGGGCTCATATTCTTCAACCATATTATTTATTACAATACCGCATTGTATTGACAATGACTTTGCTACATGATAGGCTAATGAAACATCATGAAGACCAAAAGGTGTTGGTTCAGCTACCAGTATAACAAAATCGCTATGTTCCATAGCATGTATTACCGAACACGAAGAACCTGGTGGGGCATCAATGATTCGCACTGATGCATGGCGATGTTCCTTTTTAACTTCATCAATAAGTGGCGTTGCTATATGCTCACCAATATTCAGTATCCCGGCTGCATAAAAAAGATTGTTATTATTTCCAATTTCAATATTGCCAATGGGTCGTGATACTTCCTTAATTGCACGTTCTGGACAGGCTAAATAGCAACCACCACATGAATGACATAATTCCGGTAATAACAGTGGCTTTGCTTTAATAAGAACCATTGCATTATACTGACATGCCTTCTGGCATTTACCACAACCAGTGCAGACATCCATATCAACCTGTGGGATAAGTACATTGACGGGATAGGTATTCTCAACATTAATTTTTAATAACAGATTAGCATCAGGTTCTTCAACATCACAATCCAGCAGCGCAGTAGGCTGAAAACGCGATGAATAATATGCTAAGGCTGTAGAGATGGTAGTTTTACCCGTACCGCCTTTTCCGCTGGCAATAGCTATTTGCATAAGTAGTCTCCACAGTATTAAAATTCAAACGAAGCACCACATGAAGCTAACACAAATGAATCTTTAAACTCTTGATGCATTATACACGCTACTTTGAAACCAGTGCAATGCGAAGTGCCAATTTTTTTTACTTTAAACCGCTTGAGTGTATCGATGGCCCTTTTAATATATTCCTGTGGTGCGCTTTCCAGATGAGTTCCGCCAATTACCGCAAAAAATTCTTTATAACCGGTTTGATCGGCTATATCATGCAATATCTCTACCAATCCGGCGTGTGCACATCCCAACAAAATGACAGGTCCAGAATCAGTATCTATTATCAAGGAACAATCGTCATTAAAAATATCATCTTTAATAGAGCCATCAGCATTTTTTACTTTTAACCGTTCATCAAAACCCTGCCAGCTTTGAGGGCGGTTAATTTCAGCAATAGCTCGTATAGTTGGCGTAATTGATGTTAAACCGGAAATAGCATTAAAAATTGCACCGTTTTTTTCATATTCTTCCTTTGTTGCTCTGATTCCTATAGATGCTTCAAATGTCTGATTACCTAAGGGGATAACAGCAACCTTATTGGTAAAAACATCAGTATGAGCATATACTTGAATTGATTTGCCAATTGACTGTAAAACCTGCATAAGACCACCTGTGTGATCATAATGACCATGACTGAGAATAATTCTTTTGATGGCAGTAATATCCTTTCCCAGTGTTTTTAAATTATGTAAAATGCCAAGCCCCTGACCTGTATCAAATAGGGTAGTATCCTCTGCTTCAATCAGTACTGCTAAACCGTGCTCTCCAATGAGTGGGAAAGGCGTATTAATACTATTTTCACAGATAATCGTAATTTTTGTTTTCATATTATCTCCATATACATAGAAGAATAAGTGGGCATGTAAAAGTTATGCCCACTTTGAAACTATTCTTCCTTTTCAAGTTCTGCAAGGCGCGTGTTAATGCCTTCGATAGTTTTGCTTAAGAAATCTATCTGCTGTTTTAAAAAAGATTTTTCATCTTCTTTAGAGTATTGATAGGGTAATGGATTCACACCAAAGCGCATCCATTCGGGAAGTCCGGTTGCGTAATACCAATTGCAAAAACCACGACCTCTGCCACCAAATCTTCTGCCAAAACTAAACGTACCAAATCTCCCTAGAGGGTTGGCATAACCCGGTGCATTATAACCTGCGCAATATCCTGCGCCTCTGCCTGTCATAGGGCCTAAACCAAAAGGTCCTGTTCTATCACCACGTGGCATAGTGTTACCTCCTTATATCGTTAAGTTTAAATGTACATTACTCACGCTGAGGGGCGTGGTAACATCACTCATTAATTTACTACCCAAAAACCATTGCTTTTTTAAGAATCATCATCCGTTCATGGTACAATCGTTCAGCCAATCGTAAGTGCGACGCTATTCGTGTATACTGTTCAATAATATGCGTATCAACCTGAGAACAGGAAAGGTTATCGATTATATCACCGCATTCCTGTGCCAGTCGTTCAATCTTTTCTTCAATCATTTTCAGTTTATCTTCATCGGACTGATCAAGGCCTTCAAATTTAAAATGTGCAACTGGTTGTTTATTAATTTCCTGTTCAAACTTTTCAAGTCGTTTGTGAATTGTTTCAATTTCAGAGAACAGTTTTTCTTTTCCATGAGTTTGTGCTTCCTGAAGACAATGCAAATTTTTTTCATGAAGTTTTTTTATGCACTGAAGCATCCGTTGGCGCATTACCATGTCGGCTTCCTGCACATTTTTTTTATATCCGGTAAAACCATTATGCAATGTTGATTGATTCATAGGGCTCACCTCCTTTAAAATAAAGGTAAAAAAATTATTGCCAGTGACTTTCTACTGTAGCTTCTGATGCCTTTTTTAATTTTCCGTTTTTAAACTCAGAAATTGCCTGCGATGCTTTCATTACATCACAGATGTAAACGTCAACACCTGATGCACGCAATATAGAATATGCTTTTGGTCCCACGTTTCCAGCAATGAGTATTTCTGCACCACTATCTATCACATTCTTTGCTGATTGGATTCCAGCACCCTGCGTTGATTGAACACTCTGCTTGTTGTCCACCCATTCATAGGTTCCTGTATCAGAATCATATACAATGAATCCTTTTGCTCTTCCAAAACGTTCATCAATTTCACTGTCCAAACTATTCTGTCGTGTTGGTATTGCTATCTTCATAATGATTACTCCTTCGATGTAATTTCCATCCACGCCTGTGTCGCTGGCATGTTCGTGCTTTTGTTACATATCGCATGCATACGGTGGGCAATGCTCCTTTAATGTACTGTTCAACCACTTCATCTATGGTACCATTCAGCCACGAATATAGTAGAATCTCCCTATCAATAATAAATCTTGCCAGCACATCGCTTAGAGCTCCGCATAATAATACTGTAACTCCCATTTCTTTAAGTCGCTCAATCCTTATAAATGCACTTTGTTCATCAAAATCAATCACTGTGCGTTCAGAAATAGTATTGTCATTCAATGTTAAAACGACAAACCTGCGTGCTTCATCCAATAGCGGCGATAGTCGGTCGTTAAAAATTGGTAATGCAATAATTTCGTTCTTCATACTAAATTAATAAGCATAAATCGTGCCAGAGTTATTTGATGATTGTGTACAAAAGAATTTTGTTATAAAAAGTTGTATGATTTTATATTTTATATGGGCGATAGTTACTGTGGATTAGATCAAGCCTGACAGTCTCACGTTGTTAAAAGGGATTGCTTTGTCTGTGGCTTGCAATGACAACAGCTATACATCACTTTGAGCAAAGCGCTTGCCCAGAGTTATTCTAAAAAATCTTATTTTATCGTTGCAGAATGCAACCACGTTGCAGTCAATATATTGCATTTTGCAATATTTTATTCGATATTATATTTTTTTAATTTTCGCCACAATGTAGAAGTATCAATACCAAGGGCAGCGGCAGCATCTTTCTTGTTGGAATACCGTGCTAAAGCCTGCTTTATCATGTTTTTTTCCATTTCCTCTAACAAGAGTGTTGAAACAGGCGTTATTCCATATACGTATGCAGGTAGATGATCAGCTTTAATATACGCTTCATGGCATAAAACAAATGCATGTTCAATGATATTTTCCAGTTCACGGATATTACCTGGATAGTCATAATTAAGCAGGATATTCATTGCATCGTCTGAAATACCTTCAATATGTTTCCCTTTTAGTGCATTAAATTTCTTAATAAAGTGTTCAACCAGTAAAGGTATATCCTCTTTTCGCTTTGATAGTGGTGGTAACTGTAATCCTATTACATTAAGGCGATAGTATAAATCATCGCGAAAATTACCCGCTAAAACTTCATCTCGTAAATTCTTATTGGTGGCGGCAATAATCCGTACATTTGCTTTTTTTGGTTTTGTATCGCCAAGTGGTTCATATTCTTTAAACTGCAAAAATCGAAGTAATTTAACCTGCATTGGTAATGGCAGTTCTCCGATCTCATCCAGAAACAATGTTCCATCTTCAGCCATGGCTATTTTGCCAGGTTTATCTTTTTTTGCATCTGTGAACGCACCAGCTTTGTACCCAAACAATTCTGATTCAAGCAGATTTTCAGGTAATGCTCCGCAATTTACCACAACAAAGGGCTTTTCTTTTCTCCTGCTTAAAGAATGAATGGCACGTGCAATGAGTTCTTTTCCACTCCCGCTAGGTCCTTCAATTAATACAGAGCTATCGCTTAAAGCTACATCAGGCAGTATA
>JBBFLA010000090.1:0-7602 GCA_037481795.1 Spirochaetota bacterium
AGTGTAATTTTTATTATTGATTATTGTTATTTTTTGCCTTGTCAAAATAATCATTGCATTTAATACTGTAACCTGATAGTAGTTTTTACTACGTATATAGTGATTAACAGGAAGATGTATGCCAAAAAAAGTTAAACAGGAAAAATTCATAAAATCAAATATAATATCTGCAACTGAAAGCCAAACAAAAAAACTCAAGCTTCAAAAGCAGAAAAAAGTTACAAAGAATAATAATGAAACCATCAAAGCAAATTTTGATGATTTCACCGATTCTTCTATATCCTGGTACTTAGAGCAGATCAATAAAATTCCCCTTTTGACGCGAGAAGAGGAAGATGCACTTGCGCGCCGTGCCCGTGCCGGTGACCAGAAAGCTAAAGAAGAATTAATAAAAGCTAATTTGCGGTTTGTGGTGTCAATTGCCAAGAAATATCAGACCGGCGGTATTTCATTACTGGACCTAATCAATGAAGGGAACATGGGGCTCATCAAGGCTGCTGAGCGATTTGACCCTGACAGAGGGTACCATTTTATTTCCTATGCAGTATGGTGGATCAGGCAGGCAATACTTCTAGCTATTTCACAAAAAACTTCGCTGATACGGTTGCCACTGAATAGAACTGCCGATATGCAAAAAATTGACAAGGTTCATAAGTCGCTTGAAAGCAAGCTTGGCCGTGAACCAAGCCCCGCTGAAATTGCTGAAGAACTGGATATGGACAATGATGAAATCAACCACTTGCGAAATATCACACAGGATTTTGTTTCGCTGGATGCTACCATTGGAAATTCTGAAGATAATACCGTATTGAGCCTGGTTGAAGATCTTAAGGTAGAGTCACCTGACAAAAAGGTATTTGATGAATCATTGAAAGAAGCTCTCAATGAGGTGCTTGACACATTAACACCATCTGAACGCGAGATATTAAAATTGCGCTATGGCCTGGACGGAAATGAACCAATGTCATTGCAGCAGATAGGTGAACGCTTTAAGCTTTCAAAAGAACGTATTCGACAGATTGAAAAAAAAGCTATTCGTAAACTGCGGTTACCTTCCCGCAGTCAGAAATTAAAAAGCTTTTTAACGGATTGACCACGTGCTATGAGATATGCAATAATTGGATTACTGCTAGGGATACTTGCTGGGATTGCACCTGTTTTTATGATTCATACAGGATTTGTGCTTACTCCATTATGGTATGGTTCATTACAAAAAATACAGGCTATAGAACCTGCATCCGTTGATGATGAAAAAATATCCTTTGCTGTTACAACCGATAATGGCTACTACTCTATTGGTGCCAATGGTCTGGTTCATAAATTTATTTCAGCTGCTGATGCATTTGTTAAACCTACCAGCGATGGTAAATTTTATATTACTTATAAAAAGATTGGCAATGAAATAGCCATGTATAATGCTGTCAATGAGTTTTTCTGGAAACTGCCTTCAACTGAGTACCCATATATTTCACCTGAAGGTTCCATTATTATACTCCTTACTGCTGATGGAAGCTCAGCGCGTATTGCTGACTTCAACGGCAATGTGTACCCCAATGATGAACTCAACGGACAATTTACCACCACCATAGCATTTTCACAAAAAGGCTCTTTTGCAGGAATTGGTTTTATTGACGGGCGTTATTATATATGTAACAATAAAGGGCAGATTATTTATAAGGGTACTTCACCATCATCAACTGTTGTTAAGGGTATGGCTATAGATGATACCGGAAGCTATGCTCTGATACATTGCGGAAACAGCAGCAAGGATTATGTGGTTGGTATTACTATTGCCAGCAAAAAGAGTTTTACATATGAACTATCGGCACCACATTATGTAAAAACATCAATTGCAATTAATACTTACGGTAAAGCACTATTTCTGGATTTTGGCAGGCTGCTTGAGATTGACATCAACGGGAAAGATGTTATCCCATATGATATTATCAAAAAACGGTATGGCCAATCACAGATAAGTGTCAGTAACGACATCTTTATGATAAGCTATCCTGCCAATGCAGGTGGCTCAGTATGGTATGTTTGGCAATGGGGCAAAGGTACAGTATATAAGCGGGAATTTTATGAAGAGCCATTCCTTCACCATATACTATCGCACAATATTATTCTTCTACGAGGTCAGGATACACTGATGTGCTTTGGCTATCAACAGTGAGCCAGTGTATAACCCGTTCCACCTTTTGCAACAATGCGACGTTGGAACGTTTTTTTGCCCCCTGATATAACACAGAACATTTTTGAAGCGCAACATCAACTGCTTTATTGTAGTAATCTTCCGGAAGCAATAAACCATCATTAGCAATAAGCTTGCACAGTGCATACACTCTGAAACGGTCCATGCCCCACAGGGATTGTGATAGCTGGTCGCTGTGTCCGCCAAATTTTACAATAAGTTTCCGGGGAATAAAACCTATATAGTACTGCCATGCAACACGCAACCATAGATCATAATCCTCACATGCAGGCATTTGCTCATCAAAGACGCCAACTTGTTCAAATACACTTCTGTGCACTACTACTGCCGATGGGCTTATCAGGCACAGATTCAGGCAATCCTCAAATATATATCCTTCTTTTTTTTGATGCTTTTTCATTGGGTTGACGCGTCTGCCCTTTCTTATCCACAGCTCATCAGTCTGATGTATGTACACATCAGGATGTTCCTGAATGTAATCATATTGTGCAGCAAGTTTTTCAGGCAGCCACATATCGTCTGAATCCAGAAACGCTATCCACTCTCCCTGTGCCTGCTGTATACCACGGTTACGCGCCCTGCTTACACCACCATGCTGCGTGTATATGTACTGTATGTGTTTTGTATAGGGCGATAGTACCTGTGATGTAGTATCTGTTGAACCGTCATCTACCACAATACATTCATAGTCAGTAAATTTCTGTGTAAGCACCGATTCAAGCGCACGAGTGACAAGATGTGCCCTATTAAAAGTTGGAATAATAACCGAGAAAAACGGCATATATCATTTTTCATCCTTAAACAAAAACTTTACAGGATGTCTTTTCAGTTCTACAGAAATTTCATTCATTGTTTTTGCAGTTTCACGGAAGGAAGCCATAATAGCCAGTATATCTTTTTGCGAATCCTGCAATACCGAGCTTATGGTCTCTACACTTTTTGAAAGATTGGCAACCAGGTTCCTGATATTGCCTTTGCTTTCCATTGATATATCCCGAATAACTGCAACAGTATTTGTAAGTGTTGCCAGAAGCTCATGCACATCCTGCACTATTGTTTCAAGGCTCACATACTCAACACCTTCAATCACTGCTCCGGGACGCAATAATGCTTCCTTTTTAACCGGATTTCTTATTTCTATAACAGTATCACCAATGATATTCTGATTCATAATTACTGCTGAGCAGTCTTCATACATGTCAATTTCTTTCTTTATACGCAACAATGCCAGAAAATGTAATGTTGGCTTGTACACCGGAATAATATCCACTACCCTTCCCACAGTGTAGCCTTTTATTTTTACCTGCGTGCCGTTTTTTATTGAAGAAATATTATCAACCTTCATATACACATCAATGGTTGATGTAGCAAAGGAATAGCCTAATTTAAGAACAACAAATACCAGAAGTATTACCAGCGGTAAAAGTATAAATATAGCAACCCGTATTTCATTCTTTTCCAGTTTCATATATCTTACTCCTAACGTAAGGTCATTGGCCCATACGGCAATACATCAACAAATTGTTTCACATATTCATTTTCAAATGTTTCAAATTCTTCCTTTGTTCCGTCAAATACTATATTTCCTTCATGCAGCATGATAAACCGCGTTGCAATATCAATATACACTAATGGCTGATGGGTGACAACTATAACAGTTTTATTTGGTGCAAAAGCTCTGTTCTGCAGTGCTTGTAAAAAAATCTGTGCATTCCACAGACATTGCCCTTCAAGAGGGTGTTCAATTAAAAGCATATCGGGATCCAACGCAATAGCTCGTGCAAACGCAGTTCTTAGCATCTCAGACTGGGTCAGCATAACAGGGCGTAAATCCCTGCAATGTGATAAATGAAGATACACTATGAGGGAATCAACCAGTTCATGAATTTCTTTTTCGGATAAATCCGTGTGGTACCTGAGTGGCAGCGCTATATTTTCATAAACTGTCATATTGCTGATTAGCGCATACCCACGTTGTACATACCCAAATATCTTCCTGAAATTATGGACCTCAACAAAGTCCATATGTTTAATGTGTTGCTCTTTATAAAGCACTTCACCACTATACTCTTCCAGAGCATGGGCAAGCAGCGGGCAAATATAATCAATACCACTATCCTCAGCACCAAAGAAGACAACATCCTCGCCTAAGCATAAATTAAATGAAACATTGCGAAGGTTTTGCTTACTACCTTCAATAGTAACATTTTTGACTTCAATCAGTTGTTTTGTTTCACTACATTCCATAATTAAAAATAGAATAAAACTGAAATTACCGCATTAATAATAAAAATAACTAATAACGTACGGATGACAGCTTTGGAAACAAAAATTGGTATCTCAAAGCTTGACTTTGGCTTTAAACCATAATAACAGCAAATAAGGGGAATAAGAACACCATATATAATACTTTTGGTGATAGTTACCAGTAAATCATTAAAAGTAAATGCATCCAGCAGTGTCTGTGTAAATGTTCCCATGGGGATATAGACGCTGGTCAGTGCTATCAGATACCCACCAAAAAACGCGATTACATCAAAAATAATTATTAGGGTAAAAATAGCAGCAAATGAAGCAACGATTCGTGGCAATATAATATACATTCGAGTATCAATTCCCATAAGCTCCAGAGACAGTATCTCCCTGTTCTGTGTTTGTGTTGCTATTTCAGCTGCTATAGCTGATCCTGATCGTGCAACAACTATTAACGCGGTTACCAGTGGACCAAGTTCCCGGGCAATGATAATAACCAAAAGATTGCCAATAAAGCTTTCAATTCCATATTTGGGGAAATTTGTGGTTGCCTGAATAATAACTGTTGCTCCTAATAATAAAGCAATCCATGAAACCAGTGGCAGCGCATCTATGCCAGTAAACCGTGTCTGATTAACCGCTATTGTATACAGTGACCTAATTTTAAGATAACGCAATGAACGAAAAGAACGAACAATAGCTTTCATATATGCATTGAAATCAGCAATACCCCGTATAATTCCATCAACCTTTTGTACAATAATGAAAATATTTTTTTTAATAATCTGCACCATAGAATAATTTTTATATTGAATTTATTTCCATGTTTTCACAGTGTGATACACACTGTTATATTCAAAAAATATGTTTTGAAAGCGAATAGTATGACTATGGCATATAAGGCTAAAATCGTCAAGCTTGTTATTGTTCTGGGTATTCTTCTTGTTTCTATCTTACAGTGGCAGAAAGTTTTACATATTGCAAATTATATTAAAGGATATTATGTAACCATTAAAGATTCACTTTTCACACCTGACACGGTTTCAATTATCTATCCAACACGTTTCTTCAATTATAAGCGCCCTTATCATCAAGCACCCAATGTACTTCTTCACTGCGGCAATATGCTTCTCTATACAGCACCACAAGAAGAACAGGTTAGTGACATAGCACAAAAGTTGATTGGGTATACCTATTATTATAAGGCATCACATCTTCACAATGCAATTATAACGCTAAATGCCTTAACATCTAAAACAGTTAGTGCAGGTTCAGTTATTGTGATACCCCATCCCTTACCTTTTATAACCATAGACCTTTCCAAAAAGTCAATGACGCAAATACCCTATGTAAAAGGGGTTTACTATTCAGGTAACAGTTTAGCAAGTAGCAAAATGTTGCGACAGCTTTCTGAGTTAAAACAGGCAGGTATAAACGCAGTTGTGTTTGATGTAAAGGATGTATGCGGCACGGTAAATTATAAAAGCCATGTACCCATGGTAGTTGAACTCAACACTCACGAAAAGCGCCCTATTGATGATGTCGTTACGCTCATACGAAACTTCAAGGAACTTGACCTGTATGTCATTGCACGCATCGCCGTGTTCCGTGATCACCTTCTGGCAACAAAAAGCCCTGATATGGCTATAAAGTCAAAACGCACGGGTGGAATATGGAATCAGGGTTCAAAGGAATTATGGGTTGATCCAACAAAACAAAGCGTATGGGATTACAATATAGCACTGGCCTGTGAAATTGCAACATTGGGTGCTGATGAAGTACAATTTGATTATATACGCTTCCCCACCACAGGGGATCTGTCAGATGCAGGGTATGCGTATGACTTTGGTAAAAAAACAAAAGTGGAAACCATAACTGAATTTTTGGCAAAAGCAAAAAATGAATTGCATAAGCTCAATACCGCAGTTTCTATCGACATCTTTGGTGTTGCTGCATGGCAAAAAGAAGAAGACGTAAACAAGTTAGGGCAAAAAATTGAATTGCTGGCACGTAACTGTGATGTAATCTCGCCAATGCTGTATCCTTCGCACTTCAATGACAACTTTGATGGATATGCAAACCCTGGTGATGAACCGTATTACTTTATTACAACCGGGAACAAAAAGGTGCAGGCTATAGCTCCTCATATACTAATCCGCCCATGGTTACAGGCTTTCAAATGGCGTGTTAGTTATTATGATGAAGACTACATACTTGCTCAGGTTAAAGCATGCATTGACACCAATACCTATGGGTACCTGTTCTGGAATGCATCCAATGATTATACGATAGTGTATAAAGCTTTCATGAAAAAGAATAACGGCATTGCCAAAAAACAAAGGGGAAAAGCAAGTGATAGTCAAAGATAAGAATTTTTTGCAGGATTATATAAAAGTGTGGGACGATGGTGCTATAAAGGACGCACCATTCATTACCCTTGGCCTTGAAGCTGTACTGACCAATTACTATGGAAACCTTTTAGATGCTCCACCACCTTTTGATGTGAAACCTGGTGAAAAAATACTGGATTTAGGCTGTGGCTGGGGCCGCGTGTTAAAGCCGGTCAGGGCTATTACTGGCAATGCTGTAGGGCTTGATATCTCACACCAGATGCTCATTGCCGCACATAAACATCTACACCATCATAATCTACCCACACCACTTGTTCGTGGTGATGGGACTGTATTGCCATTTAAAGATAATACTTTTGATACAGTTTATTCCCTTTTGGTATTGCAACACCTTTCCAAAGAAAACGGGGAAAAAGTGATAAAAGAAATACACCGTATATTAAAACCTGGCGGGAAAGCATTTATACGGGTACCTTCGCGTTTTGCTCCTGAAAACCTGATAATGGCATTTTTGCAACTTATAAGTATCCACATATTAAGATACAAAGACCCTATCAGAATGCGCTTCTACCGTATTGGTGAAATATATAAAATCTGCATACCATTATTCAGCTCCGTGGAAATAACCGCACATGAATTCAGACCACCGTGGAACTTTCACACACCATGGACATGGCATTACATTATCATCCCACAACGATTCCACAAGCGTCTGCGAATACTATCGGACAAAATAGAAAAAAGGGCAAACACTAAAAGCCCATGGCTCAAGCACTTTGGTGTGAC
>JBBFLA010000091.1:0-7345 GCA_037481795.1 Spirochaetota bacterium
GATTCAGATGTAAAAGTAGTCAATGAGGTGGCAAAAATTTACAGGGCAAAAAAATGTGATTCAATTATTGCCGTAGGCGGTGGCTCAGTTCTGGATACTGCAAAAGGGGCAAATATTCTTGTATCCGAAAATGCAACTGATTTAATGCAATTTGTTGGTTATGGTAATGTTAAACGCAAACTCCGCCCATTTGTAGCAGTACCAACAACGGCAGGAACAGGCTCTGAAGTAACTTCAGTAGCTGTTATTGCTAACCATGAAAAGAACATCAAAATGGCTTTTGGATCTCTTTTTCTGCTACCTGACATTGCTATTATTGATTCCCGCATGACCAAAACGTTGCCACCAACCATAACAGCATTTACTGGAATGGATGCCCTTACCCATGCTGTAGAAGCTTACTTTTGCCTGGCAAAAAATCCATTAAGTGACACAACAGCGCTTGCAGCAATACAGCTTATTGCACAGAATTTAGTCAATGTGGTTAAAAAACCTTCTGATCTTGATGGCAGGTTAGCACTGGCACTTGCTTCAAATTTAGCTGGTATGGCTTTTTCCAATTCCATGGTTGGTCTTGTACACAACATTGGACATGCTATTGGAGGTGTATGTGGTGTACCACATGGTGTATGCATGAATATACTTCTGCCGTATGGATTGGAGTACAACATGCACAAACGTTCACAGTACATTGGCGAGTTACTCTATCCGCTTGCTGGTGAAGAAGTGTATAACAAAACACCCAGGAAAGAACGACCACTTAAAACTGTGGAATATATACGAAAGCTTATTCAGGACCTGCATGATGCAACCGATGGCAAACACCCACGCTTCCTGAAAGAGGTATATGACAGAACTGGCAAGCAGATGATACCCAAAGAAAAATTACCTGACATTGCTAAAACAGCAATGAGCGATCCAGCACAATTTTATAATCCTGAAGACTTAGATTATAATGATTACATCATGGTTTTAGAGGCAGCATGGGAGGGATTACCGCTTGACAGAAAAAAAATAAAAAAAGGATAACGTAAAAAAGCAGTGCCATGATTTACTCATGGCACTGTTATAAGTACTTTATGAGGATTATGTATGAAGGTTGAACTCCTTTCATATGATTCAAAAATTAAAAATTTTACATTACAATTCATTCTTCGAACTGAGGGAATTAGCTACTTTATCATAGTTCCCATACTATTACTTTTTTTAGCAATAAATATTACTTTTAAATACAATCAACTTATATTCTTTATTACATGTATTGCTTTTGCATTCCCCATTTCATTTATAACCACTCAAATAAATAACATTATTGTGACAAAGCCAGTACAGAAATATTTCAATGCAGTAGTAACAAATGAAGATATATCAGAAGAATCATATGAATTAGCATTTAAAAGATTTTTATCCCTGCCCTATTGGCATAGTATTGGAGCTTTTTTCAGATGGGTTTTTGGATTATCGATGTTTACCGTTCCTATAACATTATCACATCAATTCTCAGCAACACAAATATTCATAAGCTGGATGAGTATATTAATATGTGCACCATCAGGAACTGTATTGTATTTTCTTCTTACTGAAATATTTGTTCAGGAAATTTATAATACAGGTATATTTCCAAAAATCCCTGCAAATTTCACATTCAAAAACACAATGGGTATTACAAAAAAATTAATGATATCAATCACCATCATTGTTCTAACTCCATTCTTTATTATGATAGCATTTATGGCAACCATAATCGATCAGGGCACTTTACATATTTACACTTCATGGTGGAAACTTTTCATCTTTGGAAGCATAGGATTACTTTTTTCTTTATTTCTTGCAAAGTTATTAGCAAAATCACTCATAATGAAGACCAACATCATTAAAGAATTCCTGGTTGCTGTTGGCGAAGGACAGCTGGCTGCATATACAAAAAAGATAGCTGTTTCTGATGAACTGGCAGAAATTAATATAGCTGTTTATAATATGAAAGAAAATCTTCGTAGTATGGTTGAGCTTATTCGTGCAAGCTCTTTAGAACTCAAAGCAACAAGCAACAACATGCAAATTTCTTCAACTAAGTTCTCAGAAGCATCACGCGACCTAACAGCTATTATTGAAGAAACAAGCTCAGCATATGAAGAGATGTCATCATCCTTTGAAATGATAGTAAATACTATCAAATTACAACTTGAACAGGCAAATACAGTAAATACAGAAATAACCATTATTAATTCTTCTGGGTCAAACTTAACACATCAGGTAAATGAATTAACAGGGACTTTTAATGAAGCTATCAGTGGAGTGGAAAAAGGCAAGGAAACAATACAGAGGTCAGTAAGTGCTATAACCGATATTTCTCAATACTTAGAAACAGTTGAAGTAACAGTATCAACAATTAATGAAGTGGCCGATCAGATAAACCTTCTGGCACTCAACGCTGCAATTGAAGCAGCGCGTGCAGGTGAACATGGGCGAGGCTTTGCAGTTGTTGCCGATGAAGTGAATAAATTAGCTGATCAAACAGCATCTCTGGTAAAAGGGATTCAATCAACTATTGAACAATACTCCAGTAAAATTAAAAATGAAATCAAATTTATTAATGAAACAGCTGCATTATTTGAATCAGTTCGTGATAAAATGCTTGCCACACAAAATGTTTTGAATATTACTCATCAATTCACAAAAGAACTTGCCACCCAAAATGAAAGTATAATGGGAAAAATTGAAAAGTTGGTACAGCTTTCCAATGAGATATATAACACATCCAATGAGCAACAGATAACTATTGATGAGCTGACCAAAGCAATAAATTCTATTAATGAAGTAGCCACCCATACCGCAGAAGAATCATTTACAATACAATCCTTATCGGAAAAACTTGAAGATAATGCCAGGCGATTACTGGAAAATATTGAATACTTCAAAATATCAATGTAATAGTAAGTGAAATAGTTACCCCATACTTATAAGAGGCGTAACAAAATCTTATTCAATATTTTTTTATACATGTGTATCAAAATAAGTGAAAAGAAAATAATAATAAAATAAAAATTCATATTACACTTCAACTCTCGTTGCACTAAAAAAACTAAATAACTGGCACAAAGAATTTTTTCATTTTTTATGATGAATATCTTCCACAATTGTTACGGGATGTGTATTTGATTGTATCAGAAAAATCCCCTTTGATACTTAGAAATTGCTTCCCATCAAAGTTGGAACTATCGGTGACGCTTAAGATGTCAGTAGCAGGTATCCCAATTTTAACGGGATGACGAAGCAATTTCTTACAATTTATTTGTTTATTTTTATTTAGTTTTATTAATAAGAAGCATTACCCTATGGTAAAACTGTCAAAGTGAGTTCCGATACAATCAGGATTTTTATCATAGAAACCATTACTGTTTCTTAAGATTGCTTGGTTTTGCTTGCAATGAGACTTTTACAAAACTGTTATCGAAAGCCAAAATGTAAGTAAAATGTATTTTTATTATTAATTTTATTAATACTGACTATAAAAAAATTTAAAAAAATGCGTAAATTTCTTTGACGCATACATAATATTTTAGTATTTTATGAAATATTAATATATTATGAATAAAGAGAATTTACATTATGAAATCTAAATCACATGTTCTGGAAGCTATAAATGTGCGTTATAGCAATTTAGCTCAAAGCTCTTGTTGCCTATCCTGTGGAGGAGCAATTAATCATGCAAAACCCAAACCAGGAGAAGTTTGCGTTGACTTAGGCAGTGGACGCGGCACTGATGTGCTGCGTATGGCTGATGCGGTAGGTAGCAATGGTTTTGTTTACGGCATTGATATATCCAGTGGCATGATAGCTAAATCTAAGGAACTATCGGACAAATTTGGATATACTAATGTTGTATTTATACAATCAGACCTTGAAACACTGCCTCTTGCCGATACTAGCTGTGATGTTATCATTTCTAATTGCACCATAAACCATGTAAACAACAAACAAAATGTATTCAATGAAATATATCGTATCTTAAAACCAGGTGGAAGATGCATTATAAGTGATATTTACTCTATTGGACAGGTTCCCTTAGAATATAAAAATGATCCTAACGCAGTTGCTGAATGTTGGGCTGGTTCAATTCCTAAAGACGAGTACTTAGCAATTATTGCACAAGCGGGATTCCCAGAGATTGAAATACTGGAAGAAAGCCAACCATATCCCAAAGGTTCAATTTATGTTGCAAGTTTTACCTATAAAATAATTAAACCATAATAAACGTAACATAATAAAGAGGTGTTAAATGAAATCACTTGTTGCACCAAAAGACAACAGTACTCACGTTGCACAGTGCTGCGCAAAAATTTCAACTATTGTTGCAGGCTGCCACGACTAAATCAAACACCACCTGTACGTTTAATCGTGCAGGTGGTAAAAACTTTAATAGGTTACTCACAATGAAATTATCACAATACACTATAATTAGAAAATTACATGATTCAAGCAATTACTTTATAATGAATCCCCTGAGCATGCAAGCTGACATCATATCACAGCATGAAATGAAAGCAATAGCTGACGGCACCTTTGACATCAGCGTATTGAAACAGAAGGGATATGTGCTTGATGAACAGGAAGAAAAGATATTATACCGCAAAGCATATTTAGAATTTCTTGATACGCGCGATAACTCTGAGGTGCAAATTTTCTTTGTTCCGTGGTATACATGCAATTTTGCTTGCTCCTACTGTTATCAATCAGGTTATGACAACAAAGGTACAGTAGCACCTCAAGTGATTGATGCATTTTTTTCATATATTACCACGCACATAACAAAGCCAAAGTACATTACCCTCTTTGGCGGTGAGCCTCTTCTTGACTCACCTCATACACGGGAAATGATTTCTTATTTTATTGAAAAAGCAAATCAACATTCATTAAGTCTGGCGATAGTTACCAACGGATACACACTGAATTCATATATTGACATGTTAAAAAAGGCAGCCATCCGTGAAATCCAGGTAACACTTGATGGCACAGAAAATGTTCATAACACACGTAGATTTACAAAAACAAAAACACCAACATTTGATGCGATAGTTACTGGTATAGATAGTGCATTGGCACATAACATACCTATAAACTTACGTGTTGTCGTTGATGCAGAGAATATCAATGACCTTCCAAACTTAGCACAGTTTGCCATTGATAAAGGCTGGACAAACCATCCATTGTTTAAAACTCAAATTGGACGAAATTATGAACTTCACTATTGCCAGGCCGATAATGCAAAACTTTATGACAGGGCATCATTGTATGAAAAAATATATGAACTCATTATACAGCATCCATACATTCTACAATTCCATAAGCCTGCTTATTCAATAAGCAAATTTTTATTTGAGCAAGGTGCTATGCCCAATCCCCTCTTTGATGCATGTCCTGGATGCAAGACTGAGTGGGCGTTTGATTATACAGGGAAAATATATCCCTGCACTGCAATGGTTGGTAAAAATGGCGAAGAAGTTGGAACCTATTACCCCACTGTGTCATCGAATACTACTGCAATTGAAGAATGGGAAAGACGTGATATTACATCCATACCACAATGTCAGCAATGTTCATTGAGTTTGCTGTGTGGCGGTGGTTGTGCAGCTGTTGCAAAAAACAATCATGGCAATATACTACATCCTGATTGTAGGCCAGTTGATACATTACTTTCAATAGGGATATCATTATATTTTGAAAAAGAAATAGGGAATTACCATGTAAAATCATGTAATACCAAAGAAGTATATAACCACACTGCCGAAAGTGGCAAGGCACATCAATAATAAAGGAGTACATCATGAGTGAAAAAATTAAGTATATTGATGCATCACAATTTGAAAAGGAAGTACTGCACGGTAGCAATGTTATCGTTGATTTCTACTCTACAGAATGCCCACCCTGTGAAGCGCTGGCTGCAAAATTTGAACCATTGAGCGAAATCTTTGGTGATGATATAACATTCATAAAGATATTCAGGCAGGAAAATCGCGCTTTAGCTGAATCATTAGGTGTAACATCATCACCTACGGTATTGTTTTATCAAAATGGCAGGGAGATAGGCACTCGCTTATCAGGCAGCATAAAACGCTCTGAACTTCTTGATAATATTAAACTTTTATTGCCACAGGAACGTTTTTCCCGGTTACTATCGTCCATACAACCAATAACAATATACACTGATATCCTTATTGTAGGTGCAGGCCCTGCCGGTTTAACCGCTGGCATTTACGCTGCACAGGCCAAACTCAAAACAATTCTTGTTGATACACAACTTCCTGGTGGTCAGGTCCAAACAACACATATGGTTTCAAACTACCCTGGTTTTGCAAAACCAGTTGAAGGTTTTATGCTTATGCACTATATGAGCGAACAGGCAAAAGAAGCAGGTTGCCAGTTCCGTGTTGCTGTTGATGTCACAGAAATAAATTTGAGAAAGAAATATATCATCATCGATGGCATAGAGACCATTCATGCTAAAAAGATAATTATAGCTTCAGGATGTTCATACAAAGAACTTAATGTGCCTGGTGAATATGAATATAAAGGGAAAGGCATATCATACTGTGCAACCTGTGATGCCAAATATTATCAGGACAAGCATGTGGTAGTAATAGGAGGCGGGAATTCCGCTATTGAGGAATCGCTGTTTATTGCAAAATTTGCACGACATATAACTATTGTTCACCAGTTTGACAGGCTACAAGCAAACAGGGAAGCGCAGGAAAAAGCATTTGCCAGCAATAAGATTTCTTTTATGTTTTCCCATGAACCGCGTGCATTTATTAAAAATGATGATGGCAGTATGACTGTTGAGGTTGAAAACCTTAAAACTGGAAACAGATCATACATTACTTGTGATGGCGTATTCATATTTGCTGGCATGAAGCCCAATATTGTTAATGAAGACTTACAAAACAACAATGGATATATTATCACTGATGAATTCATGCACACATCATTGCCTGATGTTTTTGCAGCTGGCGATATACGGTATAAACCATACAGGCAAATAACAACAGCAGTGGCTGACGGCACTATTGCTGCAATTACTGCTGTTAGAGAACTTGAAGAAGTAACAGTTGCGGTTTAATGACTATTTGACAGGCTTTGCCATCTGGTAAAGCCTGTCCTCAAAAATCTTTATATCAAATTTTTCTTTTTCAAAATCATCCGGGAATAAATAAAGAATTAAAATCCACTCACCCTTAACTATATCAACCTTAGTGGGCATAGCATATACCTTTATATAATCATCTGTTGCTGTAATCTTAATCCTTACCCGCTCACCTTTAAGAATTTTGATATCATTACGCACTGC
>JBBFLA010000092.1:0-6860 GCA_037481795.1 Spirochaetota bacterium
GCAGTGCGTAATGATATCAAAATTCTTAAAGGTGAGCGGGTAAGGATTAAGATTACAGCAACAGATGATTATATAAAAGTATATGCCATGCCTGCTAAAGTTGATATAGTTAAGGGTGAGTGGATTTTAATGCTCTATTTGTTCCCGGATGATTTTGAAAAAGAAAAATTTGATATAAAATTATTTGAAGACAGGCTCTACCAGGTGGTAAAGCCTGTTAACTAAAATATTATACTGCAACGCTGGATTCCTCCAGTTCCTTTGCTGCTGTTATTGCTGCTATTGTTCCATCTGAAACTGCTGTTGTAATTTGCCGATATGGTTTTGAACGAATGTCTCCTGCAGCAAAAACATGAGGTATAGAGGTATGCATGAATTCATCAGTAATAATATAGCCATTGCTATCAGTTTTTACATCATCCTGAATTAAATTGGGTTTCAATCCCACAAAGATGAAAACTCCATCGCAAGCTATTCTTTTTCTTGCTCCGTTTTTTAAGTTTTCTACTTCAACAATCATGCTGTCGTCATCCTTGATAAAGGCGCGTGGTTCATGTGAAAACATAAATGAAATTTTTGAATTGGCAAAAGCTTTTTCCTGAGCTTCTTTATTAGCCTGCAATTTATCAAATTGATGAACTATAGTTATTTGCTTTGCAAATTTTGCAATAAACAGCGATTCCTCTATTGCTGAGTTGCCTCCACCAATTACGACAACATGCTTGTCCTCATAATATTTGGCATCACAGGTAGCACAATAGGATATTCCTTTGCCTTTGTATTCACCTTCACCAGGTATGTGTAATTCGCGGTAAGAGGTTCCAGTAGCAATAATAATTTTTTGAGCATAAATTGTCTCAATATCATCTATCACCACATACCTTTCTTTTAAATTAATTTTTGATACATCAACCGCAACGCGATACTCACATCCTGCTTCTTTAGCCTGTTCGCTCATATAGTGCATCAGCATAAAGCCTTCAACAGGTTTTGCAAATCCGGGATAGTTAGAAACCATATGTGTATTTTGAACCTGTCCTCCAGGAAGCTGTGTATCAACAATAATTGTCTTAAGTTTGGCCTGTGCAGCGTAAATGCCAGCGGTCAATCCGGCAGGGCCTGCACCTACAATAAGGATATCAGTGTATGTTGTTATAGGTTGTATGGCCGACAGTAGCCTGGAAAAACGCTCATGTGGCAATAGTAGCTTAATATTATCAAGAAGCTCAGAGCGTTTTATGCTGCCTGATAAGCGAGTGCCTATCTCCCTACCATTTTGATAGAACAACACGGTAGGTGATGATGTTACACCTAACGATTCAGCTAAAGCGCGATTTTCCTGCCTGAATATTTTTATGAAAGTGATATCATCACCAAATATTTCACTTAATGGTTCAAATTTGGCAGCCAGCGCTTCACAGGGTGGACATTCAGTAGAATAGAAATCAACGATAACATTGCCACCGTGCAGTACTTCCTTTTCAAATTGTGATGCATTAATATACTTGATTTTTTCACTCATGGTGTACTCCTTTACTATTGATGTACCTTACCGCTTTCAGCAGTGTGGTTATATACTTTTGGGTTATTACACGATTTTGCATAGTAATTTCCCATTTCTTTTTCAAAATATAATGATATCCCCATTGAAAGCAATGTATCAACTGGCCTGCAATCAGGATGTACTATAGTGCCGTGATTGTTTTTTGCTAAAGCTGCACAACCACCACCGCACAGCAAACTCAGTGAACAGCTCTGACATTGAGGTATTGTTGTAACATCACGTCTTTCCCATTCTTCAATGGCAGTAGTGTTCAATGACACGGTGGGGTAATACGTCCCAACTTCTTCACCATTTTTACCAACCATTGCAGTGCAGGGATATATTTTCCCTGTATAATCAAACGCCCATTCAGTTTTGCATCCAGGGCATGCATCAAACAAGGGATTGGGCATAACACCTTGCTCAAATAAAAATTTGCTAATTGAATATGCAGGCTTATGAAATTGCAGAATATGTGGGTGCTGTATTATGAGTTTATATATTTTTTCATATAATGATGCCCTATCATAAAGTTTTGCATTGTTGGCTTGGCAATAGTGTAGTTCATAGTTGCGTCCAATCTGAGTTTTAAACAATGGATTGTTTGTCCAGCCTTTATTAATGGCAAACTGTGCTAAGTTTGGAAGGTCATTAATATTTTCTGCATCAAGTACAACACGCAAGTTTATGGGTATGTTATGTGCCAGTGCATCATCTATGCCAGTAACTATCGCCTCAAATGTTGGTGTTTTGGTTTTTGTAAACCTACGTTTATCATGTACATCTTCTGTGCCATCAAGTGTTACCTGTATTTCACGGATGGTTGCTTTTTTCAAGAGTTCAATATACGAACTCAGCGTGTATCCATTGGTAACTATCGCCAGACTTATAGAGTGATAATTAGCCTTTTTAATAAAATAAGAAATTATTTCCCGTGCATGAGGTGAATCAAGCAGTGGCTCACCCCCAAAGAGGGTAATGTATTTTGGTTTTGTTATGTGCGTGGTAATGTATGAAAAAAATTCATCAATGATTTGGGGGGTTACTGTACCTTTGTTGTCATAACCTGATTGATAACAGTAGGAACAGGCAAAATTGCATGCATACCATGGGACAAAAAATATTTGGACTTCAGAGTTGTCGCGCGTATCAAGAAATTGTAAATACGCTTTGCGATATAACATCTTTTCTTCCTGTTCATCAAGTGCATAACCTTTCTGTTTCAGTATGCTTGCATCAAAGGTACCGTCGGCAATTGCTTCCATTTCCTGCTGTGATATGATATCAGCCTGCTGGCTTAGGGGATTTATTATGAAGTAATTGCTGGAATCATATAATTTACGAATAATAGTGTACTGTGATAATCTCATTGGGTATAACCTGTAAAAGTGATTACCACCTGCACGGTTGAACGTACAGGTGGTGTTTGATTTAGTCGTGACAGCCTGCAACAATAGTTGAAATTTTTGCGCAGCACTGTGCAACCTGAGTACTGTTGTCTTTTGGTGCAACAAGTGATTTCATGTTCCTACCTCGTTAGTATGTGATAATGTTTATTATGGTTTTATTATTTTATACGTAAAACTTGCTACATATATTGCACCTTTAGGATAGGGTTCACTTTCTTCCAGTATTTCAATTTCAGGAAATCCCGCCTGTGCAATAATTGCTAAGTACTCGTCTTTAGGAATTGAACCTGCCCAGCACTCAGCAACTGCTTGAGGATCATTTTTATATTCTAAAGGTACCTCTCCAATAGAGTAAATATCACTTATAATGCATCTTCCACCTGGTTTTAGGATGCGGTATATTTCATTGAATACATTTTGTTTGTTATTAACATGGTTTATGGTGCAGTTGGAAATAATAACATCACAGCTATTATCAGGAAGTGGCAGGGTTTCAAGGTCTGACTGTATAAAGGCAACATTTGTGTATCCAAATTTGTCCGATAGTTCCTTAGATTTAGCTATCATGCCACTGGATATATCAATGCCATAAACAAAACCACTGCTGCCTACTGCATCAGCCATACGAAGCACATCAGTGCCGCGACCACTGCCTAAATCAACACATATTTCACCTAATTTGGGCTGAGCATGATTAATAGCACCACCACAGGACAGACAACAGCTCGAATTTGCTAAATTGGTATACCTTACATTAATAGCTTCAATAATATTTGATTTGGTGTTCATTATTATACCATTTTATCTTTACGAGATATTAAGTATTATATAAAATACTTAAATTTCATTAAATCGTCAATGAAAATTGCTGGATTTTGAAAATTTTTTTATTATATATTTCTTAAAGATGAATTATGAATAAAATATAAAGTAGACAGCAACGCATTAAAGGCAGTGTATTGTTTGCAAATAATTATTCGTAGGAAACTTTAAAATATTCTATATTTTCCAGTAATCGCCTGGCATTATCTTCAAGTTTTTCTGATAAGGATTGTATTGTAAATGATTCTTCTGCGGTATGGGTTGCTACTTCATTAATAGAATTAATTGCTTTGGTCAATTCATCAATTGTTATTTGCTGCTCGTTGGAAGTATTGTGTATCTCATTGGAAAGCTGTACTAACTTTTCAATTTTCCCCATTATACTTTCATTTTGGGTGGTGAGTTCTTTTGTGAATTGATGAGTAATATTCAATACATTTTGTGTTGTAAGCATTTTATCACGAACTGATTCAAATAATGCAGCTGTTTCATTTATAAATTTTATTTCATTTTTAATTTTGCTGGAATATTGTTCAATAGTTGATTGAATTCCCTTAACCAGCGATGCTGTTTGATCAGCTAATTTGTTCACTTCATCTGCAACAACAGCAAAACCTCTTCCGTGTTCTCCTGCACGTGCGGCTTCAATTGCAGCGTTGAGTGCCAGAAGGTTTATCTGATCTGCCACTTCATTAATTGTTGATACTGTTGATTCAACTGTTTCTAAGTACTGAGAAATATCAGTTATAGCACTGACTGATCTTTGTATTGTTTCCTTGCCTTTTTCCACTCCGCTGATGGCTTCATTAAAAGTCCCTGTTAATTCATTTACCTGAAGTGTTAAGTTGGCCCCGGATGAATTAATAACGGTTATTTCTGTATTTACTGTATTTGCCTGTTCAAGCTGTAATTTGATAGTATTTACTATCATTTCAAATGATGATGACATCTCTTCATATGCTGAGCTTGTTTCTTCAATAATAGCTGTGAGGTCGCGTGATGCTTCTGAAAACTTTGTTGAAGAAATTTTCATATTATTGCTTGTTGCTTTGAGTTCTAAAGAGCTTGCACGAATAAGCTCAACCATACGGCGAAGATTTTCTTTCATATTATAAACAGCTATATTAATTTCTGCCAGCTCATCAGAAACAGCTATCTTTTTTGTATAAGCTGCCAGTTCCCCTTTGCCAACTGCAGCCAGGAATTCTTTAATGATGTTGGTCTTCATAATAAGTGATTTTGCTAACAATTTTGCAAGAAATAAAGAGAATAGTAATCCTATGTTGCCAAAGATGAAAAGTTTCCACCATGAAGAATAAATATGTAAAGTGCCCTGATCGAATATGGTAGCCATAAATGATATTATTATAAAGAATGGAGTAAGAACAATAGTGGTAATTGATAGCATTAATTTTTTTGTAATACCCATTTTGTTCCTGAATGTAAAATCTGCTGGGATTTTTGGAAATATGCCAGTATTATAAATTTCCTGAACAAATATTTCAGTAAGAAGAAAATACAATACAGTTCCTGACGGAGCACATATTAATATGCTCATCCAGCTTATAAAGACCTGTGTTGCTGAGAATTGATGTGATAATGTTATGGGTACGGTAAACATCGATAATCCAAACACCCATCTGAAAAAAGCGCCAATACTATGTAAATAGGGTAGCGATAGAAATCTTTTAAATGCTAATTCATAAGATTCTTCTGATATATCTTCATTATTTAGTACCGCATTAAAATAATTCTGTACTGGCTTTGTCACAATAATGTTGTTTATTTGAGTGGTAATAAACGAAATGGGGAATGCAAAAGCTATACATATAATAAAAAATATAAATTGATTGTATGTAAAAGTAATATTTGTTGCAAAAAAAAGTAATAGTATGGGAACAATAACAAAGTAGCTGATTCCCTCAGTTCGAAGAATGAATTGTAATGTAAAATTTTTAATTTTTGAATCATATGAAAGGAGTTCAACCTTCATACATAATCCTCATAAAGTACTTATAACAGTGCCATGAGTAAAGTCATGGCACTGCTTTTTTACGTTATCCTTTTTTTATTTTTTTTCTGTCAAGCGGTAATCCCTCCCATGCTGCCTCTAAAACCATGATGTAATCATTATAATCTAAGTCTTCAGGATTATAAAATTGTGCTGGATCGCTCATTGCTGTTTTAGCAATGTCAGGTAATTTTTCTTTGGGTATCATCTGCTTGCCAGTTCTGTCATATACCTCTTTCAGGAAGCGTGGGTGTTTGCCATCGGTTGCATCATGCAGGTCCTGAATAAGCTTTCGTATATATTCCACAGTTTTAAGTGGTCGTTCTTTCCTGGGTGTTT
This sequence comes from Spirochaetota bacterium, assembly GCA_037481795.1. GTDB lineage: Bacteria > Spirochaetota > UBA4802 > UBA4802 > UB4802 > UBA4802. The sequence goes on from JBBFLA010000092.1 coordinate 6,125, forward strand.
TGTTATACACTTCTTCACCAGCAAGCGGATAGAGTAACTCGCCAATGTACTGTGAACGTTTGTGCATGTTATACTCCAATCCATACGGTAGCAGTATATTCATGCATACGCCATGTGGTACACCACACACGCCCCCAATAGCATGTCCAATATTGTGTACAAGGCCAACCATTGAATTAGAAAATGCCATTCCAGCTAAGTTTGAAGCTAGTGCCAGTGCTAATCTACCATCAAGATCAGAAGGTTTTTTAACAACATTGACTAAATTCTGTGCAATAAGCTGTATTGCTGCAAGCGCTGTTGTGTCACTTAATGGATTTTTTGCCAGGCAGAAGTATGCTTCTACAGCATGGGTAAGAGCATCCATTCCAGTAAAAGCTGTTATGGTTGGTGGCAAAGTTTTGGTCATGCGGGAGTCAATAATAGCTATATCAGGGAGAAGAAAAAGAGACCCAAATGCCATTTTTATGTTTTTTTCATGATTGGCAATAACAGCAACTGAAGTCACTTCTGAACCTGTACCTGCCGTTGTTGGTACTGCCACAAATGGGCGGAGTTTGCGTTTTACATTACCATATCCTACAAATTGCATTAAATCAGTTGCATTTTCTGATACTAGAATATTTGCCCCTTTTGCAGTATCCAGAACAGAGCCACCACCTACGGCAATAATTGAATCACATTTTTTTGCCCTGTAAATTTTTGCCACCTCATTGACTACTTTTACATCTGAATC
>JBBFLA010000093.1:0-6767 GCA_037481795.1 Spirochaetota bacterium
AAAATTTTTAAAAAAATTGAAAAATTTTTAATTTTTTTATAAAAAAAGCTTTAGCACTCCATGGAAACTGTGGGATGCAAACTGTTTGAACAAACTTTTTTGATTTATAAACGATATAATTCTGTTGACCTTTTGTATGATTTACACTTGTTTGAATTCTAGATGTTCAAATATTATCGGAGGATATATATGGCTGAGGAAAAAAAATCACCCAATCAGGAATTACAGGAAAAGATAAGTGTAAAAAAAGAAAGTGCCTGGATACAATTGAAGGATAAGATTGATAGCATATATAGTTTTGGGGAGGAATATAAATCATTCATTGGCAAAAATAAAACCGAACGGCTGTGTGTTCGAAGCATGATTGAAATGCTTGAGAATGCTCATTTTTCTTCTATTAATACAAAAGGTGCCTTGCAATCTGGTGATGCGGTATATAAAAATATAAAAGGCAAAAGTTTAATTGCCTGCAAAGTAGGCTCTGACCCCATGAAAGTGCGCATAATTGGTGCTCATGTAGATTCACCGCGGCTTGATTTAAAGCCGTATCCTCTGTATGAAGATGCTGAAGTTACGCTTTTAAAATCGCATTACTATGGTGGTATAAAGAAATATCAGTGGGTCAATATACCGCTTGCAATCCATGGCGTGGCATTCACCAAAGAGGGAAAAACAGTGGAAATACATATAGGCGAAAATCCCGATGAGCCGCGTTTTATCATTCCTGATTTATTGCCACATTTAGCCAAAGACCAGATGAAAAAAACAGGGGAAACTGTCATAGAAGGTGAAGATCTTAATATTGTCTTTGCTCATATACCTGTTGATGATAAGGATATTAAAGAAAAGATAAAATTTAATGTACTTAAATATCTTAATGCCACATATAGTCTCATTGAAGAAGATTTTATTGCTGCAGATATTGAACTGGTACCTGCCCTGCAACCAGTGGATATAGGTATTGACCGCGGGCTTATTGCAGCGTATGGTCAGGATGACAGGGCTTGTGCTTATACTGCGCTTAGAGCCTTGCTTGATGCAAATGCATGTAAAGAGACAGTCCTACTATATTTAGCTGACCGTGAAGAAATAGGTTCCATGGGGGATACTGGTGCTGAAAGCTTTGTGTTTGTTAACTTTATGCGAGAGTATATACGTAAAACAAAGATTACGGCAACATGGGATGAACTTCTTGAAAATGCCCTTGCAATCTCTGCTGATGTGACAGGTGCGCTTGATCCCACATTCAAAAATGTCAATGACCCCAACAATGTTTCTTATTTGGGGCATGGCGTCAGCATTGAAAAATATGGTGGCCGTGGTGGCAAATATTCTACCAGCGAAGCTCATGCTGAGTACATGCATTATTTGCGAAGTTTAGCTACAAAACATGGTATACCCTGGCAAACAGGTGAACAGGGTAAAATAGATATTGGCGGTGGTGGAACCATTGCCATGTTTATGAGTCGTTACGGCATGGACTGTGTTGATGCAGGCCCCTGCATGTTGGGAATGCATTCACCCTTTGAGGTAACATCCAAGGTTGATATCTACTGCACGTATTTATTGTATAAGGCTTTTTTTGAGGATGCAAGGGATTAACGTTTAATCCACGTTTACATTAAGGATTTAAACGGCTATGCAGAATCTCCATTATTTCCTTGATAAGCCCTAAGTATTGATTTTGGGCATCCACAAACTCTTTTACCAGTGGCTTTTCTATTAACGCTTCACGTAGCTCAACTGACACAGGGTCTTTTTCAATGTCTATTTCACCTGCTTCCATTTTCTGGTTTAACTTTTTGCCGTGTTCAACCAGGCGCGATAGTAACTGTAAAGCTTCTTCATCCTCATTCATTTGATGTAGCAGTGAAAAATAGCGTGTTGCCACCGGATGCTCTGCAATGCTATTGGCCAGTTCAAATGCTTTTTGCTTTATATCTTCAATATCGCTCATTATTTATTTCCTTCTTTTTTGTAAATGGTATCAAAAAAATCTAACACGGGGACCACTTCACTGTTCCAGTAGATAAAATCGTGGCCGCATGCGCAGTCATTAAATGTAATAGTAATATCTGGTTTTACTTTTTTCAATGCCTCATAATAAATTTTTGTCTGCTCATACGGAGTAACTTTATCCATTGTACCGTGGCCCAGATAAAGAGGGATGTTCCATTCAGCTATCATGGCAAAAGGATTATCAACGTTTTCCCAACGATCTTTAAAGTATTCATAGGGGCCATACACTGCTGTCATTAATTTGTCATGCTTCATGCGTGTTTGATCAAAATCACCGGAAAGGGAAGCAGCAGCTTTGAATATGCCTTTATTGTACAGAGCAGTAAGCACTGCACCTCTTCCACCAGTGGAAAGTCCCATAACGGCATTGAACTGGTTAGATAAAAGCAAGCCTCGTTTCTGTAATTGGGGAATACAAATCTCTTTTATCCATTGTGAACCTGGTGTTTTTGCCCATTTGCGCTTTGTCTCGGGATAATATTGTGATTCGTAGATTGTCACTGTCATTTCGGGAAGGATAAGGTTGTATTTTCGCTTTGCAGCTTCTTGCCACAATGATGTTTCTTCTATCCATCGTTTGCGGCTGAAATTCCATCCCGGTAGCACCAATATGTTTTTTCTACAGTTACTATCGCTTATAATAATATCAATGGGAATTGTTTTACCAGGATTTACAACTGCATCAGGCAATGATATGGTATGTAGTCCCGGCGCAAGCGTACACTGTGCCTGCAACTGGTGTGAACAACATAAGAGAATACACCATGTAGTGATTGTTACTATTATACAAAAAAACAATCTTTTCATTGAACGCGCTCTGCCAGCATCAGATTGGAATTACCAATGCCGCTATTATATCCATATGAAAAAGGCAATGGCCCTTTTGACATTGTGTCAAACTTTTCTTTCAATTCTGGCTGATAGCGATGAGCAAACAGAGGCACCGGTTTGGTATATACTCCAAAAAATGTAAGTTTCCACTGGTAAGGACTGAAGAATTTCAAAGCCACACCGGAATCATCTTGCAAAATGATATCGCTGTGTTGCAGCGTGAGATCGCGAATCTTGGTAAATTTATTGTCATTATGCATGAGGTATGACGCTGATTTTATAATAGTGGTATATCGCTTGTAGGATTCTAAATGCGGAATAAAATTGGTATAGTACGATAGTGAGTTGTCAATAACATTTATCTGGAAATACCTCACCCGTTTAATATAACCGGTGTTGTCTTTGAAAAAAATCTCTGCTCCTGATATGTATTTGTTTTGTTTCATAACAGGTGGCATTGTTGTTATAAGACTATTGTCGTCAATCCAGATTTTACGTGCATTAATTACCTCATAATCAAGCTGTCCCAGAAACCACATTATAATACTTATCATGCTGTTGAATTCATTGGTGCTCACTTCTTTCTGCATATCAATGGTTTTAAAAAAGTTCATATTGAGTATTTCATTAAGAGATGCACGCAATCCCCATAATCCTGAAAATATACGTTCTTTGCTTACCGTATGGGGTTCAGGAATATTGCCGCATGGTTCAAGGCCAAACATGATATATTCATCACCGTCAGGGAAAAAAGCAATAGCATTCAAAATATCGGGGCCACTGAATGGATAAAAAATAGTTTTATTGTATTTTTTTGGGAGATTTGTATTACGCCAGATGTGAATAGCATCCAGATTTTTTTGTTGCAAACGTTCCCAGCTTTTTTTCATTTCATCAACGTAGGCAGTATAGCGCTTATCAAGGGTAATCTGGAAGAGTGTGGATGAAGGCGGCAGTGGTTTGCCTGCAAGGAATTGTGTTGCTTCTATAATCTTATTATCGATAGATGTTGCGGCAAATGGAGAAAGAGTGTGTGCTGATGTATTAATATTGGTATTACACGATAGTATAAAGCAGGAAAAAAAGAGTACATAAACATTTTTAAATTTTTCCATAGTTCCTCAAATTAGGTAATAAGATGGTATTGTTTGAACCTTTGATTATCCAAGCAACTAATTATGTCAATAATTTTATTAGAGCGTTATTGCAAGATATGGCAGATTCAAGAATGAAGAGCAAATCAAAATAAAAAAATGTAGCCTCATAAGGAGCACATCCTTATAGTGATTTTCATGACCAAAACAACATAAGGAGGCTCACATATGAGGCTGTATAGACATATACAAGAAGATGAACGAATAGTCATCCAAAAAATGATGTATTCATCAAAAAAAGTGGCAAGTTCAAGTTTGAAGTGCAGGAGAAAATATATAAAAAAATATAATTTTAATGAGGACATACTTTGAGTGTTAAAAGTGCGTTTACCAGGAACTATGGTAGTGGTAAGTGTGTTAGATTTGGTCAGTTTGTTGCTTTTTGTACTATTTCTGGGTGTGGACTCCAGTATACGGTTATGTAAAATATATCACATTTGCTTCCTGTCTCAAATGTATACCCACTATACCGATAGTTATCGGTATAATAGTCCTCCTTTTCCTTTTCCCGTGACAAAAAATCTAAATATTCATACACCACATTATCCATACAAAACGCTATAATCCTTGCAAGCGATAACTTCCACAACTTCTTCACATCCATAAAAAACTCATACTCATCCTCAAACAACACAAGATGCAATCGCCTCCATGAAGCTTCATACCGCTTCCTGTAGCGAAGCTTCTTAAAATACTGTACCGGTATCTTTTTATTGTCAGCAGCAAAGCTGATAAGTCCTGAGATAAACGTTCTCAGCGACATGTTTTGAGCTTTAGCATAGATTTGTAAACGTTCATAATGCTCATTAGAAATGCAGGTGGTTGTTTCTATATTCATATATCTCCTCCCAAAGCTGTTGTATGTATATAAAAAGCATTCCTTTCATTTTCACAAACATTATTGTAACTATTTGGAACATGCAAGTATAAAATAACTTTAATAAAAAATCTTTGCAGTGCATGTAAAAATTGACATTGTATTCATTAAGACGTTTAAAAAATTACATAATTGCAATTTCTTATTCCTGCCCTGCCGGCGTAAAACTGATCGTCCCCGAGAATTACATCAAAATACCGTGAAAACTCTGTGAAGTTCAAAGCGATTGGGTTTCACGTACACAGTGACCGCCCTTTTTTATTGTTTATTAGTTTTTGGTATGTCTTTCTTTACAGCTTAGTTTGTTGCTTAAAAGCGGCGCATTGTGTTGTGACTGTCCCTGGTTTTACTCAAAGCAGTGGAAATGTTGCTCCACCTTCCTTAAATACAGCTACTGTTGCTTTTTTACCTAAGTGTTTACGTCCTCTTTCAATCACTTCCTGCGGCTGGTTAAACCGTTCAAAGAATCCCAGGGTCTTAACCTCAGTATCTGATAGAGAAGGAACATAAAAATAGAGGTTGTGTGCACGTATGAGCTGCATTGAATAGTAGGTTAAAAACTTCTGCTCAACATCAAGGCCTGGTTTAACTTTTTCAAGGAATCCAAGTACTCGGGCAGGGCCCAATGTTCGCAAAATTGTACGCGTTAACCACAATGGTGTTGATTTGTCAGGTAGTGGAATATCATCAAGCCCCCTCTGTGCGCGCAAAAATCCCATAACAATACCTTTTGGTCGTAAGGCTGGTAGGGTGTTACCAACACATTTCATACTTTGTTTAAAATTAATGTCCATTGGTGCTGAATTAGTTATAATACCATCAACCTGTTTGTGTAATGGCAATCCGCATATTGTTTTAGTAAAAGCAACTGCTTCCCGGTGACAGTGAATGGGATAACCAGCAAAGCAGGCAATGATGTCCTTATTGCTATTGAGAACGACATTAATACAAAATACTTCGGCTTTAATCATATTCAAAGTTTCTTCCAGGTCAAGCCTGAATGAGTTGTGTTCTGCATCAACAGCAACTCTGTTGAAACGATATGGAGGTTCAGCAATAATGGCATGATGATTCCCAATGGTTTCAGCGTATGCAACGCCAGGAAGTATATTTTTAAGGCCACCGCCAAACACTGCCCACAGATGCGGCTCAACAAGTCCTATAAGAATAATAAAATCAGCATCTTTCAGATGTTTGTTAAGATAAACTTCAACACCACGAGAGGTCTTACCAAAATATGCATTTTTGTTTTTATCAAACGCATCGTGGTTTTCCCACTGTACCTGACTAATATTTTTCCTGCCAATCTTTTCTTCAATTTCTTCTTTTTTCATTGGGGTGTGAATACCCAGTGCAGGAATAACAATAGCGTTATTCTTTGTGGAACATCCTGCTTTTGTAAGTGCATCCAGAACAATATCAAAAAATTTATAGGCAGGAGTAGGGCGGGTATTGTCATCCACTACAATCACAACTTTTTTATTTTTCAAGGCGTGTTTTTGAATAGGTTTTGCATTAACAGGGTGGGACAATGCTTTAGCTACAATATCTTTTTCATTTTGTTTTTTGGGCGATAGTTCACGCTGCTGTTGCTGTGGAATGATAACATCCCAGGTATCAGGAACATCTAAGGAGATATAAGAAGCACCCCATGGTAAATCTATTTTCATGGCAACCTCCGTTGAATTTATTTTTTATTATTATACAATACTATTTGGTATATGTCAATATTATTTAGTGTGTTATAAGGCTCTGACCCCATAAGCGTATAAAGCATACATATAGTGCAATAATTATATATGCTCATTATATGCTCTGACCCCTTTTTTTAAATTTTTTCATCAAAAACTACAAATTTTTTTCTAAATCCTTTTAATTTTTTAAAC
>JBBFLA010000094.1:0-6355 GCA_037481795.1 Spirochaetota bacterium
GTGTGCTTGCTGCACACATTTATGTTTTTTGGTCAAGAAGTGGTAGGGTTTTTCTATGTGTGCTTGCTGCACACATTTATGTTTTTTGGCTAAGAAGTGGTGATGTTTTTTATGCGTGCCTGCTGAACACATTGTGTTTTAGCTAAGAAATGGTAGGGGTTTTCCCACCACGTCATTGCGAGAAACAAAGTGACGAAGCAATCCCCTCCTCTGTAGTACTCAGATTGCTTCGCTTCGCTCGCAGTGACATATATCCTCACCGTCATTTCGAGGAGTGCCAGCGACGAAGCAATCTTGTCTTCTGCGGCATTGAGATTGCTTCCCTTCGACAAGCTCAGGGCAGGCGCTTCGACAGGTGGTTGCTGAGCTTGTCGAAGCACAGTTACTGAGCTTGCCGAAGCACTCAGCACAGGCGCTGCGCTCGCAATGATTTTACACCCGCGTCATTGCCAGGAGTTATGGATGAGTTTTATTGGGTGGTGAATATACGTGAAGAGATGAAGGTAATCACACTGGCAAGTTTTTTAGATTGGACTATGACTTAATGACTTAAGCAAATGCAAACAAATACTCGTTTGTGTGGATTAATACACCGCTAATATTCGCGCAGTGTTGAAATAACGGATTTCATTTCTTAGATAACAGTATGCCTGTATGTAGTTGTTTCTTCCCATGATAAAGTAACGCTGCGGCAAAATGCTGCGCTCTACAATATTCCCCTGTGCATCTTTATACCTGATAGTTATGCGGTAGCCTAAGGGTATCCTGCTATCAGCAGGAATATGCGTACTTTTTATGTTAAGTGAATAGGTACTGATAATACCACCGTGATAGCGTTCCAGATCACGAATGCACCAGTTGTGTGCATTAAGCTTATCAATGATCTTTTTGAATATTTCCATTGAACCCTGTGCATCGCTCAGTGCGTGGTGAGCATTTATGGATATACCAAAAAATTTGCAAAGATTGCCTAAATTATAGCTTGGGAGCTGCTTGAATGTCTTGCGTGATAAATGGACAGTATCAAATGCCTTTAAATCCGGAGTATTGAGGCCATGCTGATGGTATGCTGAATCAATGAATGATATGTCAAAACGTGGATTGTGGATAACACAATAAGTATTGCTGGTATAGTGTTCTATAGTATCAAATAATTCTGTAATAACCGGAGCTTTTTGTACCATGTCAGAAGTAATTCCATGGAGCTGTGTAACATGCGGTGGAATTGGTTTCGATGGATTTACCAGTGTATAGAATGTGTCAATGACTCTTTCTAATGTAAACCGTATAATCCCAATGGAAACTATTCTATCAATGATGGGATTTAATCCGGTAGTTTCACAATCCAGTGCACAGAATACGGTATCATGTAACAACGTTGCAAATTCCATATATGTTAAAATTCCCCAATAAAACGTATTTCAGGTTCTAAATTAATATCATAAAGTTTACGCACCGTTTCCTGAATAAATTCAACCAGATTTTTAATATCCATAGCAGATGCTCTGCCAGTATTTACAATAAAATTTGTATGAAGCTCTGACACTCTGGCACCGCCAATGCTGTATCCGCGTAAACCCGCATCGTTGATAAGCTTCCATGAAGCATGCCCGTCAGGATTTTTAAACACCGAGCCAGCCGAAGGATAATCCAGCGGGTGCTTGGTTCTGCGCTCACGTAAAATCTCTTTTACAGTATTTTTTATATCCTCCGGGTTATCTGCAAGCTGTAACGAGCATCGAGCACTAACTACAATGGCACCTTCCGGCAACATGGATTTTCTATATGAAAATATTGACGTGTTTGTAACAGTTAACAGCCTGCCATCTGCAGTATAATAGGTTACATCCGTTATAATATCGGCAAAAGTCCCCAGAGTAGTGCCAGCATTCATGATTACACCACCACCAATACAGCCAGGTATTCCTGCCATAAACTCCATGCCGGAAAGCCCATGCTCTAATGCTTCTTCAACAAAACGTTTTTTTGTTACCTTAGCATCAACCACAACGTTTGTACCTTCAAAAGCAATGGAACCTTCATCTTCCTGTGAACTTCCAATCCTCACAACAAGCCCGCGTATACCTCTGTCACCCACCACCAGGTTGGAACCGCCTCCAATGATAGTAACAGGAATTTTCATTTGCCTGGCGATAGTTACTATGTACGGGATTGTTTCATTGGAAAGAGGCTCAATGACCATATCAGCAGGCCCGCCAACCTTAAAGGTGGTAAATTGGCTCATTGGTACATCAACATACATCCTGCCATACTGCGACAGTTCCTTTATAACATCATGTGAACAAACATGTTCCAACGGTTTATCTCCCCTGTATTATAGTAATAAATCACACGGAATTGAAGATGCTACGAAAATCAATACTATTTTATAAAAAATGTGAAGTTTTACACAATGACTACCTGTAATTCATCGGCAATGGCTTTAGCACCTTCGGTACACTCTTTTCCTATAACTACAGGTATGCCCGGAATGTTAAAACATTTTTCAATAACACGTGTTCTCCGTGCAGCACGTTCTACATCAGCCTTATCTACTACAACAGAAACTTCTGCCACAAGTAAAACCTTTTTTTCTTTATTATGCCTAAGCACACCGGTAACAACCACATCACAGAGCAATGCATCATCCCGTTCATCATCGGTAATGATACCGGCTTCCAGTGCATCATCACACACATTAGCCAATTCTATCTTATCAATGAGCTTACATTTGAGGATTAACTTCCCAAAATATGATGGCGCGTTCTCACGAACTTTACGCTCAAAGTTATCACCTTTTAAATCCCCAACATCAGACTTCAAAACACCAACATCCTGTTTCAATATGGCAACATCTTCTTTTAATATGGCAACATCCTCTTTTAATATGGCAACATCCTCCTTTAATATGGCAACATCCTCCTTTAATACTGCCACATCCTCCTTTAATACTGCCACATCCTCCTTTAATACTTTTACATCCGACTTCAAAACCTCAATATCATTGCCCTGTTTTTCAACTGTTGCCTTTAACGGTTTGAATTCGTTTTCTATAAAATTTTCATATCGTTTAACAAATTCATCAAATTTTTTTGGTAACTGCATAAGTTCATCCGTAAGGACTAACTTTCGCAATTCCTCTAACCAATCGGGATGCTCTTTTAATATTGAAAGAAGATCCCAAAAGGACTTAATTTTTGCTTTTTTCATTTCTTCCATAGTTTCAAGATACTCTCTGGAAGAGGTTTTGTCAACTATCATACCGTTCCCTCCTGGTACTTGTATATTTATTTTTCCTTACTTTTTCTTTTTTATCTTTACTACAGACATTGCTTGTTGCTTTTTTGTTATTATCTTCGTCTTTTCTTTTTTTACATCATTTTCAAGAATTTTCCCGCCTTCAATATGATACTGCACATTGCTTGCCTTAACAATGCGTTCATCATGGGTTGCTATTATTATTGATATTCCCTTGTCATCGCGCAAGCGTGCAAATAGCTTTAATATATCATTGGCTGTGGCAGTATCCAGGTTGCCAGTGGGTTCATCTGCAAGTATTAATTTTGGCTCATTTATGATTGCCCGTGCAATCGCCACACGCTGACGTTCACCACCAGACAATGTAGTAGGATTCCTGTCCAGTATATTAGTAATCTGCAGGTAATCTGCCAGTTCCATTATGCGGCTATGCAAATTTCGCGTTTTGCGGTTAAGAATTGCTGGGAACGCAATATTATCGTATGCAGAAATATCAGAAAAAAGATTAAAAAACTGAAAGACAAAACCAATATCCCTGTTTCTAAAACGAGATCGCTTTAAATCACTCCACCTGAAGATATTGTCACCCATAAAAAGTACTGTACCTTCATTGGGCTGCAACAATCCCGATATTACTCCCAGTAGGGTTGTTTTCCCTGAACCTGATTTACCTGTTAATGCAGTGATAGTGCTTTCCTGAACTTCAAAACTTACTTCATCCAGAACTTTGCGCTCATCATACTGTACACTTACCAAGTTTACCTGTAATAATGCCACGGTTATACCTCACTGTTTGCTTAATGCTTTAAATAAATTCATGTTTGATGCAAAAATAGCCGGTATTAATGCTGATAACGATGAAATTGCAATTGAGAAAAGAACAAGACCTGCACAAACATTCATGCCTACTGGCTCAAGGCCAATGCCGCTCAACGCCGGCACCAGTGATGAAAGTTTTGCACCAGCAGCCTTTATTAAATATGCACCTGCTGTATATCCAATGAAACCATACACTGCACCAATAAAAGCTGCTTCAACCATGAATGTCATGATTATTCTGAATTTGGATACACCTAAAATCCTGCGTAGTGAAAAACTGTAACTTCGGTTATAGATTATAATTAAATATGAATTAAATATTGATATAACAGTCAGCAGTAGTAAGAAGAAACCAACAAAGATTGAAAATCCATCTATAATGCTCATAGCCTGATTTGTTTTGCTGGCTACTTCATCTAAGGAAGTGACAGCAAGTCCCATGGACTTTATCTGTTTTGTAACTTCTGGTAGTTTTTTGACATCTTTTACTTTTGCATACAATCTAATGTACAGAATTGGTTGATCACTTTTGGTTTCTGCAGCATATTGAGCTGCAATTTTATTTACAAATGTGTCAGGAACTACAATACCCGTTAAATTGAAAAGCGTAGAAAATGAATGGATTACAGCAGGTATTTCAAAGCGCTTTTTTGTTTCAGTACCCTTTGGGGTATTAATTATTATTGTTATTGGCAACCCTTTTAAGGTGTCTTCATTAAATAAAGGGAGATTGTTGATTGCAGCAAAATTGTTAAACATATCAAGTGCCACCTGTGGAGCTATTACTGGCACCGGCTCATTGGTGTAATATCTGAATGACTTATACCCCGGTACTTTATCTTTAATAAACTGCTGACTTATACCGCATATAGGTACATAGGGTGCCCGTGATTTACCTAATAACTCAATTTTAATCTTTGTTGCTGCATTTATACAGGTAACAGTATACACTGATGCAACGTTATTCATTTTACGAATAGCTTTAACTTTTTCTGCTGGAATGCTGTTAATAGCATACGATAACGTTGCTTCACCGGTTTTTGCCTTAGGCTCAATGATGATTTCATTTATATCCAGTGAGCCAAAAAGCCTCTTTTCCACAAAATTGGTAACAGAATCTCTCAGTGAAAGATATAATACTAAAAAGGCTATCAGCAAAATGATGCCAAAACTTGACAGCAACGCCTTCCATATATTTTTAACTATCTCTTCTATAATTAATTTTGCATTCCTGATAATGTACTGTACCATAATAATGCACTTCCTCATCAAAAATTGTAAAAAAACTATCTATTAGTATGTACTCAATAAAAATGGTGCAAATATAAAAAAATTATTGCATTTTTATTAAATATCATAAATATCTTCAAAAGGCAATTATAAAATTAAATGCAATGAAATAAAGATACTATTTATGTCAAATAAAAAAACAATAATTTATATATTTATCATGGCATGCTATATTTGGTGTGCATCATATACCCCTGTAGAAAAAATATATGAAGATAACAGAATAGTTAAAATTATTTTGCGTGATAGCAAGGGTATATCGGGATGGTATATCATTAATTATGATACAAATGGCAGGATAACAGGCCTTAATAAATATACACCGTATAAAAATACTCCCATTACAAAAATACAGCTTCAATACAGGGGCAAGCTTTTAACTAGCTACACCATCTCATCAACATCTCCTGGAAGTGATACTGTGTTGTACCAATCAACTCATATCTTTAACTATTCATCTACTAATGATCTCAGGCGGGTTGATATTTCTTTTAATAAACCGGCAAGCATAAAGCAGGCAGGAACAACGTTTGTCAAAATACAATATATATATACGGATAAATTATTAACAGGATTATCAATTACCGGTGATGCATCAAGCTTTAAGATTTCTTGCACTATTAACTATCGCAAAAATACTGTTAATGCAATTACTATTGATGAAAAACGATACAATACAGCAACCAAAAAATTTGAACAGGGCTTAAAAGGTACGCTATATGTTGACCAAAAACCACAGTACTACATTGATGAAATAACCGGAAGTACAATTAAAGACAAAAACAAGCTTGTCTCTATATATACTGAAACATATATACACGATGCTTTAAATAAACTTAAATTGACACAAGGCAACGAACAGATAATTGATTATTTTCTTTTGACCGATAACTCATTGTAATGTAAATGTATTTTTTTAAGATTTATTTCTTATTTTAAGGTAAGAAATGATAGATTACCCCTGCCTTTGAAGGCAGATGGATTGATA
>JBBFLA010000095.1:0-5972 GCA_037481795.1 Spirochaetota bacterium
GAAGATAACATAAAAAAAGCACAGGCAATTTACAGAGCAGGATTAGAAAATAATGAAAGATCGTTGAATCTAATTCGTGAACTATTAGCCTGCAATGTAACAGATTATATTGTAAAAGCTGGTAAAGACTGGCTATATTTTGATGTTTCTCTGGCAATGGAGTATTTCATAAAAAATAAAGATATCGATGGGATGTATCATGCAGGTATTTACTGGAAAAACTTTGATTATCAATGTGGGATTAATCAAATTCTTGAATGGGATAATGATGAGTATATTTTCAGGGCGGGAAGATTCTGGAAGCAGTTTGATTATGAAAGGGGGCTTGCCCGCCTTATAGAATTGCACTCTTCTAAATATATTTACCATGCGGGGTTGGACTGGAAAAGCTTTGATAACAAAAGGGGATTTGAAGCATTATTGAACATACAAGATCCAGAGTATATTTTTTATGCAGGTATGCACTGGGATTATTTTGATTATGTTAAAGCATCAGATGTTTTGATTAAAATTGGAAATTGTGAATGTATATATAAAGCAGGGTGTCAGTGGAAGTGGTTTGATTATAAACATGGATGGCAAATACTGGAACGTAATGTCATTGAAGGTAGAAAATGGCGGGGTAAAGCGTTGGAAAATGAAAGGTGGAAAAAAGGGCTTAAAGAGATCTGGGAATGCTTGAAGAAAAATGTAAATAAAATTTAATAATATTCATAAAAAATTTATTGTAATAATACTTGACGACATATACACTATCTTTCTATCATCAAGTAAATGATAATGTATTGCATATTACACACTATATGTAGTGGATAATGAAAAATACATTCACCACTTTTAATGGTTAATGTATACTATTAAAATGTTTGTGTGTATTACATTTATTACAAAAATAGATGAATGTATGATTATACGGGGAGGTTCAATATATGAAAAAGTCAGTTATAATAATTATTGTATTGATTCTTATAGTTATTGTCTTTGTTATCAAAACATTATATGATGCTGGTGAATTTAAAACAATAACACCGCTTTCAAATTATGCATGTAAACCTGTTGGTTCTATACCAGGACCAGAAGATATCGTTATAGACTATAATTCCGGGATTGCATACATATCTTCTGATGACCGTAGATCTTTTGCTCGTGGGCAGAATATAAATGGGGCAATATTTTCATATAATACAAAAACAAAAGTCTTAAACAAAATGAAATCCGATTTCCCTTATGAATTTCATCCCCATGGTATTGATTTAATTGCAATTACAAAAGACAAACTGTTACTATATGTAGTAAATCACCGTACTGATGGGCATTATATTGAAAAATTTATTATTCAAGAAAATAATCTAAAGTACATAAAATCCTTTGAAGATCAAAATCTTTTGTTTTCACCCAATGATTGTGCCCTGGTAGCAGAAGACATGTTTTATGTTACCAATGATCATGGCAACAAATCCGCATTTGGTAAGGCTCTGGAGGAGTATCTCCAGCTGGCAAATTCATATGTATTATTTTATGATGGGGAAAAATTTAACATAAAAGCTCAAGATATTAAATATGCTAACGGAGTAACATTAAGTCCCGATGGATCAAAATTATTTGTTGCTTCACCAGTAGGTAAGTGCATCAAAGTATATAGCATTCAAAAAGGGTATGATTTAATGTTTTTATATGATATACAATGCAATACAGGTGTTGATAATATAGCGTTTGACAGGCAGGGAACTTTATTGGCAGGTTGCCATCCAAAATTATTAACATTTGTAAAACATTCCAAAAATGAACAGGCAATTGCACCCTCAGAAATAATTAAAATTACTTTTACCGATAGTGGCTATAAAACGGAAACAGAATTTCTTGATGATGGGAATCTAATTCAATCTTCTACTGTGGGTGTGCGATACAATTCATCACTGCTGATTGGCTCAGTATTTGATAATCATATTCTTGATTGCTCATCCAAATAGGGGTTTCTTATGGAATGGATTGTATCTAAAGGAAAAAAAGAACTCAAAATCCAATTAAAAAAGCCGGATGTACTTTTTGAAAGCTGGAAAATACAGTATATTTACAGCATACATAATCAAAATATTCACAAAATTCAGTCCTTACCAGTAACAGCATTAGGTAAAAAGAAAACCACCTGCATAGTCAATGACGATAATATACGAATTACTGTTGTTATATCAGATGAAGAAGATCATCTTGCTATAAAATATACCATAGACAACCTTTCTGACGATGATCTATCATTAGATAAAATTATTACATCAATTGGCAAATTTTCAATCCCTAAAACTGAGAATTATCGTGTATTTAAAAATGGCTATCAGTCATGGAGCTTAACCAGGTCTTATTCTTTCAATGATAAAGAAATGGCTAGCTGGCTTTCTTGCATGAATATCTTACAGGATAATGTCAGAAATTTGCCTTCAGGAAATGAAGGCTCTTTTAACAGTACAATGTTTACTGCTATTGGTTCAGAGAATTCATCATTCTGTGTGATAGGACAGGGAAGGCAGTTTAATCAATATGTTTATATGAATATATTCACTGTTGGTAACACTATACAGCTGGATATAATTCATGATTTTTGTAAAATAACAGTTAGCCCATCATTAAAATTAAGAACTGATTTAATTTACTTAATTACCAATAAAAACATCAACGAAGCTCTTGAGCAATATTTTGCACTCATTCGTGCTCAGATTCCATTACGAAGGAAAATACCTAAGGGATGGTGTTCCTGGTACTATTATTATACAAAAATTGATGAAAAAAGTATTTATCAAAATCTTGATGTTTTAAGAAGTAAAGGGAAGCGGTTTGATGTTTTCCAGATAGATGATGGTTATCAAACTGCGATAGGCGACTGGTTATCAATAAATAATAAATTTCCCGGTGGACTTGCTCCAATTGCTCGCAAGATCAGAACCATGGGGATGGTACCGGGTATATGGCTTGCTCCTTTCATAGCTTCTCGGAAATCAATGCTTTATCAAAATCATCCTGACTGGTTTCTTCATGATAATGATGGAAAGCCTGTTGTTGCAGGCTGGAATCCCAATTGGGATATATTTGGATATTTTTATGCTTTGGATACCACACATCCTGAGTATCAGGATTATATAAAAGGGGTTATCAATACATTTGTCCATGAATGGGGGTTTGGATATTTAAAATTGGATTTTGTGTATGCTGCATCATTGTGTGGTAGAGCATACGATATGAGTTTAACATCTGCTCAACGTCTAAAACTGGGATATAGCCTCATAAGGGATGTTGCAGGTGATAGAGTTTTTATTTTAGGATGTGGTGCTCCTTTATCGGCATCAATAGGGCATGTTGATGGAATGCGTATTGGCCCTGACGTTGCTCCCTACTGGATGGCTAAATATCGCTACTATCTAACACGTGATCCACATGCGTTGTGTACTAAATTTGCAATACGAAGTATACTGAATCGATCTCAGATGCACAGATATTTATGGCTTAATGACCCTGATTGTTTCATGTTACGACAAACAGAAACAAAACTTACAAAAGAAGAAAGAATGACACTGATAAATGCAGCTATTATTACAGGTGGCATGTACTTTATTTCGGATAATTTGGCCTTATTACACAACGATGATTGGAAGCTTATAGATGCCATTGATGAATTGATTAAGATATGTAGTTTAGAAAAATCTTATCCCGTTGACATTATGGAAAAAGAGATGCCAGAAATTATATATAATTCAGCAGGTTATATAGCATTTTTTAATTTTTCCGATAGTACAAGGAAAAAGATAGTTCAACTTAAAGGATTATTAAAAACAGTCATGACACCTTCAAGTAAGCTGATTGATGTGTGGGGTGACAGGGAAATTTATATGTATAGTGACCATTTAGATTTAGGCGAATTGAAACCGCATGAATCAATTTTATGCAGGATTAAGTAATTTTTACGCTTGACAAAATTGTAATAAAAAAGGTTTTGATACATAAGTACATATTTTCTAGCTGCTTTGAAAATCCCTCATAATTTCTGTTCGTTTATTGCAATAATGTTAAATATATAGATAATTTTAGTATTTAAAATAGATGTTCTTGTACAATTTAGTATACTGAGTATCATAGTCAAAAATCTATAAAAGGAGAATGAAAATGGCTATGATGCTTGCAAAGACAATGGAAACTAACATATCAAATAATACGGAGGCATGGATGGACCAGATCTTAAAAAAGATTGAGAAACTGATGCTTGAGCATGATGCCATTTCACCTGAATTAATCAAGAAGAAAGATATTAAATTGGGCCTTCGGAACCCGGATGGTTCAGGGGTTGTTGCCGGTATCACTTCAAAAGGTATAGTTATAGGTTATGAAAAAATTCAAAATCCTGATGGCACATATACTGTAAACCCTGTTGAAGGGAAGCTCTATTATTGTGGCTATGATGCCTGTGAATTAGCACAGCGTATTCAGGAGGAAGGTAGGTATGGATTTAATGAAGTAACCTATTTACTTTTGACTGGCGAATTGCCAAATAAAAGAGATTTGGGACGTTTTGAAGAAGTGATTGCTGAAAGACGCCCCTTAACAAAGTTAGAGCGTGCCATTATAATGCAGGAAGATGTGAACTCTAACCAGATGTATGCACTTCATTCTGTCATATCGCACTTAAGCAGGTGTGATCCGGATCCTGATTCTACTGATATTAAAGATGTAAGCAGGCAATGTATCAATATTATTGCAAAAGCTCCTGTAATCATTGCATATAATTACAATGTAATGAAATTCAGAAAAGGTGGGGATTTATTTATTACAAAACCCAACCCTGAGTGGAGCACTGCTGAAAACTTTTTATATATGTTGCGAGGCGAAAGGCCCGATGAATATGAAGCTAAACTCTTTGACCTTGCACTTGTGTTGCATGCTGAACATGGTGGTGGAAATAACTCAACCTTTGCCGTCAGGACTGTTACATCAAGTGGTGCAAATACCTATATGGCTTTATGTGCTGGTGTGGCTTCATTGAGCGGCCATTTACACGGTGGAGCAAACGAAGCCGTTATGAAAATGATGAAGGATATTAAACAGCATGTTAAAGATTGGAATGATGATGACGAAGTGGAACATTATCTTAAACTTATGCTGGAAAAGAAAGCCTATGACAGAAGTGGTAAAATATATGGTATTGGGCATGCGGTCTATACAAAATCTGATCCACGTGCAATTATTTTCAGGCAAAAAGCTGAAGAATTTGCAAGGATGAAAAAGAATTTAGATGAATTTAATCTTTTTGCAAAAGTTGCAGATATTGGTTCACGTTTAGTACAGAAATATAAAGGAACAGTTGCTTCACCAAATGTTGATTTTTATTCTGGATTAATTTATAAGATGATGGGTATCCCCATGGAACTATTTACACCTATTTTTGCCATGGCGCGGTTTAGCGGATGGTCAGCTCACAGGATTGAACAGATCATTCATAATAAGATTATAAGGCCTGCATACGCTTCTTCTCTGGATGGATATAAAGAATATATACCAATTGATGAACGCTGAACCAACAGTAAAATAATAGTATTAAAAGAGGGGTACAGTAAACCCCTCTTTATTTTTTATTTAAAAAGTGTTGACTAAAATAGTATGTGTTATAACATAACAATGTTATGTTAAAGGAGGTTCTGCAATGTATGATGTAATAATTATTGGTGCAGGAAATGCTGGTTTATCTGCAGCTGCAACCCTTGCCAAAAAAGGAGTTAAAATTCTTTTAATAGAAAAGCATAATATTCCGGGCGGGTGTGCAACAAGCTTTTGCAGAGGAAGATTTGAGTTTGAAGTTTCGCTTCACCAGTTAAGCGGGATGGGTACTCCTGAGCGGCCAGGGCCACTGAGAAGTGTACTTGATAGCATTGGTGTTTTGAATAAACTGGAATTTGTTGAAATGGAAAAACTTTATAGGGTTGTGTTACCTG
>JBBFLA010000096.1:0-5949 GCA_037481795.1 Spirochaetota bacterium
TAACCTGATTATTCTATAAATAATATTTTTATATTATTTGAATAGGGTCTTGAAAATATTTTGACTTTTTATAGGAGTATTCAATGACATCAGTATAGCATTATAAATATTACTGAGTCAACCGGAAAATTAAATAAATTTTATTGTATATGGCATAAAAACACATCTCCGTCGTTTTGGATGTAAATACTATGATATATAAAAATTTTTTTAATTGATTTTTTTAGTATGATATACTACAATTTACAAGAATATACTAAATATCTAAAATACAAGTACTATCAGGATAATTGGTGATGATATCCATACAAAAATTTGAAACATGGGCAATAAAGCCTTTTTTTGCAATTTTTAATTTTATCAGTGAACATATTACGTACACGTTTGCAATTGCATTCACTACCAGTTTAGGTGGTTTTATAATTGCTTCATATATAGCACTTTTTTTGTATGCAACTGTCAGGTTTGATGTCAGCAATACAGGCATGGATTTTGTTATTATTTTTTCTAGTATGACGCTTTTAATATATGCTCCATTATATTATATTCATTTTGGGTTATTGGAAAAAGTTGGGGTTCACTGCTTTACAAAACGGCTTTCTCTCATTAATAGATATATAGCAAATAATACACTTCATCAGACAATTGATGATACTGAAGCAGTACAGTTACTGGAGGCTCTTGAGCATCTGCCGCGGGATAACATGACAGCAGCATTAATTTATCCCTCAATTGTAATGACAGGAGTATGTGTATATGAAGCCATAAAAGGAGCTTTTACTAATGCATTGTTTCTTTTACTTGGTATTTCTTCGGCAATATTCATTTATGTATTTTTAACCTATATTGTTGCAGAGCTTTTATCGGGCAGGATGCGCCGTAAGGTAAAGTGGCTTTTAGTAAAGCGTGGCATTTCATTTAATGAACGTTATATCTTAAGCATACGGGGAAAATTTATATTCATTAATATCATGGTCCTTGTGGCAATGCTTGAGTTAGGGCTTATGGTATACTACAACAATTATGACATATTTTCACCTATACCCATTTTGTTTATCAGTATCACTGGATTTATAGTATTTGTCATTTTGTTCTTTTACCTGTTATCTATTGAAGAATCATTGAGTGAAATTGAGTCAGCTGCAATAGATCTTGCACGGGGTGGCAGCGGGTCACTGTTTCTTCCCTATCTGGATAAAGAACTCATCAATACCAGCAAAGGCTTCTTAGCTGCTGCATATGAGGTTAATGACATACGCAGAAATCTGGAACAAAAAGTTGAAGAGCGGACAAAAGAATTGAATCAAGCCTTGATGGCATTGAAGGAAAAAAATGATTTAATTGCAAAAGAGTTAAAGATTGCTGCCAGCATTCAGCAGGGGATATTGCCACAAACACCGGTTGTGTATAATGCAATAAAGGTTCTTGCTTACAACCGGGCTTCAAGTGATATTGGCGGGGATTTGTATGATATAATCCGCATGCCTAATGACTGTTTAGGGGTTTTAATTGCCGATGTGTCCGGTCATGGTATCCCTGCTGCACTTATCAGCACCATGGTTAAAATTAGCTTCCATGAATCATGTCGCAAATACATGCTTCCAAGGCGCATTTTTGCTGATGTTAACAATCAGCTTGTCAATATTATTCGCACACAGGAATATGCAACGGTATTTTTCATGGTAATATTTCCCACGTATGACGTCATGTATGCAAATGGATCGCATCGTAAAGCACTTGTGTGTAAACGCAACACCGGTCGTCTGGAATACTGGGATACCGGTGGAATATTTTTAGGTGCTCTTCCCAATGAAGAGATAGGTGGGCTTTTTGAGGATAATTTTGGGATACTGGAACCTGGTGATCGTGTTTTCTTGTATACTGATGGGCTGCCTGAATCACGTAACTGGAATAATGAAGAGTTTGGCGATGAACGGGTTGAAAAACTTCTGATGGAAACCCTTGATATGCCCATTGATGATGCAAAAGAGTACATAATTGGAGAGTGGGAAAAATTTTTAGGTGGCACACCACCACGGGATGACATGACATTTGTATTGCTTGAACTTGATCCCATCATGCATGGTGCTCTGCAGCATCGTGAAAAAGGACAACAGCTTTTTGCTGAAAAAAAATATGCTCTGGCAATAGATGAACTAAAGCGGGCAGTTGTTATGAATCCTGAAGATATGACTTCATTAATGCTGTTAGCCCGTTCATATGTATATACACACCGGTACAGTAATGCTGTGATTCACTTAACCGAGTATGTGGCAAAAAAACCTGATGACAACATGGCTCAATATTTTCTGGCAATAGCTCATTATAAGTTACACAATTATGAAGAAGCATATAAAGCTGCAGCACATTCGCTTGCCTTACATCCTTCATACATACCGGCGCTATATGTAATGGCTGCTATATGTGCTTCCTTACATAAAACCAGTGACGCAATTGAGTACTGTAACAAAATTCTTGAAGCTGATCCCGGCAACATAAAGGCGCAAAAGCTGTTACAGAAGCTGTCGCATTAATGAATTTTTTTGTAAACAGCAATAAACCTGTCTACAAGACTGTCAAAATACTGTAAGGCGTCAATGACAGGTTGTGGCGATTCCATATCAACACCGGCAATACGAAGCTCGTCTAACGGGAATTTACTTCCACCAAGCGATAAGAATTGCAAATAACGCTGTGATGCAGTGGGATCGTTTATGATCTGTTTGGCTAATGAAAGTGCAGCAGCAATCCCGGTTGCATATTTGTACACATAAAACGCTGAATAAAAATGTGGAATACGAAGGTATTCCAGGTGTAGCTGACTATCAACAACAATGGTATTGCCAAAATACTTGTGTAAAAGGTCTGCATACGTTTCAGTCATTGTTTGAAATGTCAATGGCTTATTGTTCTCTGCCATGGTATGCACCAGGAGCTCAAACTCAGCAAACATAGTTTGCCTGAATAGTGTGCCACGGATTTCATCAATTTCACGGTTGAGTATATATGCCTGCATTCGCGGATTATCACTGTATTGCTGCAAAAGATAGTGACTTAAAAGAATTTCATTGAGGGTAGATGCAACCTCAGCAACAAATATAGTGTACTCATGGTATACGTACGGCTGATTTTTCCGTGAATAATACGAATGCATGGAGTGCCCTGATTCATGTATGAGTGTGTACAGGCTATTAATAGTATTGGCATCATAGTTTAAAAGGATATACGGAGGTGAATCATAGCAGCCTGATGAGTAGGCACCGCTAACCTTGCCCCTGTTTTCATAGCGGTCAACCCATCCCCCAAGCAAGCCTTTATGCAACGTAGAAACATATTCATCACCAAGAATGTGCAGAGCCTGGGCGCATACGTCACA
Source organism: Spirochaetota bacterium (assembly GCA_037481795.1). Taxonomy (GTDB): domain Bacteria; phylum Spirochaetota; class UBA4802; order UBA4802; family UB4802; genus UBA4802. The sequence goes on from JBBFLA010000096.1 coordinate 3,377, forward strand.
GGCTTTTTCATATTCCATGCTGAATGGGATATCACTAACAAGGGGAACGTAGGTGTCATAAAAGTGCAATTCAGGAAGCCCTAATGCCTCTTTACGATATGAAAGATATTTAAATAATGGTTGCAGGTTGCCAGAGACTGTTTCAATTAATGTATGGTACACGGTGGAAGGAATATTATCCGGAAACAGTGCCTGATGCAGGCAGCTTTTAAACTTTCGTACCCGCGAAAAAAAGACATCTTTTTTTACAGAGCTTGCCAGTGACTGTGCAATGCTGTATTTGTGATTGTCGTAGGCCTGATAATAAGTATGGAAAGCATTTTTCCGTACACCCTGCGAATAGTTCATCAAAAATGTTATGAAATTTCCATGGCTCAGCTCAATCGTATTACCCTGTTCATCGGTAATTGTGCCAAAGCGCATATCGGCATTGTCAAGTTTGCGAAAAAACTCCATTGGTGCAATCACTACCTCGTGAGCCATCGCTAAAATTTCTTCAATTTCTTTGGATAATGTATGCTCCCTGTAGCGTAGTATCTTTTCTATATAAAAGACATACGGGGAAATTTTATTGTTTTTCAGATAGTTACTGATAACAGCCTCAGGCAGTGATTGAATTTCAGGTGCTAAAAAGCTTGAAGCTTCCCCAGCCCGCTGGGCTAAAGAGTGAGCTTTTTGAAGCATAGCCTGTGCATTCTGGTTGGTGGTGTCCTCATCGCTTTTTAGATGAGCGTACGTGAAGAGTCTGTCAATATCGCGTGCTATGGAAAGGTCAAATTCAATTGCCTGTAAAAATACATCAAAGGATTCTGCCAGCTTCCCTTCATACTTTTTATATTCAGGGACTAATTTTTCTATTTTACTGTAAAGTTCTTCCCAGTTACTATCGGACACAAACAATGGCGTTAAATCCCATTTGTGTTCAGCTGGTATTTCATTGCGTGCGGGTATTACCTTTGCATTTTTTTGCATAGTGCAATCTCACCTAAAATAATTTTTTTAATCATTCTTTCTGTAAATAAAGAGGCCAAAGGCTGTCAACACAATTGCAATAACCGGCATCACAAGATTAAAAAATGCATAGGGCAGGTAGTGCAGTGTAGGCACACCCAACGCAGAGCTCATAAATGCTCCACATGAATTCCATGGTACCAGTGGAGAAGTTACAGTTCCACCATCTTCCAGCGAACGGGAAAGCATAAATGGCTGTAGTTTTTTCCGCCTGTATGCGTCTTTATAAATTCTTCCTGTCATCACAATGGATAAATATTGTTCAGCCATAATGATATTTGAAATCACAGCGGTAATAACAGTTGCTATGATGAGCATTTTGCTGGTTTTGATTTTATGGAGCAGATTATCATGTAATGATGTTATATAACCCCCGCTTTCCCAGATACCCCCTAAACCCGTGGCGCACAGAATAATAAGTGTTGTTTCTAAAAAACTTACTATACCACCACGGTTTAAAAGGTTATTAATAATTTCATTGTTGGTATGTATGGTATAGCCTGAATATGCATACTGAAGTACGGAAAGTAAGCTTTGTGATTGTGCCAGCCACCCTACAAGTATTGCTACTGTGCTTCCTGATAGTAATATAACTACTGCTGGAAAACGCAATAGTGCCATAATAAAAACTATTGCCAGTGGAAGTATGGTTACCGGGTGCAGGTTAAATGATGATTCTAACGTTTGTAATAATGATTCAATATGTTCTATGCGGGTATTAGTATCAGGTACAATGTATATGTTTAACACAATAAAGCCTATTAATGCAATTGCCCATGCCGGGATAGTGGTTGCCATCATGGCTCGTATATGTGAAAAGAGGTTGGTTTCAGAAACACCTGGTGCCAGGTTTGTTGTATCAGATAAAGGAGAGAGCTTATCGCCAAAATATGCCCCTGAAACAACAGCACCAGCACAGATAGCAGGGGATACATGCATGGCACCAGCCATGCCAACAAGCGCTACACCAATGGTTGCTGCAGTTGTCCAGGAACTTCCAATAACCAGACTGCTTATACAGCATACAATGTATGCTGCCGGTAGAATCCATGATGGGTGAATAAGCTTTAAGCCATAATCTATAAGGAGAGGAATAGTTCCTGATGCTATGAAACTGCCAGATAATATTCCTACAGTTAAAAGGATCATGATGGCTGGCAATGTGCCTTTTATACCATTGACAATACTACCTTCAATTTCTGACCAGTTGTGACCCAGAAGATAGCTTTTTATGCCTGCTATCGTTGCAGCAATGATAAGCAGTAGCGGGATGGGTATTTTGAATAAAACTGTTCCCGTAAACAAAAGAATTATGGTAATGGTTAAAAGCGCAATGCAGTCAAAAAATGATGGTAATTTTTTTTTCATGATATCAGCTTATTGTACTTAAAATGTATCCCTTGCTCTTTTGGCATTATGGGAAGTTTCCAGGTTCCTAACGCAAAGTGTGCTAAGAGTAGTGGTAATGCAATAAAATTGTCAAATATAATTGAGACCTCTGAACAAAAGTCAAAACAAAAAAATTTAGTAATTCTTTAAAATAAAAAGTCTTAATTTTTAAA
>JBBFLA010000097.1:0-5725 GCA_037481795.1 Spirochaetota bacterium
GCGTTCATACCGCGCGGTGGTTAGGCATCATGCAGTAGGATTTGTTGCCAATGCTATGACGGTGTGGAAAGCAGATAATGACAGTCTTTCAGATTTGTTACGTGAGTTTTCTATAGAGCCTTCCATTTCACACCTATATGTGCGTGAAGCTTTCCCCAATCAATGGGAATATCCCGTTTTTGCCATGGTTCATGCAAAAAGTCAGGACGAATTGTTAGCGATTATACAAAAGCTTCATTCAATAGCAAAGGTTGATTACAGGATCTATGGTTCATTAAAAGAATTTAAAAAGGAACGCGTGAAGTACTTTGAAAGTTAATGGTGTAAGTGTGATGGTTTCCACTCCTTTTCTCATTACTGAGAGCTGGGAGTAAGGTTTACACATTTTTTCTTTTAAGGAGGATTCAACAATGATTGATATAGGAAAACTTTACTGCAGCGGTTCATCAACGGGCGATGGATTACGCTATGGCACTGAGGCTACAGTGGATGCACATGGCAATTTGCCCCATAAACGTGTGGAGCTGGCAAGCCAGCGCCGCCCAATTGTTGTGTGGAATGTGACACGCACCTGCAATTTAAACTGCGTTCACTGCTACACTGATTCACACAATCAAAAATACGATGAGTTAACTACTGAGCAGGGACTGAAACTTATTAATGATTTAGCCGCTTTTAGTATTCCTTCTTTGCTTTTTTCTGGTGGTGAACCCTTAATGCGTAAAGATATATTTACGCTTATTGAACGCGCATCAGCCAAAAATATCAGGCCTGTACTTTCAACCAACGGGACATTAATTGACCGAAGTAAAGCTCATGCCATCAAAGATGCTGGCATTGTGTATGTTGGCATAAGCCTGGATGGCATGGAAGATGTAAACGACAGATTTCGTGGCATGGATGGCGCATTTAAAAAAGCCATGAAAGGCTTTGAACACTGTATTGCCGTTGGCCAGCGTGTGGGATTGCGCTTAACACTCACCCGTCGTAATTTTGAAGACCTTCACCACATTTTTGACTTCATTGAAAAAGAAGGCATCAACCGTGCATGCTTTTACCATTTGGTGTATTCCGGCCGTGGTGGAAATCTTTTTGCCGATGACCTTACCTATTCACAGCAACGACAGGCTCTTGACATCATCATTGAACGCACCGATGACTTCTTCAGGCGTGGGCTTGACATCAACATCCTTACCGTTGATAATCATGTTGATGGCGTGTATTTGTACCGTAAGCTTATGCAAAAAGATGAACAAAAAGCTAATCAGGTAAAGGATCTATTAACCTGGAATGGCGGTGGTGCCTATTCTACGGGTGTTGGCATTGCAAATATTGATTTTATTGGCAATGTACATCCTGACCAGTTTTGGCAGGATTATACCTTTGGCAATGTACTTGAGCGCAACTTTGCCGATATCTGGATGGATGAAACAGACGCGCTTATGAAAGGTTTGAAACACAAAGCTTTGTATATAAAAGGGCGCTGCAGAGTATGTCAATACAAAGCCATGTGTAACGGTTCAATGCGTGTGCGCGCGTACCGTGTTTTTGGTGATCCGTGGGCTCCTGACCCACAATGCTACCTTACCGACGAAGAGATTGGATTGACTGATGAAACAATTGCCCAACTTAAATCAAGCGGTGAATATTTTGAAATGCCAGCTGAATTGCAAAAGTAGGATAAAACATGCTTTATCCAATAATGTATAAAATAAAGGGAAAGCGCGTTGTGGTCATTGGTGGGGGCCAGGTTGCATTTCGCAAAGTTAAAGATCTGGTACACGCAGGTGCTCATGTCGTCGTGGTAGCTCCTGACATCCTTTCTGAACTTGAGGAATATGCATCATCCAATCCAGCCATTACCATTGTTAAACGCAAATACCAGGAAGGAGATTGTGCAGGTGCAGCGCTTGTTTTTTCAGCAACTAACAACCCTCATATTAATCGCAAAGTTTATGATGAAGCACTGGCTTTAAATATTCCCATAAATGCTGTGGACGATCCTGATAACTCATCGTTTTATGTACCATCGTTTTTTACACGCGGATTGCTTCTTGTTGCTGTTTCCACAGGAGGCGCATCACCAGCTATGGCAGCAAAAGTGCGAAGGCTCATTGAGAAAAGTATCCCACAGGATATAGAAATAACACTGGACACGCTGAACGAAGCACGCACAATACTAAAAGAAAGCTACCACACTCTTACATCTGGCCAACGAAGTGAAATACTAAAAGCGATAGTTACCGATGAAAGACTTCTTGAACAGGCCGTCAAAGCTTTTAAAAATAATTCACTGCATGATTTTTTGAAATCACTTCTATAATAAATAGTGCTTGATTTTCTTTAATAACTCTTTAATATTTCATCTGCATTAAAGGATTTGCTATAGAAACTGTGTACCGGAGGCGATTATTACAATGAATATCAAACATGAAATAAAAGACAGAGTACTGATTATATCCATTGAAGGAGAATTAATATCCCCTCAAGCTTTAGATACTGATAAAAATATCATTTCACTTATTGAACAAGAAAAAAAAGAGCGCGTCATCATTGACCTTTCAAAAGTTGATTTTATAGATTCAACTGGATTGGGAATACTGGTTTCAATACGGTTATACTGCAAGAAGAACAAGATACTGTTTGCAACCGTTGGGGTTAATGAAAAGATTAAACGAACCTTCACCGTTACCGAAATGACATCATTTTTAAATATTCACAATTCAATAGATAAACTTCTTTAGTTAAAATTTATCTCATAAATATAATTGACCCCGTATCATTTCCCACATAAATTAAGATCTATATTTATTTTTTTGATTGTGCAATAAACCTGTTCTGGCCACAGTCTGGAGCTCAGAATGATTTTTTAGCACACTATTACAATTTGATTATTTCAGGAGCCTGCATCCATGGCGTATATGTTCTCCATGCTTCTATCCATGAAACAGGCATGACAAGTGACAATGCGGATATATCAGCAATATACTCAAACAAAGTGCTTCTTTCTATAATAACGTCTTTTGACAACACAGGAAATGACTTATAAAACTCTTCCCGTATAAGAGGTAGCAGAATATCGCTGTCATTCATCATGCTACCGCCTAACACAATGTATTCCGTATCAAATAATGCATTGAGAGAAGCCAGTCCCCGCGCAAAATTTCGTGCAGCCCGGTGTACTATGTGCTTAGCCCTTGTATCGCCTGTACGATAGTTGTCAAAGACTTCCTTTGCAGAGCCGACCCCGTAATCACGGGCAATTGCTGTACCAGATACTATCGCTTCTAAATCCCCGTAGTTTCCACAACCACATTGTGGGCCATCCTCAGCAATAAAGATATGACCAAAGTGCGGTGCATTGCCGTTTTTACCGCGAATAAGCTTGCAATCAACATACGCACCAGCACCTATACCCGTACTCCAGGTAACATACACTAGATTATCATAAAATTTTCCAGCGCCAAAAAGTTTCTCAGCAACAACTGCTGCCACACAGTCATTTTCCACAACAACATGCGGATATAACCGGTTGAAGAATTCTTCAATGGGTATGGACTGCCATGAATTGGGTAAACGACTACTCTGAGTTAATCCTCCGCAAAGATTTGGGGCAACTATCTCTTTATAGTTTCCTTTCTTTTCAAAAGGGCTGCAGGTGCTTATACCAACTGCTTTTACTTCTTCATAGTGTATACCAGCATACTCAGCTGCTTTTTGAATCAGGTAATAAACCTGTTTGGGAATTGTTAGCGTATCACCCTGCAATTGCGTGTGCTGGTAAACACGTGCTTTTATACCTGTGGCATCGGCAATAGTTGTAATAATTTTTGTTCCACCAATATCAACACCTGCTATATATCCAGATATCATACTGCCCTTACTTTTGGCCTTTTACAGATGTGGTAGTAGCAAATATTCCACCTCGTGGAGCCCACTGAATTTCAACTGTAAGCCATTTTGGCTTAATAGCATTGTACAGGTCCTGTGCAATGATGTCAGTAACGTATTCCTGCCATATTGATTTATTTCGCCACGCACTTAAATAATCACGGACTGATTTGCTTTCTAAAAGTAGATTTTTTGGCTCATAAACAAGTATTAATGTGCCCTGATCATGCCTGCCAGACACAGGGCATAAACTCTGAAACTCAGGATATTCCCACTGAATAACAGGACAATGGCCGCGTGCCGGTATTGTATCAAAGATATACCCTTCAACTTTTTCAATTATTGCATCTTTAGCTTTTGAATAATCAGTCATGTTTATTCCTTTTGATAAAAATATCTATATATGTATTATAGCCATGGGTAAAAAATTACAACAAAAAATAATTCTGTAAGCACAAATTATACTGTACTTCTATTTTGTTTATACATTTATTTTCTTTATCGCTTTATTTATTTTTAAACAAAAGTTCATAAATAAGAAACATGTACTTCACTATCTGAACTTAACCGGGAGTACATTTTAATAATCCTTGAATTGCTGTAAAGAATTATTATTATTTTTTTTATATTTATTTTATTAAATTTCATTGACATATCTTATTTTTAACTTTTCTGTGCTTTTTTAATATTCTGCTTTACTTTAATTGTTTTTAAATACTGATAGCACCTGCAGAATGTAAAGATAACCTTATACTGAGGACATTATTATGAAAAGCAATACGTTATTTAAGCCATTATCTCTAATCTTTATCATTATATTACTATTCCCAATTGTACTATATGGGCAGGAAATAACTGAAAATCCTGTACCTGTTCAAAATGAAAGTAACTGGCCAACAATTCCAACACTGGCAATGTTTGTAGCAGTACCTACAATTACAATATTATACGGAATGGAAACATGGGACTGGGGTGAACAAAGCAATTGGCGATGGGCTGATGAAGGCTTTTTTGGGCAAAATACTGATTCTGGCGGTGCTGATAAAATTGGCCATGCTTGGGCTCATTACTTAGCTTTCAGGATCTTCCACAACTACTACGACTGGTCAGAGAACGGTAGAAATACTAAATGGATTTACTCTATAGCAACAGCAACTTTTTTGGGAGTTGGTATTGAAGTAGGTGATGCTTTTACCGGTAAGTATGGCTTTTCCTACGAAGATGTAGTATTAGATATGGCTGGAATAGGACTGGGTATTCTTCTGGAATATTCCCCAACACTGGACTCGCTCATTGGTTTTAGCTGGCAATACTGGCCCACTGAAAGCTATTTTGACCGCTGGGGTAAAAATCCATTACACATGACCAGTGATTACAGTGGAGCAAAATATGTTTTTAATTTCAGACTAGCGGGTTTGCAAAATGTAGGAATAAAAATACCAAACTTCATGCGCTATATACAGTTAGATATTGGCTATTTTACACGTAACTACGTACGATGGGATGAAACCACTGCAGAACCTTACAGAAGCATGTATTATGGCATCTCTCTGAATTTCATGGAAGTAGTAAAAGATTTCTTTGAAGATCCAGATTCAAAAGCAAGCCGCATCTTACAGCAGCCGTTTAAATATTACCATATACCTGCAGGATATTTTGTTGAAGACAAGATATAGATTGAAATATAGCAGTACTAAATTGTGCTCTATAAATTAAGTTATTTTTTACTGCTACATTCACTATTTTGTATTCATTAGCATCTCTGGTGGTGGTCCCCAGTGGAATTTCAGGCAATGTATGCCGTTTTCACGGTAAAAATCAAACGTGTACGACC
>JBBFLA010000098.1:0-5662 GCA_037481795.1 Spirochaetota bacterium
AAAAGCACGGACTGCATTGACTGAAGGCCTGCAACAGGCAGGAGCACAGGTGGAAAGAGTGCATATCTATGATGCTACCCGGCCCAACGTAACACCTGCAATGCTACAGGAGTTGCAGAATGCTGACATCATTACGTTTACAAGTTCTTCAACAGTGCGCAATTTTGTGGAGCTTGCAGGAACCACCACAGCAACTGTTGCCTGCATAGGTCCCATCACTGCAGATGAGTGCACAAAGCAGGGGCTATTGCCACATATTGTTGCTAAAGAATATACTATTGATGGACTGGTGCAGGCCATAGTGGAGTATTTTACCCCAACCATTAATCCTTGATTTTTATAAATGTTTCTTTTTGTGGTGTTATTTTGTGTTTTGGTGCAGTACCTCAGGGGGTGGGCCCCAGTGGTATTGGCAACAATGGATGCCGTTTTCCCTGTAAAAATGGAATGTGTACGAGCGACTAAAATAATAATCTAGATAGTTATCGGTATTTTTTAATTTTCGTTCTAAATACTGAATGAATTCAATTAAAACTTTATCAACACAAAACTCAATAATGCGAGCAAGAGACATCTTCCACAGTTTCTTAACATCAAGGTAAAGTTCATATTCTGAATGATACACATATAAATGCACGCGTTTCCAGTCTTTTATTTTTTTTCGTTTTCTATATGCAACAGGCACAAATGCCTGATAGCGGCGCTTTTCATGTTTGGCAGCATAGTTTACAAGATAAAATATAAATGTATGGAGTGACAGGTTATACTTTTGAGCATACATTGACAATATATCAAGATGCTTTAGAGAAATACAGGTGGTAGTTTCAAATATCATATTTTGTCTTCCTTCCAGAGTATTTTCTTTTGTATCAATAAATATCACATATACATCAATTGTAAAGAAAAAAATTTACAATATATAAACAAACATAAACTTAAATTAAATATATACAACCTTTAAACTATAAAAATGTGTAAAACCTAATTTGCTAAGTTACAAACAAATATTGAAAATTACTGTTACTGGTAGAGTAATGTGTAGAATATATAAAGCATTTAAAGATTATTTGATTATGTGAGATTGTTACCATTACAAATAGTTTTAATATTTTCATCATTTGGGCTAATATAAAATGTGCTTTACTAAAATTCATAGAAAACCCATTTTTATACTATACAAAATAAGTGATGATAGTGTATATTATAGTTATCGAGCAAATGAAAGAAATCCGAACAAATAAAAGTAGAAAGTAAAGATTATTCCATTTGTAAAAGGAGGCATTAATGGATAACGTAGAAAAAGTAGTCAATGCGTTTAAAAAATCAAAAGATCCTCTCAATGCTGGTAAGGTTGCTGAAATGACTGGTCTTGATAAAAAAGAAGTTGAAAAGATTATGGACAAATTAAAAAAGGAAGGTACAATAGTTTCGCCCAGGCGATGTTACTGGACACTTAAATAGGTGTGAGAGGTGTTGTTATGCAACCATATTACAGGCCGCGCAGGCTTCGTGAATCCGAATCTATCCGTAACCTTTGTGCTGAAACAGTTCTTGATTATAATAAACTCATCATGCCGTATTTTGTCATTGAAGGAACACATATTAATCAGCCCATTGAGTCAATGCCTGGTATAAACCGATTGTCAATTGATAATCTTTTAAAAATATTGGATGCTGATGTTGCGTTAGGTGTGAAGTCTATTATACTCTTTGGCATTCCGTATGAAAAAGATGAAAAAGCCAGCGGTGCGTATGATGATAATGGTATAGTACAGAAAGCCTGCAGGGAAATAAAAAAACATTTTAAACACGTAAATATCATTACTGATGTATGCCTGTGTGAATACACAAACCATGGCCACTGTGGTATGGTAATAAATGGCAGGATAGATAATGACAGTACATTGGAACTGCTGGCAAAAACAGCTGTTTCCCATGCAGTGGCTGGTGCTGATATAGTAGCACCATCGGATATGATGGATGGCCGAATTGAAGCAATACGAACAGCACTTGATGAAGCAGGTTTTTTCCATATTCCCATTTTATCATATGCTGCAAAATATGCGTCAGCTTTCTATGGACCATTCAGGGATGCAGCTGGTAGTGCGCCGCAGTTTGGCGACAGGCGGAGCTATCAGATGGATTTCAGAAATGCACGTGAGGCGTTGAAAGAAGTGTATCTTGATATTGAAGAAGGTGCTGATATTGTCATGGTAAAACCTGCACTTGCATACTTAGATATACTATACCGTGTTAAACAGGCAGTGGATGTGCCCGTATGTGCCTATAATGTTAGTGGTGAGTATTCAATGGTAAAAGCTGCCACAACACTGGGTTTTGGTGATGAGGCACGTTTAGTGCGCGAGATTATGACAGCAATCTTTAGAGCAGGTGCAGATATGGTAATTTCATATCATACGGTTGATATCCTGAAAAACAGGTGGTTTGATTAGTTTATTAAGGGGGGATTATGGCATTACATACATCACGGTCAAAAGAGCTTTATAATCAGGCCTGTAAATATATGCCCGGGGGTGTTAACTCACCAGTGCGTGCATTTCGTTCGGTTGGTGGGCATCCGCTGTATTTTAAGTTAGGGAAGGGTAGCCATATTATTGATGAAGATGGTAATGATTTTATTGATTATTGCATGTCATGGGGACCACTTATTTTGGGGCATGCAGATAATGATGTAGTTAAAGCTATTCAGAGGGTAGCTGAAAATGGCACAAGCTTTGGTGCACCACATGAAGGGGAGATAAGCATCGCGCGGATGGTGGTTGAATCATTCCCTGGTATTGAAAAAGTTCGTTTTGTTAACTCAGGTACTGAGGCAACCATGAGTGCCATAAGACTTGCACGAGGATATACTGGCAAAAGCAAGATAATAAAATTTGATGGTTGCTATCATGGCCATGCTGATCACCTGCTGGTTGCTGCAGGTTCGGGGCTTGCAACCTTTGGCATGCCCGATTCAGCTGGTGTAACCAGGGACAATGCCAAAGACACTATAGTTGTGAAATATAACGACATAGATTCCCTGTATCAGGTACTATCGCACAATGATGATATTGCGTGCTGCATCATGGAACCTGTATGTTGTAACTACGGGCTTATTCTTCCAAAAAAAGATTATTTGAAACAGGTGCGGGAGCTGTGTACAAAGTATAATGTTCTTTTGATATTTGATGAGGTTATTACCGGTTTCAGGCTTGCCCGCGGTGGCGCACAAGAGCGTTTTGGTGTGCAGGCTGATATCACAACGCTTGGTAAAATTATTGGAGGGGGTTTGCCTGTAGGTGCGTATGGTGCATCGTCTGAAATTATGGCAAAGGTTGCACCCGATGGGCCTGTCTATCAAGCTGGAACTCTTTCGGGCAATCCCATTGCTGTTGCAGCAGGCATTGTAACATTGCAAAAATTGATGCCATCAGCTTATCAAAAGCTTGAGGAACTGGGCAAATATTTTGAAGAGCAGATGCAACCAGTTGCTTCCCGGTATAAACATAAGCTACTGTTTGAACGCTTTGCCTCAATATTTGCATTGTACTTTACCAATGAAAATACTATTACAAGTGTAGATCAGGTGAAAGAATGTAATATGCAGCAGTTTGCTCGCTTTCATCGTTTGATGCTTGAATGCGGCATATATCTTTCACCATCAGGTTATGAGGTTGGCTTTTTGTCATTATCACATTCAAAAGAAGATATCGATAAAACAGTAAAGGCAATTAATGAATCTTTAGAGATAGTATTACATTAACCGCTTGTCCTGTGGAAGGGTTATTCTAAATATAATGGTGTTTTTCTTAAGTTCGGGGGTAATGATTCCGCCATGCAGCATGATGATGCGCTGGGCTATACAGAGGTTAAATGTTTCAATATTAGATCGAGTTGTGTAAAATGGATCAAAGATATATGGTAAATCTTCTTCGGTAAGTATATTCGTAGAAAACGAGATGGTGATAATAAATTCATACACGCTATCATGACAGTGCATGCTTATAGTTTCCCTTTCTGCATGCTGAGCAATAAATTCAATGATGCGGGTAAAAGCAAAACGCAAACGGTCATAATCTATATACATATGATAATGATTTTCAGTTTCAATAGTTATGTGTAAATCTTTATTAAATTGCTTTGAAGCTGCAATTAATGTTGTTTTTTGTTCTTCTAAGAATTTTACAATATCATATGCAGATAGTTGGACTCGTTTAAGGTCGCCCATTTCTTCAATTTGTTGTGTAAGATAGTTAAGGCGTTCAGCATTTTCTACAATATACGATAAAAATTTTTTTGCTTCTAAGTGATCTATTCCTTCTTCACATTTTCGCATCAGGAGATTGGCATATCCGCCTATAGAAACAAGAGGATTTCGTACCTCATGAGCTATTGAGTCGGCTAACTGTTTCAGTGATTCAAAGCGGTCAAAATAATTTTTGCGTATCTGGGCAATGAGTTGCTGTTGCTTGCGGTGAAGTTTAAATAAACGGGTGGTATCAGTTAATACAAATGCAATCAGGTAAGAATTATCATCTTTGATTGCTAAAATATTAATTTTGTAGTGATGTATCTTATTATTTATTTTTAAGCTGATATGTTCCGTATGGGTTTTGTCAGGTTGTATGGAACGTAAAATATTTCTAATTTTTTCGTCTTCTAGGATATTGGTTTTACCACCTTTTGTAACAAACTTTTCTGCCCTGTCATTGTTAAATAGTACAGTGTAATTATTACCATCAAGGATGAGTATCTCATCATTCATCAGATCAAAAAGATTAATGAGTTGTGAAGAAGTTTTAAGCATCGAATATAGTATATATGTAAAAAAAATTAAGGTCAATAAAAAATATCGTTATTTATCAAACCTATATAATCCTGCTTGTTTTGCCCACACATAAGCCTGATCGTATTCCTGTATGGTGATGCGCCTGCCTAAGCTTTTATGGGTATGTGCCCTGTATTCAGGGTGGTACTGCGCCATAATATTTACATACGTATGAGGTGATATGGCAGATAGCTCTTTAAATACAAGATCACTGCGGACAATGTTCTCCGGCATGACTAAATGACGCACTAACAAACCTCTTTTTGCAATACCTTTTTCAATGATAAGGTCCCCCACTTGCCGATGCATTTCTTTAATTGCAGCTATAGCTTTGGTGGGATAATCCTTTGTTCCACTCAGTTCTTTTGCTACAGCTGCATCCATATATTTAAAGTCGGGCATATAGATATCAAAAATACCGTCTAAAAGCCTTAGTGTTTCAACTGAATCGTAGCCACCTGAATTGTATACTAAAGGGGTGTTTAAACCTCGTTCAATTGCAAATGGCAGCGCTTCTACAATTGTAGCAACAACGTGAGTCGGGCTTACAAAATTTATGTTGTGGCATCCCTTTTGTTGCAGTCGTATCATAATATCAGCTAATTCTTCAGGGCTCACTTCGTGGCCATTGGGCATCTGTGATATATCCCAGTTTTGACAGAATAAGCACGATAAGTTGCAATTTGTAAAAAATATTGTACCAGAACCAAATTTGCCCACCAGGCATGATTCCTCACCAAAATGAGCATGGTACGATGCAACCAATGCGTTAATTCCTGTGCGACATTTGCCGGTAGTGTGGCGCCTGTCGACTTTGCACTCATGAGGACATAG
>JBBFLA010000099.1:0-5658 GCA_037481795.1 Spirochaetota bacterium
GGGCTTCTTGCCAATTGTACCCTCTTATTGAGTTTCTCCGTATTTCTCGTGATATCGTTTACGGTGATCTTCCCAGTACCCGTGCTATCTGACTTTTACTTACTTTTTTTGATGAATACATCATTTTTTTGGATGAGTATTCGTTCGTATTCTTGTACATGTCTATACAGCCTCATATGTGAGCCTCCTTATGTTGTTTTGGTCATGAAAATCACTATAAGGATGTTCTCCTTATGAGGCTACATTTTTTTATTTCGTTTTGCTCTTCATGCTTGAATTTGCCACCACAGGGCTTTTGTATTTTTCTATATGCTCACTGATTACGGGATGTGACTATTTTTTTAGTAACTATCGCCCAAAAAATAAAAAAAAATGCCTATAGATTTTCTTCATTTTTATTCTAATATAATGACTTAATAATAAAACCTGCATAATGGGGGGCTTTATGAATAAAAATGCATTAAAAAAATTTATAGCAATGAGTGCATTTTTCTTTATAGTGATATCATTGATCATTGTATCTGGTGTTGAAAGCAGAAATAATGAACTACTGTTAGAAAAACAATTAAACTTAAAGCAGGATCCTTTAGATCCATACTTTAAACAGATTGCTGCCAAAAAATGGGTAGATGATGAAATTATTATTAAATTTAAGGATTCTGTTTCCACCACCAGAGCACATACCATTTTAAGCAGTGTTTCAAAGAAGACTGAAAAACTTCATACACGGCAAATCTATAAAGTTAAGCTTGATAATACTACCGTTGAAGCTGCACTTCAAAAGTACAAAAATGATCCCAACGTAGAATATGTACAGCCCAATTATATTTATGTTCTGATGGCCACACCTGATGACCCGGGTTTTCATATGCAGTGGGGCTTAAAAAATACCGGGCAAAAGGTTGAAGGAACATATACAACAAATAATCCGGGTTGTACGGGCTGTGATATCAGGGTTGAAGATGTTTGGGGCGTTTCTACTGATTGTAGCACTGTAACGATTGCTGTTCTTGATACTGGAGTAAATTATATTCATGAAGATTTAAAAAATAACATGTGGGATGGCAGGAGCAATGGATTTACAAAACATGGGTATAACTTTGTTGAACGTAATGATGATCCAATGGATTACCATGGTCATGGAACACATGTTGCAGCAATAGCAGCAGCTCAGGGTAATAATGGAGTTGGGATAAGTGGCGTATGCTGGAAGGGCTCAATTATGGCCGTCAAAGTATTAAGCGATGAAGGCTACGGCAGCACTTCAGCAATTACACGGGGTATATATTTTGCGGTGGATAATGGTGCTAAAGTTATTAATATGAGCCTTGGTGGGGGAGCGTTTGATTATGTTTTTTATGATGCTGTTCTTTATGCAAAAAGTAAAAATGTTCTGGTAGTAGCAGCTGCAGGGAATGATGGAGTTGCTCTATATTCTAAATCATCTATGTATCCATGTATGTATGGAATGTACGCTGCTGATAATGTAATTTGTGTTGGAGCACTGGATCAAACTGAAACGCTTGCAAGTTTTACCAATTATTCTAAAAAAGATAATATAGTGCATATATATGCTCCCGGAGTTAATATATTGAGTGCAATTACTTCAACAAGAACAGTACCAATAACGGGGAACTTAATTAACCAAGCAAACTGGCAAAAAACTGATAATAATTGGGCTATTCATAATTCATTGGGATATACAGTGGCAAGTAATCCAGCCAATTTTGACTTTACCACTTCATATAAACCAAATCTCTATAATAGTCATTTATATACTACAGTGGATTGCACTGGATACAACAGGGTATCGTTACTATATGAAGCATACATAGATACTGAAAGCGCCTATGATGTATTCAGAGTCAAATACATAGCAGGACAAACAATTCAAAACTTTAATGAAGTGCCGGTGTTGTTTTCAATAAGTGGTAAAAATAACAGTTTCAAAGTTTATAATCATCATCTTAAATCATGCAGCAATTCCCTGTGTACCATAGCGTTTCAGCTTGAAACTGATAGCATTGTTCATTATACAGGCGTGGCACTTAAATATGCTGCTATATGCAATCTGGCACCAGTAGATAATTTATATCATGTGTGGCATGGTACATCCATGGCAACACCATTTGTCAGCGGTGCAGCTGCACTGGTTTGGGCAATAAATCCTGGTTTTGATTATGCAAAGGTAAAAGAAAAGCTGCTTTCAGGTGCTAAAAAGCAGATTATGTATGGTTATGGAAATTCAGAATACACAATTCGCAAGCTCAATGTATGGGGAGCACTGACGGTTTTAATGGAACCAAAAAATTTACGGTATGAACGCATTAAGTAAAAAATGAGTAAAAAGGGGGCATTATGCATAAAATACTTATTATAGTAATAGCTGCGTTAACACTTTTACAGGCCTGCAGCATAATTTATGAAGATATTGAAGAAAATGAAGATTATATTGAATTCAAATACCTGTTACAATGGGATCCAAGCCCTGAAGCTGAAGTAAATAGCCCGGGAGGTGGATATGTTATATACTATGCCCAGGGGAATACTGTAGATATAAACAAGAGCTGCTACGTAGATGTTCCCTATAATGGCGGTTCAATCACACCATGTGAAAAAATTTTGTCAATAAAGATAAAGAAAAATACTGATACTAATACAGGTACAAAAACGTATACATTCAGTGCAGTGGTTGTATCGTATGGCACATTTTATGGTATAAAGGCATATAGCAATCCATCAAATAAAATAACTTTTACAATACAATTATGAAATTGTATGGAAAATACTTTATCATTACTTAACCACACAGGAGATAAGCTATGATACTGATACTAATAGCGTTTACAGGTGTGTTCGTTGTACTTATCTTGATTTTGTTTTATCTAATTACCAGACATAGAAATTATGAAATTCTTGAGACTGTGAAGATTAAAGGTAGTCACGCTGCTGTATACGCTACAGCCGAGGAAATTTTTCAATATATATTGATAGTGCTTACTCTGAGCTTTGCTACCGTGCTTTTGGCACAAATGGGGATGCTGGAGCTTTCTTCATTATCAGCGGCTCTATGTATAATAATGAGCTGGAAAGCGTTACGCTGGTTACGCAGATATTTTTTTATTTACTTCAAAAGGGATACCAGCGCAGGGAAAGTTTCTAAAAAGAAATAGAAGTGAGCTTTATAAAAATCATTTAGGCAAAAAATTGATAATAATCAAAAAATCAAAAAAATATTTTGTGCGATAGTTACTGTGTATAGGTTTTTTACACTAAAAAAGCTGGCTGGCAATATTATATTTTTGCAATAACCTTACCACGGTGTGAATTTAAAAAAAAGCTATACAATCAGGATTATACTGAAATATCAACGCCATTAAATAAATAACACACTTAATAAAAAAAAGCCTATAATATTACCTATTTTACAGTCAAATTAAATGAACTACACCACGTGCCATTGACTATGTGTGAATGCAGTACAGCAATAGGTGGAGTTTATAAAGCACATTGTAATTGAAGGATTTTAAAAATATACCATAAGGGAGGGATGTTATGAAATACACACAACACTTTGCAAAGCAAACACACAACCGCGGCATAACAAACACCATGGTACAACTGGTACAGCTTTTTGGCTATGAGTTTGGTGACAGAATAGTGCTGGATAAAAAGCAGACACGACAGTTGCTTGATGAGGTAAACGCATTGCGGCATGAGCTTATAAAGATGTACGAAAAAGGTGGAGTGGCACTGGTTGAAAAAAATGGGGCGTTGATTACAGCATTTGCCATACAAAAGCGGATGGGCAAGATAAAAAAACAAAACAAACATATGGGGTAGGGGTAAATATATGCTTGTGCAGCTTACAGGCAAAAGGGCCTGTGGGCTGCATATTTTTTTTTATAAGGAGGAGATTGCAATGGCTGATATATATTTAATCTCCGATTACGGAAAGCTTTATAAAAATAACCGAGTATTCCATTTTTTATATCCTGATGGTACAGTATCAAAATTTTTTCCCCATAACACTCACCGTGTATTCATCATTGGCAATATTGAAATAACACCTGAAGCATTTAAGATGCTTATGCATAATAAAATTGAAGTGGTTTTTTTAAACAAAAACGGGTTATTTAATGGTAAGCTGGTATTTGATGACAGCAAAAACGTATTACTGCGTAAAAAGCAGTATGATAAACTAAACAATGATGAATTTATATTTAAATGGTGCAAAAATATAATTGAAGGCAAAATACGCAATCAACTGGTGTTTGCCAACCGCATAAAACGAAAGCACAAAGAAGCTACACAATTGCCCGATTACGTTGACTCAATGAAGAATGTTATACAAAAGCTTGAAACTGCAACTACCGCCAATGAACTGCGTGGATATGAAGGTGCAGCTTCCAGAATATATTTTGGCGCAATCAAACATGCAATAATACCACACTGGGCTGAATTTAATGGAAGAAGCATGAACCCGCCGGGTGACAATGTCAATGCTGTGTTAAGTTTTACCTATACGTTATTAAATCATTTAATTGAAAGCTATATACTTTCAGAAGGAATGGATACCTATGTGGGGTATCTGCATACGGTTGAATATGGCCGCAAATCATTAATATTTGATATAATGGAAGAATTTAGATCACCAGTATGCGATACGTTGACTGTGACACTGTTTAATTTAGGAATACTTAATCCTGAAGATTTCCGTACAATAGATTTTTCAAGCAATGATGATGAGTATCCTCTGGAACCAATGGATGAAGAAGGAGATAAGGTTTTAACACGTAAAGGGGTGCTATTAACAAAGGAAGGGTTAAAAAAGGTAATAGAAAAATTTGAAGCAAAATTAGAAGAAACATATTACTATATGCCATTACAAAAACAATTATCGTACCGAAAAATAATAGCCCAGCAGGTGGCTCACTGCAAGCGTGTAATAAATGATGAAGAAAACCAGTACAGGCCATTTGAGGTAAAATGAAATATTTAATATGTTATGATATATGTAATCCAAAAAGATTAACCCGCGTGGCAAAGCAGCTGGAGCGTATGGGCATACGGGTGCAGTATTCTTTTTTTAATGTGGAATTGGATGATGAAATGCTGAATAAGCTTTTACAAATACTAATGAATTTAATAGATCCCAAAGAAGATAAAATCTATGTGTATCCAATATGTACTGATTGCCGTAAAAAGGTAATCATAGATGGAACGGGGACATTGCTGGATTTAAATACGTATAAAATATTGTGAGATAGTAATTGACAAATGAAATATAGTATGACAATATGGAAACCTGGTTGGTAATATACGATATCCGCAATGAAAAGCGATTACGCCGTATTGCAAAGATTATGGAGCGGTATGGTGTACGAGTACAGAAGTCGGTCTTTGAAACAATGTGTGATGAGCGCACAATACAGAGGATGCGCCATGAAGCAAGGATGATACTTGAAAAAGAAGATTCGTTAATTGTTATACCGTTGTGTGCAAAGTGCTGGCAAAGAAAGATGCAATATGGTGTAAAGACGGAAGGTATAGGAGAGTACAAAAACTACACAGTTCTTTGAAAACTGTTCAGAATAAGGGGTATTTTGATGCCGCCAACCCCTGGATGTGACATAAAACGGCCATTTTTGGGGGAGG
>JBBFLA010000100.1:0-5030 GCA_037481795.1 Spirochaetota bacterium
GTCTCTTATATTATGTCTCTTTATTTTTTACTGAAATTGCAACCTTTTTTTAGTATTTATTCAGAGGTCTCAATTAATATACTTTCCGAATAACAGTCAAAAAAAACATGCTTAAAAAATCAACTTTAATTTCATTCATTCCAAAAAACAGGATAAAATGATTGATTAAATCATCGAATAATTTTATGATAATATATATTATAGCACTTATCTCCTTACGAAACATTGCTGAGTTTGTCCACAAGCACATCCTGTTACTATTGCAGCGCAATTACTTGTCTACCTTTTGTTGAAATTTGGTCACCGAGTGCAGGCAAGGAGTGTGGAAGTGACCGAATTATTATATAAGGACTCGTAATAACTATCCAGGGGAAAATGACATTTTTTTTAGATAGGAGGTTAGTATGAAATACAAAAAAGTATTAATATATATAATTTCTTTTCTATTAGCACTATTCCTCATTGGTGAGGTAGGCACATACCTCTACGTTGAAATGCCGTTGGAAACAAATTTTTATGGATCAATATCAAAAGAACAGGTTCAAAAATTACAGGCTTTTCACAAAGTAAAATATGTATGTGGCAATGATTGGATACACCTGGGATGGATTGCTGATCCTGATACTGAAGAATATATAATCGAAATAAAGGATGATAAGGGAACATGGCATCAGATTGGATCATCGCAGTTTGGTTCATTTCTCTACAGGGGAAACGGTGGACTTTTTAGAGTGATAAAAATTAATAAACAAACCAATGAACAATCAACACTGGGGTATGCAAAAGCTTTTTCTACGGGCAAAAAGGTTACTGTATATAAACCACTCATTTCAGGTAACTATCGCCCATTATTTAAACCTGAAAAATACGGCTATTACATAAATGACCATACCATTTTTGTGGATGCAAAACGCAACTGGCGCCTTATTGGCATAACATCAAAAACCGATGGGGATCCCAATGCCGAAACATATTTTGCGGTTGCTAAAAGTGAAAACTTTCCGCCTACCGTAATGGTTGAAGAAGAACCTGTTGCTGATGTTGGCAGCTTAGCGTGGGCACCTCATGTGATTACGCATAACAATGTGTATCATATGTTCTGGTCCCCTCATAAACTCCATCACATGACTTCGCGTGATGGTATTCACTGGGAAAATCATGCGATAATAATGAAAGCACCATATCATAAATTTTTCCGCGATTGTATGATTTTACAGGTTGCTAACGATCAATGGCTTTTGTACACCACTGCTCGTGGACGGTTCTTTTCACAGGTTGATGTATATCAATCATTTGATCTAAAACACTGGCAGTACATCCGCACTGCACTGTCAAGCAGCTTTGGCAGCGAACGCAACTCACCGTTTGCGTCAATGGAATCGCCCTTTGTAGTGAAATACAATGATGGCTACTATCTGTCAGTAACATACAATAACGATACGTTATTCATTCATGGGGGGTTACTGCTTTTTAAGGTTTGGCTTGATAAAGAAAGCTACAATGACACGCTGGTATTTTATTCAAACAATCCTTATGATTTTGGGGTTTACAGGGGCAAAAAACGTTCAGACACACTTGTCACAACGCTGCGTGCACATGCTCCTGAATGGGTGTATGTACCAGCTACAAAGGCATGGTACATTACCACCTGCGGATGGAAATGGGTTGCAACATTAACAAACGGCCATGTGGCGATAGCTCCTGTGACATGGCAGAAGGTTAAGTAAACTTTACCAGCGCAGTTTTGCAATGAGTGTATCAAGCACAATTTTTAACTGCAAGGTTAGAGGCAAATCCAGGTCTTCCTTGATTTCTTGGGCACTAAAAGCATACACTGCCGAAGGTTCTGATTGTTTTCCCTGTGCGTTCACAGACTGTACTGCAACATAGTATGTATTGCCCTGCACAAATGATTTGCCCTTTGCATATTCTTTTATAAACAGCGATGTACCTTTTGTTTTATACAGTGCAGATAATGAATCTTTTGTATCACCGCAATGAATAATATAGTAAGCAGCACCATCTGATTTCTCAAAATTCACATATACACCGCCATCTCGATATAATGCACACACCCCTTTAGGCGGTTGTAATGGTGCTGCTATTTTTTTGGCCTGATTTTCATGCAGAAGTATTACAAATGGTTGATTTGCGTAAGAAATCATGAGTTGTTTTAATTTTTGGGGCAATGGATATTTACTATGAACTATCGCCACTGCAAAACGCTGTGTGGTTCCGCTGTACGTGCATGCACCTGAGTGATACTGGTCACCATTTAAGATTGCGGCTTCAAACCCCCTGCCCTTGCCCCATGTTGGCTGATAATACTGCCTGCCAAAAAATGTTCCAAATGGATTGAGGCTTACCAAAAATCCTTTTAATATGCCATGATTAACCTGGAGTGGGCAAAACGCAAAATTTGAAAGAACCGCATTATCCCTGGCAACTGCAACACACTCATCTTCATTGGTAATGGCAACAAATTCCGCAGTAATATGATTGTTAACATTTGCAAGGTCAAGGTTTTTTGGCGAATGTTTGAAGTAATCTATGGCGTACTGTGATTCTACACCCAGGTAATTGCGCTTTAATACAGTAAAAGGCTTTTTCTTTGATGCATGCATTGACACGTATAATGGGCATGGAGCAACCTGCTGCCAGCCAGGATCATAGATACGCGCAAGCTGCGGTATGCTTGCTTTAAAAATTTTTGTTCGCAGTGTGTCAGGATAGGTGATGATCCCATCAACAAAAATCATGTCAATACCCTCCACCAGATACACGCAGTACTCAAAATTGCCTGAGCTGATATTTTGTGGAAGGTTGAGGCGTCCATAAAGTTTTACTGCTGCAACACCGCTGTTGCCATCATTAATTATCTGTGTGTTTACTGTTATGGGGCGATAGTTCCTTCCATTGTACTGTATCCAGGGAATTAAGCTGTATTCCTCAAGAACCTTTTTGCCGTGAGCTTCTACTGAATAAACCCCTTGCTTAAATTTAATAGCAATTGTACTGTTTTTGAGAAGCTGTTTAGTAGCAGTTGTTGTGTACTGAGTTTGATGGCGAGGTCTTCGAACAATGTGATATACGCCATCAGAAGGGATCCTATCCTTTACAAAGAGTTGGCTTTTTCCAGCATGTGAAAAAACAAACACGGGTATTGCTGCATCATTGTATTTCAGAAAATAGTCATAACCTTCAGGCAAATCACCAGAAATTGTTAACACAAAATCAAAAGCATTTTGTTTAAGCACCAGCAGAGAATTTACATATTCGTAGTTACTAAAATCCTGTACTTTTTTATCCTGGCTGCAAATCTTTTGTGCAAACGCTTTTATATCACGTACAACTGGATTGGTTATTGATTGCATTTGTTGAATAAGATCATCAACAACGTGTTCACGGTTTTTTGCCAAAAATGGTGTTGCCATGCCAAAATTAGTGGTTGAAAGAAGCCGCATACGTTTTTCAAATGAATGCTGCAAAGCCTTTAATACTTGGGATGGTATATCCTGTTTACTATAAGCATAAAATTTCTTAACAAGTTCATGAATGCTTCGATTATTTTCTACAGCCAGCCAGTAATCACTGCAATACTTCTTTTCGGCCCACGAAACATAGCCATTAAAACTTCCGTCGGCAGTGTCCTGCCCAAATGTGATTTCCTTCAACGGTTTATGATTTTGTACATAATCTTTTATTGTGGTAAATTCAACATAGTCAAGTGAGGCAATTGTATCAATAAGCTGCGAAAGACCGCCGGTATTTGGCATCCATTTCAAATAAGAAGGCAAATTATAACCGTACCAGTACGAATCATCAGCATCACTGGTTATGCAAATTAATACATCATTTTTTATATTCCCACGCAATTGCTCATACCGTAGCATCTGTACCCAGTTATAGATACTTATGTTTTCAATCAAATCGGCATGATTATAGGCAGGTACAATAAGCATAGTCTCTTTTGTTACAGGATTATTGTATATGAGCGGATTGTGAGCCTCTTCAAGAGATAATTCATCAACAAAAACTCTAAATGCATCAAACGGTATAGCACTGTAATACAGAATAACCCCCTGTATGCCAAGCTCCTTGTATAGATTAAAATTTCCTGCAGATGTCATCATCTCCTGTGGACGAACATACGGCGAATACCTTCCAAAAATATCTTTGACTCCACTTTTCTTTGTATTGGTAATAGCATTTTGCATTGAATACACAAATTCATCGGGAGTCATTGCAGAAACAAGTCCATTATTATACGACATCAGTATGATTTCATCACCATGTTCCTTCACACGGCGTTTGATGTTCTGTATGATATCGGGAGCATACTGTGGTAATATCTCTTCCAGTGTAAAAAGGTTTTCAAAATCCCACACACCTTTAACAGGGATACCTTTTTTATTCTTTTCATCCAGGACCTCAATAATCTTCCGTACAATGCGTATATCTTTTCCAAAACCTGCTTCATCGTTGGTATCTATTCGGTATGAATGATAAAAATTGGCATGGAATCCCAATGACACATACACTTTATGCTTTGACTCTTTGCCAATGACTAAAAGGCGTGGAATGAATATATAACCAATAAAATATAGTACAAATATGCCAGCAATGATTGCAATTGAATATGTAAAAATCTTTTTCATATTCATATCTCCCACTAAAAGTAGAAGGTGAAAATCATAATTTTAAATTCTGGCTGTTATGTTGAATTTAATACAGCTTACCTTATCAGGCCAAGATTATAAATCCTGATCCCAAAAACTGTGGCATGTAAACCAGAATACTGATTTCTTATAGCTATTATAGAATAAATAGCATCAGTAGTATAGCAGATACTGCTGGTGAATGCAACAACTTAATTAATGTTGGATTTATTAGGCTCAGATAGCATTATATAAGGCTTCTGGTGGTGGTCCCCAGTGGAATTTCAGGCAATGTATGCCGTTTTCACGGTAAAAATCAAACGTGTACGACCTGTTTTCGTAATAACTTGGCAAGTTTTCAGGATAGTTATC
>JBBFLA010000101.1:0-4954 GCA_037481795.1 Spirochaetota bacterium
GTACAACAGATCCTGCAATCCTGCTACCATTTGCCGCCGGAGTTTTAATAGCAATTATTTCATTAATGCTGCTAAGAAAAGGGAAGTTTCAACTTGCAGCAAATATATCGTTTGCAAGCGTGCAGATAGCACTGTGGATTGTTATGTTCTTTGAAAAAGGGCAGATACTGCAGCGATTGGACACCATGACGTTAGTTGCTGCAAGCCTTGTATATACCCCGCTTCTTTTTATTGAACGCAGAAGAGGGATATGGTTCTATTATTCAGCTAATATGCTGCTTCTTATTATTTTTACTTTGTACTCACGGTTTCATTTAGGTTTACATCGATGGGAAGCTATTGAGTATTTCATGGACTCAAGCTTATCATTGACGTTTGTTGCAGTTATTTCTTACTTGATTTTCTCAATCCATAAATTGGGGATAATAAATGCAAAAAAAGCAGAAGAAAAAATACAACGCCAATATGAAGAATTGTCAGCTACCAATGAAGAATTAGAGGCAATGAATGAAGAATTAGCTGCAATTAATGAAGAGCTTGAACAGACGCAGCAGGAATTGTTACAAAGTAATATTAATCTTCAAAAGGAAACTGCAAGATTGCAGGCTATTCTGGTATCGATAGCTGATGGAATTGTGGTTACTGATGAAAACGGAATGATTACAAGCATTAATGCAGCTGCATGTAAACTTTTTGGATTACGCAATGATGTGGTAGGAAAACAATTCAACGAATATTGTAAAATATATAATGCAAAAACCAATACTCCTTACCCTGATCCAGTAACACAGGTTTTAACTTCAGGGAAGTCAGTATCCCTGTATCGGCATACCATTATCAAAAATAATGGTAATATATATCATACACATATCGTTTGCACCCCATTATATGTTGCAAATAAAATTGATGGCTGCATTGTTGATATACGCGATATAACCGATGTGGTCCGCTACGAAGAAGAGCTGGTAAAGACAGCAAAATATGAATCTTTGAGCATATTTGCCGGCGGGATAGCTCATGATTTTAACAATATGCTCAGTGCAATTTTAGGGAATATTTCAATTATAGAACAACTTACTCCTGATAACGAAAGGGTGCTAAAAGCTTCAGAACGAGCACAAAAAGCAATCATGAAAGCTCGTGATCTGACCACACAGCTTTTAGCATTTTCAAAAGGTGGTGCACCAGTTAAAACATCCACATCCCTGGTCAATATCATTAAGGATACTGCTGAATTTGTCCTGAGTGGCTCTCCTATCCAGTGCAATGTTGAATTTGATGATGATCTTTATAATGCGCTTGTTGACCCAACCCAGATTTCACAGGTAATCCATAATATCATCCTTAATGCCCGTCAGGCAATAAAAGGACAGGGCACCATTACCATCACTGCTAAAAATGCAACTCTGAGCAATCCAGATATCCCGGTTAAAGGCGATTTTATTGCAATATCTATACACGATACCGGCGAAGGTATACCGGCTGATATCATGCCATATATCTTTGACCCGTTTTTTACAACACGGGATGGTGGACATGGATTGGGGCTGTCAATTGCATATTCAATAGTGAAAAAGCATGATGGCCACATTACTGTTAATTCATCAAAAGATGGGACACTGTTTACCATCTATCTTCCAGTAGCAATAACAGATGAAACAAGCATACACAAAGAAACTGATTTTATGTGCACACCTACAAAATCACATATTCTTATCATGGATGATGATGCATTAATAACTGAATCACTTACCGAGATGCTTTCATTACAGGATTGTACTGCAGTCACCGTGAGCAATGGTGATGATGCTATTAAAGCTTTTGCAGATGCTATAAAACACAATAAACCCTTTACCGTTGCTATTCTTGATCTTACCATAAAAGGTGGTAAAGGTGGCGTTGATATAATTACTGAATTACTAAAATTTAAATCCTCCTGTAAATTCATTGCAACAACCGGGTATACCAACGAGCCAATTATAGCTAATTTTAGAGACTATGGCTTTGATGCAATCCTGCGAAAACCTTTTACCATGAATGAACTGAAACAGGTTCTATCGCAGCTTACCAGAGAAAACTAAACATATAATTAATGTAAACTTACATCATCTCAGGTAGTACAGGTGTACTATTAATTCCATGTACATTATTTTAAAAGTAATAGTAAAATCAAACAGGATGTATGCAATCAGGTTGTTTATATGAAAGGTTGTTTACCTTTGTTGATACCGGATATATTACAAGTTTGGCATTGAACGGTTGCATGAGCTTTTCAAGTATTTCTATTGTTGTTTCTTTATTTATCCACTTATCAAATTCAGATTGCCGAATAATGACAGGCATACGGTTATGAATACTACTCATCTGTTCACTGGCATCAGTGGTAAGTATTGCACATGTATGTACCTGA
Organism: Spirochaetota bacterium; assembly: GCA_037481795.1. Lineage (GTDB taxonomy): Bacteria > Spirochaetota > UBA4802 > UBA4802 > UB4802 > UBA4802. Next base: position 2,411 of record JBBFLA010000101.1, read on the forward strand.
ACATCATTAACAGAAACACTATCAAAAATACCGGCAAATCCAAAAAAATCCTCCACGGTAATGTAATAGGGTATCTTTTTGGCACCTTCTTTTTTCCATTCATAGAAACCGGATGCAAGAACAATACACCGATTGTTAAAAAAAGCCCGTTTGAAACTGGGCTTCTGTATAACTGTTTCAACACGGGCATTTATTAATGGTTTAAATGAAGAAGGATCCTTTGCCCAGTAAGGTACCAGTCCCCATTGAAACTCAATTAACTTCTTACCTGGTACTTGCACCAGCGCCACAATATCCTCACCCGGACAAATATTGTAGCGTGGTGCCATATGCTGTACCAGTACTTCTGCAACCTGTAAGCGCTGAGCAATGACATCTACAGGTTCAATCTGTGCAAACCTGCCACACATGCTACATATGAGTTTTTTCAATTAATGCAATGAAAAATTTAACACTTTTACCCATATCAGATATACTGATCCTTTCATTAATACCATGAACCCGTTTTAAATCATCAGCATTCATCTTAACGGGGGAAAAACGGTATATCTGATTGGTTAATGCATTATAGTGTCGCGAATCGGTAGCACCAAGTACCAGGTATGGAGCTACAATAATATCAGGATTTATTTGCCGGGCGATAGTTGCTATTGAAGTAAATGATCCTGCATGTATATCCGAAACTGGTGAAGGGTCATTAGACCACGGAGTTGCCTCAACGGTGACTGCATCATTGCCAATTACTTTTTTTAAATATGCAATGGTGGAATCCATGGTTTCACCGGGAAGGATACGGCAGTTTATCATAGCCCATGCTTGAGTAGGCAATACATTTTCTTTTTCACTGGCGCCAGCCATGGTCACGGCAGCAGTGGTGCGGATCATGGCATTGGTTGATTCAGATTTTTCAAATTGCCATTTTAACAGCGGTTTAAAGCACCACATATTTGCAAACAATATACGTAATGGGAATTTCATGTGGGGTGCAACAAATTCAAACATTTGCCGTGCAGGACTGTCAAAGTTCTTGGGGAATGGGTTATCTTCAACATTCACCAGAGCTTTTGACAAAATCCCCAAAGCTGTGTGGTGCGGTGGCATGGATGAGTGCCCACCTTCACCTTTCACAGTCAGCTTCACGGTTAAATAACCTTTTTCAGCAATTCCAACCAGAGCAATAGGACTTTCAACGCCAGGCAACATACCCTCCATGATAGCGCCACCTTCATCAAGAACATATTCCAGCTGAATATTACGTTGTTTTAGCAGTTTTGCGATAGCTTTAGCTCCTTCACCACCAACCTCTTCATCATGCCCAAATGCCAGATAAATTGTCCGTTTGGGGACAAAGCCTTTATTTACCAAAAATTCAACAGCCTCCATGATAGAAATTAGCTGATTTTTAATATCCAGAGTGCCCCTTCCCCATATAAAACCATCTGCTATAGTCCCTGAAAAACCTGGATATTTCCACTGATCTTTAGTTAACTCCTCAACCGGTACAACATCCTGATGTGCCATAAGCAACATTGGCTTCAGTGAGGGGTCAGAGCCTTTCCAGGTATATAGAAGTGCATATCCCGCAACAACTTCCTTTTTTAGCTTTTTATGCACTCCCGGGTATATTTTTGCTAAATATTTGTGAAATTGTTCAAACTGTTTAACATCCGTTTTTGCCTGGTCCTGATTGGATACAGTTTGAATCTGCACAGCCTCTGATAGATGTTGCGCAATCATCATACTATCAATTTTATACGGGATAGTTTCTTTTACCTCAACCTGCCTGGGCGAAATAGTTATAGCTTTTACCACCAGAATTATAATAAAAACAAGGATTAGAATGCCTAAAATTTTTAAAACGTTCTTAATCATAATCCCCCCTTATGAAGTTAATCATATAGATTATTGTTTATTACCCTATTCATATTTATATTTTTAAAACAATAACTTCAAGCTTTTTTAAAAAATTTTAAAAAAAAAAGGGACAGATAGTTTTTATCTGTCCCCGCTTCAATTCTAGTTTAACATATTGTTTAATCAATATCAGGCGGATACATTGCCTCAATTTCTTTAGCATACTTTTGCTCAATAATTCTTCGTTTTACCTTCTGTGTTGGTGTTAATTCACCTGTTGCCTGTGTCCACTCAGCTTCCAGCAATGTAAAGCGCTTAATCTGTTCAACACGTGAGAACTGCTTGGTATATTTTGCAATTTCACCCTCAATAAGTTTATTCACCTCATCATTCTTAATAAGATCAGCATTGCTACTGAAGCTGATTCCTTTCTGCTTGGCCCATTTTGTCAACGCTTCAAAGTTAGGAATTACAAGTGCGCTTAAATACTTACGCTTATCTCCTATAACCGCTATCTGCTCAACATACGGCGATGTCTTTACGCTGTTTTCAATATTCTGAGGTGATATATTCTTTCCACCAGCTGTGACGATAATATCTTTGATTCGTCCAGTTATCTTTAAGAAACCATCCTCATCAATGACACCAATATCACCTGTCCTGAAATACCCATCTTTAGTCATAACCTCT
>JBBFLA010000102.1:0-4942 GCA_037481795.1 Spirochaetota bacterium
CTTGGGGAAACGTTTGCAGAGAGGGTAAAGAGATTTTTGCGGTATGAGGAAATTTACCGCAAGCGCTACTCTATTGCACAGTGGGTGTGAAAAGCAAGTCATAATACAAAAATCACTGCAATAATGAAGAAATATGTTTGCTATATGGATACAACCTGAAAGTTCCTGTAAAAATTATCATGGTATTAGGGTCACTATGTAGTTTTAAAAGTTTCACAAGTTGTTCTGTTTCCGTAAAAATATTCAGTGAAAATAATAATTTTATTTCTTCATCAGGGATATAGCAGCGACTATCAGGTATCTGTAAATAAAAGATCGGTTTTGAAGTAAAACGCTGTATTATTGATAACATTCTTGTAACATCTTTATCCTTCATGAAGCTTATGCAGAGTATTTTTTTGCAGTTGGCATATTGTTTGGTTATATTTTTTAGTGTATGTTCTAATGCTTCAGGGTTATGTGCACAATCAAATATCATAAGAGGTTCTTTACTTAAAACTTCACACCTTCCAGGAATATATAGATTTGACATAGCATGGTATATGTTTTCATAAACTATCGGCCAATTATTTTTATTTAAAAGTAAAGTGGTGGCGATAGCAACCGTGGAATTTGCTGCCTGAAAATCTCCCGTTAAAGAACAGTGAATGTTTTGAAGCCTTTTGTATTCACCAAATAAGGGATGATTACATTCAACATCAAATATGAGAGGGTTTTGTGATTTCATTGTAAAGTTTATATCTTTACCAACGAACAATATGGGCGATTTTTTTAAGATTGCTTCTTCTTGTAGTACTTCTTTTACATCAGGTTTTTGTGGTGCACTTATAACCGGAGTATTATGTTTTATTATCCCTGCTTTTTGATATGCAATTTCCTGTAATGTAGTACCCAGTATTGCGGTATGGTCATATGATATAGGAGTGATAACACTGACTAATGGAGAAACAACGTTTGTAGAATCAAGTCTGCCACCAAGTCCTGTTTCAATTATAGCAATATCCACGGAATTAAGGAAGTGAACAATGGCAATTATAGTAAACGCATCAAAAAAAGTTGGAGTATAGCTATGTGTTTTACAGAGTGTTTCAAGCATTTCAGAATATTCAGATAGTTCTTCGTCAGTGATTTCTTTGCCATTTATAGCTATACGTTCGTTATATCGTAGAAGATGAGGTGATGTGTATAAACCAACAATATAACCTGCAGCTTGAAGGATAGCTGCAATCATATATGCTGTCGAGCCTTTCCCGTTGGTTCCAGCTATGTGAATGCATGGTAGCTTGTGCTGAGGATTGCCTAATAGATTTAATATAGAAACAATTGTATCAGGAGAATAGTTAGTAAAACTATTTGCATGTGATTCATTATTGGCAAGGGATTGTAAGTAGTCTGGCAGCATAGTTATTGTAACGCCTGTTTCAGTGCTTTATGCATAACTTCAATAGGTGCAGTTTTGCCTGTCCACAGTTCAAATTGCATGCATGCCTGAAATAATAACATATAATCACCAGTTATTACAGTACATCCTTTTTCCATGGCTTTCTGAACAAGCTGGGTATGTAAAGGGGAATAGATAATATCAACAACTACATTATGTGGATGCAGTAATGATGTGTCAATTGGTGTTCTGGATATGTCAGGCTTCATGCCAACAGGTGTGGTATTTATAATGATGTCATACTGTGCTGTTATGTCAGGTGTAAGATTGTCAATCAGTGACATTTCAATAGCAGTAAAGTTTTTACGTAAATCATTTACCAGTTGCGTTACATTGTTAATGTTGCGGCCACATATAGTTATGTGTGCGTTATGCTGGGCAAGTGTATAGGCGATAGCTCTTGCAGAACCACCATTGCCAATGATTAAAACCTTTTTGTTATGACAATGTATAGAATGATTCTCAAGTGACTTGAGTAACCCGTAGCCGTCGGTATTGTATCCTTTTATTATTCCATCAGTGTTGATAAGGGTATTAACCGAGCCAATACGTAAAGCTATAGTATCAACGCTATCGCATAACGGCAAAACATCAACTTTGAAAGGAATGGTTATGCTTGCTCCTTTTATTCCCAGTGCTTTTATAGCGTCAAAAGCCTGTTTAATGGAAGATGGTTCAAATGCAACATATATTGCATTTATCCCGGTATGTTCAAATGCAGCGTTATGCATTACAGGTGAAAGAGAATGGCGTACAGGATTACCCAAAATGCAATATAATGATGTATGTGCATTTATTATCATATTGTTTTTCTTTCAATAAATTCCGTAGTAAAGTCTGTTTGCTCTATCACTATAAAGTAGCCTTCAGGGTTAACCTTAAATCTATTATGGTATTCAGTTACCATTATGGCTTCATTGGGGTTTAATATATACTGTATTTCTTTTCCGTCAACAATCAATAATATACCACAAGGTGCATTGACACATATAAATAATTCAGGACAGCTGTGTTTTTCTAATTTTTTGATCTGATCAGCACTGTTAAATTCAGGATGATACACACCAACACGCCAGTATTTTTGGTCCTGTGCAATGACAGTCCATCTATCATTGGTTTTTAATGAAAATGGGGTATTGTTCATGTAGCAACCTATGTATTATTAGATTCTAAATATATAAAATGATGTATGATAATGATAAAATAAATGACAAGCAATTTTTTACAATAAATAATTCTTGAAAAAAATAGTTATATCATGATAAATGTAAAACCCCTTTACTTATAAATAAGAACTGGATATTAAAATGAAAACTTCATCGTATATTCGCAATGTCCTCACTATTGCTGGATCAGATTCCGGTGGTGGTGCTGGTATTCAGGCTGATTTAAAAACAATAACTGCACTGGGTTGTTTTGGTATGACTGTGATTACTGCTATAACTGCCCAGAATACACTGGGTGTTATTGATTATATGCCTGTACCATTGGACATGATTGAAAAACAGTTTGATGCAGTTGCATCTGATATTCCCATTCATACAGCTAAAACAGGAATGCTGGCAACCCCTGAAATTGTAAAGCTTGTAGCAGCAAAAATTAAACAGTATTCAATCAATAACTGTGTTGTTGATCCGGTCATGGTGGCAAAAGGGGGATCCAAATTATTATCTGATGATGCAATTCAATCAGTAATTCAAAATTTAATTCCAATAGCTCATGTAATAACACCAAATATTCATGAAGCCGAAGTGCTCACTACTATCACAATTAAAAATATTAATGATATGAAAGATGCCGCAAAAAAAATATATACATTTGGCGCGCGCTATGTTGTGGTAAAGGGTGGACATCTTGAAAGCGATCCAAGCGATGTAATTTATGATGGCAAAAATTTTACAGTTTTAAAAAATAAGCGGATTGAAACCAAAAATACCCATGGTACTGGATGCACATTTTCATCAGCAATTGCAAGCTATATTGCAAAGGGTTACGATACCATAGAAGCAATAACTAAAGCAAAGGAATTTATCACAAAGGCTATTACATTTTCGCTTCCATTGGGCAATGGTCATGGACCAACAAATCATCTTGTATCAATAGTAAATAATGAAGTAAAAATACATGTAGTAGAAGAAATTCAAAAAGCTTTTTCAATACTCCATGCTGCTAAATGTGGCAGAATGTTTAACAGTGGAGTTTCTAACATAGCATATTCTCTGCCATATGTTATTAATACCAGTGACATCGCGATGTTCCCTGGTGGTATTATAACATATACTGATTCAATTTTCAGGGTCAAGGATCCCGCATTTGATGTGGACCATCCCATGGCATTATTTATGCAAAAAATTACTTCAATGAACTATCGCGCAGCTATAAATTTTAAAAATGAAAATGAGTATAAAATCAATGCTCAGGCACTTGGCATTCCTGTGTATACTTCATTAAATATTGACAGTTTGCATAAAATCCCTATTTCTGAAAACAATGCAATAGTATGTGTTGAAATGAAGCAAGAAAATATGTTGTATATTATTGGTAATACACCATTTGAAATAGCAGAAACACTATTAAAAATTAAAAAGACGGGAAATACACATGTATAGCATAAAAGATCTTTTTGATTATCTGGAAAAAGTATTTCCACTTGAATATCAAGAAGAATACGACAATTCAGGAAGACAGATTTTGTTTGATAATAAATCGGTAAAAGGAATTCTTGTTGCTATGGATGTATCTCCTGTTGTTATTGATGAAGCGTGTGAAAACAATTGTAATTGTATCATAACGCATCACCCAATATTTTTTAAACCAATAAAAAATATATCTCTTAGTAATAGTGCTGGCAAGATGGTAATAGCCTGCATTCAACATGAAATCAGTGTATATGCTGTTCACACCAATGCAGATGCTGTATGCTGGGATTTACTGGCAAAATCACTGGAACTTAATAATATAGAATTGCTATTTAGGGATAAACGTTTTAATGAAATAGGATATGGTGCCACAGGTAACTATGAAAATGACATGACATTATCAGATGTGCTAAAAAAAATATCTCAATGTTTACATAGCAACTCCATAATATACTATGGCGATTCAGGCAAACGCATTAAAAAAGTAGCGTGTTTGCAGGGAGCAGGTTCCCGAAAGATTAGTGCTGTCATTTCACATGGTTCAGTAGATTGTATTATTACCGGTGATGTTGGATATCATGATGCTGTTCTTGCTAATAATAATGGTGTTGCAGTCATTGATATTGGTCATTATATTTCTGAGAAACCAATCATTGATTTTTTATACCAAACTGTTTACAACTACTTGACAAAAGAAATACACTGTAACGATATACCTTTGATGATATCAAAAAAAGAACATAATCCAATGAAGTGTGGTATGTGAAATGAACCCTGAGATATATACAATGCTTGAGTTGCAATCTATTTGGGATAAGGTAATGGCAGCAAAAAATGAAATTACCAGGTCACGGCATGCTAT
>JBBFLA010000103.1:0-4618 GCA_037481795.1 Spirochaetota bacterium
TCAGTTTTTTCTTGCTATTTTTGGAAGATACTTGTTTTTTTCTTTTTTGTAAAGATGGGGTTAATTTGACGGGTACGTTATAGCAATAGTCAGCAATGAGTTCATTTTTATTGGGCGATAGTTCCTGAAATTGTTCCATACTGGGTATACCAACTTTTGTTGCAAAAGCCTCCCACATAAACTCCGTGGGAAGCATAATCACTTTCCCCGTCATTTGTGACAGATATTCACAGTATGCCCGCGCATCATTGCAACTTATCTGCAATACACACATGGTATCAGCGTGCTTAGTATACAGTGCATCTAGCTCATCAATACCAAATGGCTTTTGCCACCACAGGCCTTTCTTCTTTGTCCAACCGTTTTCCCAGGCCCACGACCAGCCATCCTTTTGTGCCTGCGTAACAAAACCAGTTTCATGTATAAAGTGTGCAAATTCACTCACAGTTACATAACGCTTTGCAATATAAAATGACGCTATGCTCACCGTATGTGCAGGATATGAATGATACAGGTACTCTTGCTTAATACCAGGTGGCAAAGAATGTGTCAAAGAATTAATGATATCATCAGCAATGCCAATGATATATTGCCCGCCAGGTATATAGTAAAATTGCTGTAATTCCATTATATCTTACCTTATCGTAATAAAAACATCAATTTTTTTGAATATTGAATAGGTACATTAATACACTACCACTTAATGTATTGCTAAGAAAAATATAATTTACTTGATAAAATAAATTAATAAATTTTAGTGATAACTTTGTTGACACGTCTATGAAAATTATATTTAACTGCCCCTACTCTGGGAGGATTATATGAGTTCACTCACATTATTAATAGCAGCTATTGTGATGTTCATTGCAGCATACCTTTTTTATGGGAGGTATGTTGAAAGACTGCTTGGAGTAGACCCATCAAAGCAAACTCCTGCCCATACAATGTACGATGGAATTGACTATGTTCCTGCAAAAGCTCCGGTTCTTTTGGGACATCATTTTGCTTCCATTGCTGGAGCAGCTCCTATTATTGGTCCAATTGTTGCAGCTATTTTTGGATGGATACCGGTAGCCTTATGGATATTCTTTGGTGGCATCTTTATAGGTGCAGTACATGATTTCAGTGCATTAATAGCATCAGTACGGCATGGTGGAAGGTCTATTGGTGAGGTAATAGAAGAACAAATAGGCCATAGAGGGAAATTTTTCTTTCTTATATTTTCGTGGTCAACACTTGTACTGGTTATTGCCGTTTTTATTATTGTGGTTTCACGTACATTTGAAGAAATACCTGCAGCTGCAAGTGCATCAACGCTTTTTATTTTCATTGCGGTAGTATTTGGATTGTTGCTTTACAGGCTTAAACTTCCTTTATCAGTGGCTACTATTATTGGTGTGCTATTACTTATAGGGGCATTGTACACAGGTTATATATATCCTGTAAAACTAACCGCTCTACAATGGTCATATTTGCTCATGGTTTATATATTTATAGCTTCAGTAGCACCTGTGTGGATTCTTTTACAACCACGGGATTATCTTAATTCTTTTATTTTATATGCACTGATAATCCTTGGAGTATCTGGAATTATTTTTGTTAATCCTTCCATAAACATTCCTGCATTTACTTCCTTTTATGCCAGTGATACGGGATATCTTTTCCCTATTTTATTTGTCACTGTTGCCTGTGGTGCAATATCGGGATTCCACTCTTTGGTTGCTTCAGGAACAAGCGCCAAACAGCTGAACAACGAAAAAGATGCACGCGTTATAGGCTATGGTGGAATGCTCATTGAATCCTTGCTTGCTGTGGTTGCACTGATTACTGCTGCAATGCTTACAAAAGAAAATTATATCCAGATGCGATCCAATCCTGTGGGAATATTTTCGCATAGCCTTGGAACAATCATGACAAAGCTTGGTATTTCCTATGATGCAGGAAGGACATTTTCATCACTTGCGGTATCGGCATTTGCTCTTACTTCACTTGATACTGCAACACGTTTAGCTAGATTTGCGTGGCAGGAACTTTTTTTTAATAAAAACAAACCAATGAATCAACAATCATTCTTTTATACAAATCGTTATGCCGCAACTATTGTAGCTGTTGTTATTGCAGGTATATTAGTTGTCAGTGGTCAAGGTTTAAAAATATGGCCTATCTTTGGTTCAGCAAATCAACTGTTGGCTGCTCTTGCACTTTTGGCAGTAACTGTATGGCTTACACGTCGTAAGCAATCAAGCTGGTTTGTTAAGCTACCAATGATTTTTATGTTTGTAATAACCCTCAGCGCACTTGCTGTCATGGTATATCACAATGTAAGCGTCAGCAATTATATTCTTGCAATAATTGCATTGCTACTCTTTTTGCTTGCATCATTTTTAGCTATTGAAGCGTGGCAAAGTGTTAAGAAGGCTTAGTAATTAAAGTAAGCAGGCTTTATTTTCAACTTTTTATTGGCGATAGTTCCTATGCATTTATTACTATAGCCTGAACTAAAAAAACAGCGCAGACTTATCTTTCTTTTCCATTCAGATTGCTATCGTGGTATTTCTTTATTTTCTTTCCATTTTCCAACACAACATGAATCACGGTTGCTGAGCTTGCCGAAGCACGATACATTCCTCGCTTCGCTCGGAACACTCGACGACTGGTTGCTGAGCCCGTCGAAGCACGGTCGCTGAGTAGTGCGCGCAGCGCACGTATCGAAGCGTGGTTGCTGAGTAGTGCGCGCAGCGCACGTATCGAAGCGCTGAGTGCCTGCGCAGCATTAATATACACTGCATAAAAAATTTTTAAAAAAATAAAAAATTTTTTAATTTTTTTTATCATCAAGCGTTTTATATATATAAAAGCACAGGCTGCTATGAAAAATTAAAGTATCAGTTGACATTGTAGTAGTGCTGTGTTAAACTATACTATAGGAAGGAGATTGTTGTATGAGCATGCATTTATCAGTAGAAGCGTATGAAATTTTAGAAAAAACATTTAGCGGGAAAGATGAAGCAAAGAAATTTCTGAATGCACTTGAAGAGGCAATTGTGAACGGCGTACAAGACAGCTGGTACAGGACAAAAGAAGAGCTAAAAGCCGAGGTATTTAGTGAATTTGCCACAAAGAGGGATCTGGAGCAGGTACGTATTGAATTATTGGGTGAGATGAAAAAAGACAAAGCTGAATTATTAGGGAAAATTGAAGCGTTATATGAAAAGACAGAAAAAGATAAAGCTGAACTTTTGGGGATAATGAAGCAGGACAAAGCTGAATTATTGGGGATAATGAAACAGGACAAAGCGGAGCTTTTGTTAAAGATGGAACAGATGAATAAGAAGTTTAGTATTTATTTTGTAACATTGCTGTTTGTAATTATATTTTTAAATCAAAATGCACTGGAATTTATAGCTAAAGTAATTGGTTTACTGAAGTAAAAGCTAATATCTTTCAAGCTTTTCTTCTTTATAATAAGGCTATTACTTGAATAAACAGTGCTCATCAGTACAGCCCGGAAATCCAATAGGCAATGATAAAACAGATGAATGCAGCGAAAAAATTAAAGTAGAGGAGCTGCCCAATTCCAAAAATAATAAGGAAAAGCGTCAGCGATGCATAGAATCGCTCTGACATGTGCCCTCCTTTCAGAATAATATAATTAGAGAAACTGATAGCGGGGAAGTTACTGATCCTGCAGTAATCTATAGTCACGCTTCAATCAATTTTCAATATAGTGTAATTCCCTCCAATAGTCATTCTCTGATCCTGCCTGTGGACGGTCGTCTCGATACATTCCTCGCTTCGCTTCGGAACACTCGACGACCGCATCTCGATACGCCCTTCGGGCACTCGATGTCCCGTTGCTCCAACAACCGGTTGCTGAGTAGTGCGCGCAGCGCACGTATCGACGACCGGTTGTTGAAAACCGGTCACTGAGTGCCTGCGCAGCAGGTGTATCGAAGTGAACGATTGCAGCGTGCGTATCGAAGCACGGTTGCTGAGCACTTCGACTTAGCTCAGTGACCGCCCGTTGAAGCGCCTGCCCTGAGCCTGTCGAAGGGCAATCCCCTATCAGCGGAGTATCTACAGCAACCGGTTGCTGAGCTTGTCGAAGCACAATCCCCTATCAGCGGGGTGAAATTCGGACTATCTTGTAACTATAAGCTTTAAAAATTATATAATACGAGGTGATTTAGTCGCAATCCCCTATCAGCGGGGTGAAATTCGGACTCCAACATTCGTGTTTAGTGATAATGTAGGTTTTGAAGTTGCAGGTCGCAATCCCCTATCAGCGGGGTGAAATTCGGACCAATCTGTTGAAAATAAGCTATGGTAATGACAGAACCTACTGGTCGCAATCCCCTATCAGCGGGGTGAAATTCGGACTTGTTGTTATATCCGAACAAGAATAAGAAAGGTGAGAACTCACGTCGCAATCCCCTATCAGCGGGGTGAAATTCGGACTTTTGATTTCTGTTACTTTTTCGATTCCATTCTTGGTAGTCGCAATCCCCTATCAGCGGGGTGAAATTCGGACACAGTGAAAATGTTGAAGTAACATTTAACATACTGTTAAAGCAGGTCGCAATCCCCTATCAGCGGGGTGAAATTCGGACCCTTGGGG
>JBBFLA010000104.1:0-4201 GCA_037481795.1 Spirochaetota bacterium
GGAAATACGAGGGTGGCAAGCGTGGTAAAACATAAGGACGAAACACAGGCAGCAACCTATTACTATGCAAGTGACCATCTTGGCTCAAGTTCGGTGCTCACAACTCAGCAGGGACAGTATCACGAACGTATAGAGTATTTGCCGTATGGGGAGACGTGGGTGGAAGATGCAGCAAATAAAGACAGCTACACTACACCATACAAATTCACCGGAAAAGAGCAGGATAAGGAAACAGGCCTGTATTACTTTGGCGCACGGTACTACGATGCACGGATGAGTAGGTGGATATCAACAGACCCGGCACTGGTTGAAGGCAAATATTTCCCCAAACCAAATGACTATGACACGGAGCATGATTTTTACTGGTACAGAGCTAATATAAATATAAAAAAGATACCAGGTATAGGTGGAGTATACAATCACACAAATTTGAATTTATACACATACGGTGGAAACAATCCAATACGATATATAGATCCAGATGGGAAACTCATATTATTAGGATGTAGCGGGAAGAATGATAGGGGGAACCAATTTGTAAAAGCCATGATGAATTGGGCATCAGAGCAAGGAATAGAATTTGATGATAAGAGCAGGGAAGAACTTAAACGTATTGGAGATGATTTAAATTTAATAAGCGATGCTAAGAAATTTTTATTTATTGCATCAATATATGCAGCGGCATTGGATGCATTAAAACCTGGGGCAGATTTCAAAGACAAAGTTATAGCATTATCAAACATGGCAGGTGTAACTTCAGAAGCATTGCCTGATGAAATAGCTACTGCTTTTGGAGGTATGGATTATGAACAATTAGGGACGATAGCTATGGGAATGAATTTAATATTTTTAAATGCAGTTGAAAACAATTCCCGTATATTTGCTATTGAATATTCTAATGAAGGTAATCAAGAACTTTCCAAATTTTGGGGTAAAGTAGCTGAAATAATGGGGAATATAAGATTAAGAACTGCAGAAACAATAGTTGATTCAACGAATAAAAAGGCGAGGTAAGGATGATACGTCTAAAACAGAATTTGTTTTATAAGTTATCACTATATCTGATTATTGTATTTATTGGTTGTAGCAAATTAACAAAGGAGGAGCAACAATTATTTAAGGAAGCAATAATAAAAAATCAGAGGGAGTATATAGAAAATATACTATCAAAAGGAGTTGATTTAAATAATGAAAAGATTTTTGGATATATCCCATTACATATAGCAGTTGAGGCAAATAATATAAGTTTGATATCATTGTTTTTAAAGAACGGTGCGGACATTAACAAAGTGGATGAGTTGGGACAAAATTGTTTATTTAAAACGTATAATATAGATACGATTAGATATTTAATAGAAAATGGTGCAAATGTTAATCAAGCGGAGATTTATGGGACTTTGCCAGTGTTTAATGTTACCTGGAATTATGATTTAGCAAAGTTATATATAGAAAGTGGCAGTGATATTTACCATAAAGATATGAATGGGCGTACAGTTTTATTCTATGCTTTATCTGATGATAATTATAAATTGATACAATATCTAATTAAAAAAGATGATGGAATTGTAAAAGATGAAGACAATGATGGCTATAATACGCTTATATGGTATAGTGCACTAGGGAAAGGGGATTTAAGAGTTTTAAAATTATTACTTGAGTGCGGTTTGGAAATAAACGGACAAAATAAAAAAGGTTTAAATGCATTAATTGTAAGCATTATTAACGTAAAATTTCACAAGAAAGAGAAATATTTATTATCAAATAATATTAGATATATAAAATTATTAATTGAGAGAGGTATAGATGTAAATCATAAAGATGATTATGGCAATACAGCATTGCACTGTGCAATAAGAGTGGAACGTGAAATAGAGTTACTAAAGTTACTATTAGACAATGGTGCAAAAGTAGATATAAAGAATAAAAAAGGTGAAACGCCTCTGGATATAGCAATCAAGAAAGGAGATAAGGTTATTATTAATTTATTAAAAAGTTATGTAAAGTTCACAAGGATGTATAATACAACGGGGATTTGACGAAGAAGGTGGATTAGGTGATTATTTGATCCATTCACCGACAGGGGATGAAGGTCGAGTTATAATTTTCAGGTATGATTACAAGGAAACGAAATGAAAATAGGAGGGTATAAACAATGAAGAGGATATTTATAGTAATAATACTGTTGTGTGGAGCTTTTATGGTAATTTTTATGGGGTGCAAGAAGAAGGAATTTGTTCAGAGGGGTAAACGAATTGATTTACCAGAAGTTTTTTTAGGTATTAATTTTTGTACCTTAAAAGCAAAAGATATAATCGAAGCACATCAAAGAGCAGGTGCACAGTATACAATATTCGATAATGATAAAAATAAAGAAGTTACATATGATGGAAATGAAGAGCAATTGATTGCTGATATTAAAATAACATCAAATTATTTTATTGGGAAGGGAATACCAGGGGAGATGATAATGGAATGCAGTTATTCTTACATACCTATATGGGATAATTTTGAGATAACAATAACAGTAAAAGAAGAATATTATAATGAATGGTTAAATAAATGTATAAAGCAATTTGGGTATGAAAATGCATATATAAATACAGATGGGTATGGTGAATATATGTGGTCCTCAGGAGGACAAAATGATTGTATCCATTGGATATATATATCAAAGAAGTCAGTAGGTCAATTTAGCCCTAAAGTTGTTCCGGGTGGTTTTTTTATAGTAATACGCATGACCGATAGAATAAAAGATCATGTACATTGAAAGACGATAGAAAATAAATTAAGAAAAAATTAAATCAAAAAGACAGTGGGTGCTACCAATGTCATAAAGTTTCATAAAAAAATAGAAATTTTGTGGCAAGGGTAGGATTACAGAATGGTTCGTTGATACCGAGTGCAATACAGGCGATACCAGGTGTAGGGAATATGATTCTCAGGTATGGTCCACAGATAAATTAATATGGCGGAGCATTTATAAGTGGATATATGCCATCGGGACCGTCGACGTTTAGGAATATAAAAGAAGCAGGGTCTTGGTTATTGGGTAATTGGTTAGGCCCTTAAATATTTAAAATAAATTTGTTAAATTAGATGTCAATAAAAGATTATATAACGACATTTTATATAATTCCTATTATATGTAATTATGCGATAATGGCCTTTGTCACAGGGGAAAATAAATGGGGAACTTATAGGATTGCAATGAATAATTTACAAATGCGATTATATGGATTATTAACAATAATTTTTTGCTTTTATATTATATATAATGTAATGATACAATGGCCTAAAACTATAGGAGGTAAGCAAAAAGTAAAAGAAGTAATAAAAATATTTTTAAGTTCATGGTTTTTGTTTTTTTGGGTGCAGTCTTTTATTATATACTTTTGCTATGAGGTTTATCATATAATTATTTTAAAATATGCATATTTTATTACAATAGGGGTATGTGCATATTTTCAATATAAGTTTATAAAGAGGGTAAAAGAACTTTTAAATTCTGATAGCACGAAAAAAGTTGAATAAAATATTAAATGCTATAAAGATAATGATAACGGGTTGAAGGCAAATACTTCCCCAAACCCAATGACTATGACACGGAGCATGATTTCTACTGGTACTTACAGCAGGATGGAAGCAGGAAGCTTCCCGGCATGGGAGGGGTGTTTAATAATGGGAATTTAGATCTCTATTGTTATTCACTAAATAATCCAGTAAAATATTTTGATCCGGATGGTAATGTTACCCTGTTAAATGTAGGTGAAGAATCAATATTAAAAATACGAAATGCAGCAGTTAAGGCAATGGAGGATCCAGAATATCAACAAGGTGGTGGTGGACATAGGAATGCAGCATTGCCTGGAAGAACGTGGTGTAATCAAGCATTATTTGATATTGTGCAAGAAGTATTAGGAGATTTATCAAGATTTACATTAGCAAGAGGGGGACGGGATCAAACAAGAGCAAATGATGCAGTAGTAAAAATGATTGGAGAAGCAATAAAAGGTAATTTAAAGATGGTAGATGCAAAAACTGCGCAGAAATTAGCAAATGAGGGTTATTTAGTGGTTGCTGGAGCAATGTCGAAAGAAGTAGATAGTAAAGGGATACTTAAGAGTGGTCACGTGGCTGTTGTAGCTCCATCTGATATAAGACAATATGATGATGAAAAAGGACCTATGGTATATCATATAGG
>JBBFLA010000105.1:0-4095 GCA_037481795.1 Spirochaetota bacterium
ATTTCTACAAAGCATGCTTTAAAGTAGTCTTCCTGCAAATGGTTTTTCCATTCGATGCAGCGGGAAGTGATGTGGTAGGTTAAACCTGGTAGCTGTACACGCAATTTCCGTGCCATAAGTATTCCTCCGTTTTTGTAGTAATATGTGCATTACGCTTTTACTCTATACAACGCGTGAAGTTTAAAAAATTAAAAGGATTTGGAAAAAATTTTGTGCTTTTTGATAAAAAAATTGAAAAAAAAAGGGGTCAGAGCATAGTAATTTTTAAAAAAAATAATCACGCAGAGAATGCGGAGTATGCAGAGGAAAAGGAGAAAATCGGGTCAGAGCCCTAAATCTTTTTGAAAAGCAATAATAGTTATGTCGTCATTGATAAATGTGTTAGATCTATTAGAAACTCCTTCCATAAGCGATGTACACAGATTTTCTAATGACTCGATAGTATTATGACCTTCAATTATTTCTTTTAGCTTATCATACTCATTTTTTGAAGAATCTTGGAAGTTTTTATTTTGAGCATAAATGAATTCAGGCAGCCCATCAGTATAAAGAAGCACTGTATCTTTCTTTTTAAAAGGGATTGTTGTAGGCTGATATTGATAATTGGAAGAAAGCCCAATGATTGGTCCATGGGGTTTAATAAAGTTAACTTTACCATCTGAGATAACGCATGCAGGAGGATGACCTGCTGAAACTAATGAAAGTTTGCCTTCATTCAGATGAATATCAGCAATAAGGCATGTAAAAACTATTCCGTAATCCTTGAATAATTGAATGAATCGCTGGTTTAAAAACTTGAGCAAATCCTGAGATGCATGCATTGTTTCCTTAACAGAGGAATACTCTGAAAGAATTTTTACAGTATTGAGAGAAGCAGAAATTCCATGTCCAGTAGCATCTGCAATAAATATCCTGATGATATCTGGAGTGAGTTGAATAATATCATACACATCACCGCTGAGTCCTGCTAATGGATGATACAAAACATGAAAATTGAGCCCTGGTATATGTGCAGGGCATGCCATGAGACGTTTCTGGAAAACTTTGGCAACTTCCATGTCTTCTTTGATTACTCGCTCCCATGCAAGTATCTGTGTTGCCATCTGCTTTAACTCAATACTTCTTTGATAAAGACCTCTGTTAAATTCGACCTCTTTATTTAATTCATGCATAATTGAACGCTCAAGCTCCAGCATCTGTTTAATTGCTAATTGATTCTCAATCCTGATGAGTAACTCACTACGGGTAAATGGTTTTGTGATATAATCGTTGGCACCGGTAACAAAACCCCTAACCATATCTGATGCACTGTCACGCGCAGTAACTATAATAATGGGGATGTTTACAAATTTTTCTGACTGGCGTAATTTCTGACATACCTCATACCCGCTCATTTCTGGAAGCATTAGATCTAGAAGTACAAGATCAATGTTGTGTTTTTCCATAAGTTCAAGAGCTGTTGGTCCATCCTGGGCCAGTATTAGTTCATATCCTGCTATTGCACAGAAACCCTCAATTACTTTGCGGTTAACCTCATCGTCATCAACAACCAGGATTTTAGCTTTTTTATAAAATGGAATTTTTGCAAGTTCTTCATCCTGTTCAACAGATGAAGGAGAAATTTCATAAGGAAGCACAAGGCTATCATTTTTTACTTCAATTTGCTTGGTTTTCGTTATACCACGGGTTTTAGGCTGTTTTGGGAGTCTAACAATAAAATATGTCCCTTTACCTTTTTCGCTTTCAACATGAATGGACCCATCATGAAGTTCCACTAAATATTTTGTTATTGGAAGTCCAAGTCCTGTACCTCCGTAATGACGGTTGTCCGGGCTTTCTGCCTGTATAAATGGATTCCAAATCCTTTCTCTATCGCTATCGTCGATACCCGGGCCTTCATCACTCACCGTAATTGTTACATCCTCTTTAGATGATTCTACATTTACGGTAATAGTGCCTTTATCTGAAAATTTAATTGCATTTCCCACAAGATTAATTATTATCTGTCTAAGGCGGTTACGATCAGCAACTATCGCACAGGGTCCAGAAGATTTTAATGTAAGCGATAGTCCCTTTTTATTAGCTTCAGGAGTTAAAAGTGATACAATTGTTGCTGCAACCTGATCAACCAAGATATGCTCAAGGAATAGATCCACCTTTCCTGCACGAAGCTTACTGAAGTCAAGGATGTCAATTACCATTTTGTTGAGGTGTGATGCCTCATCCCGTATCAGAGCCAGATTTTGTATTTGTTTTTCGGTCACTGGCCCGGATGAACCATCCATAATTGTTTCAACAATTCCCATTATTCCATGAAGCGGAGTTTTCAGTTCGTGGCTGGTGGTAGCAAGAAAGTCATCTTTCATTTTATCAAGGACAAGAAGTTTTGAATGCGCTTTTTCAAGTTCGGAAAATACCTGTGCATACCGTGAAGCAAGCACGAAGGCAAAAACAAAAATCATTGCCATAAATGGTTCTATAGATGAAGGAGTAAAATCAATTATATGAAGCCATGTTAAAACAGATGCAAAGATGAATAAATATGCTACAATAATCCCTGCCAATATTTTAAGAGCATGAGGCCTTTTAATCTTAATCGCATACAAGCATAATATTGTTGTATAGAGCATATAAATAAGACATGTCAGCAGAAAAATCCTGAATAGATACATTCGGTACGTTACAACCAGCCCGGTAAGAATTATTTCTATGGTACAATAAATTAGGAAAAATACCAATGCAGCAATAAGCAATTTCGAGAATATGTTATGTCGTAACGATAAAAAGGAATGTATGAATAAGATTGCAAAGATAACAATGCTTACCGAACCGCAATATGCTAATATAAGATAGGCTATTCTATTATCAATTATCCAGAAAATAATACCAATATAACCGGTCGTCCATAATGCAAATGAAAAAGCCATTCCGGCAAAGTAAAGATAAAATCGTTCTTTGTTTCTGTAATAAAAAAGAAGAATAAAATATAACGATAGGAATAAATTAATCCCAATTAAAAGCCCGTAGAATAAATTATTTTGAACAAATACTTTTGATATTTTTGGAAATGTCCCAATTTTTATCATCCCCTCGAAACCGGAATTATAATCAAATGAGCTTATCCGTATTGCAATTACATTATTTTCCTTTGTCACTAAATTATGTGGGAAAATTATAATATCGGGCTTCCCAAGGTTTGGTATGGATATTCCCTTAATGAAGGGACGTGTTTCTTTAACCAATACACCATTTAAATAAAACTGAGCTCCACGATAGTGTATTGGAACTAATAAAGCAAAGTCACCCTTATAGTTATTGCTATTGCAAAGGTCACAGTTAAAAACAATCCTGTACCAAATATTTCCGGTATAATTACGGAATTCTTTTTGGGTATGCCAGGGTTGGTTGATAGCATGAATATCCCATGATGAATGGTCATAATTTTTTTCTTTGTATTGTTCCCGATCCTCGGCCCTAAAATACCAATATTTAGGTAATGACATTATCTCTTCTGAAAGTGAAAAGACATAATTGTTATTGCCATCTAAAGATAATGCTACAGTACTGAATAGTAAAAGCGATGATATGATGAATATAATCAATTTGATAGAATTCATTCCAGCATTAATAATCCTTGAGATTTGTGTCTACTGAATTGATAATTGTCTGCCTATTGTTTATAAGGGTTTTACAGTCATCAATTGATACGCCGGTGTAATCATTGGAATCAAAGAATTTTTTTAATTCCTGGGCATCCCCTTGCTTAAGTACTTTAATAAATTTTTCCCCCATTTCACGGTTTCCAGCTTCTTTTGCAACAAAATCAATAAAATCTGCCATGCTTACCTCCAAAAATATATCTATAATTACACATATAATGAATACTATGAATAATATTTCAACATATTTTTGTAGTGTCTGAATAAATTGAAAATAATGAAATTGATATATGACCCCCCTGCAAAAAGGGTAAGAGTATTACTAATAAAATTTTATGGATGAAATCATATAAATTAATTTACAGGATGTCAACAATATAGTATAGGGGCACAAAATTTTTTAAGGAGAAATAGTTGTGTTTAGAGAAAACAGAAC
>JBBFLA010000106.1:0-4020 GCA_037481795.1 Spirochaetota bacterium
TGTTTTGCTCTGTTGAGTATTTCCACAAAACAGGCTTTGAAGTAGTCTTCCTGCAGGTGGTTTTTCCACTCAATACACCGTGACGTGATGTGGTACGTTAAACCTGGTAGCTGTACACGCAATTTCCGTGCCATATGTATTCCTCCATTTTTGTAGTAATTTTTACATTACGCTTTTACTATATACAACGCGCGAATTTTAAAAAGTTAAAAGGATTTAGAAAAAATTTTGTAGTTTTTAACGAAAAAATTTAAAAAAATTGTGAAAATATGGGGTCAGAGCCTAAGAAGAATAGCATTGAAAAAATAATCACGCAGAGAACTCTAAAAGCGCAGAGTGCACAGAAAAATTTGTAGTAAGGAACTGGCTATAAAAAAGGGGTCAGAGCCTTATTGCACAATCTCTTTTCTTTAATAGATATAATTTCTTCCTTTTTATTTATTTTTACTTGTAAAATCAGAAATATGACTTATATTTATTTTGACTTTTACATAATAGTTTTACTCAAGGTATACAAATGAATATAATTAAAATAATTTTGTACTCAATTTTAGTTACCAGCACATTTATATTACCTGCCTGTGACCGTTTAGATATGTATGATATTGCAAGTAAGAAATCACCAACAGTCTATGCAATTACGTTTAATGGTGTTACTTATAGTCTGATCATATACAATAAAAATTACATAAAAAAATTTGCTGTAAATCCATCTTTTCCTAACCAACCTGCAGGAATTTCCGTTAATGAAAAAAAAGAAGTTATTTCATTTAGTAATACATATACAGCATTTGCTCAGCCTGATCTTGAACATTGGATAAATCAACTAAATCCCCCTTCTAATTTAAATGTAATTGGATTTCATAACGATTATATATATCTGACAGGTACTACTCTTATGCATCTAAATAGGAGTACCTATATGTGGGAAAATCTTATGTCTACTACATCTACTACTGTTGGCATTTTTCAGGGTTATGATGGTGAAATATATTTATTAGACATTGCTACTGATATGACTTTTTATAAAATATCTGATTCATCCATTATTAATATTACAAATCCCATAACACCTCCTTCAGTATCTGGATCGTACCTTAATGGATATAAAACTGAAAATTCATTTTATTTCTGGTATAGTGGTTCAATAAATTCAATATTTATGGTTCAAGATGATACCTGTACAAATTATAATAGTACATCAATAGATAGTGGAATTATAGATGTTGCAGTTACAGATACTAACCAAATATATGCTTTAACCTTTATTACGAGTTCTGGAGTTGACTATTATCTTTACTATCTAGAAAATCCAAGCTTACATTCTCAAATATTTTATATTGGTCACAATTCAGCAGTAACATATTTTAAAATAGGAGCAATTGATAATAATCGTATAATTATTGCCACTAATGGATTAATCTCTGGTTACAATGGACTTTTTATATATAATATTGAAAAAAACAAAGTTGAAAAAATTATTACCACTGAAGATGTATATGCAATGTATGTGGTACGATGATAGATATAATAGTAAAATATTAATTTCATTATATCCAGCAGGATCTCATTAATGCCAAAAAATAGTGTATACATTATATTTACTTGTTTGCTTATTTTATCTTTATCAATTTCCTGCTCCACAATTCCAGCAGAGCAGCAAAAATTACAGGTTTATTCTTTTTCTTCCAATTCATTAACACTTCTTAAAAGCAAAGAGCTTATAGACAAAACACCAACATATGAAGTATATTTTGATCTGATTGAGGATGCACGCTGTATTGATATCTCAGTCATTGCTCAGGACAAAAATGGTAAAAGAGTGCGTTGCGCTTTTATTTTAGAATCGCTTATCGATCTTTCACGATTTCAAAAAAAACCGTTACAACCTGTCTATTCTGAAATAGCAAAAAATTTTGATATTAACTGGCGTTTTCAAAGCAATATCTTTGTTTGCACTGATGATACTGATCCTTTGAAGAGGCTAACTAAAGGTAACTATCGCCTAAAAATATCAGCCTTTTCAAATAATTATTTTACATTCACCATTGATATTAAATCATCGGTGCCGGTAGAATTTAGAAAATAGAATTTGTTATTTTAACTCTGAATAGGTACTTTATGCCAAAGCATTATGATGACATTGAATCTGAAGACCTGTATGAAATGGCGTTGCAATGGGCATCACAGGGATTTTACGATAAAGCTATTGAGTTAATTAAACAATCTATAGAGCTCAATCCTAATTTTATTGGTGCTTACATTGATTTAGCACAGTATTACGCAAAAAAACAAAGATACAATGAAGCATTTCATGTTTTAAAAAAGGCATCCAAAATTGATACACAGTTTCACCGTTTAAATTACTTGATGGCAAAATATGCTTATAAAAGTGGGGATTATATTGCAGCAGAAAAATACATAAACCGTGCTATAGAGCTATCCAGTATAAAATTATATGTAAAAGCAAAGGAAATAATTTCTAAAAAACGATAGTGTAGTACAACTGTTTCAAGTATGTAAAAAAATTTATTAGAAAAAATTTTGCTTGCTTTATCACATTCTTATTATCATAGTTTGAATAATCTAAATCATAATTATTTCAGGAGGGCTTATGAAAAAATTACTGTTAGCTGTACTGGTGGTTTTTGCAGCTTCCAGCGTTTTTGCTGCGGGTATTGGTATCAAAGGTGGCTATTCCAAGATGTATGATGATTATGCTGATGCATATGATGATACGTGGAATTTTGGTATTGTTTTTGATATGGGGAATTTTATATTCAGAAATTTACAATTTAGACCTGGTATTGATTATCTATCGCTGGAAAATGAAGATAGAAATTTTGAATATGCCGATGTGTACGGCATTCACTTAGACTGGTACTGGTTTTTCATGGGTAAAAAGCAATTTTCACCATTTTTGGGCTTTGGTCCTGCTTTAAACTACTATAGTTTTGATGATGACCGCACTAATGATGATGATTCTGATGCCGGTATTGAAGGATTTGCTGGTGTTGATTTTGATATATCCGGCCCCTGGAAGCTTATGGTTGAATTGCGATATTTGTGGCATGATTTTGCCGACAGAGATACAACTATAGTAAAACTCAATGTTGGTTTATTGTATTATTTCTAAGTATTAAGGTTTTAATTACAGATAGCCTGGATACGATTGATACGTAATTACCTGGATGCCGTCCTTCCAGAGCATCTGCGAGCTAACACCAATAACGCTGGCTGAAATTTATTTAGCCAGCGTTATTAATGTTAAGCAGTCATAGAATGCCCGCAGAGTGTATCGTACTTCGACTAGTTCAGTAACCGATCATCGAGTGTCCGAAGGACGTATCGCACTTCGACAAGCTCAGTAACCGGCTACCCCAATCTTTTTTTATCAAAATCGGAACGTTTAAATAATGATAATACTTTTATCCCTTTTTCTTCTATTGCTTCACGCCCACCTTCTTCACGGTCAATAATAACTGCTGCAGCAATAACAGAAAGCCCTGATTCAGTTAATCGCTCAACTGCTGTTATTGTAGAGCCACCAGTAGTGATAACATCATCAATGGCAATGACATTTTTCACGTTAGCAGTATTGCCTTCAATCCACTTTTGGGTGCCATGTTTCTTTGGTTCTTTCCTGACAATAAGCGGATATAAAATTTTGCCCTGAAAAAAAGCCTGCATTGCTGTTGAAAGCGAAATAGGATCAGCACCTAATGTTAATCCACCAATTGCATCGGCTGATAAATCCTTAATTAAATCAAACATGCATCTTCCAACTAAAACACAACCTTCAGGATCAAGTGTGGTTGCCTTACAGTCAAAGTAATAGGGACTTTGCTTGCCGCTAACCAGTGTAAATGGCGGATTATCCCTGTACATAAAGGATTTTTGATATAAAATTTCAAATAATCTTTCTTTATCGTTCATGCATCTTTCTCCTATAAAAAGTCAAAATATTTTCAAGACCCTATTCAAATAATATAAAAATATTATTTATAGAATAATCAGGTT
>JBBFLA010000107.1:0-4017 GCA_037481795.1 Spirochaetota bacterium
AATAATTGTATATAATGTATATCGCAAAATTATTTTTATGAGATAATTGTTGAAAATATTTAGTAATCACTTATAAAAAGTGCTTGTATTTACATAATACGGTAGCAAAGTTTCAGGATAGAATCATATATTTTACTACAACAGTAGCTTGTAAAAAAAGGTACAGTGTTATGACCTACCTCATCGATGGCTACAATTTACTATACAAATTCCCCCATTTAGAAGAACTCATGCTTCAGGATAACCTTACTGAAGCACGCAAGGAACTTTTAGATATTTTGAAGACATTTGCCAGGCTTACGGGAAAACGTATACGTGTTGTTTTTGATGGTCAGAAGAACGCGGAGATACCAATTAGCAGCGAAAAAGTTGCTAATATTGATGTATATTACTCATTACATTATTCAGCAGATTTTTTAATAAAAGAATTCATACGAAAAGATATCCAGCCACGCAATACAACAGTAGTTACCAGCGATAAAGATATTATTGACTTTGTTAGCCGATTTAAAACACGGACCATGAAAAGCGAAGACTTTGCAGATTTTATAAATCAGACAATAGAAGATTATACTGTTGCACAAACTCCAGAAAAAGAAGAAAACCCATCATTAAGCAGTGAAGAAATTGAATACTGGGAAAAACTTTTTATTAAAAGGAAAAAGTGATTTAATTTTCTGCTGCTAACAGTGCCGCACCCAGTGCCCCTATTATCTGTGCATTGTCTGAAACTTTAACCGGTGAATCTAAAAGTTTTTCTATAGCTTTGACAACGCCAATATTTTTTGCCACACCACCCGTCATCATAACAGGGTTTGTTATTCCCACACGGTTAGCCATTGCTATAATTCGTGATGCTATTGATTGATGGATGCCAGCAATAATATTATCTCGTGTTTCGCCTTTTGCTATGAGCGATATAACCTCAGATTCCGCAAATACTGTGCACAGACTGCTTATTTTAGCCGGATTGTTAGCTTTAAGCGATAGTTCCCCAAACTCATCCAGATCAACTTCAAGCGCCCGTGCCATCACTTCCAGAAAACGCCCTGTGCCAGCAGCACATTTATCGTTCATAGCAAAATCTTTCACCTTTCCCTTTTCGTCAATAACGATTACCTTGCTATCCTGGCCACCAATATCAATGATTGAACGTATTGAATTATCCAGAAAATGAGCGCCCTTTGCATGGCATGTTATCTCGGTTATATTATTATGAGCAAACACAACACTTTTACGGCCATATCCGGTAGCAACAATCTTTTCAATTTTATCCAGTGATAAGCCAAGCTCAGTTAATAACTCGTTCGTTACTTTTTCACCGGCTTTTGCAGCATTAAATCCGGTAAATATAATTTTGCTGCCAATAATATTTTTATTATCAAGAACAACCGCTTTTGTGGTTATGGAACCAATATCCATTCCTAATGTCATCATAATAACCGTTTCTCCCTTAAAGATTAAACATAGAACAATCGTTCACTCATTTTTTGTCAAGCTATATATTACCAATCAGGCTGCGGCTTGTAATTATTTTTTTCTCTTCCAATAATATCCATTTTGTATTCTAACGGCAGATAATATATAATAGCCTTAGGGGACAGGTCATCCTTTTTAACAAAACCTATCACCACCATTTGCTGATGATTTTCTTTTTGTACAAATGTCCTGAAAATAACAGGTAAGGACATTTCAGTAAATTGCCATCGCTGGAACTGCTTATCGGAATAAATCATCTGTATACGGAGCATAACTTCATCAACGATTTTATCACACACCAGTGATTTGAGCTTTGATTCATTTGTAGAACTATCGCCACTACCCGATTCAGAGAAGATATAATAATTGTCTATGGATTTTTCATCAACACCAATGCACTGTGCAATATCACTCTTATTGTAGCAATTATGAATACCGTGCACGGTACAAACAAGTGTGCCAGTACGTATACCTTTTTTTGTGCATCCGTTGCCAGTAATAACCACAAATACTAACGCTATTGTAAAAAATTTTTTCATACACATTATTTCATATTGACCTGTATTAAAAATTCCATTGTCTGCGCATCAGCACACCAAATAACAATCCCAGATTCTATTTCAGGTTTTCATTGAAAAACGCCATCATTTCCGGCAATGTTGACTGACAGAAATTCCAATCATGCATTTTATATTTTTTTTCAACAAAGGTAAAATTGTATCCGGTTTTATGTTCCTTCTGCAATTGTTTTAACTTTAAAGCCAGCATAAAGCTCTGCTCCATTGGCACACGTGAATCCTTATTGCCATGAGCTAAAAATACTGCAACATTTTTTAAATTTTTTGCATCATCAATTGCATTGTCAAAAGCAGCCCAGCGCTGAGGATTATCATTATATTTTCCATACACCGCCACAAACATGTGATTTTTAACATGAGCCAGCATATCGTAATATCCGGAAAGACAGGCAATGGCACCAACAGTGTCACTGTAAAGCTCCCCTATACGAAGTGCTCCACGTGCTCCGATTGAAAATCCACATACACCAAGAGAGTATTTATTAATCTTTAAGCCTACCGTATTTTTAAGATAGGGAAGTAACATTGTCCCAATCCATAAGGCAGCTGGCATCTCATTCCATTTTACTGTTGTTTCATCAAAAAACTGGGACTCATACACCGTTTTAGGCATGTTGGGACATATTATAATCATATTGTACATATTGGCATAATAAGTAATATTTGTATTATTTTGCCAGCTATTCATAGAACCATCATATTCATGCAGTGCAATAATTGTGCGGCTACTTTTGGAATAATCCTTGGGGAAATAGAGTTTAACTGGCACAGTTTTTTCAGAATTTTCTGAAGCAGGAACATTAACTATAACCCAGCTACCCGGTTTTACATCTATTGCATAGATAGAATGAAGTGTGAGTATAATAAAAAGCAGAAAAGGCATTATAAAAGTTTGTTTCATACAGTTAATTGCCCCCTATGACAAAATTTGTGTATTTTCAATCCTTTTGCTCTGACCCCTTATTGTGAAGCAACCCTTAAATAAATTAACAAAATGAATCATACATTATATACTGCAAACTTTTAAAACGCATGATGTTGTCATGCTCTGACCCCTTGCATATTGCAATCCAAACTTATACTGCAGAATGTTTTTTTTCAAGGGAATTTTTTACCTTACAGTATTAAAAAAGGCTCTGACCCTTTATACATAGATGAAGATTAAACCTGTTTATAGAAAATTTGTGAAATAATCAGTGTCAAATCACATCTTTACTGCATAAACAACGTTTCATCAGTTTCCCTGAGACTTAAGTAATCATTATCGGTAACAATGACATGGTCAAGCAGCTGTATACCAACAATAGCACCAGCCTGCGCCACTCGTTTTGTTATCTCAATATCGTTAACCGAAGGCTTGAGCACACCGGAAGGATGATTATGTGCAATAATAACCGATGATGCTGCCTCACGTATGGCATCCCTGAACACCTCACGGGGATGGACAAGCGCCTCTGAGATTGTACCTATTGATATTCTTGATTTTTTTATTAGCCTGTTTTTACTGTCAAGTATCATGACCCAGAATTCCTCCTGCTTGCTGCAAGCAATATCGCCTACCAAGCATTCCCACACTAGACGCGGTGAGTCAATTGATTCTTCATAATTACGTGGTGCTATTAAACGTTTGCCAAGCTCCATTGCAGCTTTAACCCTCACCGCTTTTACAATACCCATTCCACTTATGGCAGCTATCTCCCGTATTCCTGCATGATAAATGCCACTTACACTCCCAAAGTGCTGTATGAGCCCAAATGCACATTCCATAACATTTCTTCCTTTTACTCCTGTACCAAGTAAAATAGCCAGAAGTTCTGCATCACTCAAATCGTCAACGGATTCGCCATTAATACAACGCTGAACTGGCAACTCACATTTTGTATGCATAATTTTCCTTCCTAAAGCAAAATTTTTTTTGACAGTTACTATCGCCCTAATTAGGGCTTCCTGAAAAACTCAG
>JBBFLA010000108.1:0-3186 GCA_037481795.1 Spirochaetota bacterium
TTGTTGAGGATATGAATGTTATACTGCTATGGAATTTCCACTAAAAGCGGGACAAGCTCCAAATGCTTGCGTTTTACAATATTTTTGTTTAGTATATTCTTCAAAAAAATACAAAGATAATCCTGGAGGAATACAATGGAAATTGAAACTACAACCTGCCTTTCTTTAGAACATTATCAGCTTATTCAATCACTATCAGAACAATATGATATGTCCATGCGATCTTTTTTATCAACTTTGATTGGTTTTGCAGCTGAAATAGATTTGATGCCACCTACAACATTTAAATGTCTTACATATCGAAATCGAGGAACAACCTGGAAACGACTTCATTTAACACTTTTTGCTGATGAATACGAATTTTTTATGGATATACGCAAGGTGTGGAAGATGTCGCTGGCAAGGGTTATTGAATTTTGTTTGAACAATATTTTAGATGAGTTTTTGCGTTTTTTAGACAGCAAAATTGTTGAAGAAGATTATTATACCGATAGTTATCGGTACAGAAATTACTGTTTTGAATTTTGTAGAGAAGAAAATATTCAAACCGGGAAATTTTATTGGGGAATACACCCCAAAATAATACAAAAAACAAAAATCAAAACTCCCTAAATTGAAACATTTGATATAAAGCTCCTTAATTTAAGAAAATATCATAGTATTAAGATTTTTTTCCAATTGACTTTTTAAAAAACAAAAATATCCTGCATCATTAAAATTTTTTGATATATTTGGTATTGGTTAAACATATAAAATATCAGATTGATTGTTATGAATGAACAAATATCAATTACTGACACCATAATCGATTCATTGGGTGAATGTAGATATACATCCCCTTTAAAAATATCAAAGTTTATTGATGAAAGTCAGCGTATTGCCATTGACATTGAAGCTCAGCTGTTAGAGCAATCGTTTCATACAACAGGTACTATCGCCTCATTTGAAAATGCAGGGCCACGTAAAAAGATTTTTTTTGACCCTCAAACCACAACCGCTGCCATAGTAACCTGTGGAGGCCTGTGCCCTGGAATTAACAATGTGATACAGGGGATTGTACGCATGCTCAATTTCCAGTATGGTGTAAAAAAAATTTTGGGAGTGCGCTATGGCTTTGAAGGTCTTGTAAAACGTTTTGGACATTCATTTATTGAGCTTACCCCTGCCTTTGTACACGACCTCCATGAAAAAGGCGGCACCGTTCTGGGCTCATCACGCGGGCATCAGGATGAAAAAGAAATCGTGGATACATTGGTGGAACATGGCATTAATATACTCTTTATCATTGGTGGCGACGGCTCATTACGTGGTGCGTACGACATATATCAAGAAGTTAAACGAAGGAATCTTCCCATAGCAATTGTTGGGATACCCAAAACTATCGACAATGATATATGGTTTGTTGATAAAACATTTGGTTTTTCTACTGCGGTGTCAACTGCAGCACAGGCTATCTATGCTGCACATGCTGAAGCTATTGGTGCAAAAAATGGTATTGGTATTGTGAGGGTAATGGGACGCGATGCAGGATATATTGCTGCTTATGTTACGTTAGCTTCCAATGAGGTAAACTACTGCTTAATCCCCGAAGTTCATTTTGATTTAGAAGGGCAATACGGATTTTTACCTCACCTGGAAAAACGCTTATATGCAGCCGGTCACGCCCTCATTGTAGTATCCGAAGGCGCAGGTCAGGAATATTTTACCGGCCCAAGGGAAACTGATGCCTCTGGTAACATAAAGTATGGCGATATTGGTTTACTGTTAAAAGATAAAATTACAGCTTATTGTAAGGAGCGGACTATACCGGTAACTATCAAATATATTGACACAAGTTATCTGGTCAGAAGCGTGCCCGCATCAAGCGATGACGCTGTCTACTGCATTATGCTTGCACAAAACGCGGTTCATGGAGCAATGGCTGGTAAAACTGGTTTTGTTGTGGGGAGCTGGCACTCATATTATACCTATATTCCTCTTACGCTTGTTACAAGAAAACGCAAACGCATTGATCCAAACGGCTACCTGTGGTCAATGATTAAACAAAGCACCTGCCAGCCCGACTTCTTTGCACCGCTGGCATAATATAAACATTATTGCAAAATTTATTTGCAAATATTATATACATATAGTATTTATCCACTTAAAGTGCTCTTCAAATAGAATACTTATATTATATATGATATAAAATAACTAGTAATGATATGGATGAACTCTTTAAAATAAAGCAATTATATGCAAATATAGGAAAACTCATTGTTTCTTCCTTAGAACTGGAACATATTCTTGAAGGCATAATGGAAGAGGTGCACACCTATTTTGCCCCTGAAAACTGGAGTTTACTGAGGTTTGACCCTAATTCAGAAGAGTTGTATTTTGTTATTTCACATGGTATTGACTTTGAAAGTGTAAAAAATATCCGATTAAAAAAAGGCGAAGGCATTGCAGGCTATGTTGTTGAATCCAAAAAGCCTGTATTTGTACCTGATACAAGTATTGACAATCGATTTACCGATAAGATAGACAGAATAACCGGTTTTAAAACCAAATCCATAATAGCAGTCCCAATGATTTTCCGTGATACCATATATGGGGTTATTGAACTTATTAACAAAGCGCAGGGCGGAATATTTTCTTCTGATGAATATCTTATACTGAAAACTATTGCCGATTTCAGCGCAATTGCATTTGCCAACTCTCTTTTATATGAAAAGGCTGCTACTCTTGCAGTTCTTGATCCACTCACAGGACTTTATAATTCCCGCAAGCTTTCTGAATTAATTGCTACTTGGACTAAAGAGGAGCATGTCCGCCGTGAGGATACTACCAATATTATAGCGGTCCTAACCTTTGATATAAAAGGGTTAAATGATATTAATAATATTGGTGGCCATCGTGAGGGCGATAGAATATTAAAACAGGTTTCACGTGTTTTAAAAAGCAGCTTACGGGAAAATGACAGCACATTCAGAATAGGGGGCGATAGATTCCTTGCAATCATCAATTGCGATAATTATTTTGATTTAAAATCCCTGGTGGAACGGATTTTACAAAAAATTCAGACAATCACACTTCCGTATAATCCACAGCAGCACATTCAGGTTAGCCATGGACTGAGTATTGGCACGCGAAATCGCTTGCAGGAACTTATTGAAGAAGCTGAACGCCAAAAAGCCTGATTACGTC
>JBBFLA010000109.1:0-3172 GCA_037481795.1 Spirochaetota bacterium
GTAACGGGTATGTTTGCTATATTTCAAAAGGGTGGCCCGGTAATGTGGCCCATTTTGCTATGTTCTGTTATGTCACTGGCAATATTTCTAGAAAGGCTATATGAATTAATAAAGTCCCGACCATATGTGTGGAATTCAATTAATGTGTTTAAACAGCAGTTTATTAACAATGTATTGAATAGAAAAACTATACCAGAATGCCCCGGCATAGTTAAAGATATGGTTAGTGTTCTGGATCTGGAAAAAGATTATACCATAGACTATGAATTACATGAGGCTGAGCATAAGTTAGTACGATTTGCTACGTTATATGTACGAAACTTAGAGCAGCGGTTAAACTGGCTTGCCATAATTGGCAATATTGCACCACTTTTAGGCCTTTTGGGGACAGTCACCGGGATGATAAAGGTGTTCATGGGCATTCAGAACATGCAGGGGCAGGTCAATCCTCAAGCACTGGCAGGTGGTATATGGGAAGCACTGATAACCACAGCAGCGGGATTAATTGTTGCTATCCCCACCATTATTGCCTACCATTATTTTGAGGACCGGATTGATGATATTACCGGTGCATTGAAAGAGTTAATCACCGATATATTAGAGGTAATAAAGCAATGAGTGCTGAAAGGCTTTTTATTGAACGCAGAAAAAAAGTGATGATTGATTTAAATATAGCACCGCTTATTGATGTTGTATTCCAGCTATTACTTTTCTTTGCACTCACGTCATATTTTGTTGCCAATCCTGGTATAGAAGTGTCATTGCCCAAAGCAAATTCTGCTGTTACTGTACAAAGAAACAATATTGAGATATATATTACTGGTAGTAATGCTATTTACTGCAATGCCGCAAAGGTTGAGCTGTTGGCACTTAAAGAAATGCTTTCCACACTGTCGGCTTCTTCAAAAACTGTTATACTGAAAGCCGATAAATCAGTGCAACTTGGTATGGTAGTGCAGGTGATTGATATCGTAAAGCAAACACAGGTAAAAGACCTGGTGATAGCAACAAGCATGGAAGAAAACAATGCCTCACAAAAATAAAAACATTGTATATTATGCATTCTTCATTTCGATTGTTGTGCATGGTTTTTTCCTTTGTGTGTCGTTTGGAGGCAGTACTGTGGATATACAACAACACACATTGAATGTTACTATGCATACATATACAATACTGCCACATGTTGAAAATCCTGATACTGCAACCAGGCTAAAGAATAATCCTGGGAAGCCAGTTAAGGAGCACGGTGGCATTATGGCATCGCAGTATATGGCATCCAATGAGGACAGCCTTGACATAACCATGCGATATACAGATATGATACGGCAGCGTATTCAGGAAGTATTAGTATATCCAGCTACGGCACGCAAGGACGGTATTGAGGGGAAAACCTATATTAAATTCACCATAGATAAAAATGGCAATCTACTATCGGCTATCCTGGTACGTTCTTCAGGTTCAGCACTTTTAGATGATGCTGCGCTTGTGGCAATACACAGCGCTTCCCCATTCCCACCTATTCCTGACACTATTGGCAAAGAGCGCATGACATTTGTGCAGGGGTTAACGTTCACTTTAAAGTAGCTTACTTTGTCAAAAGCCCAATCACTTCGGTGTGATGGGTGCATGGGAACATGTCAATCATATATAATTTTTTTAAGCGATAGTTACTATTAATAAAACTTTTGATATCACGGGCAAAGGTTACCGGATTGCATGAAACATATATAATACAAGAAGGATTCATTGCAACAATAGTCTTTCTTCCCCGTTTTGATATGCCTTGCCGCGGCGGGTCAATAATCACGCATTCATGATCATGTTTAAAAGGGTGATAGTTTTCGATGCTGACTGCATAAAAATCGATATTAACATTGTTACGTTTTGCATTGTGTTTTGCCCATTCAATGTTCTGGATATTAATATCAATACCTGTGCCTTGCATCCGCTTGCCTAAATATATACTGAAAAATCCAACACCACATCCTATATCAAGAAATGATGAATAGCTTCCTGATCCTGATAGTTCATCAACAATTGTAAGCATTTTGCTTCTGAGGAATCTGTTTGCCTGAAAGAAGGTGGTGACACTTCGGGCATAGGTGATGCCACATTCCTCTTCAATGATAACTGCAGTGGGGTCAGAGCATAGAGTACCCTGAGCATCGATAGCAATTTTGATGGGGTTGCTACTGTAGCTACCCCATGATTTGCTGAGGATGTATGCATTTAAATCTTTATGAAGAAGTAAACATCCCTGTGCAGGTATTTGTTCAACGGTATGTGAATCCTTTTTATAAAAACCCGTATGTACACCATCTGATTGTAGCGTGGCGTGACTTCGGTAATGAAATCGTTCACTATAAATTAGCTCAATTGCTGGCAGAGTATGTTGGGGAAGACTACCAATGTGTAGTAAAGTATTCTGGAACAACTCTTTTTTTACGGTGAGTTCGTGTTCGTAAGGCATATGCAAAAAATCACATCCCCCACAGTGGGTAAATGCAGGACATTGTGGCGTAATACGAACGGGTGAAGGAGTTATAATATCGGTAATTGAAGCAAAGCAGTAGTTTTTTGCCTCATGAGTTATTGTAACAGCAACAGTATCGCCCACAGCGCTATAGGGAACAAATACGGTTTTGCCATTAATAAATCCTATTCCATAGCCATTGTTGGCATAGCGCTGTATTGTAATAGTATGCATATATGGCTCTGACCCCTTATGATTAAGATAAGTGATCATTGTGTTGGTGTTTTTTATAACTATGATTTTTTAATACGATGATTCTATTGAAAAGGTTATCGTCATGTCAATGATTTAGCATGCTCTGACCCCTTTTTATTTTATAGCCAGTTTCTTACCCCAATTTTTCCGTGCACTTTGCACTTTTAGAGTTCTCTGCGTTACTATTTTTTTAATTACTATGCTCTGACCCCATTGTTTTTTTGCGTATTACAAGGCTCTGACCCCATGCTTTCTCAATTTTTTTGAAATTTTTTCATCAAAAACTACAAATTTTTTTCTAAATCCTTTTAATTTTTAAACTTCACGCGTTGTATAGAGTAAAAGCGTAATGTAAAAATTACTACAAAAAAGGAGGAATGATAAAAAAGTCAAAATAGTTGCGGTGGAACGATGATCTGTTCATAAATGTAATCATGAACAGGA
>JBBFLA010000110.1:0-3119 GCA_037481795.1 Spirochaetota bacterium
TGATCTTCCCAGTACCCGTGCTATCTGACTTTTACTTACTTTTTTTGATGAATACATCATTTTTTGGATGACTATTCTACCATATTCTTGTACATGTCTATACGGCCTCATATATGAGCCTCCTTATGTTGTTTTGGTCATGAAAATCACTATAAGAATGTGCTCCTTAACATGATACATTTTTTTATTTTGTTTTGATCTTCATTCTTGAATCTGCCACCATTAATTAATGGTAACAAAATATATGTTTCACTGCATACGTTATCATATAGCACAGGATTACATTGTATGGCAACTATCTGTATTCGTGGGGGCGCAATTCCAGCAGGACATAATGTTACAACATCGTATGTTGATTTGCTGGAACATGACCCCGCTTTTCAACATCATACTTTTAAAAATATCTCTAAATTGGGCGATAGTTCCTTTGAAGGAGTATGGCAGTTTGAAGAAGTTCTATCCTGTAAACCGGACATTATAATTTTACACTTTGGTATGGACGATATCTACAGGCCAGTATATAAATCTGAATTCAAGGAAAACCTTGTGCGAATGGTACAGAAAGCGCGTGCATTATTAATTGAAAAAATAATCTTTCCAACACTGCATATTGTTGATGATAAAAGCCAGATGGAGGCATTTGAAATATATACCCGCCTAATCCGCGAAGTTGCATTTGATTTACACTGCAGTTTAGCCACAGTGCATTTAGAATGGATGAACTATTGTTATGTTACCGGTAATTCCATTTCAACACTACTATCAGAAGATTCCCGCTATCCTAATGAAAAAGGTCATGCACTCATTGCAGAGGCAATAAAGAAAAAGCTTTTGTATTTATTATGATTTTATTTTTATTTTTAATATTTGGGGCACAAAATATTGTGCCCCAAACATACAAATAGCAACACCAAATTTCCAATTGCACATTAACTGATATTTTTAGCTATTCGTTTTATCTGCTCTTCAGCTTCTTTGTTCATCCTTTCAAGCATCTCGGCACAGGTTGGTATATCATCTATTAGTCCTATGGATTGCCCAACCATAAGTGGTGCTGCATTTACATCTCCTTGCTCCCATGCTTTGCTCATACGCTCCCCTGATATAAGCGGGAATAACTCTTCAAATCCTCCACCGCGCTGCTCAATTTCCAATATTTTATTTACAACTTCATTCTTTAAAGCCCTTCCTTGCAAATGAAGGCTTTTCATGATAAGTGTAGTTTCATATTCCTGGCGTTTGACAAGCTCCTGCTTTATATTATCGTGTACCTCACATTCTTTGGTAGCTATAAAACGGCTTGCCATCATAACACCTTCAGCACCCAGCATTAATGCTGCCGCCATTGTCTTTCCGTTTGCAATACCACCAACTGTTATAACTGGAATTTTAACTGTTTGAGCTATCTTGGTGGTTAATACCATTGTGGTAACATCATCGCTTAAGGGATGACCACCCTCTTCAATACCTGCTGCGTAAATGCCGTCATAGCTAACGTGTTCAGCATGGACGGCATGTCGTACTGCACCCACTTTATGAAAAAGTTTTACACCTGCTTTTTTCAGCATGTCAATATATTCCATACCGCACGCTTTATCAATTGGTGCGCCTGACACCTCTATGCCAGCCACCTTTTCTTCTGCACACACTTTAAGATACATTTTGTGATGTTCACCGGTTATACGGACAGAAGGCAGTATAGTGACATTGACAAAAAAAGGCTTGTCGGTTAATTTGCGTGTTTCACGAATAGCATTTCTGAATTCTTCTTCGGTATTGTAATTACCAGCCGTCAGATTCCCTATCCCACCTGCATTTGAAATTGCAGCACACAATTTTGGTTTACACAACCACATCATTGCACCACAAATAATGGGATATTTAACCCCAAACATCTCAGTAATCTTTGTTTTAATCATATAAAAATCTCTCCTTAAAAAATAGTTTATTAAATTATTATCTCACAATCACTGATAGGATAAGAAGCACATGAATGGATATATTCAAAACGCCTGTCTGCCTGTCGCAGTTTCACTCCTTCAGGTTGATATACTTTTCCATTCATCAATTTAACTCTGCATAAACTGCACTCACCGCTTCGGCACAGTGATGGCACCACAATCCCATTTTTTTCAAGTGACTGTAGTAATGGTTCCCCTGCACTAACGGTAATATCTTTTTTTCCGCGTATTTTGATAACAAACGTTGTATTCCTGCTAATATCTTTTGGCCATCCTGGTTGTGCAAATACACTAGCGGGCACGCCGTACATCTCCATTCGTAACTGCTTTGGTTTTAATTTCAGCAACTGCAATTCTTTCAGCAGGTGTTCATATAGGGCCTGTGGCCCGCAGGCAAAGAATGTTTTATCGGAACTATCGCCCACTACTTCTTTTATGATTTTTGCTGTAATATAGCCTTTATATGCGCCTGTGCCTTCTTCAAGTACGGGGATATAGTGAAAAAATGAATATTTGGACGCTACTTTGGAAAAGTAATCATTAAAAATCAGCTCATCTGCATTTTTGCTTCCATAGATAAGCCATATTTCCTTTTCACTTCCTGTATTAATGGCATGCTGTATCATGGACTTAAACGGTGTTACACCACTGCCACCTGCAATATATACAAGCTTCTTGCTATGAATAATAGGATTATGATAAAAATTTCCTGCTGGGCCTGATATCTGTAAACTATCGCCAATTGTAATGCTATCAAGTAGATAATTTGATACTAAACCGCCTTCAACACGGCGTACCGTTATATCATAATATGCAATTTCATCTGGTGAAGAAGATATACTGTATGGACGTGATGTGCGTATTCCATTTGTTTCAACAACAACTGATATATATTGTCCAGCCTGAAACGGTGGTAGATATTTTTGTTTTGATGCAAGCCGTAATGTTTTGGTGGATCTTGTTTCATCTATAACATCAATTACTTTTACATCAATGATCTGTGGATGCAAGCGTTCAACATACTTTTTAACAAGACCTCGTTCAAGTCTGTAATCATATCCGTAGCGTTTGAGGACATCTATATCAGTTATAACTTTGTCATATCCTTCAAGTTGTTTTAATATCTTACTGTCCATGAGTTTCCTCCTATTTGTTTCT
>JBBFLA010000111.1:0-3009 GCA_037481795.1 Spirochaetota bacterium
TTTTAAAAATTAAGACTTTTTATTTTAAAGAATTACTAAATTTTTTTGTTTTGACTTTTGTTCAGAGGTCTCAATTAAATTACAATTAGAAAGGATATACAATGGAAAACCTGCTAAGTAAATTAATTGTTTCAGAACAGGTAAAAGCGTTGTTACAGATTACAAATGTAAGCGTGGCACATACAGTTGATGATTTATTTAATTTATCGCTCAAATTTGGAAATGATGGAGTTCAGAAAGTTGTATATGATGTGCCAGGCAAAGGTGAATACTGTGAAGCCGTTGTGCATAAAGTTAAAAATGGGATAGCTGTTAATTATACTGAAGAATATATGCGCAGACGTGATCCTGATAGCATGGTTATTGGTGATGACCTGCCCACTGACAAGATAACTTATAAACAAAGATTTGGGAAAGATTTTGATGAACTTAAAAAAGAAACATTTGATTGGATGCAAAAGCAGGACTTAGCAGTGTTTTTCTTTAAAGCAGGGCAACTTGATAGGTGTTATGGCATGGCAATAGCACCTGCAAACGCTGGTTTTTTTTGTTTAGGATTGGGGATATTACAGGGAATCATTGATACAAGACATATTGAAGAAACCATACATGTTAAATGTATATTATATGTGGCACCAGTTTTCAGGCATACCCATTTCAATGGGAAACAGATAGTTGTTCACTATAGGAGTGAAAACCTGCACGAAATCTTTAGTTATAATCTGTATCCAGGGCCAAGTGCAAAGAAAGGCGTATACGCATCGTTGCTTGATTTTGGCGAGAAGGAAGGCTGGGTAACAAATCACTGTGCAGTAGTGCAGGTTATAACCCCGTATGGCAACAAAACAACAATTATGCATGAAGGTGCAAGCGGAAGTGGTAAAAGCGAAACCAATGAGCATATTCATCGTGATGTAGATGGTACTATTAAGCTTGGTGTAAATATTGTGACTGGTGAAGAACTATCACTGGTATTGCCACGTGGATGTTTTTTACGGCCAGTTGTTGATGATATGGGATTATGCCATCCATCTTTTCAAAAAAATGATGGATATTTATATGTGAAAGATGCTGAAGCAGGATGGTTTATACGGGTTAATCATATTGAACAATATGGAACTGACCCTGATATTGAATCGCTTTCAATACATCCAAGGGTGCCATTAATGTTTTTGAATATAGATGCACAACCATTCAGTACTGCCTTGTTATGGGAACACATTGAAGATAAGCCTGGAAAACCGTGTCCCAACCCTCGCTTTCTTGTTCCACGCAATGCAATGCCGGATATTGTTAATAAACCTGTTCAGGTACATATAAGAAGTTTTGGTGTGCGTACCCCACCTTCAACACAAGAAAGTCCAAGTTATGGCATTATTGGATTATTTCATATTTTACCACCTGCACTTGCATGGCTATGGAGGCTTGTGTCACCACGGGGACATGATAATCCAAGTATTGTGAAAGCTGGAGGGCTTGAGTCCGAAGGGGTTGGTTCTTTCTGGCCTTTTGCAACAGGTAAAAAAGTTAATTTTGCAAATTTGCTGCTTGATCAAATAATTGCCAGTCCAAAAGTAAAATATGTGCTGGCACCCAATCAGTATATTGGCGCCTGGCAAGTTGGATTTAATCCTCAATGGATTATGCGTGAATATTTAGCAAGAAGGGGAGGTGTGAAATTTTTTGCTGATGAATTATCCAAAACACGTTGTTCATTGTTAGGATTTTCACTGAATAAACTTGTCATAGAAGGAGTGGAAATTGAGAAGTTTCTTTTAAAGCCTGAGCTTCAAAATGAAGTTGGTGAAGATGCGTTTGATAGGGGAGCGCAGATACTGGTTGAATTTTTCAAGAAGGAACTTATGGATTACTACAATGATCCCAATCTTCTTCCCTTAGGGAAGCAGATCATTGAGTGCTGTCTGTCTGATGGAACAGTTGAAGAGTATATGCAATTAATCAAAGATGAAGGATTAATAATGGAAGATTAAATGATAATACAAAAATTTCCTTCATTATTTCTTGATAGAGACGGGACACTTATAAAGGATGTGGGGTATATAGGTGATCCCGGGCGAGTAGTATTTTATAAATTTACGTTTGATGCTTTGAAAGAAGCACAGCAATTTTTCAAATTGTTTATCATAACCAACCAGGCTGGTATTGCAAAAGGCATCGTAACAATGGATGAAGCTATTGCTGTAAATAATTATATCCAGAACGTCTTAAAGGATAAAGGTATTACAATTGAATCCATGTATATGTGCCCCCATAGGAAAGAAGATAATTGCCATTGTAGAAAACCAGAAACCTATTTTGTTGATGAAGCCGTAGCACAATATAATCTGGAGGTAGCAAAATCTTTTGTTATTGGTGATCATCCTTCTGATATACTGCTGGCAAAAAATGCTGGAATGCAGGGTATATATGTATTGACAGGACATGGCAAAAAGCATAAGAATGAAATTAATAATTGTGTGATAGTTAAAAAGAATTTACACTATGCAATAGATTATATAATTAAAAGAGTACAATTATGAAAAAGCCCTTTTTTGAAAAAAAGGCTCGTATCTTTGCACACAGGGGATATTCAAAAGAATATCCGGAAAACACAGCACTTGCGTTTGAAAAAGCAATTGAGTTAGGAGCAGATGTCATTGAAACAGATGTGCACCTTAGCTGTGATGGACATGTGGTAGTGGTGCATGACGATGAACTATCGAACATAACTAATGGAACAGGGAAAGTAGCCCAGCTTACCTTACAGGAAATTAAATCATTGGATGCAGCATATCATTTTACAGTAGATGGAGTAAGTTATCCATACCGAGGCAAAGATATTACTATTATGACACTGGAAGAGATGCTGGATGCTTTTCCTGATCAACGCTTCAATGTTGACCTGAAGGATAACAACATAGTGCTGGCAGAAAAATTTTGTGATATTGTACTGCGTTATAAGTCTGAACACAGGGTATTAGGTGCTTCTCAGTATGGTAAAAATTTATC
>JBBFLA010000112.1:0-2712 GCA_037481795.1 Spirochaetota bacterium
AGAATACAATTGTATACAGGGAAAAGACTCTCTATTTTTGACCGCCGAAAATTCTCATTTCGTGTGAAACACTATAAGGTACGGCGTACTGTATTGCGTGCTAGGACATAGCTAGAAGGGCGTCTGCAACACGCTGGCAATGATTACATACAGCAAGCACAAGGCATTTTTCTTGGGCACTTTCTAATGGTTACACCTGGATAAAAGAAAGTGCATAGTGTATGGCACGTAGAAATACGAGCTCTGTTATAATAGCCATAAAGCTACCAATAGATGTAATGAGAAAAATAAAGCATATCAAAGGTATGCTGGGAATGAACACGTGGTAAAAGGTAAATTCGGTTTCCACTTGTGAGAGGCATAAGGCAAAGAAGTAAGTACACTTTACGGTGAAGATTTAAACAAACAGTTTATAGCTGTAAAGGAATATTTATATCAAGATGTAGTGAATATATACAAAGCATATAGTGAAATAGGAGTATACGATGAGGCATTAGTAGAACAAGTAATAGCAACGGTAGCAGAGATATTATAAAATACAACAACAATAAAGTATGGTGAAAAACCAGGAAATTTTCATTACTATGATGCAAGAATGAGTAACGCTCATAAATCCACTTATTTTATGAATGATTGGAATTGGAATAACCCTAATGACCCATTAGCAGCATACAACGGGAACAGCGGACAGCCAAAGCTAGACTGTGCAGCGTTTGTAGGATTGGTATTGGACATAGCAGGGATAACAAAGGGCACAGAAAAAAGGGATTATAACAGCGTTAAGGGATTAAATTTAATAGGGAATAGTAATGGGGTACGAAATATAATAGAGAGTGGTTTGTTTCAAGAAGTCAAATCTGGTAAAGTTCAAGTAGGTGATCTGGCAGTTTATAAAGATTTTAGACATATAATGATTGTTGCACAAACATCGGGGGGCAAGGCAATAAATTTTATTCATAGTTCAAGCTATAACTATAATGCAGAAAAACGAGATTCTATTGGTGTGCAGATGTCAAAGATAAGTGGCAAAACTTATGCAACACTTAAGTATTATAGATTTGTAAATTTATATAAATAAAGGAGGATTGATTTTGGATGTAAATTTTAAATCCATCAAAGTTTTAATTATTAGTTTATTTGTAATAGTAAGTATAACACAAACACAAGAATTTACATTATGTGACGAAGAAGATAATTTCATATATTCAAATAACAAAAATTGGGGTTTTTTGGAAAAAATATTAATGTCAAACATAATGCTTTATCCTCCTGATTATTATTTAAAATTTTCAAAAAATAACATTGTCTATACAATCTGTTATGAATATACAGTACGAAATGTTACAAGGAAGATATTCAAGGGTTATTGGAAAGTAAACAAGAAAGAAGGATATATTGATTTAAAAATAAAAAATGCAATTAATGGTATTTTAATATCTGGAAAATATTATAGCTATAAAATGTATATCAATAAAGAAACAGGTGAATTAAATGATACAATAGTTTTTTATGAGGGTAAACAATTTGCGGAACCGGATGATCATGATGAAGGATATTGGGGGGAAAAA
Source organism: Spirochaetota bacterium (assembly GCA_037481795.1). Classification (GTDB taxonomy): domain Bacteria; phylum Spirochaetota; class UBA4802; order UBA4802; family UB4802; genus UBA4802. The sequence goes on from JBBFLA010000112.1 coordinate 1,569, forward strand.
TATCTACTGTTATCAGTTGTAAAGGAAGTCCCAGAAGAAAAGGATAAAACATTTTTAAATAAATTGCAATGATAAAAATAATTGCAGTAAATCAAGTTATAAGGCTGTACAATTGCCCGCATGCAACGAATGTTACTAAAAGCTATGGCATACGCTTTAGTGGTATGGCAAGTGGAGCTTCATTTGAAAATACTTTAAAATAAAATGCAAACAGAAATTTGAAAATATACATTGAGGAGTCATCCTGAGAATCTATTGTATAATACATAGATTATCATTTTTAGGGATACTGCCAACTGATGTAAACAATTGGTATAATAAATATTATGCCCATTGGGCAAATGAGGGGAAGATTAGAGCAAAAGATGCATTGATAACAGAAAAGGATCAGAAGGCAATAGCCCGTTATTATGGGTATGAAATGTCACGGATAACCACGTATGAAGAATTTGAGAAGTTTATAAGTAATGGCAATAATGTACAGTACGGTCAATTACGATATTATGATGATAGATTAAGAAACGAACATAATATAATGCTATACAACTACAATGGAGGATGGTATGTATCTGATGTAGGGAAGAAAGAGAATCATGGCATTAGCGTTATAAATTTTTTAGGCAAAAACATTGAGAATTTTAGATATTATCAATTTTTATTAAAAATAAAAAAGTAAGGAGGAATTTATGAAAAGTACTTTTATTATTATTTTAATTACATTATTCAGTACTGTTTCATTAGCTACTGAAAACAATTCAATGATTAATTATTATAAATCAAAGAGCAAATATATATACATAGAATTAGAAGGAGAATCTCCATATTTTTCCGTTACAAGTAAAGCAAATATCTATGATGATGAATTAAAGGAATTATTGAAAGTAAAACATATTATAAAAATTATAGGTTTAAATAATAAAAATTTTACTGATAAAGCATTCAGTTATATAAAAGAAATGAATCAATTAAAAATTTTGTCATCAGTTAATGCACAGCTAACGGATCGCGGGATGGAGTACATAGGGGAGTTGGAGAACCTGGAGGAGTTAGACATAAGCCACACTAAGGTAACAGATGAGGGATTAAAGTATTTGAAGGGGTTGAAGAAATTACGAACGCTTATAGTTAGTAACACTATGATAAC
>JBBFLA010000113.1:0-2476 GCA_037481795.1 Spirochaetota bacterium
CTTGAATCTTAGATCTTCCATGAGCAGGGAGATCTACAGCATGTACTGTTATATTTTTTATTTCATTCATTAATGGAATAAATAGCCGTGAATCCCCACCTGCACCATGTATACATACAAGATGTATACTGGCATCCCCTTCTTTTGTGCGATAGTACATGGGCCCAAATGTAGTTGAAAAATACTGGCCTTTCATTATATATTCTCCATGAAATAGAATCAAGTACAACTTACTTTATTAACGTATAGTATAAAACAATAATTAACTGTATAAACTAAAATTGTTGAGGTATACTTTGCTTAATACGGCACAATACGATAAAAAATAATTAATTTATGTATACTGTATGTAATTATGCATGTCAACCAGGTTTTAATGCTTCGTGCGCGTTGTGTTGTGGCAGCCACAACTATAAGGCATCATTTAATGACATTGATGCACTATTTAAAGAAAGGCATTCGTATTTCAGCAACATGCTTGCTAATAGTAACGATTTTCTATCTACACTAAAAGCTTGTTATTATGAACTATCGCACATGACCCTGCCTGCTGTCCACCCTGATGCAACACAATGCCCCTTTGTAGCATATATCGACAGTTCACATACAATTATTGGTTGCCTGCTTTATCCTTACTGTAGAAATGTTGATTATAGAAGCCTCTTCATGGGAACTATCTGCAGAACATTTAGCTGTAGTGTAAACACAGCACACTATGTTGACAGAATACAGATAGCAGCAAAACTTTGTGGCGACTGGTACTACTACAGTCTAATTATTCAAGACAGGGATCTTTTCAACCTGTTATGCAAACAACCTGAAAAACACACCATTGAAGAATGCAAACAAAAGGTTAAAAGAAATGCATACATAAATCTTTCCCCGCCTTTACCATAGTGATATAACCTGAACATATATTCATTATAATTCATCACTGCATTGACCATGGATGACAAAAAATGTATTGCCTTTTATCTATTTCATAGTATATAATTTTTTACAGATACAGATAATAAAACACAAAAAGGAGGAAGCCATGAATATATCATCCCAGTCATTTAGCAATGGTGGATCCATCCCTGCAAAATATGCCATGAAAGCCATAGCAGGCGGCATGAATGTATCACCACACATTGCTATTGTCGATGTTCCCAAAGAAGCTCGTTCCCTTGCGATAGCCTTTGTTGATAGACATCCCATGGCGCGCAACTGGGTGCACTGGCTGGTTATAAATATTCCTGCACATATCACTGTAATCCCTGAGGGTGCATCACTCAAAGCAATGCCTGCTGAATCTATTGAAATGATAAATACATTTGGCTTTGCTGGATATGGCGGACCACAACCGCCACGTGGTAGCGGCGTACATACATACGAGCTTGCCTGTTACGCATTAACAGAACCATTCAAAATGCCAAAAAAAGAACTTTCCGAAGCTGAATTTTTAAAGCTGATAAAACCCTTGCTAATTACCCAGTGTAAAATGAGTGGAAATTTTGAAAATAAATAGTAGATAGTTTATTGTTAATTGTAGAAAAAAGCACCTGTGAAAAGTTATTTAATAAAACAGTTGACTATTATTGCATTCTGACAAAATTTTTACAAATTCAATATTTATAATTGTTATGTATTTCCAAAATGATAAATTTAAAATCTCAATGTGAAGTCTGGGATATTTTGCCCAAAGCGGCGGATATATAGATTATTTTTAAGGGATGCACGATGGCAATTGCTATTTCCAATTATTCTACTATTATTGATGTGCCCGTAGAAGGTGTGTGCGATAGCTCTGAAATACACCAGCTATCTACAATACAGTCATTTATCAAAAACGAACCAAAGCTACATTCACTGCTTATAAGCGAACTGTGTATACACAATAGGGTCAGTGCACTTGCACAGGACATTGTCCGCGATTTGAATCACTCACGGCATATTAATATAGTGCTGGTGTTAACCGGTTCATTTATCTTCACATCCGACCTGTCGCGTGCAATCTTCCGGCAGGGTGGTATTAACGCTAGCATCCATTGCATAAAAACCAGCGTGTACGATAAAACCATAAAAGCAAGTGGTGAACATTACCGGGCAGTGACACTGGAACTATCGCCCAAACATATTGAAGGGCGCGATTTGCTACTGGTTGAAGATATAGCCGACCAGGGATTTACCCTGTCATGGCTGAAAAATTACCTGCTGCATGAACGCAACGCTAAAAGTTTAAAAATATGCAGCCTGCTGTACAAACGCCTTGACAACCCGTCACAGGAAGTACAGAATATTCGCAGGCAGCTTGAAATAGATTATATTGGCTTTACCGTGCCTGACGTATGGGTGGCAGGATACGGTATTGATGCTGCATACGAATACCGCCATTTGCCATTTATTGTGCGCGTTAACGAGGAATATTTCAAGTAGGAAATGGCCATTTGCTCTTACCTGGTCAAAAAATTTTTTTATTTTTTTTTAATGCGTA
>JBBFLA010000114.1:0-2266 GCA_037481795.1 Spirochaetota bacterium
TATCCTGTCTCTTATATTATGTCTCTTTATTTTTTACTGAAATTGCAACCTTTTTTTAGTATTTATTCAGAGGTCTCTATATCTTTATCCGTTAAAATTGTACCGCCAATCACCTGTGCAGCTGTATTATACTTTTCAACGACATCCTGTGTTACGTATGGCTTTTGTTTCCCTGTAAGCAAGCTATATGCCTGATTCAGTGCCTTCTTTGCATTTGCGGTATCATCATTAAAATTATAATACTCAGCTATACTAATAAGTGACTGTAAACGGCTTGTAATATAGTTTTCAGCAGTTCCCCGTATTATTACAAGCTTTTCCCCATAATAGATATTATAGTTATTCTTATCATCAGATATAGTGTTTCCTATATCAAAAGCTTTTCGCATCATATCATAGGCTGTTGTAAAATCATATTGCTTAAACGCCATTTGGCCCATTACTTCATATAAAATAATCTCACGTTGCTTTACTGTCTTCATAATCTCCTGCTTCTGAAACAACCATTCGCTGTCAGGTATGCGTGATAGTTCTTCCTCTATAGTTTCATATGCTTGCATTATTTTATCTATTTGTTTTACATCACCTTCTTTCAATGCCTTATACTGCTCATCAATTTGTGTTATTCTTTCACTATAAATAGCTGCATATATATTATCACGGTGCTTTGTAACATCATCTTTAATTCCCAATAACTTTTGCTTCCTTTCCCCAGTCAGCTTTGTTTCTATACGGGTTATTATATCGTTGTATACTTCTATTGCTTTTTTATATTTTCTTTGTTTATAATATTCATCTGCATCATTTATTTTTTCCTTTATTATCGATACAATTTGAGCAAGTTGATCGTCCGTTTTAAATTGTACCGGTTCTATTGTTATTTGCTTAAGCGGTTTTAATTCAGGTAATGCAAATTCCTGCTTTACTGCTTTTTTTACTATTGCATAGGCCGGGTTTAGTAACTTCTTTGTTATTTCCGCTATGTAGTATTCCATTTCGTCCTGTGCAAATGTATACTGCACCACCGATTTAACATCTATTGTCAGGGTATTCCTGTTTCGGATAAGGCACTTCCCCTTAAATGTACACAAATCTCCTTTCTGCACAAGATCACCATATAAAATCTCATCGGCATCAATTGCATCGGCTATTTGCTGCTGACAACTGTCGGCGTTGCAGCCGCTGGCCATTAACTGCTCAGCTTTCCTGTACATCACCCGCACGTCATCGTCGGTGATGACTCGGTAGTCAGCAAACTTTTCATATATGGTAACCTCAATGGTATTCCGTACCTGCTTTATTATATTTTGCGGCAACCCCTCTACACTAATGGTGGAAATATAAAGCTTTTTCTTATCTCTCTGCTGCGCATTCCCATGTTTAGTAACTATCGGTACTATTATTAAAACAAATATAAGTAAACCAGATAGTACTAATATCTTTTTCATATAACCTCCATTCAGCGTAACTATTGCCTGGTATACATTACTATCTTTCACATTACCTTTTCTTTTATTTCCCTCATATTCTTTTCAGAGTACCCTATGTATTTACCAAGTACATTCCCTGCTTTATTTATAACAAGTGTGGTTGGTATCTGTGTTACATTAAATTGCATCCTCACATTACCAAGAACATCACAATATACTGTATCTTCTATTCCCATTTCCTTTGCACTTTGTAGCACCGTGGTACCATTTTCAGAATATATAAAAAGTATTGTAACAGGCTTTTTTGAAGTTTTAGCTATAAATAATAGTTCAGGTATTTCTTTTTTACACGGTGGACAATTGACTGATGTAAAATTCATAATTACAATGCCATTATCAGGTAACATGCCAATAATTGAATATAGTATTACCCGTTTGCCTTCAACAGTATATAATGCTACATTGGGTATTTTTTCCTGACTATATATAAAAGCATGGGTATATAGTAAAATTATGACAATATCAAGTATAATTGCAACTCGTTTTAATGACATAATTTACCCTTTTATGATAGTAAAATTTTATTAGATTAATATAAATACCACTAAAGTCAATATAATTTTGATAGATTGCAATGTCATGGTGGGTGTTATTGTGGTGTTACACAAAATCTTGTGATGAATAAACCAGATTGTAGTTTTCCCGCTTTGACGCGTTTTACTTAGGGCTTCCTGAAAAACTCAGTATGCCTGTAATATATTAGAAAATCTCCATCTTGAACATAAAAAATACCTCCTCAAGATGAGTACAAAAATATACCTGAGCCATTTCTCAAG
>JBBFLA010000115.1:0-2223 GCA_037481795.1 Spirochaetota bacterium
TCTTTCAATAATTGCTTGTTGCAGTTCCATAGTTACCTCTTTGTTGATATTATTATAATAGCTTGTATGGCAAAACTACAGAAAAATAATAATAATGTAAAGCAATTTTATTTTTTGTAAAAGTTGAATAGTTTGAGCACCCTTCAAAGCAAGGTATTAAAAAATATCGTTGACAATCTTTCTTTATTCCTCCCTTTTCACTCTTTAAGGAAAACCATGAAATCATACATTGAAAAATATTTTAACATTCAAAAAAATAACACAACCATAAGCACTGAAATACGTGCAGGCATTGCCACATTTTTAACCATGGCATACATCATTGTAGTCAATCCACTCATTTTAAAAGATGCGGGGATGCCATTTCATGCGGTGCTTTTTGCAACAGTCATGGTGTCATGCATTAGCTCACTACTCATGGGATTGGTGGCAAACCTCCCCTTTGCACTGGCACCAGGGATGGGAATAAATGCATTTTTTACGTATACGCTGGTTGGTAGCGGCACACCCTGGCAGGTAGCATTAGTTGCTGTATGTATATCAGGAATTATCTTCATGCTGCTTACATCATGGGGCATACGTGAAAAGATTGTTGCAGCAATACCACTACACCTGCGCTATGCCGTTGCAGCAGGCATTGGCCTTTTCTTAGGGTTTATTGGATTAAAAAACGCTGGTGTAATTGTTTCACACCCTGCAACACTTGTTACTTTTGGCGGTATGGGAATACAGCAATTACTTTTTGCTTGCGGTTTAATAGTTACCAGCGTACTTGTCCACCGTAAAATTAAAGGAGCGCTCATTATTGGCATTGTTACCACTGCAGTCATCACATGGAGCACAAGCCATATATTTGCACTTTTGGGACTTATACCATTTGCCTCACTTCCATCCAAATACATAGCCTTACCCGATACTTCACTCTTCTTTTCTTTCAACATTCGCGATGCTTTGTCGGTAAGTCTTATTGTACCCATCTTTACACTTCTTTTTACTGACATGTTTGACAGCATTTCCACATTTGTAGGTGTTGCTGAAGTTGGCGGATTTATTGACCACAAAACAGGTCTGCCACACAATGTGGGCAAAGCATTGTTTGTTGATGGATTTGCAACATTTATTTCAGGAATTTTTGGAACTTCCAGTGCAACCACCTACATTGAAAGTGCTGCAGGTGTAGAAGAAGGAGGCAAAACGGGATTAACCGCGGTTGTTGCAGGATTATTGTTTTTACCGTTTATGTGGTTAAGTCCTCTGTTGTCGTTTATTCCTCAAATAGCCACTGCTCCGGTGTTGGTACTCATTGGTCTTTTCATGATGCAACCGCTGTCACACATTAATTGGAAAGATATCTCGCAAAGCCTTCCTGCATTTGTCACATGCCTTATGATTCCTCTAACCTATAGCATCACGCAGGGAATTGTGTGGGGCTTTTTAAGCTATACGTTCATTTGCCTTGCAACAGGAAAATTCAAGGAACTATCGCCCACGCTCATTATCATTGATGTGTTTGCAGGTATTGCCCTAATAGTTTAGGGCGATAGTAACTGACGTAGTTTATCATTGCTTTAAGAAAAACTCAATACAGTGATTTGCAACAACATCCTTCTCGTAATCAACGGTAATGGCATGATTACTTTTTGATAGCCACACAATCTGCTTGTGCTCTGACCCCAAGCGCGAATAGATATACTCCGCAGAATGCTTTGGAATTACCTGATCATTTTTTGACTGTACGATAAGCACCTGCGAATCAACATAGGGAAGAGCCTTCATAGCTTTCTTGATTGTTTTAAAAAGCTGCCATGATTGGCGAACAGGGATACCATCATCATAGCATATATGTTCTTTGCGTGCAACCTCATCACACACGCCTTTAGTTTTGTTAGGAACCCATAGTATTTTTGTAAAAAGCCCTGCAACTGGCGCTGCATAGATGGTCTTTTCTTTTAGAGTACAGGGCACCGACATGAGTACAATTTTTTGAATTGCAAACTCATGCGCTAAAAGTATTGCAAATATACCACCCATGGAAAGTCCTGCAATATATACGTTAGTACAATGTGCTTTCAGTTCAAACAATGCCTCGCGTGCAGCAGTAAACCATGCATCCACACTTGAATTTGCCATTTCAATAAGGCTTGTTCCATGTCCTGGATAACGGGGCACATACACCGTTGCACCAGATTCGTTAAGTTTTTCAGCTAAATATTTCATCTCAGC
>JBBFLA010000116.1:0-2191 GCA_037481795.1 Spirochaetota bacterium
GGCATGATTGGCTTTTCATTCTGTTCTAAGAAATACCATCCAATAAATGATTTGAAGGAAGAAAAAGCAAAAGCACTAGTCAAACAACTTAGATATTATAATCCTGATATTCACAGAGGAGCATTTTCTTTACCACAATTTATTCGTACAAAATTAGAGGGGATTTTATATTAATATCCAATGAGTCCCATTGATTGGATTATTGTAGTTTTATACAGCATTTGTGTCATTGGCATAGGCTATATAATTGGGAAAAAACAAAAAAATCAAGCTGATTATTATATAGCTTCACAGAAAGCATCAGCCTGGTTAACAGGGTCATCACTTGCGGCAAATCAGGTTAGCGCAATAAGCCTGATTGGAGTACCAGCTTTTATAGCTGTCAAACAAAATGGAGGGCTTACATGGTTACAGTATGAATTAGCCCTCCCACTGTCCATGATTTTCCTCATTCTTTTTGTCATTCCTGCCTTTAGGTCATATCATGGTTTTTCCATCTATGAATGGCTTGAAAAACGATTTGGCAAGCAAACACGTATTATCCTGGCACTGGTTTTTTTGCTAAGCAGGTCATTGGCTACGGGTGTGGCCATTGTTGCAACGTCATACGTGTTCAGTGTTATGACCAATCTTAATCTGTATGTTTCTATTGTAACCATTTCATTAATATCGCTTTTATATACTTCTATTGGTGGAATTTTAGCTGATATTTACACTGATGTTATGCAACTTGTGGTGTTACTGTTTTCTACAGTTTTATTTTGTGGGATAATACTATTTGTTTTAAATGGCTATACCCCTTTTATCCTTGATTATCAACGGTTGAAGATATTTAATTATGTTTCATTTGGGATACTGGATGGTAATACTTTTACGTTGGCACCAATGTTGTGTGGTGGTTTCTTTTTATATATTTCATATTATGGGTTTGATCAAAGTCAGGCTCAGCGTTTTTTTTCATGTAAAAGCACTGATGCTGCACAAAAGGCCATTATTATAAATACTATTGTTCGATTTGTCATTGTTATGCTGTATTCTTTTTTAGGGATTTTACTATTACTATTATTATCTGTAGATAATACTTTACGCTCTTTGTTATCCAATCAACAGCCTGATATGTTAATACCTACATTTATTAAACACTATATTCCTGCAGGGCTAAAGGGTGTGGTGATTTCAGGTATTTTAGCTGCATCAATGTCAAGCATGGATTCAGCAATTAATTCCTTAAGCGCAATAACCTATAATGATGCACTGAAAGTGGCTTATGAAAAAATAGAATACATACATGATAAAACAAAACTTTTTTTATCAAGGGTATTAACTGTATTCTGGGGCGTCATAACAACACTATTTGCCATTGTTTTTGCTGGAAGCAGTGAAACAGTGGTGGAACTGGTAAATAAAATTGGGTCACTGTTGTATGGGCCAATCTGTGCAGTATTTATTATTGGGATGATAACCAGAAAAAAGATTCACCAGCTTGTGATTATAGTAGGGTTTGCAACAGGCATTCTGGTTAATGTATATATATGGTTGTTTTTGCCAAAAGTTTCATGGATGTGGTGGAATGCAATAGGTTTTTTTGCAGCAATACTTTTCCCTTTTGTCCTATCATTCTTTACCGATTCATGTTATGTCAGTGATAGTGGTTATACTATTAATTCTTTTCCCAAAAATACTTGGTTTAAGGCGATAGTTCTTGTAATATGGTTTATGGCAATAATTTGCTTTTTTGTGATAATTGAAAAGGTGTTTAAATAATTAAAGCTTATCATAAGCATAGATTTCCTTTGTCAGCGTTAAAAGCTTCATCAAACATTATAAACTCACAGTATTTACGATAAGCATTGCCGTATCTTCCTGATCAGGATCTACCCTGTAAAGTATGCCATCAGGTGTTGCAATGAGGCTTCGTGCTTGCAAAAAATTTTTATAATCAGATTTAACGCCGCATACTTTAACCAGAATTGCATTGGACAGTTGTGCACCCCTGACAAAAATATCCTGATCGCGTTTAAATTTTTCCTCTACAGTTTCATTACGCATAAGTGAAAATGTAGGTATGAATATAATTTGTGCACCTAATTCCTTCAATGCTATAAAATTTTCATCCTTAAAAACATCAGCACATATTAAAACGCTAAAACGTATTCCATACGCATTGAAGATGACATGGTTGTTCCCAGGT
>JBBFLA010000117.1:0-2112 GCA_037481795.1 Spirochaetota bacterium
TTAAAATTAATTTCGGGTGGCCCTATCGCACAAAATTTATCATATTATTTTTACTTTTTCTTTTCTGAAAAAGGTGAGGTTGTTGGTATTGAAGATGCTTTTTTGTATTATACGGATTTATTGGGAACAGGTATTAACATAACGGTAGGTCAATTTTCAGTATCAGACCCCATTTATAAAAATGAACTCAGATTGACGTATGAAAGTTATGTTCTATTTGCTGCTAAACCCAATCGCTCATTATGTGATTTAAAATATGATCGCGGCATTATTATAGATAAAGGCTTTGATTTTGGATTAACGTTAGTTGGGGAGATAGTTAATGGTAATGGGATTGAACCGGCAAATGAACATGGTAATTTTGATGGTGACAAGTATAAAAATTACTTTTTCAGGGCAAGTCAGGAACTTTTTGATGTGGTACGGATTGGAGGTTTTAGTTATATTGGGAAAGAGAAAAATACAGCTGATGATACTGTACCCGATGTGTTTACGAATAGTGTGTATTATTATGGCGGTGATATGTCGATTATATTGGGACCGTTTGAGCTTAATACATTATTCCTGTACCGAAAAGATAGTAATGCGTATTTTACTGCAGATAAAAAATCCATTGCTACAAAAGGTTATATGGCCGAATTAATATTTCAGCCTGAAGGCGATCGTAGTAGCTATGTGCTTACCGCACTTTACAATAAGGTTGATTCGGATTATAAGGAAAGCGGGGTTTATGTGTTAAATTATGAAAGTGCAACAGTATCAGCAACATACCTCTTTGCACGGAATGTAAAAATAATAGGTGAGTATACCTACTTATTGCATGATTATTCACAAAGCCAGGATTACAAAAACCATCATAAATTAAAAGCAGGTATTTCGGCCGCTTTCTAAAAGAAAAATTTTATTTTTATTGTGCTATAATTGCTATTTAGATAATTGTCAAACATGGACAATACATTATATCTTTTAGAAAGCTACGATTTTGACCTTCCACAGGATTTAATTGCTCAGTATCCGGCTGATAAACGTGGGAAGTCGCGGCTGTTTATTCTTGATAGAAAATCAAATCACTATGTGCATGAAAAATTCTACAATTTACCGCAATACATTAATCACAATGACATTTTGATATTTAATGATGCTAAAGTAATACCAGCAAGAATTTTTTGTAAACGTGCAACAGGTGCTACGGTTGAAATTGTTTTAACAAAAAGATTGTGCGATACTACCTGGGAAGCTATCTGTAACCGGTTAAAAAGAATTAAACCTGGTGAAAAACTTTATCCAGTTAAAAATGATAAAGTGGCGATAGTTGTTGTGGAAAAATCCCAGGAAGGTATTACGATAAGATTTGAGCCTCATTTTGATTATGGAATGCTTGAAGCAATAGGAGAGATACCTCTACCACCCTATATTCAACGAGTGCCTGATAAAAATGATTATGAACGCTATCAAACAGTATTTGCTAAACAGTACGGAGCAGCAGCAGCGCCCACAGCGGGACTACATTTTACTAATGATTTGCTGAAACAAATACAAGCTAAGGGTGCTACTATTTCATTTTTAACACTGTATGTATCCTGGGGAACATTTCAGCCTGTCAGGGTAGAGGATATACGGCAACATACCATGCATACCGAAGAATACTTTTTGCCCGAAAAAACCGTAGAAAATATATATAAAGCAAAAGCAAAAGGGGGAAGGGTTATAGCAGTTGGTACCACGTCATTACGTGTACTTGAATCAGTATATCATAATGGTGAGTATAAGCCTGGATATGGAGCTACTAACATTTTTATTTATCCTCTCTATACTGTCAAATCTGTAGATGCACTGATTACCAATTTTCACACACCTAAATCAACATTGCTTATGCTGGTAGCAGCATTTGCAGGGTATGATTGTATTATGGAAGCTTACAGGGAAGCAGTTAAAGAGCGATACAGATTTTTTTCATATGGCGATGCAATGTTTATTATGTGATAGGGGAAATGAATTAATCAATTTATATAATTCTTTTAGAGATAATAGTTATAAGATTGAAAATAGACAGTAATAATTCCTTAAAATAATTTCATAATGAATATAGTGTACACCCGCCGCCGAAGGCGG
>JBBFLA010000118.1:0-1998 GCA_037481795.1 Spirochaetota bacterium
TTATATTTTTCATGTATCTGGCTTCGTCTGAATTTAAAAGTTGGAGTCAGTTCACCGCTTTTTACTGAAAAATCATGCGAAAGCAGTGTAAATTTTTTTATTTGTTCATACGGTGGTAATGCCTGACAGATTTCATTTATCCTGGTTTTATATAGTGTTTGAATTTGTGGATGGGATACCAGTTCTTCGTCAGTTTTATATGAAATTCCATGTTCTCGTGCATACTGTCGTAAAAGGTGAAAATTAGGAACAATGAGTGCCGACAGGTATTTCCGTCTGTCACCTACCACGCAGATATAATTTATTAATGGTTCTGATTCAAATTTTTTTTCAATATTCAATGGTACAATATTTTTACCCTGTGAAGTAATAATAATATCTTTAAGCCTGCCGGTTATACGTAAATAGCCATCTTCATCTATAAGACCTATGTCGCCTGATCTGAAATAGCCATCAGGTGTAAAAATTTCTGCTCTTTCTTCTGGAGTCATTTTGTTATAACCATTGAAAACCATAGGACCTTTAATGAGAATCTCGCCCTCATCAGAAATTTTAATCTCTGCTCCGGGGATAGGGCAGCCAACGGTTCCGGGTTTATTTTTTTCAATACGATTTATTGTTACAACGGGTGATGTTTCGGTCAGACCATAACCTTCAATGATTGGCAATCCAATGCCACCAAAAAAGTAAGCTACATCCAGTGGTAAGGGGGCACCACCAGAAAAAAGGAGTCTGACCTGCTGCATGTGCATCATTTTACGGATACTTCGTTTAATAGGCGATAGTAACTTGTTAATTATGTCAGCACCCTTAGGAATTATATTGCCAGAAGATTTTGCTATATAGCACTCTCTACCCACATGTATTGCTGTTATATATAAGAATTTTTTTATAGGATTAAACCGCCGAATAGTATGAATAGTACTAATATATAATTTTTCATACATCCGGGGAACTGTTGCTATTACGTTTGGTTTTATTTCTATCATGTTGCGATATATTTCTTCACTTTCAAATGTTGTTGATATTGCCATTGTAGCACCGGTATAGGCACTGGTTAAAAGGTCTGCTGAAAAGCCATATACATGGCTAAAGGGCAGATGAGCTAAACGAATGTCTTTATCAGTGAAATTAAACAATGGTACAACAACTTTCTGTGAAACAAAATTTCCATGAGTAAGCAATGTCCCTCTTGGTTCTCCAGTAGTGCCGGGTGTATAAATAAGCGCAGCGTTGTCATCAGGATTTATTGTAGGTATTATTGCATTAATTTGTTCGTAGTTAGCTTTAATTTCTCCAAATTTTAACAGTTCATTAATTGTGATAAGCTGATCATGCTTTGTATGTGAATCAAAATAAGTGATTAATCTTCTTAGAGGAGATTGTATTTTATTTAATATTGCAAATCCTTTCTGAAACTGAGCAACATCGCCAACAAATAGTATCCTGCAGCCGGAATCGCGTAATATCTCTTCAAGCTCATCCTGTAAAATAGTTGGGTAAATTGGTGTTACTATCGCACCCAAAGACATTGCAGCAAAAACTGTTGATGCATAATACAGGTTGTTTCTACTGAATATTCCTATGATACTCCCTTTTTCAACACCATAATCTAACAATGCAGAAGCAATATTATATTGGATAGTTAGAAATTCTTTCCCGGTTACCGGGGAAAATTTATCTGGTAAGTCTTTATTAAAATTTTTTGCATAAAAAACAGGTTTGTTGAGGTGTTTTAAATAAGAATGAATTTCAATTGCCGCTATATTTTTATCTGTGTATTCTAACTTTTTCATTAAGTCTATTAAATCCATAGCACACCCCATACAATGCATTAAATCACAGCACTGTAATGAATTCTTTAAAATTATAGTTCATCGGGAGTATATGTTAATACACCCTTTCCCCCTTAAACTGCTTTCAGTATTTGAAATTCAATTGTAATGAAGCGTATGTTCGATACGCTTCGGCCACCATAAACCTCAATACAGTATTTGA
>JBBFLA010000119.1:0-1843 GCA_037481795.1 Spirochaetota bacterium
ATACAAGAGTATTTAAACGGTCCACTTCAAACTTGAACTTGCTATTTCTCTTTTACTTTATGATACATTTTTCTTGACATAAAATAAGTGCAAAATAAAATGATTCAAAATTTGTGCTATGATAGTAGTATCCAAATAATTATATAAGCCCAGGTGGTGGAACTGGTAGACACGCATGCTTGAGGGGCATGTGGGAATCTCCCGTATGGGTTCAAGTCCCGTCCTGGGCAAAGTAGTATAAAAACGCTTCACTTGTGCACATTACAAAGAAATATGATAGGCGTGTTTTCTTTGCTATTGACAATGAGCACGCGTTATTACAGGCTTTTCCGTAAAAGAATGCCGGCACATTCTCCGCTGTATTATTCTTCCGATTAATTGAACGGAAAAAGTCATAGTGGAAGGTTGGGTTTGTGCAATATTTTGAGCTTTATTGTGTTTTGACATAACCCTGGTATAACGTGCCGTATAAATTCCTTTATTAAGTTGAAATGTATGTTAAACCGACAGAAGGCAAAAAATTGCTGTCGGATCCGATAAGATTATCAATGTGTATATTCTTTAAAGGTAAGGTATGCTATAATGGAACAGATGAATATTGTAAATCTCGTTTTATTTATTTTTATTGGGATAGCAGGATGGTTTTTTATTTACTCGTTTGTGGTAGGATTATTGTCAATTGTTGGCGGATGGTTCCACCTTGCTAAAGTGCATCCGCTCAGGGAGGATGAAATCCATAATGGTGTGCAATATACATTTCAGACGATATACCTCCGCTTTTTTGTCAGTTACCGTAGATCAGTACATATCACGCTGTCGGAAAGGGGTATTTTGTTACGTACTGTTATTTTATTTCGTTTTTTGCACAAGCCTGTATTTATCAAATGGGATGACATTGTGAGCGTACAGAAAAAAGAATTTTTTCTGTACAAAGGGGTGGTAATACAAACCCGTCATGCAAAAGTATTCATTGCAGGAAAAAGCGCAGAGGAAATAACCAAACGATACATGCAATAAAACATGCTATGTTTATTTTTTTTTGCTGTGCGGTTTGTATGGCAGTGCTTGCAGAAAAACATAAACGTTACGTTGACAATACTCCTAAATACATTCTTTATAGAGGTATATAGAGAGCAACAGCATCACTGGTGCTGATAAATTTTTCAATGGATTGTTTATTAATATTATAAATAAAAAGGCCATTGTATCCATCAGTGTTACCCTTTGAGGCTACTACAAGATGTTCATTATCAAGAAATTTTACTTTAAATTCGGAACCAGTATTTCCAAAACTATGCATAGTAACATAAACATCTTGTTGAATAACATGCTTTAAATTAATTGTTCCTGCATCCTCTACTATTGAGTATATAATATCTTCCTCTGAAACTGCAACATCATAAATGGTATCGCCTATTGAATTGTTATTAACAAATATAAATCCACTATTATCAAATCGTAAAATAGAATTAGTTGATTGATTATAAGATAAGTAGAAATAATTTTTAGTTTTATATAGGGATAAGCATGGTGGTGATATTATATCACCATCTGAAAATAATAATTCAATATTTTGTTCATTAACTTTGTAGAAGCACTCTTGTCCAACAGAATGTTGAAGTAAGTACACATCACCATCATAGCCCTGAAAAATATCCAATAAATCCGGTTCTATAAAAATTGATTGCCATCCTGATAAAGAGTCATTAATGTATTGAACTTCGTTTGAAGAAATGAGTCGGATAAAACTGTTATTATATCCAATTATATTTGAGACCTCTGAATAAATACTAAAAAAAGGTTGCAATTTCAGTAAAAAATAAAGAGACATAATATAAGAGAC
>JBBFLA010000120.1:0-1797 GCA_037481795.1 Spirochaetota bacterium
TCCTGTTCATGAGTACATTTATGAACAGATCATCGTTCCACCGCAACTATTTTGACTTTTTTATCATTCCTCCTTTAACCATTTCTAAATATGAAGTTGTAATAAAATCAGAAAGTCCTAATTTTTCAGCCAGTGCAAAGAGCCTTTTTTCAGCTTCCTCCCGATTATTACTTATTATCTCTAGTTCAACAAATGTCCCCAAATCTTTAACATCATCACAGCAGATGGTAACTTCATTCAACAAATATACTTCACGTTTTTTCCTAACTGTTCCATATAATATAAATCCCAACTTTTGCAATATCTCCTGCATTGCTTCAGCATCAAGAATCTGAACTTCCTTTTCAAAACGTGTTTTGGTTTTACCACCCAGTTTTGGTCCCTTGTAAGTGCAGAAAATCATATCGTTGACCTTTCTGATCCGTAATGCCTCATCGGTTTTCCCAAAATCACGCGATGGATGGTTAAAATACCTATCATCCTCTACCTCAGTGGATATATAGGTCCCTCCTGAATCTATTATCATTTTTTTTACACCATCCAGATCATCACATCGTGATTTAATCTCAACTTCTAACATTAATTCCTCATGCACTTCAATGTCGCTTCAGCGGGCCTGCAATTGATATGCCATCAGGGCCAAGGAAGCGTTTGCGCTGACCGTTAATCAATATATGTATTCCATCAACATTGCTAAACTGTGTTGCAGTATAAACAATCTGATCAAGACGATTAAGCATGATATTGCCCGCTGCACCTTCCTCAAGCGCTCCATTAAAATTTATAAACGCAATATTATTGACTATCGAAACATCAATTACTTTAAGTTTTGGCGGAATGGCTGTCACATACCCCTTTTTTTCTTCTAATGGTGTTGGGCCTTTTATTAATTCTTCAAGCACAGCTTTTACGGGAACCTTAGCATTTACATCACGCACAACAGGCCGCAGTTCAATCTTATCAGCCCTTTCATTATAGTATAAAAAATAAACCTTTGCCTGAACTAAAGCAGCTTCATCTTCCTTCTTTTTTTCTTTGTGCGATAGTCCCTGTTTATGTTTTTCTTTGCTGTCAAAGTCCTTACGACTATCAACCGTCTTTGAGTACTTGCTTACATCATTGGTGCTATTATTACTTTTATTCCCCTCTACAACTGTATCGTTTTTTGAAACTATATGTTTCACGGTATCAGTCTTTACAGATAACAAAAAAATCAAACCAGCTGCCAATGCCATTATTACCAGCACATAGGGAGCATTAGAAGACGCGGCTAAACGCTTCTTTTTTGAAGAAATATTTTTCTTTGCTGTTGATTTACTGGTTTTAGCAGAATTTCGTTTTTTTGTTGTAGCCATGGTCCTCAATTAATTTTTTCATTATATAGTATAGTGAACATCCCTTTTAAAGTGTAAACTATTTTAATGTCCAGTAACAGCGTTTAGGCGATTCAATAAAACCATCTTTTTTAAGCTTTGCCAATATTTTATCAACTTCCTTTTTATCAAGCCCTGTGATTTTAGCAATTGCACTTGCATTTAAAGGTTCAGATGATTTTTTAAAGGCTTCAATTACTTTTTGAATTTTATCCATAAAGCACCTTTTCTAATATACAATGTAAGTGTTTAGTAATTTACTATTATCTCTATGCCACATTTTGTAAAGTATATTTCCTATATTAAGAAGCATTTATTAGGAAGCATTTCACACTAAGTATTAATATATGATTCTCCTGCACAAACACATTGTTTTTAAGTAGAAAAACAGCAAAAAATATTTTTACGTGCTAAAAATGACTTT
>JBBFLA010000121.1:0-1625 GCA_037481795.1 Spirochaetota bacterium
GGGCAAAAAATGCTCAAAAAACGGCTTGATTTTTGCAGGAACTTGTGCTATTCTGGAAACAGTTCTGAACTGCCGGGCTTCTTTCCCGCAGGCGGGTGGAAGGGCAAAAGTACAGTCAGAATCCAAGAAGCCCCGCAAGGGGATTAAGACATTCGTCCCGCCGCCGCCGACGGCGCCTTTAATTAAAGTCAGAATCCAAGAAGCCCCGCAAGGGGATTAAGACTGAACTGTTATTAATGTCGAAGAATTTTACTTCACAGTCAGAATCCAAGAAGCCCCGCAAGGGGATTAAGACCTTCTCGACAATCGCCATAATGGCGTCTCGATAGCCCTGTTGTCAGAATCCAAGAAGCCCCGCAAGGGGATTAAGACCCTGTCTTGATTAAATGCTCGGAAAATGCTGATTTTTTAGTCAGAATCCAAGAAGCCCCGCAAGGGGATTAAGACGTTTATCGCGGCTTGCCAGAAGCCAGAAGCGCTGCTAGGTCAGAATCCAAGAAGCCCCGCAAGGGGATTAAGACGAAAGTCACTAAATCGGTTGTGGTGTAGTGAGGGGGGTCAGAATCCAAGAAGCCCCGCAAGGGGATTAAGACGGCCAGAGCCTGGCGGAGGCTTATTGTGATACAGATGTGCGCCACGGGGGTCAGAATCCAAGAAGCCCCGCAAGGGGATTAAGACCGTTACGGAGGGGAGTCGCATAAGTCTAATCGTGACTGAGTCAGAATCCAAGAAGCCCCGCAAGGGGATTAAGACAATTCGTTTCTTGTTCTTTTAGCTTTTTCCTGATATTGTTTGAGTCAGAATCCAAGAAGCCCCGCAAGGGGATTAAGACCGTAATCGAAATCGAGGGGCGTTACGACCCCTCGGCGGCAGTCAGAATCCAAGAAGCCCCGCAAGGGGATTAAGACTAACAATGCAGACGGTAATCGGACCCAGTCCATGCTCGTGTCAGAATCCAAGAAGCCCCGCAAGGGGATTAAGACGGAAATAAAACCAGAGAGGGCTAAACAGGTTGGACATCCGTCAGAATCCAAGAAGCCCCGCAAGGGGATTAAGACTACTTTCTTTAGTATCTCCCACATACTTGAGTAAGAAGTCAGAATCCAAGAAGCCCCGCAAGGGGATTAAGACGGATTTTCAATAACATACCAGTGCCCATATTCATCCTCAGTCAGAATCCAAGAAGCCCCGCAAGGGGATTAAGACTAAAACATCACATACAGGCTGTCCGCAAACAGGGCAGTGCTCTTTGTCAGAATCCAAGAAGCCCCGCAAGGGGATTAAGACACACCCCGCCAGTACCCCCGAGCGTCAATGAGGGTCGCGCCTGTCAGAATCCAAGAAGCCCCGCAAGGGGATTAAGACGTTTCCATTTCCTGAAACTCGCCTTTTTGCAGTCGATGAGTCAGAATCCAAGAAGCCCCGCAAGGGGATTAAGACATTCGCTGTCAATGTAAATGACTTGTTCATCTCCGTTTTGTCAGAATCCAAGAAGCCCCGCAAGGGGATTGCCCCCTGACCCTCTGCCCCTCTCCCTTCAAGGGAAAGGGGTATTTGTTTGCGCCCCCCTCGGCGTTGCTCGGGGCGCGCAAGCCGTTCGCCGAGCCTGTCGAGGCGAACGGTTT
>JBBFLA010000122.1:0-1597 GCA_037481795.1 Spirochaetota bacterium
ATGCAGCGGGAAGTGATGTGGTAAGTTAAACCTGGTAGCTGTACACGCAATTTCCGTGCCATAAGTATTCCTCCATGCATGTAGTAATATGTACATTACGCTTTTACTCTATACAACGCGTGAAGTTTAAAAAAATTAAAAGGATTTGGGAAAAAAATTGTAGTTTTTAATGAAAAAATTGAAAAAAAAGGGGTCAGAGCCTTGTAACTGAAAAATTAATCACGCACAGAATTCACAGAAAAGGGTCAGAACATAGTAATTTTAAAAAAATAATCACGCAGAGAATGCAGAATATATAGATATACAACAGAGGAAAATGGGGTCAGAGCACAGTAATTTTAAAATCAATCATGCAGACAATATTCACTATGCAGGGGAAAATGGGGTCAGAGCATAAGAAACTTAATAGCTTATAGGCCAAACTCTTTGCCGGGTGTTCAAGTTAAAGAATTGATAGTGAAAGTTTTTAATGAAATTATAAGTATTTATTTTACTTGAAATTTTGTACATAATATAGGGATAGTTCAATACATTAAGCATGAGTATTTATAATAAAATAAATATAAAAAGGTAATTTCATTAAAAGAAATATAAATAGATAAAATATACAAACTTAAAATTTAAGGAGGTTTTTTAAATGAAAGCATGTGTTACTGGTGCAACTGGATTTATTGGAGGAAATTTAGTTAAAGCATTGCTGGCAAAAAAACATTCAGTAAAGGTACTTGTTTTACCCAATGACCCCAAAATACCGGAGCTTAAAAAGAATAAAGTAGAGATTGTGCAGGGTGATATCAGGGATCTTGAAGCTGTAAAAAAGGCAGTGAAAGGATGTGATGTGATTTTTAACTGTGCTGCTGTGGTGACTGACTGGGCACCGCAAAAATTATTTGAAGAAGTTACGGTTGGTGGCGTAAAAAATGTATGTGAAGCTGCAGTATGGGCAAAGGTTAAGCGGGTTGTTGATATTTCTACCAATGATGTATTTGGCCTGAGAGAAGACGTAGTTATGGATGAATCGTTTCCACTTGAACCCTGGGGTGAGCCTTATCCGGATTATAAAATAAAAGCTGAAGAAGTGATGTGGCGCTACCATCGTGAAAAGAGGTTACCGGTAACCATGGTATATCCCTGCTGGGTTTATGGCCCTGGTGACCAGACATTTGTACCGCTTTTAGCTGATGCAATCATAAAACGAGAACTTATTTTCTGGCGTAAGGATGTACTGGTTTGGCCAACCTATATTGAAAATCTGGTAGATTTACTATTGTTAATAGCTGTAGATAAGCGAGCTATTGGTAATGGCTATCTGGTCCATGATGGAGAAAGCGTTACATTGCAAAAATTTTGCGAAGGCATAGCCAAGGCTTTAGGTGTTAAACCAATTAAAACCCATATACCCTACTGGATGGCGTATATGGTAGCAGTAGTAATGGAATCTTTATGGAAATTATTTAACATAGAAAAGCGCCCATTGTTGACAACATATACCGTAAAAAATTTAGGCTCACGCCTGCAATTTAGCATTAATAAAGCAAAGCGCGAATTGGGCTGGGAACCCAAAATATCGTTTAAAGAAGGGTTTGAGCGTACAATG
>JBBFLA010000123.1:0-1461 GCA_037481795.1 Spirochaetota bacterium
TCTCTTAGTAGGAATTTTGCCCCGCTGATAGGGGATTGAGACTTAATATAATATAATATAATATAATATAATATAATATAATATAATATATTGTAGGAATTTTGCCCCGCTGATAGGGGATTGAGACAAGGCATAGTCTATATCTTTCGGGATGCCTTCTGTTTCATGTCGTAGGAATTTTGCCCCGCTGATAGGGGATTGAGACGATACGGTTTGTCTTCATAAAAGTATACTTCAACAGATTGGAGTAGGAATTTTGCCCCGCTGATAGGGGATTGAGACCTCACTTTTTTCCTGTATATATTTCCCAATGAGCCTTTTCTTGTAGGAATTTTGCCCCGCTGATAGGGGATTGAGACGCTGGGAAAGCTCGCTTTAAGGTTTAATCATTGTAGTACTCGTGTAGGAATTTTGCCCCGCTGATAGGGGATTGAGACTAAACTGTCTACATTAGCATCCTCAAATTCATAGGCATATCGTAGGAATTTTGCCCCGCTGATAGGGGATTGCGACGCGGACTACATCAGTTATTGTAAATCCGTACCATCGCAATGTAGGAAAATTGCCCCGCTGATAGGGGATTGCGACGATTTCAGCTTCACAGCTGAATCCTTTAGTATTAACTACCAGTAGGAAAATTGCCCCGCTGATAGGGGATTGCGACCGTACGCATATTTCACAAAACCAGATTCTATATATAGATAAGTAGGAAAATTGCCCCGCTGATAGGGGATTGCGACTTTTTATCATGGTATTACCTCACTTTTATTAAAATTTTTACGGTAGGAAAATTGCCCCGCTGATAGGGGATTGCGACCCATCTTTATTCCTCGGATGTTTCTTCGTAGTGATCTTATAAGTAGGAAAATTGCCCCGCTGATAGGGGATTGCGACCGTACAAACGGTAAACATATATCCCTATATTTCATTATTGTAGGAAAATTGCCCCGCTGATAGGGGATTGCGACATGCCATTGCCAGTGCATAACTTATGTAAAAGCTTCCTAACGAGTAGGAAAATTGCCCCGCTGATAGGGGATTGAGACTTGTCTTGTCACGGTTGAGTATTTGAGTATTACAGTTCATAGTAGGAAAATTGCCCCGCTGATAGGGGATTGAGACCCTTCAGTAGTACCTAATATTTCAAGGTTACTACTTAAACGGTAGGAAAATTGCCCCGCTGATAGGGGATTGAGACCGGTTTATACACAACTTTCATTGTCAGCCTCACTCAATTATAGTAGGAATTTTGCCCCGCTGATAGGGGATTGAGACCAATTCACTTCCCAAACATTTAGTTCATACCATCTTTTGGTAGGAATTTTGCCCCGCTGATAGGGGATTGAGACTTCTGCTTCTTGAGTATAATTTAAAAGCGTAACTTTCATAGTAGGAATTTTGCCCCGCTGATAGGGGATTGAGACTCACTTGCCCTGAAGGAAATACTTCTACCATCATCCA
>JBBFLA010000124.1:0-1355 GCA_037481795.1 Spirochaetota bacterium
AAGGCACGGTTTGCTGAGCTGTATAATAAAATTACGGGCAGAACAGGTCCTTTCTGGAATGAGCGGTATAAGGATAGCATCATACAGTTTGCTAAGGATGGGTTTCACTATTTGTTGTGGTTATTATGGTATCTGGCATATAATCCCATACGGAAGAGATTATGCTCTGACCCTACGAAATACCACTACAGCAGCATTAAAGCATATTTACAGGAAGAAGCCGATGTAGGAGTACCCATAGACCATTGCATATTCAACATATCAACTTTAAGCATCATTAATTCCGGAAACACCTGCATTTCAGCCGACATCTGATAATAATCATATTCGTTTTCAAGCATTTCAAAAAAATCCTCGTCGGGTATTAGCAGTTGAGCAGAAAAGTAATTTGCATCAATTTCCCTTCGATGCGTTTCATATAAAATAGAGCTGCGGTCTGTAAACGCACGAAAGCAAGAGCCCCTATGCAGCTGGTCGTGCCCCAGTTCAACTGATAGGAACTGTCATTTCGGCGTTTTTGCGGTTTTAGGTTAAAATTTTCGGTTTTTCCCTCGAACTATGACTTTTGTCAGCCCGAACAACTGATCCTATCACATTTTTTCGGCAACGCCGACTGGGCGAAGTATAATCCCAGTCAGTTTGTGCCGTCAAGCCCTGATTCGCGCCAATCTGACAAAGTTCCAAGGTATACCTCCCCCGAAGCTGTATAAGCAACGATTTTGAGGTGTTATCCTGTTCCGTATAACCTTCGTTTTTGGGTATTATACCGGCGCCAGAGCCAGCTCAGGAGGTGAACGAGCCCAGACGGCCACTGGCTGCTTCCGTTCTTGCTGCTTTGCCCAGTTAATAATCTTGGCAAGCTCCTTGGGATCTTCGATTATCGCCACAACCGACATTGATCCCTGGCATTTTGGGCAAACAAACGGATCAACTTCATAGACTTTCTGTAACAACCGGGCCCAGCTTTGCCGCCGCAGCTTAGACCAAGCATCGGGAGCTTGGTCAGTTTCCTCGCTTTCTTGCGGCGATTTCTGCACAATCAGAGACTTGTCAGGATGCCTTTTTTGCCAACCCTCGGGTGCAAGGCGGTTAATACTGGGACGTTCTTGCCACTGCTTACGGACTTTTCCTGCATATACCCCATAACGACGAACCAGTTGCACTCTTCGCGGTGGTAAATGGGCCACAAGCTGGTCAACGAATTCAAAACCCTTGAAGGTCTCTGTTTTTCCTTTGTAGAAACCCTTAGGTGCAGCTGTCCAGAATACGGTGTCGGAAGCTGGATCATACTGGATTTTTTCTGCACAGGTAGCGCCGCGAACGACATACTGCCCGAGAGCTTCTCGATCGGCCTT
>JBBFLA010000125.1:0-1126 GCA_037481795.1 Spirochaetota bacterium
ATGATTTGTCCGCCGCACCAGGAACAACTTTATGCAAAAATTCTACGCCGCTAATAGATTCTTTCACCATCACTGTATAATTAACAACACCGCTTTTATTTATTTTAGTCAACTCATGATAGTGAGTAGCAAATAACGTTTTTGCCTTAATATAATTGGCAATATACTCAACAACTGCCCAGGCTATTGACATCCCATCATAGGTACTTGTTCCACGTCCAATTTCATCCATTATGATTAAGCTTTTATCGGTTGCATTGTTTAAGATGATAGCAGTTTCATTCATTTCAACAAGAAATGTTGATTCACCGCGTGCAATATTGTCACTGGCGCCAATACGGGTAAAGATTCTATCAACAATACACATATTAGCTCTTTGGGCAGGTATGAATGATCCAATCTGAGCCATAAGCTGAAGTACAGCAGCCATGCGAATGTACGTTGATTTTCCCGACATATTAGGGCCTGTGATAATTGCAATAACGTTGTCACCTGTATCCAAAAAAATGTCATTAGGAACAAAAGGTTCTTTTATATAAAATTTTTCAACTACCGGATGTCTTCCAGCCTTTATGTCAATGATACCATCATTGTTCAACACTGGCCTGACGTAGTTATTTTGATATGCTGCCAGAGCCAATGAACAGAACATGTCCAGTATGCCAATATTATATGCTAATTCCTGAATCTGTAACTTATTAAATAGAATTTCCTCAACAATTGTCTCAAGTATCTCATTTTCAATTTTGATTATTGAATCATGTGCCTGTAGCACATCTGTTTCAAACTTCTGCAGTATTTCGGTTGTATAGCGCTCAGCATTAATTAACGTTTGTTTCCTGAAATAATCCTGTGGTACCTTTGCAGTTTGACCTTTGCTCACTTCAATGTAATAGCCAATTACTTTGTTATATCGTACTTTTAAAGTAGCAATATCTAAACGCTTTTTTTCTTCTTCCTGATAATTGAGAAGCCATTGCCGTGCATCAGTTTTTAATGTATATAGCCTGTCAAGTTCAGCATTGACACCTTCTTTTATAACACGCCCCTGTTCTGAAGAAAGCGGTGGATTTTCAACAATAGTATTTTTAATTTTCAGCGATAGTTCCTGTAAAGAATTGCTGAT
>JBBFLA010000126.1:0-1117 GCA_037481795.1 Spirochaetota bacterium
ATCCTGTTATTCATCTCGTATAACTTTTTACTCTTTCCTATCCCATTAACTATACTTATCTCAAATTCTATGTATTTATCTTTTTTTTCGAATTCATCATACCAAGGTATTGAATGAGATTCTAAATTAAAATAAATATATTCATTTACTCCATCGCCTTCAACTCCTTCCACCCATGCTGTTTCTACTTTATAGTGTTTCACACGAAATGAGAATTTTCGGCGGTCAAAAATAGAGAGTCTTTTCCCTGTATACAATTGTATTCTTTCCTCTTCTTACGTGCATCTTCAAGCTTATTTTTCCTATCAAAAGCAATTTTTATCGGATTGCCCTTATACCACTCATACGGTGTCATATATCCCAATGACTTGTGATACCGTTTATAATTATAATACTCACATGCTTCCCTCGTTATCCTCTCTAATGCTGCAAAATCTTCTGGCTCTTCCATCTCATACAAAAGTTCCTTAAACGTCCGATGCCACCGCTCTATTATTACATTCTCCATGGGCATCGATGGATGTATCGTGCTGTGCTCTGCTATATACTTTTTTACTACCCCTTGAAATTCTGCCCCCACAAAACAACTCCCATTATCCGTTTGCAGTTTCGGTTTCTGACTCAATGTACATCCATACTCGCTAATAAGTACCCGTCAAATTAACCCCATCTTTACAAAAAAGAAAAAAACAAGTATCTTCCAAAAATAGCAAGAAAAAACTGAATCCAAAAAGGAGGATACAAACACATGAAAGGGAATGCAGGCAACACGGAGAAAATGCAATTTTGGCAGCACCATGTACAACAATGGCAGACGACGGGAACAAGTAAGCGGGAATATTGCAGGGTACATGAATTAAGCTATGATCAATTTAAGTGGTGGCATCGCCGAATAAAAGATCACCAGGTACCACAGGTAACAGGAGGATTTGTAGCCCTACCACGAATGAGTGACAGTATGGCATCAGTGATCAGCATACACGCAGGAGGTATACGGATAGAGTATGCAGGGGTTATAGATAAAAAGATACTGGCAACGGTAATAGCTGCGTTGAAGGAGGGGGTATGCGTATAGAGTGGGACAGGGTGCATGTATACATAAAGCCAGGGCATACCG
>JBBFLA010000127.1:0-1006 GCA_037481795.1 Spirochaetota bacterium
CTGTTCATGATTACATTTATGAACAGATCATCGTTCCACCGCAACTATTTTGACTTTTTTATCATTCCTCCTTTTAATATTCTTTTGTAACGTTAGACGGAGAAGAGTGTAAAACTATAGGTAATTATTTGTTTTTTTTTTTAAAAAATTATATTTTTAAACACTATTCAAAGTAATCAACAAACTCTGTATATCATTTATATTTATATTTTGCATTTTTTTTTTAAATTTTAGGCGATAGTAACCGTTGAGCATATCTCTGAGTAAATATAGAAGTATACCGTAATCAGCTTATTCCACATTTACAATTACTCGCAAGAAATATTTCCCTGAAGAGTTTATCAAAAATCGGTCGTCTCGATACATTCCTCGCTTCGCTTCGGAACACTCGACGACCGGTTGATGCAAATCGCTGGCTTCGAGAACCTCAGCCAGCGGTTGCCCGACGTAGCACACCGCCCTGAGCCTGTCGAAGGGGAATCCCCTATCAACGGGGAGAAATTCTGACGCGAATTAGTCGTGGCATGTAATGTTATCCACGACCCTAATGAGTCGCAATCCCCTATCAACGGGGAGAAATTCGGACAAAATAACGATTAAGTTTCAGAATCCTGACGAAATAGTTGAGTCGCAATCCCCTATCAACGGGGAGAAATTCGGACTGCC
Organism: Spirochaetota bacterium; assembly: GCA_037481795.1. Classification (GTDB taxonomy): domain Bacteria; phylum Spirochaetota; class UBA4802; order UBA4802; family UB4802; genus UBA4802. The sequence continues at coordinate 667 of JBBFLA010000127.1, forward strand.
GTGTAAGACACGGGAAGGGCTGTGCCATAGCGGCACAGCGTCGCAATCCCCTATCAGCGGGGTGAAATTCGGACGGTACCCTGCGCTCCGATTTGAAACGACCGAATCGTTCAGTCCGTCGCAATCCCCTATCAGCGGGGTGAAATTCGGACCAGTCTCGTTGCAAATGACAGGGAAAGCAGAGTGCTCGTCGGGTCGCAATCCCCTATCAACGGGGAGAAATTCGGACTTTTTGTGTACGTTGTTGGCATCGTCCTCTAAGGGTACCCGTCAAATTAACCCCATCTTTACAAAAAAGAAAAAAACAAGTATCTTCCAAAAATAGCAAGAAAAAACTGAA
>JBBFLA010000128.1:0-983 GCA_037481795.1 Spirochaetota bacterium
GTTGTTGAGCTTGTTGAAACATCCTCTACCCAGACTTCGCCATACGGCAGGTACTCAATGCGCTCGTGATAGCTACCGCTGTTTGTGGTGAGTACTGAACTTGAGCCCAGGTGATCGCTTGCAAAGTAATACGTTGCGGCATTAGTTTCTTCCTTATGCTTCACGATACTTGCCACCCTGGTGTTTCCCACAAACACGTGATTGCTTTCCACCGCATCGTTACTTATCACCAATCCAGGGTCTATGTAGATTGATTTCCCATACGGCCCGTCCTTGATGATGCGCATACCCTGTGCATCGTACTCATAGGTTGTTGTTACACTGCTTCCTGCTTTTGTGTCTACTGTCTTTTCCAATCTGTTGTCCTCATCCCAGTAGAGTATTCTGTTGTAATTCTTTGCTGTATCATACACTGCTATCATGTTCCCATTGGCATCGTATCGATACGTGAGGTTGTCATTTATCCCCGTTACCGCATGCGGCTTGTTCCCTGCATACTGGTAGCTGTAGGTATACGTAAGTTCTGGATCGTCTGCTCCCTTTACTTTTACCGTCTGCAGTTTCGTGAGTATGTTCCCTATATTGTTATACGTAAACTCATTGGTGTAGCTATTTATTGTATTCCCGTTTCCCTCCTTTATCACGCCTTCTGCCTCCACCAGGCGGTAAAGATTGTCATACCGGTATGTGTGAGTTATGGCTTTTACTGTATTCCCGCTCATCACCACGCCGTTTTCGCTGCGTGTCAATATATTTCCTACCTTGTCATAGCTGTAGACTATGTTTTGATAGATACTATCGCCCGTTTGTGTTTTTAAGCTTATCAGCCGATGCATTGCCTCATCATACGTGTACACACTTACCACGCCATTGCCGTACTCTACCTTTGTGCGGCTGCCGTATTCATCGTACTGTATGTTCTTTACATAGTCGCTTCGGGTACCACCATAGTAACCGCTGACTCCCCTCACCTGCCCGCCTGC
>JBBFLA010000129.1:0-948 GCA_037481795.1 Spirochaetota bacterium
CTTCAACTGTTGCCTGTGTTACCCGCTGTATGACTGCACGCATTGTTTTTTAAGAAAGCTTTTTCTTTAACACCGTTTCAGGCTGAACGCCTATCATGCGGTCTATCTCTTTGCCGTTTTCAAAAAGAATAAGCGTTGGAATTGAAGAGATACCAAAACGCTGTGCTGTTTCAGGGTTATTGTCGGTGTTTATTTTAACTATTTTTGTTTTTATTTCTGGATCCTGTGACAGCTTTTCAAGTATTGGTGTTTGCATACGGCAGGGTCCACACCAGGGTGCCCAGAAATCTACAAGTACCCTACCTCCATACTCAAGTACCTCAGAGTTAAAGTTGATATCATTGACTTCTATCAATCCCATACGTACCTCCAGTTAATTTCAAATTACAATAATAGCATAGTATGGCTATGAAATCAAATAAATATTTTGTGTGGTAGTATTTTGTTGTGCAAGTTTAAGTTTTAAGTGAAACATTTAATTAACCCTGTAAAAACCACATACAAAGAATTCTATCCTATTATAGTGTTTCACATAAAATAAGAAACTTTGGCAGTTAAAAATAGAGAGTTCTTTTCCTATATAATTATATTCTTTCATCTTCTTACGTATCTCTTCAAGCTTATTTTCCTCTGAAACAATTTTTTTAGGATTGCCCTTATACCACTATGCACTTACTTTTGCCCCGGCGGCAACAAAAGGAAAAGCCAAAGATAAATGACTTTTGTTTTATCAGCTTATTTTTCATCAAAATTTTGTACACTGTTGATTCACTTATATATACAATTCTATTTGCTTGAATGAATCCAATAATTCTTGTTTTTTATTTTTTTAACACTTACAATTTGTAGTTGAAATTTGTTCCAATAATAATATTGTTGTGTCATATACACTTTGGAGGGAACACATGAATATAGAAACAACTACCTGTATTGCCTATGAACACTTTG
>JBBFLA010000130.1:0-833 GCA_037481795.1 Spirochaetota bacterium
CTTGTTGTAGTTCTCTATACAACTTGTTTTTTGTTTAAGCTTCCAATAGTGGGATTTAAAGCTGTCATCCAGCTCTGCAAATACTTCTCCTCCCATTGTTTAAGCTTCCAATAGTGGGATTTAAAGTTAAATTATTGTAGTTAATAAACTTTATGAGACCTTGTTTAAGCTTCCAATAGTGGGATTTAAAGACCCATATTCTTGACACTTGGATTCAAGCATCGACAGTTTAAGCTTCCAATAGTGGGATTTAAAGAATAATGGTATATTTATCAAAAGCCCGTGACATCAAAGTTTAAGCTTCCAATAGTGGGATTTAAAGTCGATACGTGGTCGTCCTTTTGTTTTTAAAGAGTGGGTTTAAGCTTCCAATAGTGGGATTTAAAGGGGGAAATGGACAATTTCAACCTATCTATTATTTTGTGTTTAAGCTTCCAATAGTGGGATTTAAAGGTGGGATTCTGAACGTAGTGAAAATTATCAGTATTAGTTTAAGCTTCCAATAGTGGGATTTAAAGATTGAAAAAGGAATTTATTCAACATTTAAATGGCGAGTTTAAGCTTCCAATAGTGGGATTTAAAGTTCAAAAGCTCTTCCATAGAATTTACCTTTTCTATAGTTTAAGCTTCCAATAGTGGGATTTAAAGTACGTAACTAAATCTTCTATTGTTACAATTGTATCAGTTTAAGCTTCCAATAGTGGGATTTAAAGACTAATTGTACACGACTAAGCCATCGACTAACATTTGTTTAAGCGTACCCGTCAAATTAACCCCATCTTTACAAAAAAGAAAAAAACAAGTATCTTCCAAAAATAGCAAGAAAAAACTGA
>JBBFLA010000131.1:0-752 GCA_037481795.1 Spirochaetota bacterium
CCTGTTCATGAGTACATTTATGAACAGATCATCGTTCCACCGCAACTATTTTGACTTTTTTATCATTCCTCCTTTATTAATTTGTCCGAATTTCACCCCGCTGATAGGGGATTGCGACTTTTAGCAGTTCTTCATACACTATTACATCGATTGACTTTTTAGTCCGAATTTCACCCCGCTGATAGGGGATTGCGACCAGTCTTATCAAATGAAAAACCTTCTGATAATACTGCTTTGGTCCGAATTTCACCCCGCTGATAGGGGATTGCGACTTTTTTACCGCTTCGCTAAAAGCGGCATCTTTAGCGGCTATGTCCGAATTTCACCCCGCTGATAGGGGATTGCGACTCATTGAAGCTTTCTGTAATTTTTGCATATTAACCTCTCTCGTCCGAATTTCACCCCGCTGATAGGGGATTGCGACGCTTTTGCCATTCAACCTAAACGTGCTAAAACGTACTGCTGGTCCGAATTTCACCCCGCTGATAGGGGATTGCGACTATAAACGTACTGCAAGTAATCGATAAAATCTTTAATTGGTCCGAATTTCACCCCGCTGATAGGGGATTGCGACTCCAATACCCCTCAATTTTTTTTGGTATGTCACTTACTGTGAGTCCGAATTTCACCCCGCTGATAGGGGATTGCGACCGCAAGGCAAAGGGAAGGATTTAAAGGGAAGGATTTAAAGTCCGAATTTCACCCCGCTGATAGGGGATTGTGCTTCGACAAGCTCAGCAACCGGTTGCTGG
>JBBFLA010000132.1:0-730 GCA_037481795.1 Spirochaetota bacterium
TTGGGGATTGCGACTTAACAACCTAACTTTATTACCTTTTGCTCTCATTGCCCTTAAAGTCCGAATTTCACCCCGCTGATAGGGGATTGCGACGCAAGCGCACCGGGAAATGGTTCAGGGCTTACGTATTGCATTGTCCGAATTTCACCCCGCTGATAGGGGATTGCGACTAAATTTCACTTTTCTTGCTTTCAAGAGCGGCACGGATAGTGTCCGAATTTCACCCCGCTGATAGGGGATTGCGACTGTATTATCGTTTGTGAAAGTTTTAATCATTTTTTCCTGTCCGAATTTCACCCCGCTGATAGGGGATTGCGACTTGTGATTGTTTTTTTAACACGAAGACGGCTGAAAATATTGAGTCCGAATTTCACCCCGCTGATAGGGGATTGCGACAGCTCTTCGAGCTCTTCGAACATTTCCATTACTCTTTCTTTTGTGTCCGAATTTCACCCCGCTGATAGGGGATTGCGACTTGTTGTTTCAGGGCCAGGATATTCACGACATATCATTGAGTCCGAATTTCACCCCGCTGATAGGGGATTGCGACCCTTAATACATTCTGGAAATTCAGAGTGTACATTCTTGTTGTGTCCGAATTTCACCCCGCTGATAGGGGATTGCGACCTCCTTGTAATCTGTTCATATTACACACTCCTATAAAAAGTCAAAATATTTTCAAGACCCTATTCAAATAATATAAAAATATTATTTATAGAATAATCAGGTT
>JBBFLA010000133.1:0-725 GCA_037481795.1 Spirochaetota bacterium
CTCGGCGACCGGTTGGAGCAACCGGTCATCGAGTGCCCGCAGGGGCGCGTTTCGATACTTACACTGCGCGTGCTACTCAACGACCGCGTTTCGACAGTCTCAACGACCCCCTTCGACAGGCTCAGGGACAGCGCTTTGACAGGCAACCGGTCATCGAGTGCCCGCAAGGGCGCGCTTCGATACGCACGCTTCGCGTGCTACTCAGCGACCGCGCCTTGATACACTTGCTGCGCAAGCACTCGGCGACCGGTCGTCGAGTGTTCCGAGCGAAGCGAGGAATGTATCGAGACGACCGGTTTTTTATACACATTGATTTTTTTTAAAAATATCCAAATTTCTTTTAATTTTTTTCTTCTTATGCGTTTTATATAGTGAGAGAATTTTTTCTTATTTTTTTACAGGTATTTTATATTATGAAAGGCTATATGTATATTTTGCTATGTTCCGACGGTACTTATTATACGGGTAGTACTTCTAACCTTGAACAAAGATTACTTCAGCACCAAAATGGCGAAGGTGCGCATTACACTAAAAAACGGCTTCCTATGAAACTTGTGTATTACGAAAAATATCCACGAATTGATCTTGCATTTTATAGGGAAAAGCAGGTGCAGGGATGGAGTAGGAAGAAGAAGGAAGCGCTGATTAAAGGAGATTGTGAAGATTTACCTAAATTGGCAAAGAAAGTATTCAGGGGGAAATAGCGGCGCATCGATACATCCGCT
>JBBFLA010000134.1:0-695 GCA_037481795.1 Spirochaetota bacterium
AGTTCCATAGTTTCTTTGCTGCCCGTACAATTCTCTCTTTTATCTGTTCACGGATTTATTTAATTCTGGATATGGTTATAAGCCCAGTCCTTCTAGATCGCTCTCAAGCTGTACCAACAGCCCGTATATATTCTCCTCTGTTGGCTCCATCTTGTGATATTCCAATAGCTTCACTATAGTCTTTATTATCTCCTTCTCGCTCCTCTTTGACAATATGGGAAATGTCTCTGCGTCTATCTTCAATTGTATGTGTTCCATGCTTTGCTCCTTTTATGGTAAATTGAGATGTCGTAATGCCCTGTTAGCGGGTTATCTTCAACAACCGGTTGCTGAGTAGCACGCGAAGCGTGCGTATCGAAGCGCTGAGTGCCTGCGCAGCAGGTGTATCGAAGTGTGGTCCCTGAGGCTCTCGAAGGGACCGATTGCAGCGCACGTATCGAAGCACGGTGACCGCCCGTCGAAGCACGGTTGCTTTTACAGTATACCCACTTTACGTAATACTTCGGCAGTCTTTTTATCGACGCGAGCCATCTCTTTCAATGCACGTTCAACGCGCTCTTCTCGCTCCTCAAGCTCGCGTGCTTTTACTGCAACCGGCGATAAGGCTGTACGCCTGTCCCACAGTACAAAACCAACCACTCCCACAGTTTGTACAAATATCGCAGAAATAAGCACATACATGAGGTTTTCAAGCC
>JBBFLA010000135.1:0-683 GCA_037481795.1 Spirochaetota bacterium
TACGTTATTCATTAAACCTACTACAGATCCTGAATCACGTTCAGGATGACATTACCCACCTTGCGTCATTCCGAACTTGATTCGGAATCCATTACACACCTTGCGTTATTCATTAAGCCTATACGAGATCCTGAATCAAGTTCAGGATGACATTACCTACTTTCCGTCATTCCGAACTCGATTCGGAATCCATTACCCACCTTACGTCATTCATTAAACCTATACGAGATCCTGAATCACGTTCAGGATGACCTTGACTGCATTACGTCATTCCGAACTCGATTCGGAATCCATTACACACCTTGCGTTATTCATTAAGCCTATACGAGATCCTGAATCAAGTTCAGGATGACATTACCTACTTTCCGTCATTCCGAACTCGATTCGGAATCCATTACCCACCTTACGTCATTCATTAAACCTATACGAGATCCTGAATCACGTTCAGGATGACCTTGACTGCATTACGTCATTCCGAACTCGATTCGGAATCCATTACCCACCTTACGTTATTCATTAAACCTACTACAGATCCTGAATCACGTTCAGGATGACATTACCCACCTTGCGTCATTCCGAACTCGATTCGGAATCCATTACCCACCTTACGTTATTCATTAAACCTACTACAGATCCTGAATCACGTTCAGGATGACATTACCCACCTTGCGTCATTCCGAACT
>JBBFLA010000136.1:0-671 GCA_037481795.1 Spirochaetota bacterium
GTATTGCAGTAAGTATAAGGCTATAAAGCAATCGCTTCAATGTATACCTCTTAGCAATGATCTTCTAACATTGCATTACATATTTATGTTAATTAAAATGAAATTCAGAACAAGTGTATAGCACTACCCTTAAAAATTACAACAACTTTTGCTCCTTTTTTTATATTCATTGCCAACAATGAACGTTTGGTTATTACTGATTGTATTATTTCACCTATATCAATGCTCACTCTATACAAACCTTTCATCTCAGTAATATCTACAACAATGCCTTTGAACTGATTGGTTGCACTGCTGTGCAAAAGCTTACTTGAAATGATTATATCCTCAGCCCTGAGTATTGCATACTGGGGAAAATTGCGGTAACTATCGCCCAAAAAAAATGCAATGCCGTTATCCGTCACAAAATATGCACCATCTTTTTTATGGATGACATTACCATGAAAAATATTTTTGGCCCCAACCATCTGTGCCACAAAAACATCACTGGGATAGCGGTAAACATCAGTAACCGTACCATGCTGGATAATTGCACCGCTACTCATGACATACAGGTAATTGCCAAGCTGCAGTGTTTCATCAAAATCATGCGTCACATGCAGTATTGTGGGATTATATTCTTTTTTTATATGTTTCAAAATGCCAATAAGTTCTTCTTTTGATACCGGATC
>JBBFLA010000137.1:0-644 GCA_037481795.1 Spirochaetota bacterium
CGCCACATGCGCCTGGCAATCTTGCCTTTCCGTTGCATCGTGGATTGCTTCACCCCGACTTCGTCGGAGTTCGCAATGACATTCACTCCATCGTCATTGCGAGGCACACAGTGCCGTGGCAATCTCTGCCCCTCCGTCATTGCGAGGAGCGCTATCGACGAAGCAATCCCTTTTCCGTTGTATTGAGACTGCCACGCTACGCTCGCAGTGACACTACGGCAACCCGTCATTGCGAGAAGCGATAGCGACGAAGCAATCCCCTCTTCCGTAGTACTGAGATTGCTTCGCTACGCTCGCAATGACACTATGGTATTCACAAAATTGCTTAATATCACTCATTTATCCCCCACTTTTAAAAAGAAATGTTAACGAAAAAATGTAACAAACAATGGGCATGGCGTTTTCAAGGTATTATAACAGGATAGTTACTTTCTATCTAAAAAAACTTTTATAACCGTTTGTGTAAAACGAGCATTATCTCCTGTTCATCAAGTGGTGCTGGATTATTCTTATTGCCACCGTCTTTAATTATTGAAGCGAAATCATCCTCTTGCACACCGTATTCTGATAGGTGGGGCATATGCAGTCTATCAACCCACTCTTCTAACGTTGCAATAAGCGTATTGCAAGCTTCTAAGTCACTT
>JBBFLA010000138.1:0-632 GCA_037481795.1 Spirochaetota bacterium
AAAGCATATGCAACAAAGGAAGATTTAAATGTTATTAAAGCCCAAATGACAACCAAAGAAGACTTACATGTTTTTGCAACAAAAGATGATTTGAAACGTTTTACCACTAAAGAAGATTTTCTTGAGTTTGAAGCGCGGTTAAGTTCAACCGTAGAAAGGATACGTGAAGGGATTCGTCTTTCACTCTTTGAGATTGAAAAAGAACTGACCGAAATAAAAGGCAAGCTTCGTTTTTACGACTTTGAATATTTTTCACGACAAAATGATGCTTTGTTAAAGTTACTTAAAGATCTGTATGAAGAAAAAACATTTATTGTTGCCCGGATGAAAGATCATGAAAATAGGTTAGAAGCAATTGAATATAAGCTTGGGAGTTGATGTTATTTTATTTAACATCATAAAAAAATGATATGTGTATGTTTGATGCCTTTTACATGTGGGAGTGCAAAACCAATATACTTGTTTCATCAATCATGGTGATGAGCAATTAATAGTGTTTCTCAATAATATTTTATATGTGGTTTTACTGTATGAATTCAAAAAAACAAATTATTACACCGCCGGTAAAAGCAGCAGCATATTGTAATAAAAAATCTTCTGAAACGGGGATTTTGCTTTTGCATGGATTTACC
>JBBFLA010000139.1:0-631 GCA_037481795.1 Spirochaetota bacterium
TTGGTTTACGAATGGATGTACAAGCAACTGAGATTAAAATATTTACTCAAGATGCAGTTGCTGGCTCTGGCTATGCGCAGTTCTTCTTTGCAGTAAATTACGAAATTGGTTTTTAAATATAACTGTTTTTTAGAGGGGTGTCATAAAAGACACCCCCTTTGCAACGGCTTTCCACCCGCTTCATTGCGAAGAACAAAGTGACGAAGCAATCTCATCTTCTGCGGCATTGAGATTGCTTCCCTTCGACAAGCTCAGGGCAGGCGGTTGCTGAGCTTGTCGAAGCATGGTTGCTGAGCTTGTCGAAGCACTCAGCACAGGCGCTACGTTCGCAATGACATTGCACCCTGATCATTGCAAGTCCCACAGTTTATTTTTAAGACGGCCTCTATATTTCTATTGCAATATTTTACCTCACACTGTATACTCCCTATTAGCTTCATTATTATAACCCAAGGTACATTATATGAAACAATTGGTTTTACTACTGGTAACTATCGCCACCCTTTTTTTACTTATAGTACCTTTGTACAGCGCTGAAACTGTGTATAACATGCAAAAATTTAATTTTGATGATGCCACAACCTACAAGATAAAAGCGCAATGGCTTTTCTGGTGGAATGAGCTTGTTGAC
>JBBFLA010000140.1:0-588 GCA_037481795.1 Spirochaetota bacterium
AGAAGTTCAACATGTATTGGGAAAATTACTTTTAGATAATTAGGAAAAAACCATACACAACAGGTAGCGTAGGGTATAGTTTATAAAAATAAGATACATCGCTGTATGCGATAAACCTTATTTCATCATTTTTTATATCTTAACCTTCATGATAGTATACTCTGACATCATTAAGTTTTTTCGTATTAACCTATCTATTAAGGTTCTGACCCTTTACAGTAATATCACCCCTTGGGGGTTTTGTAGTGATTAATAGAGTGTCATCCTGAACCAAGTTCTGAATTTATTTCAGGAATGATTCAGGTACTACAATGGTGAGGATAAAGATTCCGGGTCAAGCCCGGAATGACGTATAGGCGCAAGTCATCCTGAACGTGATTCAGGATCCACTTATTATGCTCTGACCCCCAAACCCCACTATCTCTCTAATAACTCAGTGCACTCTGCGCACTCTGCATGATGCATATGTTTGTCTTACGAAGAGACTGAAGAGATGGGGAGGGTGCGGCTCTGACTCTATGTTTTTATTTATCCTAAAGTATTTTACCCATCCTGTTATTTCTTATGCTCTGACCCCCAAATCCCACT
>JBBFLA010000141.1:0-301 GCA_037481795.1 Spirochaetota bacterium
GCTGAATTGTTAGGGAAAATTGATGTATTATATGAAAAGACAGAAAAAGACAAAGCCGAATTATCTGGGAAAATTGAAGCATTATACGAAAAGACAGAGAAAGACAAAGCGGAGCTTTTGTTAAAGATGGAGCAGATGAATAAGAAGTTTAGTATTTATTTTGTAACATTGCTCTTTGCAATCATATTTTTAAATCAAAATGCACTGGAATTTATAGCTAAAGTAATTGGATTGATTAAGTAAAATTTCACTTCTGTCAGGATAATTATAGACAAGCTGCACGAAAAATCTTGACAGGTAG
>JBBFLA010000141.1:311-570 GCA_037481795.1 Spirochaetota bacterium
TAGTATGTAACAGGAGTATATTATAGCAGCAACAAAGAAGAGGAGAGGTCCGATGGGATATGCAATTAAGATATACAAAGCGTTTAAGGATGATGAAGTAAAAGCAAAGGTGTTATCAGAGTTTATAGAGAAAGTGAAGCAGGCAATAAGCAATAACCAGCTTGCTACCAGAGAAGATTTACGTATTACAGAGCTCAAATTAACAAAAGAGATAGAACAGGTGCGATTAGAATTAACCAGAGAGATAGAGAAAGTACGA
>JBBFLA010000142.1:0-567 GCA_037481795.1 Spirochaetota bacterium
TTGTTGCCAGGGGGTTCAAGGCCTGGAGAGAGACGTCGCAATCCCCTATCAGCGGGGAAGTTTTTCGAGGGGCACGGAACAGACCCGAAAATGTTCGAATACATAATGTCGCAATCCCCTATCAGCGGGGAAGTTTTTCGAGGAAAGCCAAGCGAACTTAATAGGCTCGGTGTGAAATGCTAGTCGCAATCCCCTATCAGCGGGGAAGTTTTTCGAGGTAATACAAATGTTCGGGGTAGTGGGCCCTGAGAGCTTTGTAGTCGCAATCCCCTATCAGCGGGGAAGTTTTTCGAGGGTGCTCCCACCACCCTCGGCTGAGGTCAAAATACTCAAGTCGCAATCCCCTATCAGCGGGGAAGTTTTTCGAGCTGGGTATCACCATCTATGCGTATCGAGAGTTTGTAAAGGACGGGTCGCAATCCCCTATCAGCGGGGAAGTTTTTCGAGAGCTTAAGAAGCTCGGAATTAAGGATTATTCGTACAGATGGTCGCAATCCCCTATCAGCGGGGAAGTTTTTCGAGTTAGGAGTAAAGCATTTCTCTTACAGAAGTTTTGTTAATGAGTCG
>JBBFLA010000143.1:0-562 GCA_037481795.1 Spirochaetota bacterium
CCCATGATAGGTTACATCCGGTAAAGCAAGATAACGACCGGATGGTATTGTATAATACTATACAGAGTATATCATTTATATGTTTCAAAGTCTTTCAGAGTTATAACTTTGAAAATTTTATATTTTTAAAATTATAATTATATAAATTTGAGTATATATATGAGCAGCGAGTCAATATTACATTTTTTTATGTTCTATGGCGCAGTTTTTTCAGTGATTATTGCCCTGGGGCAGTTTGTACAAAAAAAAATTGTTACCATTAATAAGCTATATGCAGTTTCATTCTTTGGCTTAGGAATTTGGCTTCTGCAAATATGCATCTATTCCTCAGGTTTGTTCGATAGTTCCGCTATTGGGTACTATGTAAGTATTGCTTCAATTCCAGTAATTTTTATTGTTCCGCCACTTATGGTGATGCGATACACCTGGATAATAACAAGCCTCTTTGATATAAAGAAAATATATTATATTGTATTTTTACCATCTATAATTTCTTTATTCTATTTGCTAGTACCACTTTGCATCAAAGGTATTTCTTGCGGTGTATCATGTTTCCCGGGAT
>JBBFLA010000144.1:0-542 GCA_037481795.1 Spirochaetota bacterium
GCTTGATTTATTTAGAATGTAAATGCACGAACATAGATAAGTATTCTGCCAAAATGTTTTCTGAAAGGATTCATTTGTGACCATTTGGGATATCGTTTAACGGCTAGCTTTGCAATAATTTTTGGCAGTAAATAAACTTCAACTATATTCAATATCCTCACCAGTGCGCAGGCGTCAGGCAAATCACCATCTACAACCAGTCTATTGCGTGCAGTTGAGATTGCAGTCCCTTCCTGGAATGTAAAAAGAAGCATTGCAGCTTCAACACTTTTTATAGTCATGGTTAATGTAGGTTTATAACCTTTATCCTTCCACCCCAGGTATTTTACCTTGCCATCTTTAGTTTTGCCAACATACATTGTAGGTCCATTTGGCCATATCCACATCTTTAATAAAAAATTATCTTTTCGTTTTGCAAATTCTTCTTTTACTTCTTTGTCAACCTTTGCTGCAGCCTGAATGGCTCGGCCAACCACCCACAGCATAACAGCAATATATATTCGTTTAATGAATTTCTTCTTTGGCTTAATTTCAGGATATTG
>JBBFLA010000145.1:0-527 GCA_037481795.1 Spirochaetota bacterium
ATGTAATTGAAGGTGGTAGAAGACGTGCTTTTTATGAAATGTTGCTTGCCTGCAGCGGCTCTCCTACTGATGAAACTATACGGCAACGAATCTTGCGATACCTGGAAGCAACTGAATATTCAGAGGTATTAGAAGAAATTATTAATGATGAGAATGCTGGCATAATAAAATGCAGGGATGTCTTTAGCAAAGTGTGTTCGCCCAATGACGCTGCTGAGCTTCGAGGGCAAGTGTCACGCTATCTTGAAAGCTATCCCGACCAACCTTCTCTACTTATGTTGCGTTCTCTATCTGAGATTTTTTCAAAAGATAAAAACACTGAAGTGGTAAAGCAAAACTTTACTGCCTCAATATCGAATGCTCTAGAGAAATATAAACTAAATAATGATATTGTTTTTGATTTTGCTGCTTGGGCAGTTTCAAAGATTGCAGAACGGGATAAAAAAATAGCTAAGGAGTTGATTTCCGAACATATTACAAAGTATCCAAATCGTTCACTTGCCAGAACACTTATTGAAAAATTGCCT
>JBBFLA010000146.1:0-505 GCA_037481795.1 Spirochaetota bacterium
GCAAGGTTGAAATCATATATAACGGCGATAGGAAATCAATTATATTTTATGGGGAAAATTTTAATCGAAGAGAAATGGAAAAAAGTGGATTATTAGAATTTAAATATCCACTTGCTATTATAAACATAAAATAAAATTTTACTATTGATTTTATTTATAAATTGATAGTAAGCAGATTTTGTTTTATTTATAAAGAGTCGGGGCTGTATTACTTTGGCGCACGGTATTACGATGCACGGATGAGTAGGTGGATATCAACGGATCCGGCGTTTATAAAATTTATACCAATAGGTAATAAGAAAAACAATGAGAAATTACCTGCAGGGGGAGTGTTTAAATCGTCTAATCTGGCAATGTTCATATATGCAAGTAACAATCCAGTGATGTATATAGACCCGGATGGGAAATGGGATGATCGGGTGCATTTTGGAAATGACGAATATGGTACATTACGATGGGCTCAGGATGTTGGGTTTAGCAGAGAAGATGCAATAAAGATAGCAAC